>JAPUEL010000056.1 GCA_027492545.1 Propionibacteriaceae bacterium
GTAGTGTTTGCGACAACCCGCTTAACAAAAACAACAACACGTGCGGGTTGTGTTTTTTTTGGTTATGGGGTGGGGGGGCCCCAGCGGCGTCCCCCGGGCCGCCACCGTCGACCGGAGCCCCAGAGGCCGCGGTCCAAACACCAAGAAGGGGCTGCGATGGTGAGCTTCCTGATCAGGAGAATCCTGATCCTCGTGCCGATGGCGTTGGGCATCAGCGCGATGATCTTCTTCGCCATCCGGCTGTCCCCGGTGGACCCGATCATGTACATGATCCCGCCGGATGCCGCCGCCGATCCGGCCAACATCGAACTACTGCGTCAGCAGTTGGGACTCAACGACAACATCGTCATTCAGTACGTGCGGTGGCTGGGCGACATGTTCACCGGCCACTTCGGCTACAGCATCCAGCAGGGACAGAGCATCTCGGAGATCATCGCGCTGCGGCTCCCGGCCACTCTCGAGCTGGTGCTCTCGGCGCT
Source organism: Propionibacteriaceae bacterium (assembly GCA_027492545.1). Classification (GTDB taxonomy): domain Bacteria; phylum Actinomycetota; class Actinomycetes; order Propionibacteriales; family Propionibacteriaceae; genus Arachnia. The sequence goes on from JAPUEL010000056.1 coordinate 480, forward strand.
CATACTGTCAACGATCCTGGCCCTCGGCATCGGCCTCATGGCCGGCTCCCACCGCGGCGGCATCGCGGACGGCATCTCCCGGGTGCTCGCCATCGTCGGTATCGCCATACCGGAGTTCTTCGTCGGCATCGTCTTGTTGCAGATCTTCGGATACCAGTACGGCTGGCTGCCCACGGGAGGAAGGGTTTCCCCTGGCGAGGACACCCTCCTAGGTCGGTTGCCGCACCTCATCCTGCCGGTAGCAACCCTCACGTTCAGCATGCTGGCCGTGCTCATCCGCTACACGCGGAACTCGGTGCTGGACACCATGAACAAGGACTTCGTCAAGACCGCCCGCAGCAAGGGCATCCCTGAGTGGAAGGTGCTGTGGAGCCACGTCTTCCGCAATTCGCTTGGGCCCGTCATGGTCATCCTGGCCTTCCGGCTTCCACTGCTGGTCGGCGGCTCCGTGCTCATCGAGAGCGTCTTTCGCTGGCCGGGGATCGGCAGCACGATCGTGGCCGCGGTGACCTCTTCGGACTACCCCGTGATCATGGTGACCAGCATGCTCGTTGCGCTCGCGATCCTCGTTGCGAGCTTCTTGATCGACATCGTCAAGTCGATCCTCGACCCTCGCATTCGGTTGAGTTGAGAGGGGCCAAGATGACACAGACCAAGCCCGTGACAGGGCCGAATACCGTCGACGCCGATGGGGTCGCGGACACGCCGGCCAGGCCGCAGAGCGCGCTCGTCATGTCCTTGCGGACGTTCCTGCGCAACAAGGTTGGCATGCTCGGCCTGACCATCGCGTTGGTGATGATCCTGGCGGCGGTGTTCGCCTCGCAGATCGCTGGCCACAGCCCTACCGACATGGATGTGGCGAGCGCCCGCCTCGGGCCGAGCTGGGCACATCTGATGGGCACCGACCAACTCGGCCGCGACATGTTCAGCCGCATCCTCTTTGGCGCTCGCCAGTCCATCTACATCGGCGTTCTCTCCTCGTTGCTCGGCAACTCGATCGGCACCGTGCTCGGTGCGATCGCCGGCTACCTCCAGGGCTGGGTGGACGTCACCCTCATGCGACTGTCCGAGGTGGTCATGACCTTCCCTCAGCTGATCCTCGTCCTGGTCTTGGTCTCCCTTCTTGGACAAGGAGTGAACAACGTCATCCTGGTCTTCGCCATCACCGGCTGGATGACCACGTTCCGACTGGTCAGGGGCGAGTTCATGTCGCTGCGCGAAGAGACCTACGTCGAGGCCGGACGCGCCTTCGGCTACTCGCGCTGGCGCATCATCTTCCGACACATGCTCCCCAACACCATGAGCCCGATCGTTGTGGCCTTCACGATCAACATCGCGATCTACATCATCGCCGAGGCAGGGTTGTCGTACCTGGGGCTCGGTGTCCCCGTCACGACGCCCACGTGGGGGAACCTGCTGGCCGCCGCCCAGTCGCCTGAGGTCATGAAGCAGTACTGGTGGGTGTGGGTCTTCCCGGCGGCGGCGATCGTCTTGTTCGTGCTGTCGGTCAACTTCGTCGGCGACGGTCTGCGGGACGTCCTCGATCCACGGCACAAGACGTCGATCACCAAGAAGGCGCTGAGGGCCTCGCTGCTCGGCACACGAAAGGCCGCGAGATGAGCGCCCAGATGGACCAGGCCCCGGAGCACGTGGTCGTGGAGGCACCCATCCTGGAGATCTCCGGCGTCAACGTGCACTTCAACACCCAGTCCGGCGACCTTCACATCCTCCGTGACGTGTCGCTCGAGGTCGGCCGCGGCTCGTTCGTCTGCATCGTCGGCGAATCGGGCTGCGGCAAGTCGGTGACCGCGCAGTCGATCGTTCAGTTGCTCCCCGACAACGGCCAGATCACGTCGGGTGACATCGTCTTCCGACCCCATGGCGGCCACCTGCGCCTCAACGGCCTCGAGAAGTACGGCCGCCAGATGCGCTCCGTCCGGGGTGGCCAGATCGGGATGATCTTCCAGGACACGCAGTCCTCGCTGAACCCGGCGCATCGGGTGGGTCGGCAGGTGGCCGAGAACCTCCTGCAGCACACGAAGACCAGCAAGCCTGAGGCCCGCAAGAAGGTCATCGAGATGTTCGGTCGGCTGGGCATCCCGGACCCGCAGCGACGGTATGACGCCTACCCCCACGAGTTCTCCGGAGGGATGCGACAGCGGGTGATGATCGCCATGGCGATGATCTGCAACCCCGAGCTCGTCATCGCCGATGAGCCCACGACAGCCCTGGACGTCACAATCCAGGCTCAGATCATGTACCTGCTGAAGGACCTGCAGCTCATCGAGCACAAGACCTTCATTCTCATCACTCACAACATGGCGCTGGTCTCTCAGTTCGCCGATCACGTGGCCGTGATGTACATGGGGCGGATCGTCGAGTACGGGACCACCGAACAGGTGCTCAAGGAACCGCGCCACCCGTACACGCAGGCCTTGCTGCGAAGCGTGCCTTCCGTCGGGATGGACCCGTCGGTGGAGCTGAGGACCATCGACGGTCAGACGCCGTCGCCCGCCGATGTGACGACTGGCTGCGAGTTCGCCGGACGGTGCCCGTTCGTGCAGGAGCAGTGCCACCTGGGGGTCATCGAGATGCGTCCGGCTGATGACGGGCACCCCGTGCGGTGCGTACGTGTGGAACCGGCGGACACCGGGCGTATCCGAGATGAGGTCACGGCATGACGGAGCTTCAGCCCGCGCCGACTGGGGCAACCCCGGAGGTGCTCTACCGTGCGCGCGACGTACGCATGTACTTCCCGGTCATGGGAGGCGTGCTGCGGCGCAAGGTCGGCGAGCTCAAGGCCGTCGACGGTGTGAGCCTGGACATTCACCGGGGCGAGACCGTGGCGCTGTTGGGCGAGTCGGGGTGTGGCAAGACCACACTCGGCCGGGTTCTCACGCTCCTCGAACGACCGACCGGCGGCACGTTGGAGTACGACCTGGGCGAGGGACTGACCGACATCGGCCACCTCCGCGGCGCTGACGAACTGGGCTTCCGGAAACGCGTCCAGATGATCTTCCAGGACCCGTACACCTCCTTCGATCCGCGGCAACAGCTCGGCAGTGCCATGGATGAACTGCTGCGCGTGCACGGGGTCAAGGACCCTTCCGCACGCCGCGAGCGCGTCGCCGAGGTCTGCGAGATGGTCAACATCAGGCCCGAGTACCTCCAGCGCTACCCGCACGAGTTCTCCGGAGGGCAGCGGCAGCGGCTCTCCCTGGCCCGAGCGCTGACCATTCGTCCGCAACTGATCGTCGCGGATGAGGTGGTGTCCGCTCTGGACGTGTCGATCCAGGCGCAGGTGGTCAACATCCTCAAGAGCATCCAGGCGGAGACCGGCGTGTCCTTCGTGTTCATCTCGCACGACGTCGGGGTCGCGCAGTACATCAGCCAGAGGGTCGTGGTGATGTACCTCGGCACGGTGGTGGAAGTTCTCGAGTCCACCTCCCTACACCTTCGCGCTGAGCATCCGTACACCCAGGCACTTCTGTCCGCGGTCCCGACGATGGAACGCGCCGCCGGTCGCAGAGAGCGACTCAAGTTCACGGGAGAGACGCCCAGCCCCATCAGCAAGCCGCCGGGTTGCCCGTTCAGCAATCGGTGCCCGTACGTCATGGACGTCTGTCGGATCGACACGCCCACCCTCCGTCAGGCGGCGGATCCCGAACCGCGGCACCTCGTGGCCTGTCACCTCACCGAACCACCCACGCTCGACCTGCAGTTCACGCCACAAAGGTCCCTGGAGCGGGCTCCCGGGGAAGCGTCCTGACGTGTCCTCGACGTACCTGCTCCTGGACGGGGCCCTCGTCCTCCATCACCTGACGCGCAACCTGCGCCTCAGGGTGCACCCGGCGGAGAAGGATGCCGATCATGGGGTGCTGCTCCGCGAGGAGTACTTCGCTGAGCTGCCGAAGCGTTGGGAAGCGCGATTCGACAACGGCTATCCGACCGTCCTGCGTGATCCTGGCACCGGTTTGCTGCGGCTGTACTACACGTTGTTCTCCACGGATCCCTCGTCGGTTGGAGCGACTCTCGCCGAGCGGCCGGGTCTGCGCTACGAGCCGACGACCCAGCGGGTCACGTCGGTCGCGGTCGCGGAGTCCCAGGATGGTGTCACCTGGAGCAAGCCCCCGCTGGGGCTGGTGGCGTTCGAGGGTAGTCGTGACAACAACCTGTTGATGACTCATGCCCACGGGACCGGGGTCATGCTGGACCCGGCCGACCCCGATCCCGGGCGCCGCTACAAGCTGGTGACCCGGGCGGAGCCTGAGGGCGGCCGACACGGGATGGCAGTGGCGTTCTCGGCGGACGGTCTGCACTTCGGTGAGCTGAAGCGTTGGCCCGAACACGACCCTCGTGCTGACACCCATACGGCTCCGTTCCGGGACCCGAACACAGGGAGGTACGGGCTCACCACCCGGATCTGGAACGACGGCGTACGTATTTGTGCGCTCTCCACGAGCGACGACTTCCTGCACTGGTCCGAGCCAACAGAGGTGCTACGCGGCCCGTCGTACGCCAGCCAGGTCTACTCGATGCCGGTCTTCGTTCATCATGGTCAGTTCATCGGGCTGCCCACGATCTACCACGAGGGCGACCGCGACACCCCCGACTTCGATCTCACGTACTGCGGTCTCGCTACCTCGCACGACCTCGACAGTTGGCAGTTCGTGGACCCCGGCCAGGCACTGATCCCTCGGGGGGATGGGCGCTACCCGAATGGTGCATTCGATTGCGGCACCATCTACAGCTCGGTTCCCATCGACGTCGACGGCCAGCAGTGGTTGTACTACATGGGTTCGAACGGCCCTCATACCGGGTTCCGTGAGACCAGCCTGGGCCGCGCTCGGATCGACCTCGACCGACTTGCCGGGTTCTCTCCCGTCGACCCCAACCGGCCGGGCGAGCTCGTGCTCGGTCCGTTTGTCATCGGTGCCGATGACGTCGAGTTGCTCGTCGATGTACGACCCGGTGGCGTAGTCAGTTACGAACTCATCGAGGCACCCAGCCGGGTCAGCTCTACGGCGCGGATCGGCGCCGCGCCCTCGACCGAACTGCGCGGCAGCGGTTGGCAGCCTGTGGCCCTCGGAGGCGCGCTGGCCGAACTCGGTGGGCGCGAGGTGTACCTCTCACTCAGCGTGACCAACGCCGAACTGTTCGCCGTTCGCGGCTCGATGGAACACCGGCGCTTCCGATGAACGCCTTGACACCGACCAACCCGCCAACCCACGTCCGCAGAACAACTGCCAAGGAGCTACACATGAATCCCCGATCCGTCTCCCGCCAACTGCTCCGAGGAGTGGTGCCGCCGGTCTGCACCCCTTTCACGGCTGACTTCCAGATTGATGAGCCGTCGTTGCGCCGGCTCGTCGATCACCTGATCGGGAACGGTGTGCATGGGCTCTTCGCCCTCGGGTCGACCAGCGAGGTGGCATTCCTCACTGACGCCTGTCGTCGCGACGTACTGCGGATCGTCCTCGACCAGGCTGCCGGGCGGGTGCCCGTGATTGCCGGCGTCATCGACATGACGACCCTGCGTGTGCTTGAACACGTCCGTGGCGCGCTCGAAGCCGGGGTGGACGGCATCGTGGCGACCGCGCCGTTCTATACCCGCACTCACCCGGCCGAGATCGAACAGCACTTCCGGATGCTGCACGAGGCCTGCGGCGGTATCCCCATCTACGCGTACGACATCCCCGGTGCCGTCAACGGCGTCAAGCTCGACTGTGACCTGCTGCTCCGCCTCGGCGAGGAGGGTTTGCTCGCGGGGGTCAAGGATTCCAGCGGAGACGATGCGAGCATCCGGGCCTTGGTCATCGGACGTGACGCCCGCGGGATGAAGGACTTCGTTGTCATGACTGGCTCAGAGTTGACGGTCGACTCCAGCCTCATCGCCGGCGCCGACGGGGTCGTGCCCGGCATCGGCAACGTCGACCCCGCGGGTTTCGTACGAATCTACGAGTCCGTCCGCGCCGGTGAGCTCGAGGCCGCGCGCAAAGAGCAGGTCCGCCTCTTCCACATGTTCGGCTTGGTCGACGTCGGCGCCCCGGGTCGTATGGGGCGCGGGTCATCCGCTCTGGGCGCGTTCAAGGCCGCGCTGAAGTTGATCGGCGTGATCGACGATGCACGGATGGCCCCGCCTGCCATTGCGCTCTCCGACGACGAGATCGCTGCGATCAAGCCGTACCTGGTCGGTGCGGGAGTGCTTGAGGCGTGAGTAGGCGGGTCGTGCCTTCCAGCGGAGCCGGGGGATACCAGCACTGCCGGATCCCGGTCTTGGCGATGATCCTGTCGGGACGGTCGTCGTGATCCAGCCCTCGCCTTCGGTTGAGACCACGCCCGTTGTCGGGGTGGACCTTGGTGGTACGAAGATCGCCGCCGGTCTGGTGCTCGGGTCGACCGTGATCGGGCGGGAGGTTGCCCCGACTCCAGCCCGTGAGGGCAGGGCGGCGATCCTCGTCACCGTCATCGACATGGTGGGACGGCTGCTGGCGCGTCCTGAGGCCGCTTCGGTTGCCGGCGTGGGGATTGGTTCCGCGGGCGTGATCGACGAAGTCCACGGGACTGTTGTCTCCGCGACCTCGCACCTGGCCGAGTGGGCAGGGACCCGGCTCGCCGCCGAGATCAGCTCTGCCGTGGGTCTGCACGTCTGGTGCCTCAACGACGTACACGCTCACGCACTGGGCGAACACCATTTCGGTGCGGGGAGCGGGTTCACCTCCAGCCTCCTCGTCGCGGCGGGCACTGGCCTGGGTGGTTCCCTCGTCGTGGACGGTCGACCCCTGCGCGGTGATCACTATCTGGCCGGGCACTTGGGGCACGTCCCCGCGGCCGAGGCGGAGCAGTTGCTCTGCAGTTGCGGACATTCCGGTCACCTCGAGTGCGTGGCGTCCGGTGCGGGCCTGCTGAATGCCTACCGAGGCGCCGGCGGCCAGCTGACGACCATGCCAGCACTGGCCGCCGCCGCTGAACACGGCGACCCTTTGGCTGTCGAATGGGTGTCCCGCTCGGGCCGGGCCCTTGGGCGGGCCATCGGCGGCTGGGCCAACACCCTGGACCCGGGAGTGGTGATCCTTGCTGGCGGGCTGAGCGGGGCCGGACCCACCTGGTGGGAATCCCTTCGCGCCGGTGCGGCTGGCGAGGCCCTCCAGCCCGCCACCCTCGGTATCGTCCCCGCCCGCCTGGGCGTCGATGCCGCCATCATCGGCGCTGCCCGCTATGCCCTCGACCACCTGGGGGCGAGCGCGCGCCAGCCCTCAGTCGATCAGGGCCCATTCGCAGAGATCGGAGCATGACCATGACACACCTGATCGAGTCCCTTCGCGGCGGGCTGATTGTGTCCTGCCAGGCGTATCCGGGAGAGCCGCTGCGCCACCCCGAGACGATGGCGCAGATGGCTGAGGCCGTCGTCCGCGGTGGCGCACTGGCCGTCCGAGCGCAGGGAATCAGCGACATCAGTTTCATCAAGGGGCGTGTCGAGGTGCCGCTGATCGGCCTGTGGAAGGACGGGCACGACGGGGTCGTCATCACTCCCACACTGCGGCACGCGCGGGCGGTCCGCGATGCGGGTGCCGAGATCGTCGCATTGGATGGCACCCGCAGACCTCGCCCCGATGGCCTGACTCTCTCCGCCACCGTCGCCGCCCTCCGACGGGAGCGCAACACCCTGCTGATGGCCGACTGCGGGAGCGTCGACGACGCCCTGGCGGCCGTGGACGCGGGCGTCGACATCGTCGGCACCACGTTGGCCGGCTATTCCGGTGAACGTCCAATGACCGACGGTCCGGATCTTGATCTCTTGGTCCAACTGGTGCAGCGAGTACCCGGGATTCCGGTCATCGCCGAGGGCCGCGTGCGTACCCCGGCCCAGGCGCGCGACTGCCTCGACGCGGGTGCCTACGCGGTCGTGGTCGGCACCGCGATCACCCACCCCACCACGATCACGCAGTGGTTCCTGGCCGATCTGCAGGCCTGATCGGGCGAGGCACGATGGTCGCCATCGGCGAGACCACGACGTGCTGGGCTCGACGTACAGACAGAAAGAGGCCCTTCTTTCCCCAAGGGGAAGAAGGGCCTCTGACTAGTGCGAATTCACGTAGCGGGGACAGGATTTGAACCTGTGACCTCTGGGTTATGAGCAATATCCCGGGTGTTTCTGCGGGCTATCGTTCGCTGCAGAATCAGCGTAATATAGCAGCATCATTGCTAGTCAGAGGCACATTCGATATTCCGCTACTGTCCACCGTGATCCGCCGCCGTATGGCAACGTCTGCGGTCATGGTGCGGTCACGACAGTCTGCATCGGGAGTGTGGGAGGCATCCAGTGGCGTGGGCACGCAGGTACGTCGCGGGCGACGGCTCGGAGACGTTCCGCGCCTACTACCGAGACCCGGACGGGCGCACCCGGTCTGCGGGCACGTTCTCCTCGACCAGAGCTGCGATGCGAGCGGCCAACAGGGAGCAGGCCAAGGTTGGCGATGGCACATGGCTCGACCCCGTCTTGGGCAGGATCACCTTCCGCGACTACGTCGAGACCGTCTGGCTCCCGAGCCGCCACATCGAGGCAACGACGCTGGTGGCTTACCGGTCCAACCTCGACAAGCACTTCCTGCCAGCGTTCGGCGACAAGGCGATGACAAAGATCCTCCCCTCAGCAGTCCAGGCATGGGTGACCCAGGCCGTTGAGGGCGGGCTCTCGGCCCGGAGTGTGAAGAAGTATCACGTGATGCTCTCGTCGATCTTCAAGAGGGCCGTGCGGGACCGCATCATTGCGTTCAACCCGTGCGAGGAGACTGAGCTCCCCAAGATCATCGCCCGCCAGAGCAAGGCGATCACCCCGGAGCAGTTCCGTCAGTTCCTCAACGGCATCCCCGACCGGTTCAAGGACCTGGTCGTGACCGACATCGAGACGGGACTGCGCTGGGGCGAACTGATCGCGCTGCGACCCAGGCACGTCGACTTCCTTCGTCGAACGATCACTGTCGAGGAGACGATCGTCGAAGTCTCCAAGAAGCACTCTCCGACAGGCCAGCGGATGATCGTCAAGCCTTACCCGAAGAACAACAAGCCCCGGGTCATTGGAGTCCGCCACGAGTTGCTCGACATCTTGGCCGCTCGCATTGCCCGACTCGATCTCGGCCGCGACGACCTGCTGTTCCCCTCGACCGAGACCGCCGGTGGGAACCCGCTGTCACGCAACACCTTCCGCACTCGGATTTGGCTCCCTGCCGAGGCACAGGCCAAGATCGGCTTTCACATACGGCCGCACGACCTCCGGCATGCCCACGCTTCCTGGCTCCTCGCGGGCGGTGCTGACCTCAAGGGCGTCATGGACCGGATGGGCCACGCGCAGATCATGACGACCCAGAAGTACCTCCACGCGCTGCCGGATGCGGACGAGAGGAACCTTGAAGCCTTCGGCAGGATTCTGAATCGTGAACGACGATCCGGGCCAGCCTCCGCGTGACGAACAGGGGCCTAGGCAACCGCGGCTCCAGGCAGCGGAGAAAGCATCGGACGCGACTGGACAACGTGGCGACAGACAACGTGGCGACAGGACTCGAACCTGCGACATTGCGCTTTGAAGGGCGCTCAGGGGATGGTGGGCGGTCTGTGACAGTGGTGAAAACCTTTGCGGGCAAAGGATCTTGGGACCGATCATCGTTGGCCTTGGAGGGTCGTCTTCGACTGTCATGTGTACCCGATGTGTACCGGGCGGC
>JAPUEL010000057.1 GCA_027492545.1 Propionibacteriaceae bacterium
GGGGGGGGGGCGGGGGCCCGCCCCGCCCCCCCCCCCCCCCCCCCCCCCCCCCCCCACGACCATGAGGTGACCCACCCAGAACGAGGAGGCCCAGTGGCTTATCGGCGAGTCCTGTTGAAGCTGTCGGGGGAGGTGTTCGGCGGCGGCAAGCTCGGGGTGGACCCCGTGGTGGTGGCCAACATCGCCGAAGAGATCGCCGCCGTGGTCAGGTCCGGAACCCAGGTGGCGGTGGTGGTCGGCGGCGGCAACTATTTCCGCGGCGCCGAGTTGTCGCAGAACGGGATGGCGCGCGACCGCGCTGACTACATGGGCATGCTCGGCACCGTCATGAACAGCATCGCGCTCCAGGACTTCTGCGAGAAGGCGGGCATCGAGACCCGTGTCCAGTCGGCCATCAACATGGCGCAGGTGGCGGAGCCGTACATCCCCCGCAGGGCTGAGCGTCATCTGGAGAAGGGCCGCCTCGTCATCTTCGGGGCAGGCTCGGGCATGCCGTACTTCTCGACCGACACCGTCGCCGCGCAACGGGCCTTGGAGATCGGGGCCGAGGTGCTGCTCATGGGCAAGCAGGGCGTCGACGGCGTGTACAACAAGGACCCAAAGAACCACCCCGACGCCACCAAGTTCGAGCGCCTCTCCTACGACCAGTTCCTCACCGAGGACCTGAAGGTGGCCGATGCCACGGCCATCTCACTGGCGCGGGACAACAACCTCAGCATCGTCTTCTTCAACCTCTCCACCCCGGGCAACATCGGCCGAGTCGTCGCCGGTGAGCCGATCGGGACCCTGGTCTCGCGTTAGTCCACCTCAGTCACCCTCAGGAGTCATCCATGATCGCCGAAACCCAGAACGAAGCCGCCACCAAGATGCAGCACGCTGTGGACCACGCCCGCGAGGACATGGCCACCATCCGCACCGGGCGCGCGCATCCGGCGATGTTCAACAAGATCACCGCGGACTACTACGGCGCGCCCACCCCGCTCCAGCAGTTGGCCACGTTCACGTCCCCGGACCCGCGTTCGATGGTGATCACGCCCTTCGACAGGAGCGCCATCGGCGCCATCGAGAAGGCCATCCGCGACGCCGACCTCGGCGTGAACCCCAGCAACGACGGCAACTCGGTGCGGATCCTCGTCCCGCAGCTGACGGAGGAGCGGCGCAAGGAGTACATCAAGATGGCCAAGGCGAAGGCCGAGGACGCGCGCGTCGCCGTCCGCAACGTCCGCCGCCACTCCATGGACCACCTGAAGAAGGCGCAGAAGGACGGCCAGATCAGCGAGGACGACCTGAGCCGCGCCGAGAAGGCCCTCGACGCCACGACGAAGAAGTACGTCGAGAGCATCGACGACCTCTTCAAGCACAAGGAAGCCGAACTCCTCGAGGTCTGATGGCTCAGAGCACGAACGCGGCGCCGACCCCGAAGGCCGGCCGGGACCTCCCGGCGGCCATCGGGGTCGGCGTCGCGTTGTTCGTGGTGCTCGCCTTCGGCCTGGTCTGGGCGCCGTGGCTGTTCATCGGCCTGGTCGCGCTCGGGCTCTGCCTCGCCGCCGTCGAGGTCCATCGGGCGCTGCTGCTCAAGGGCATGCGTTCGGAGATCCGGGTCATCGTGGCGGGTACCGCGGTCAGCGTCGTCGGCGGATACGTGGCCGCGCTCGTCGACATGCGGGTCACGCCCACGTCGTTCGTGATCATCTGCCTGGGGGCCACGACCATCGTGGCGTTGGCCTCCCGGCTGTTCCGCGGCGCCGAGGGATTCATCAGGGACGTCGCGGCCAGCGCGCTGGTGATCGCCTACATCCCTCTGCTCGGCATGTTCGTCCCCCTCCTCATGGGAGCGGACAATGGCCAGCTGCGCATCCTCACCGTCATCGTGTGCGTGGTGGCGTCGGACACGGGGGCCTACGCGGTCGGGTCGCTGCTGGGGCGGCACAAGTTGGCCCCCCACATCAGCCCGGGCAAGACCTGGGAAGGCCTGGCCGGGGGAGTGGCGGTCACCACCGTCATCGCCGTGCTGGCGTCGGTGTACCTGCTCGACGCGCCCTGGTGGGTGGGCATCCCGCTCGGCATCCTCGTCAGCCTGGCCGCCACCGTCGGGGACCTCGTGGAGTCCCTGCTCAAGCGCGACGCGGGCATCAAGGACATGTCCAACTTCCTGCCCGGCCACGGCGGCGTGATGGATCGGCTCGATTCCATGCTCGTGGCCTTCCCCGTGGGGTGGCTCGTGCTGCACCTGGCCCTCGGCTGACCCCCTCCTCCAGAACACAAAGGTGACCCATGTCCGGTACTCAGCTGCCCATCGTCTTCGACGCCCCCGCCAGGGGTAAGGCGCCGCGGCACTGGCTCGATCTGAGCGTCGACGAGCGCGTCGAGGCCACCCACCGGCTCGGCCTGCCGAAGTTCCGCGCGAACCAGATCTCGCGTCACCTCTTCGACCGCCTCGAGGACGACGTGGCCGGCTTCTCGGACATCCCGGCCTCCATCCGGGAGGAGCTGGGAGCGCAGCTGTTCCCGAGGTTGCTGCAGCAGGTGACCCAGCGCACCGCGGACAAGGGGGCGACGGTGAAGACCCTCTGGCGCCTGCACGACGGGACCCTCCTCGAGTCCGTCCTCATGCGCTACCCCGGCCGCTCCACGCTGTGCATCTCCTCGCAGGCCGGGTGCGGCATGGCATGCCCCTTCTGCGCCACCGGCCAGGGCGGACTCCAGCGCAACCTCAGCCAGGCCGAGATCACCGTGCAGGCGCTGGCGGCAAACCAGATGCTCGCCTCCGGCGCGGTCCCCGGCGCGACGGGACGGCTGAACAACATCGTGTTCATGGGCATGGGCGAACCGATGGCCAACTACAAGGCCGTCATGGGCGCCATCAGGACCCTGCTTGCGCCGAGCCCCGACGGGTTCGCGATGAGCGCGCGGGGCATCACGGTGTCCACCGTCGGGCTGGTTCCCAAGATCCAGCAGCTGACGAACGAAGGGCTGCCGCTGACCCTCGCCGTGTCACTGCACGCCCCCGACGACGAGCTCCGCGACGAGATCGTCCCCATCAACACCCGCTGGAAGGTGGCCGAGGTCGTCGACGCAGCCTGGGAGTATGCGCGCACCACCAAGCGCCGCGTGTCCATCGAGTACGCCATGATGCGCGACATCAACGACCAGAAGGAACGGGCCGAGCTCCTCGCCGCCGTCCTCAAGAAGCGCGGCGACTGGGGCTGGGTGCACGTCAACCTCATTCCGCTCAACCCCACGCCGGGCTCAAAGTGGACCGCCTCCAGGAAGGAGGACGAGCGCGTCTTCATCCACACCCTGGAGCGCCGAGGTGTGCCGGTCACCCTCCGCGACACCCGCGGCTCGGAGATCGACGGGGCCTGCGGCCAGCTGGCGGCGAGCGTCGGCGACGGGGAAGTGCGGACCCCTGTGAGGAAGGCGTAACAGGCTCGTTACACTCAGTGCTCCAAGCATCGCAGCGCGAAGGAGTACCGATGGAGCAGCAACTGGAACACGTCTTCCAGAGTGTCGTGGCCCGCAACCCCGGGGAGGCGGAGTTCCACCAGGCCGTCCGTGAGGTATTCGAGAGCCTCGAGCCGGTGGTGCGGCGCCACCCCGAGTACATCGGCTCGAAGGTGCTGGAACGCATCTGCGAGCCCGAGCGGCAGATCATCTTCCGCGTGCCGTGGATGGACGACAAGGGCGAGGTGCAGGTCAACCGAGGCTTCCGGGTCGAGTTCAACTCCGCGCTCGGCCCCTACAAGGGCGGGCTCCGGTTCCACCCCAGCGTCTACCTCGGCGTGATCAAGTTCCTCGGCTTCGAGCAGATCTTCAAGAACTCGCTGACCGGCCTGCCCATCGGCGGCGGCAAGGGCGGCTCCGACTTCGACCCGCGAGGCAAGTCCGACGCCGAGGTCATGCGGTTCTGCCAGTCCTTCATGACCGAGCTCTACCGCCACCTCGGCGAGTACACCGACGTGCCGGCCGGCGACATCGGCGTGGGCGGCCGCGAGATCGGCTACATGTTCGGGCAGTACAAACGCATCACCAACCGCTACGAGTCCGGGGTACTGACCGGTAAGGGCATCGCCTGGGGCGGCTCGCTCGTCCGCACCGAGGCCACCGGCTACGGCACCGTCGTGTTCGCCGACGAGATGCTCAAGACCCGAGGCCAGTCGTTCGACGGCAAGGTGGTCAGCGTGTCCGGCTCCGGCAACGTGGCCATCTACGCCATCGAGAAGGTGCACCAGCTGGGCGGCAAGGTCATCACCTTCTCCGACTCCGGTGGCTACGTCGTCGACGAGGCGGGCGTGGACCTGGACCTGCTCAAGCAGATCAAGGAGGTCGAGCGCGGGCGCGTCAGCGACTACGCCGAGCGCCGGGCCTCGGCCAGCTACCACTCGAACGGCAGCTCCATCTGGGACGTGCCCGTGGACGTGGCCCTGCCGTCGGCCACGCAGAACGAGCTCAACGGCGACCACGCCGCCACCCTCGTCCGCAACGGCGTCATCGCCGTCGCCGAGGGCGCCAACATGCCCACGACCCCCGAGGGCATCAAGCTGTTCCAGGAGGCGAAGATCCTCTACGGGCCCGGCAAGGCGGCCAACGCCGGCGGCGTGGCCACCTCGGCGCTGGAGATGCAGCAGAACGCGTCGCGCGACTCCTGGAGCTTCGAGTACACCGAGGAGCGGCTCACCTCGATCATGCGCAAGATCCACGACATGTGCGCCGAGACAGCCGAGTCCTACGGCGCGCCGGGCGACTACGTGCTCGGGGCCAACATCGCCGGCTTCGAGAAGGTCGCGGCCGCGATGCAGGCCTTCGGCCTCGTCTGAGTCAGGGGTTTCCCCACAGGGTGCGATAGCGCCGGATCCGCTCTGGGTCCGGCGCTTCGCCGTACCCCGCCCAGAACGCGTCCTCGTGGCCGGGGCCGAAGTTCCACTCCAGCGACCAGGAGGCGATCGCCAGGTCCGCCCACCGGTCGGCCACGCCGAGTTCTCCCACGTCGACGATGCCGACGAAGCCTGAGTCGTCGATCAGGGTGTTGGGGGCGCACGCATCTCCGTGCGCGACCACCAGCACGTCCACGTCCTCCTGCACCCCGATCCACTCGGCCGGACCGAAGGGGCAGTCCGTGGGGTCGAGGCTGTGCAGCCGCGCCAGCCCCTCGCCCATGGCCGCCGCCGCCCGCTCCGGGTGGGCCTGACCGCGCTCCCCGACCGCGGACGCGCCGGGCATCCCCATCGTGACGATCAACCACCCGTCGTCCAGTTCCTCGTAGTCCACCATCCGGGGGGAGGGGAACCGGCTGGCCAGCCACGACAACCTCTCCGCCGCCGGCAGGAGGTCGTGCGGGCTCCACTTGGCGAACAGCGGCGTCGCGTCCGGGCCGGTGATCCTGGCGGTGAGCCCACCCAGCTCGTTGCGCCAGACCAGCTCCTCGACCCTGCGGCGGTTCTCCGCCGCCCATCTGGTGATCGCGAACGGGACCGGCGTGCCGGCTGGGGGAGGGGCGGCGAGAGGCATGGGTCGATCTTGGCACGATCCCGCCCCAGCGCGCCCTCCCGCCTCAGCGCCCCGGGCGGGAGGCCGCCGCCACGTAGACTTGGCCGGTGCGCACCATCTGCCTGCTCGGCTCAACCGGATCGATCGGTACCCAGACACTCGACGTGATCGCCGGCAGGCGGGACAGGTTCCGCGTGGTCGGGCTGTCGGCCTCCGGAGGAAACCTGGAGCTGCTGGCGCGGCAGATCATCGAGTTCGAGCCGGAGACCGTCGCGCTGGCGAAGGCCAGTGCGGCCCAGGAACTGCAGCGCGCCCTCTACGCCGAGGCGGACCGGCGCGGATGGAGCACCGGCCAGTACCAGCTTCCCCGCCTGCTGCTCGGCCCCGAGGCGTCCTCCCAGCTCGCGGCCGCCGGCGCAGACGTGGTCGTCAACGCCATCACCGGGGCCGCCGGCCTCGGACCCACGCTGGCGGCCCTCGCGGCTGGGAGCACGCTCGCGCTGGCCAACAAGGAATCGCTGGTCATCGGTGGCCGGCTCGTCACCCAGGCGGCAGCGCCCGGACAGATCGTCGCCGTGGACTCCGAGCACTCGGCGTTCGCCCAGGCGCTGCGGGCTGGCCGCGCCGACGAGGTGCGCCGGCTGATCCTCACCGCCTCAGGCGGACCGTTCAGGGGCAGGACGGCGGACGAACTCGCCCATGTCACCCCGCAGCAGGCCATGGCGCACCCCACGTGGGACATGGGGCGCGTCATCACCATCAACTCGGCCACCCTGGTGAACAAGGGGCTCGAGCTCATCGAGGCCGCGCTGCTCTACGGCGTCGGCTACGACGACATCGTCGTGACGGTGCACCCGCAGTCGGTCGTCCACTCGATGGTGGAGTTCCACGACGGCTCCACCATCGCCCAGGCGTCACCGCCGGACATGCGCCTCCCGATCGGGATCGCCCTGACGTGGCCTGAGCGCCTCGCGGACGCGGCCGCGCCCTGCGACTGGAGCACCGCGACCGCCTGGACGTTCGAGCCGCTGGACGGCCAGACCTTCCCGGCGGTGGAGCTCGCCCGACGCGCAGGCCGGGCAGGCGGCACTGCGCCCGCGGTGTTCAACGCGGCCAACGAGTCCTGCGTGGACGCGTTCTGCGCCGGCACCATCGGGTTCCTGGACATCACCCGGATCGTCGCCGAGTGCGTCGACGAGCACCTCGCGCACGGGCACACCGCTGACGCAGGCCTCACGGTGGCGGACGTGCTGGCCGCCGACGCCTGGGGCAGGGCGAGGGCTGCGGAGCTGGCGGCGACGAGGTGACCACCTTCCTCACGGTGCTGTTCGCACTCGCCTTCTTCGCCCTCATCATGGTGTCGATCGCGCTGCACGAGGTGGGCCACCTCGTCCCGGCGAAGCTGTTCGGTGTGCGTGTGAGCAAGTACTTCGTCGGCTTCGGCAAGACGCTGTGGTCCACCACCCGCGGCGAGACGGAGTACGGCATCAAGGCCATCCCCCTGGGCGGCTACGTGCGGCTCATGGGCATGTACCCGCCGAAGCGCCCGTCGGACAAGCCCCCCGGCTGGCTCACGCGGATGGCGGACGAGGCGCGCGCCGTCGAATACGAGGAGATCACCAGCGCGGACAACGGCCGCCTGCTCTACGAGAAGAAGACGTGGCAGAAGATCGTGGTGATGCTCGGCGGCCCGGCGATGAACCTCGCCCTCGCCTTCGCCATCTTCCTCGGCATCAACCTGGCCTACGGTGTGCCGACCGCCACCCTGACCGTCGCGACCGTCTCCGAGTGCGCCGTGCCCGTGGACCGGGAGGACCGGACCTGTCGCCCCGGGGATCCGGTCACCCCGGCGGTGGAGGCCGGCGTGCAGCCGGGCGATGAGCTGGTCTCCTTCAACGGGGTGGAGCTCACGGGATGGGAGCAGATGGGCGACCTCATCCGTGCCAACGGCGACGGCGCCGCCGTCGTCGTCGTCGAGCGCTCCGGCGCCCTGGTGACGCTGCCGGAGGTCAACACGGTGCTCAACTTCGTCCCCGACAGGCTCGACCCGTCGCGCAGCATCGAGGCGGGGTTCTTCGGGGTGTCGCCGACCATGGAGCAGCGCACGGGAGGCGTCGTCCAGACGGCCGAGCAGATGTGGACCATGACCAGGCAGTCGGTGGTGGCGTTGGCCAGCTTCCCGGTGCGCGTCTGGAACGTGGCGGCCGACCTCGTGACCGGCCAGCCGCGCGACGTCAACTCCCCGCTGAGCATCGTCGGCGCCTCCCGCGTCGCCGGCGAGATCGGGGCCAGCAGCGAGCTGGATGTGGCCGCCAAGGCTGCCACGTGGCTGTCGCTGCTCGGCTCGGTCAACCTCTTCGTCGCACTGCTCAACCTCGTGCCGCTGCCCCCACTGGACGGCGGGCACGTCGCCGCGGCGATCTGGGAGTGGCTGCGCAGGCAGGGCTCGAGGCTCCTCGGGCGCCCGGATCCCGGCCACGTCGACACGGCCAGGGTCCTCCCGGTCACCTACGTCGTCGGGGGATTCCTCCTGATCGGCGGCGTGGTGCTGATCCTCGCCGACATCATCTCGCCGATCAGCATTTTCTAGGACCAGACCGCCTCCACACCCGAGCAGCCCGCGAGCGTATGCGGGTAGGGTGGGCGCCATGTCCGTGAACCTCGGTATGCCCGCCGCGCCCGCCCCCGTCCTGGCCCCCCGTCGCCCCACGCGGCAGATCCGGGTGGGCAAGGTGCTCGTCGGTGGGGACGCCCCGATCAGCGTCCAGTCGATGACCACCACCAAGACCACGGACATCAACGCCACGCTCCAGCAGATCGCAGAGCTCACCGCCACCGGCTGCGACATCGTCCGGGTCGCGGTGCCCAGCCAGGACGACGCGGAGGCGCTGCCGATCATCGCGATGAAGTCGCAGATCCCGGTCATCGCCGACATCCACTTCCAGCCCCGCTACGTGTTCGCCGCCATCGACGCGGGCTGCGCCGCCGTCCGTGTGAACCCGGGCAACATCAAGCAGTTCGACGACAAGGTGGCCGAGATCGCCAAGGCGGCCGCGGACGCCGGAGTCTCCCTCCGCATCGGCGTCAACGCGGGCTCGCTCGACCGGCGCCTGCTCGCCAAGTACGGCGCCCCCACCCCTGAGGCGCTCGTCGAGTCGGCGCTGTGGGAGGCCTCGCTCTTCGAGGACGTGGGCTTCCACGACTTCAAGATCTCCGTCAAGCACAACGACCCGGTGGTCATGGTGCGGGCCTACGAGCTGCTGTCGGAGAAGTGCGACTACCCCCTCCACCTCGGCGTCACCGAGGCCGGCCCCGCTTTCCAGGGCACGATCAAGTCCTCCGTCGCTTTCGGGTCCCTGCTCAGCCGAGGCATCGGCGACACCATCCGCGTGTCGCTCTCGGCCCCGCCGGCCGAAGAGGTGAAGGTCGGTCTGAAGATCCTCGAGTCGCTCAACCTGCGCCCCCGCAAGCTGGACATCGTCTCCTGCCCCTCCTGCGGACGCGCGCAGGTGGACGTGTACACCCTCGCTGAGCAGGTCACCAAGGGCCTCGAAGGGATGCAGGCCCCGCTGCGCGTCGCCGTCATGGGGTGCGTGGTCAACGGGCCTGGTGAGGCGCGCGAGGCTGACCTCGGCGTGGCCTCCGGCAACGGCAAGGGCCAGATCTTCGTCAAGGGGGAGGTCATCAAGACCGTGCCCGAGGACGAGATCGTCGAGACCCTGATCATCGAGGCTCAGCGCCTCGCCGCCGAGATGGGCGAGATCGGCACGCCAGCGGTCTCGGTCTCCTAGGCTGACGCGCATGGTTCCCCGGGTGCGCGCGTTGACAGGCGCGGACCGGGACGAGGCACTCGAGTTCCTGGCGCGCAGCCCCGTGGAGAACCTCTTCCTCGCGGCCAAGGTCGCCACGTACGGCATCGACCGGCGGCGCCTGGGCAACGTCTTCGCCTTCGAGAGAGGCGGTGAGGTCGTCTCGATGATGCTCGACGGCGGGACCGTCTTCGTGGCGGGATTCGATCCCGGGGCGCTGCCGGCCTTCGTGGGTCAGCTCGGGCCGGTGCGTCGCTGCACCTCCATCCTCGGACCCTCCATCTCTGTCCTGGGCCTGCACCTCGGCCTCACCGAACGCTGGCCCGCCTCGTGGTCGGGGGTGAGTAACATCCGGGGTCGGCAGCCCCTGATGCTGCTGGAGCGCCCCCCGCTGATCGCCCCGGACGCACGGGTGCGTCGGTTGACCGCCGACGACTACCCCAGCTACCTCGACGCCTCCGTGCACATGTACACCGACGAGATCGGCAGCTCGCCCTTCAAGTACGGCACCGGGTACGAGCGCTTCGTCATGCAGAGGCTCGTCGACGGGGATGCCTTCGGGGTCGTGGACAACCACGGCAAGGTGATCTTCAAGGCGGACCTCGGCCCCAGGCTGGGCGATCAGGCGCAGCTACAGGGGGTGTGGGTGGACCCGGCGCTGCGCGGCCAGGGGATCAGCGTGCCGGCCCTGTCGGGGATGCTCCGCCTCGCCATGCAGCGCTACCCCCGGATCAGCCTCTACGTCAACGACTTCAACGCCCC
>JAPUEL010000058.1 GCA_027492545.1 Propionibacteriaceae bacterium
GAGCTCAAGGAGCGCAAGCACCGCATCGAGGACGCCGTCCGCAACGCGAAGGCCGCCGTCGAGGAGGGCATCGTCCCCGGTGGTGGCGTCGCGCTGCTCCAGGCGTCGAAGGCCGCCAAGGTCGAGGGCCTGGAGGGCGACGAGGCCGTCGGCGCGCAGATCGTCTTCACCGCGGCCTCGGCCCCGCTGAAGCAGATCGCCGCCAACGCCGGCCTCGAGGGCGGCGTAGTCGCGGAGAAGGTCTCGCACCTTCCCGTCGGCCAGGGCCTCGACGCGGCCACCGGTGAGTACGTCGACATGGTGGCCGCCGGGATCATCGATCCCGCCAAGGTCACCCGCTCGGCGCTGCAGAACGCGGCATCCATCGCGGCGCTGTTCCTCACCACCGAGGCCGTCATCGCCGACAAGCCGGAGAAGGCCCCCGCGGGCGGCGCCGGCGGCGGCATGGACGAGATGGGTGGCATGGGCGGCTTCTGAGCCACCCGTTCGCCTGACGCTCAGGAAGGGCGGTCCCCGTTGGGGGCCGCCCTTCGTCGTCTCTTCAGGCCCGCTTCGCTCCAGCGGGGTCGGGCCCCCCGTTGAGCACGACTTCGGACTCGCTGGGGCCGGCCCCCGTTGAGCACGACTTCGGACTCGCTGGGGTTGGATCGTTCAAACAGCGCGAATCGCGCGTTGAGACCGAGATCCGGCTCAACTACGCCCGATGAGAGGTGTGTCCGGCTCAACTACGCCCGACGAAAGGTGTGTCCGGCTCAACCCAAGCACGGGGGAGGTCCGAGCGTCGAGGACGAGATGGGCGGCATGGGCGGCTTCTGAGCCACCTGTTTGCCTGACGCTCAGGAAGGGCGGTCCCCGTTGGGGGCCGTCCTTCCCGTCTTCACACGAGCGCCTTCCACGAGGCGTCGGCCGCTAAGCTCGTGCCAGCGTCGACGGCGAGTCCGCCGCGACCTCTCGGAAGGGCCACCATGCTTCGATTTCTGGCGTCCACGGCGCTCCACCTCCTGGGCAATGCGGTGGGGCTCCTGGTGGCCTCGCTGGTCCTCGATGGGTTCCATCTCGAGCCGCTGGGGTTCGTGTTCAGCCTCCTGTTCTTCACCGCCGTCGAGGTGCTGCTCGGCCCGTTCGTGCTCAAGATGGCCATCACCCATCTACCCGCTCTCCGCGGCGGGATCGCGCTCGTGACCACCTTCGTCGGCCTGTTCCTCACCACGCTCTTCACCGGCGGACTCCGGATCGAGGGGTTCACCACCTGGCTGCTCGCGCCGCTGATCGTGTGGGTGTCGGTGCTTCTCGCGGCCATCCTCCTGCCCATGGTGCTGTTCAAGAAGGTGCTCGCGGAGCGGTCGGAGCAGAAGGCGGCCCCACCCGTCGTGTGATCGGGAGCAGAACGATGGTGTCAGTGGCGGCCGGCGCGACCGGGGCCAGGAGGGCCAGTGAGACCGCCGGGGTCAAGTTGCTGCGCGCCGAGCTGATGCCGGTCGTCGTCGCCGTCCTGAGCTCCAGGTTCGGCGACCATCGATCGTTGACCTA
Organism: Propionibacteriaceae bacterium; assembly: GCA_027492545.1. Taxonomy (GTDB): domain Bacteria; phylum Actinomycetota; class Actinomycetes; order Propionibacteriales; family Propionibacteriaceae; genus Arachnia. The sequence goes on from JAPUEL010000058.1 coordinate 1,531, forward strand.
CAGCGAGTTCGTCACTCAGGTGACCGAGGATCTCGACGAGCTGCGCGATGCCGGCTTCACCCTCCCGCGCACCGCTCAGGAGTACGTCGGGGACTGGATCCGCGACGGTTACCTCATCCGGCGCCCCACCGCTGCACGGGAGGAGACGGTCGAGCTGTCGCGCTCCGCCGCCGACGCGCTGCGGTTCGTGGCCGCGGTCGAGCAGCCACGATCGGCCGTCACGTCGTCGCGGCTGAGCACCGTCACCGGTCTGCTGGAGACCCTGGCAGCCGAGTCCGATACCGACCCGGCCACCCGACTCGCGGCGCTGCAGGCCAGACGCGCCGAGATCGACGAGGAGGTCAGGCGCATCGAGGCCGGCGAGGTTCACGTCCTCGACGATTCGATCGCCAGGGAGCGCCTGCACGAGATCCTGCGGCTGGCCGGCGAGGTGCCTGGCGACTTCGCCAAGGTGGCGGACGACCTCGAGTCGCTCAACACCTCGTTGAGGGAGCAGATCATCAACAACGAGGGTGCGCGCGGCGGAGTGCTCGACGACGTCTTCGCCGGCGTGGATCTCATCGAGAGCTCGGAGGCCGGCCGCACGTTCGGGGCGTTTCACCAGCTGCTGCTCGATCCCGTGCTGGCCGACACCTTCCACCGGGCCGTCGACGCCGTGCTCGACAGAGCCTTCACGCTCGAACTGCCCGCAGCCGACGCCGCCTTCCTGCGCCGGTTCCTGGTGGTGCTGCAGCGCGAGAGCGCGCAGGTGCGGCAGAGCCTGACCGACTTCTCCCGAAGCCTGCGCCGCTTCGTCGAGACCCAGGAGTACCGGGAGCACAAGCGGCTGGCCGAGGCGCTCTCCCGCGCCGAACAGGCGGTGCTGCGCGCCCTCGAGCGCGTCCACCCGACCACTGAGATCGGCCGCGACCTCGACCTGACCTCGATGACCATCTCGTCGATCGGCAGCTGGGCGCTGGACAACCCGGCCGAGATGCGCGCCACGATGGACGTGGCCCGCGGCGAGGTGACGGAGCTGGACCTGGAACAGCTGAAGGCCCTGGTCCGGCTCACCGAGATCGACTTCACCGAGCTGCAGCACAACGTCGCCGACACCCTCACCGTCGTCCCGGCCGCCACCGTGGGCGACGTGCTGGCCCGCCACAGCGCCTCCCAGGGGCTGGCGACCATCGTCGGACTGCTGCTGATCGCGGAGCAGCACGCCACCCGCGCGCCCGGCGAGGAGCCGTGGTCCTGGACCTCACAGGCGGGCGTTCAGCGGACTGTCAGCGCCCCGCGCTACGTTTTCACCGAAGTCCCATCCGAGTGGAGTGCCCATGACGCTGCAGCCGGCCCCGCGGCGCGCCGATGACGTCGTCGACGAGTTCGACGACACCGTCGTCGAGCCTCCGGTGGACCACGGCGAGCTGGACCCGGCCACCCGCCGCGTCCTGCTCAGCCTGATCCGCGGCCCGTACCTGCGCGCCGACGAGCAGACGAAGGTCTGGTCGGCGCTGGTCCGCAACGAGGAGGTGGTCCGGACCCGGCTGGCGGATCTGTATCTGGACCTTGTGCTGGACATGGACGCGGGCGTCGCGTTCGTGCGCAACCTCGAGATCGACGACGCGCCCAAGGTGGTTCGCGCCCACCGCCTGACCGTGCTGGACACGGCGCTGGTGCTGTTCCTCCGCAGGCGGCTCCTCGCGGGGCAGACCTCCTCGGCGCGCACCTTCGTGGGCCGCGACGAGATCGAGGACCAGCTCCGCTCCTACCAGCGGCTCGCCACCTCTGACAGGAAGGGCTTCGCGGACCGCATCACCGCGTCGATCAACAAGATGACGAAGAACTCCGTGCTGCTGTCGGCCGGCGCGGAGGACAGGTGGGAGATCTCTCCGGTCCTGGCCCTGGTCTTCGGCGCCGACGAGGTGGCGGCAGTGACTGCGGACCTGACGAGAATGGTGGAATCGTGACGCAGCACCGCCTCGCACGCGTCCAGGTGGTCAACTGGGGCACCTTCGACGGTGAGTGGAGCTTCTCCGTGCCGTGGAAGGGCATGCTGCTCACCGGGCCGTCGGGGGCGGGGAAGTCGTCGCTGCTCGATGCCATGGCGGCCCTGCTGGTGCCTCCGGGGAGGATGCGCTTCAACGCCGCCGCCCAGGGCACCGACACCGGTGACCGGGAACGGAGCCTGGTCACCTACGTGCGGGGCGCGCACAAGCGGGAGACGGACGAGGAGACGGGCGAGGTCGGCACCGCGTTCCTGCGCAAGGGGCCCACCTGGAGCGCCGTCGCCCTCACCTACACCGACGGGGCAGGCTCGACCACCACCCTCGTGCGGCTCTTCCACATCCGCGCCTCGTCCACAGACGCCCGCGACCTCAAGACCATGTACATCCTCGCTCCGGAGCCGGTGGACGTGCTGACGCTCAAGAGCTTCGTCGAGAGCGGCATCGAGAACAGGCGCGTGAGCGCCGCGTTCCCGCACTGGGACGTGTACAGCTCGGACGCCTACACCGCCTTCTCGGCGAAGTTCAGGCGGGTGCTGGGGATGGGCAGCCAGCAGGCACAGATCCTGCTGCACAAGACGCAGTCGGCCAAGAACCTCACCAACCTGGACAGCCTGTTCCGCGACTTCATGCTCGACGTGCCGGAGACGTTCAAGCTGAGTGATGCCACCGTCGAGCAGTTCGAGGAGCTACGGCTGGCGCACGCGTCGGTGGTGGACGCCCGGCGGCAGGTGGAGGCGCTGGCACCGTTGCGCGAGCTGGACGTGACGCTGCGTGGCCTGGCTGGGGAACGGGCATCGCTGGACGCGGAGGAGGCACACCTGGACGCGTGGCTCCTCGGACGTCGGCTGGACGCCGCGAGGGCTTCGCTGGGGCATGAGGCGCAGCTGCTCGAGATGCTGAAGGCCGAGTTGTCGACGGCGGAGCAGGCCCACGAGGAAGCCTCCGATGAGTTGCGCCGGGCCGAGCGGGCGGTCGAACAGTCGGGCGGTGAGCGCGTCGGGGCGCTCGAGGAGATGCTCGGCCTCGTGAGGGCCGGCCGGGCGGAGCTGGAGCAGCGTGCCCACGCCCTCGCGGAGGCCGCGGGCGTCCTCGGCCTGCGCTTCCCGGCCGACGCGGTGGACGCGGTGCGGTTCGCCGCCGAGATCGACGACCGGGCACGGCACCTCGAGGAGGCCCACGCCCGGCAACGTGTCGCTCAGATGGAGGTGCTGCCCCGGAGATCGGAGCTCACCGGGGTCAGGGATGGGCTCGACGCTGAGCTGACGGCGCTGAGGCGGCACCGGTCCAACCTCGACGCCCGGCTGCTCGGCGTCCGGGAGCGGCTTGCGGAGCTGCTGCACGTCGACGAGTCACGGCTGCCGTTCGTCGGGGAGTTGTTGCAGGTCAGGGCCGAGGAATCGGGATGGGCGGGCGCGATCGAGCGCGTGCTGGGCTCGTTCGCCCGCACCCTCGTCGTACCGGAGGAGCACTACCTGGCGGCGGCCGAGTTCATCGACGGGGAGTTCCTGGGAGCGAGACTGGTCTACGAGCGGGTGCGGGCGGACGAAGGCGCCTCCGCCGAGGTGGAGGCTGGGCCGGGGTCGCTTGTGGCCCAGCTGGACATCGCGGAGGGACCGTACGCGGGGTGGCTCGGTGACAGGCTTCTGCAGCGCTACTCGTACGCGTGCGTGGAGTCGTCCGCGGACTTCGCGCGGCATGACCGTGCCGTGACCCGCAGGGGTCAGGTCAAGCACTCGGCGGCCCTGCACGAGAAGGACGACAGGCGTCGCGTCGAGGACCGCTCGCGGTGGGTGCTGGGGTTCTCGACGGAGGCGAAGGAGGCGGTGCTCGTCGAGCGCCTCGACGAGCTCGGCCGCGAGCTGGCCGATCTCGAGAGGCGGCTCATCGCCCTCGACGAGGCAGACCGGGACCTCCGCAGGCACGGCTCTGCGGTGGACCGGCTCGCGGGTTTCGCCTGGGAGGCGGTCGACGTGGGCCCGCTGGACGCGAAGGCGCACTCCATCGAGCGTGAACTGGAGCAGTTGCGTGACGCCAACAGCGACCTGCGCCAGCGGGAGGCGGAGCGGGACCGTGCCGCGGAGGCACGGCGGCGGGCCGAAAGCCACCGTCGCTCCCTGGCCGCGCAGCGCGACGCCAAGGGAGGAGCCGTCGAGGCTCTCCGAACCAGCATCGGGAGGTGGACGGCGGAGCTCGCGGAGGCGCCGCCGGTGGCCGACGACGTGGCCTCGGCCCTGCTGAGTCGGCTCGAGCACCTGGCCGTGCCAGAGGAGAAGGCGGACGGCGCGTTGCGGGGCCAGTTCCGTGAGGTGGCGGAGGCCATCCAACGACGCACGGCGCGCGCGGAGCGTGCGGCGGCCGCCGCGATGGCGGAGTACCGGCGGGAATGGCCCGGCCAGGCAGCGGACTGGGGGGACGCCGTCGAGTACCTGCCCGAGTACCTGCAGCGCCTGGTGGACCTGGAGACGGATCGGCTCCCCGAGTTCGAGGGGCGATTCTTCTCCCTGCTGCAGAGCCAGGCCCGCAACAACGTCAGCCAGCTGTCCATGATGATCCGCGGCGCCCGCAGGGAGATCCGCAGCCGCGTCGACGAGGTGAACAAGTCGCTGCGGCTCACCCCGTTCTCACCCTCCGGATTCCTTCAGATCGAGGTGAGGGACCGGTCCCTGCCGGACGTCGACAGGTTCCTCGCCACGCTCAACGCCATCACGTCGGGCTCGGTGATGGACGCGATGGCTGCCGGCACCGCGGAGGAGCGGCAGGCGGCAGAGGGGAGGTTCGTGCTCATGCAGGAGCTGCTCGCGAGGCTGGGGTCGGCTGACGCGGCGGACAAGGCCTGGCGCGAGCGGTGCCTCGACACCCGCCAGCACGTGCAGTTCCAGGCCCGGGTGATCGACACCGACGGGGTGCAGCTCGACGTCTTCACGGGCTCCGGCGGCAGGTCCGGGGGCGAGCGGCAGAAGCTGGTCACGTTCTGCCTGGCCGCGGCGCTGCGCTTCCAGCTCGCCCCACCCGGTAGGACCGAGCCCACCTACGCGCTGGTGGTCATCGACGAGGCCTTCGACAAGGCCGACCACACCTTCACGCAGGCCGGGCTGGAGGTCTTCCGATCCTTCGGCTTCCAGCTCCTGCTGGCCACGCCCATGAAGATGCTGCAGACCATCGACGACTACGTCGGTGGCGTCGTCATGGTCACCAACGAGGCCGGTCGGGGGTCGACGCTGCAGGAACTGCACTACGACACCGTCGGCGCCCCAGGGTCCCCCGTGCCGGGGGGCGCGCAGGAGGTTCTCCTGTGAGGACGATCGACGACCTCACGGGCTGGGCCGCGCGCCAGTGGCGCGCCAACTGGCCCGGGTGGCTCGCTGACCCGGGCCAGGCGGCGCCGTCGTGGCCGCTGCACACGCCGACGGCGCGGGAGATCGCGGCGGACCCCGACGGCGTGGCCCGCGAGGTGGGCCGCTGGGTCGCGGTGGGGGCGAGGGGCGGGCTGACGGTCGAATGGGTGGAGCGCCGCACCACCTCCTTCGGACGGCAGCGGCTGCCGGCGAGGGTCGTGGCGGACCCCGGCGCACTGGCGGCTCTCGCCGGCGAGCAGGAGACCTGGCGGCGTGCGTCGCAGGCGGCAGACCTGCTGCGGCGGTCGTGGCCCGACCGTGACCTGTCGGGGCCTCTGCGCCTCGCGGCCCGCCGCCTGGGTGGGCTGGACCTGGCGGACGCGGTGCGGCTGTCGGCGGTGCTCGGTTGGCTGGAAGCACACCCGGATTCGGGCCTCTGGGAACGCGAGCTGCCGGTTCCGGGTGTCGACAGCAAGTGGCTGGAGCGGCATCGGGTCGTGGTCGAGGCCCTGCACGAGGGCATCGTGGGTGGGGCTCCGGGGCTCCGACGGCCCGGTGCGGTGTTCCGCGTCAGCCACCTCGATGCCTCGCTCGCCGACGGGCCGCGCGACTTCGCCGCGGAGCTCGCGGGCGTGGCGTCTCTCGAGGTCACGCCACGCCGCGTACTGCTGGTGGAGAACCTCACGTCCCTCCTGACTCTGCCGGACATCCCCGGCACCGTGGCGGTGCACGGGATGGGGTTCGCGGCCCCGTCCTTGGCTCAGGTGCCCTGGATCCGCGGGGCGGACGAGGCCTGGTACTGGGGGGACGTGGACACCTACGGGCTGCTCATCCTCGGCCAGGTGAGGGCTGCGCTCCCGGCTGTGCGCTCGGTCCTGATGGACCCCGCGACCCTTCAGGCGCACCGGAAGTGGGCCGGACACGAGCCCAGTCCATTCCGGGGCGAGATCGGGTTCCTCACGGCCGACGAGCATCGCACGTTGTCCGCGCTCCGAGAGGGTGACCTGCGCCTCGAGCAGGAGCGGATCCCCCGTGGGGCGGCCCACCAGACACTCCGCGCACTCCTCGGCTGAGTGGCCGTGCGCGCCTCCGCACACCAGGGGCCGGGCGTTGGCAAGATGGGGGTATGAGTCTGCTGGAGGTCATCGCACTGCACGCGGCGGACGCCGAGCGCGCCGAGGCGGGCGGGGCGGACCGGATCGAGCTGCTCGGCACCATGGACGACGACGGGCTCTCGCCGGAGCCGCGGCTGGTCGAGAAGGTGCGCCGGGCCACGTCGATCCAGATCCGGCCCATGGTGCGTCTCCGCGCGGGCTTCGGGACCGACGGCGGTGAGGCCACGCGGCTCAAGGGACTCATCGCCGGCTACCTGGACGCGGGCGCCGACGGCGTGGTCCTCGGCTTCCTCAACGGCCTCAACCGGATCGACACGGAGGTGGTCAACGAGCTCGTCGGGGACGGCGCTTTCCCGTGGACCTTCCACCGCGCCGTCGACCATTGCCTGGACCCCAACCGGGCCTGGGCGGACCTGCGCACCCTTCCCCGGCTGGACCAGGTGCTCACCGCCGGGTCGGCCCGGGGCGTCGAACAGGGCCTGGACGAGCTGGTCCGGCGCGCGCGGGCGGACGCCGAGGTCGCGCGCCTGATCATGGCCGGCGGCGGCCTTGCCCCCGAGCATGTGCCGTGGCTGGTGCGCGCGGGGGTCCGGTCCTTCCACATCGGCTCCCCGGCCCGCCCAGGGCGCTCGTTCAAGGCATACGTCGACTCGGAGCTGGTGGCCAGCTGGCGGGACCTCATCGACGACGAGGTGGCCCACACCCGGCATCCGCATGGGTGAGCGCCCGGTCCATCGACGGCTGGCGGCCCGGGTGATCGTGCTCGCCGCCGACGAGGTGCTGCTGATGGGCGACACGGACCCGGGAGTGCCCGGATCGCGGTTCTGGCAGGCGCCAGGTGGTGGCGTGGAGGACGACGAAAGCGTGCGCGCGGCCGCGGCCCGTGAGCTCAAGGAGGAGACCGGCCTCGTGCTCGACGAGGAGCTACTGGAGGGCCCCGTCGCCGTGCGCCGCCTGCTCCGCGGCTACTCGGACCGGATCCTGGTCCAGGACGAGACGTTCTTCCGCCTCCACACCCCACGCTTCGAGCCCGTGGCCGCGGGGCTCACCGAGCGCGAGCGCAGCCGCCACGTGGCGAGCCGGTGGGTTAACCTCGACGACCTGCCCGAGAACACGTGGCCGGGCCAGATGGCAGTCCTGGCCCGCTGGGACGGGGTCGACCCCGTCGATCTGGGTGACGTGGAGGAGTCCACCGTTCCCATCGCGTACGGCGATCTGGACGCCTAGCGGGAGCGCAGCCCGCCTGAGACGAACACGATCGTGAAGACCAACGACGCGATCATGCCCACCGCCGAGTCTCCGCCGAGCCTGTCGGAGATCAGTTGCCACCCCAGGAGTGCCAGCCCGACCGCCAGCGCCGACCTCCCGGCCCGGCCGGTGAGGGCCTCGGTGCGCATTCCCAGGGCGCCGGCGGCCGTCAGCACGAACGGCGACAACGGCGTCAGGATGAGTCCCAGGAAGCACAGCCCACCGGCGATGAACACCAGCTGCCTCTGCTGGGCAGGCGGACGCGCGGCGAGCCCGGCAGGCTGCGGCCACTGGGGCGGCGGGGCGCCCGGCGCTTGAGCGCGGCGGGCCGGCGGGAACCCCGGCGGGGGAGCGGCGACAGGGGCGGGTAGGGGAGCGGCCCTTACCTGCCCGGGTGCGGCGTCGAGCAGTTCCCCGGGCGGAGGTGGGAGCGGTCGGCCGGTGGGCGCAGGCAGCTGGCTGCCCGCCTCGCTCACCCACTCACGCCCGACCGGCTGGGGGGCTGAGGTCACGATGGGCGCCCTGGGGTCGCGTGTGGCGCCCTCGACGGGGCCTGGGGTGAGCACCGATCCGGTGACGGCGAAGGATTCGCGGGGGTCGCGGCCCTGCCTGGCCCCAGAGGCCAGCTGCGCGAGCGGGGGCTGGGGCGCGGCGTCGAACCCCTCGGGCGCGGCGATCGGCCCAGGCGTGGGGGCCCGCCACGGCTCGCCCGCGGACAGCGGCTCGGCTCGCGGGGTCGCGAAGCCGTCGGGCCGCTCCGTCGGCGCGTACGCCGCGCCGTCCTTCCAACTCGCCATGTCCCCATGCTACCGACGGTCAGACGCCCCGTCGGCCAGGAAGAAACGCGCAGCAAGTGTGCTTATTTTCGGGTCATATGCGCAGAAAATGCGCGTTCCGCTGGGTTGAACCCTAGTGTCGAGTCAGGAGCGGCCGCAGGGCCGCCGGCAGCGGTGTCATGGAGGGATCGGCGATGGAAGTGGTGCTGTGCGCGGACGCGCAGGCCGTGGGTGAACTGGCGGCAGACCGGGTGACCGAGTACCTGAGGGGCATCCCGACCCCGGTCCTCGGGCTCGCCACCGGCAGCTCCCCGCTGCGCCTCTACGAGGAGCTCTCCAGGCGGGTCGCGGCCGGTCTGCTCGACGTCTCGCACGGCCTGGGCTTCGCCCTCGACGAGTACGTGGGCCTCGATCCCCGCCACCCGGAGAGCTACCGCAGCGTGATCACCCGCACCGTCGTCGAGCCACTGCGGATGGACCCCGCGCGCGTCAGCGTGCCCGACGGCACGGCCGCGGACCTGCAGGCGGCGGCCGACCGCTACGACGAGGCCATCGCGGCGGTCGGGGGCGTGGACGTCCAGATCCTCGGCATCGGCACCAACGGACACATCGGCTTCAACGAGCCGTTCTCCTCCTTCGCCTCGCGCACGCGCATCAAGACCCTCACGCCCGAGACCCGCCGCGACAACGCCCGCTTCTTCGGCGCTGGCGAGGAGGTCCCCTCGCACTGCGTCACGCAGGGCCTCGGCACGATCATGGAGGCCCGGGTGGCGCTCATGGTGGTGACCGGGGAGCACAAGGCGGCCGCCGTGGCCGCGATGGTCGAGGGCCCGGTCTCCGCGTCGTGCCCCGCCTCGATCCTGCAGTTCCACCCGCGCGCCGTGATCATCGTCGACGAGGCGGCCGGCTCCAAGCTCGCCCACGCCGACTACTTCCGGGAGATCGCCGAGACCGAGCGGGCTCTCCCGGGACTCGCCGTCCGCTGACCGCGTCGCGCGTATCCTCGCGTATTGGGGTCGGCGCGCAGGAGCGGATAGACTGCCCTGTCAGACTGACTACTAGTGCAAGCGAGGGCGACGTGCCTACCGGAAAAGTGCGATTCTTCGACGCGGACAAGGGCTTTGGGTTCATCACCAAGGACGACGGCGGCGACGTCTACGTGCGCTCCAACGCGCTTCCCGCCGGCGTTGCGGCGCTGAAGGCGGGGCAACGCGTCGAGTTCGGCGTGATCGAGGGCCGTCGCGGCGAGCAGGCGCTGAGCCTGCATGTGCTCGAGACGCCGCCGTCGCTGTCGAAGGCGTCCCGCAAGGACCCCGAGCAGATGGCCGTGATCGTCGAGGACCTCATCAAGATGCTGGACGGGATCGGCAACGATTACCGTCACCGCAGGCACCCGGACAGCAAGCACGCCACGCGGGTGGCCGAGCTCCTGCGCCGGGTCGCCGACGAACTGGAGTTGTGAATGGCCAAACCCAAGCTGGACACCGTCGCGGCCGCCGCCGCTGACCAGGCCCGAGCCGCCGCCGTCGAGGTGGGGGGCGAGGACTCGGTCGGTGAGCACCTGGGCGTCGTGGCGGAGGACGGCGACAGGGTGGTGACGCACTCGTTTGCCAGCGTCCGCCCCGGCTACCAGGACTGGCACTGGGCGGTCACGCTCGTCCGGGCGTCGCGCGCGAAGGAGCCCACGGTCAACGAGGCCGTGCTGCTCCCTCTTCCCGGCGCGCTCCTGGCGCCCACCTGGGTGCCGTGGGCGGACCGCATCGGCCCCGGCGACATCGCCCCCGGCACGCTCATGCCCACTCCCGATGACGATCCACGGCTGGAGCCGGGGTTCTCGGCCACGGACCTGCCCGCGGATGCGGACACGTCGGAGTGGGTGCAGCTGCGCACCACCGTCGCCGAGCTCGGCCTCGGCCGTCCGCGCGTCTTGAGCCGGTTCGGCCGGGACGGGGCGGCCGAGCGGTGGCTCGAGGGCCCGCCCGGGCCGGCTGACGACGGGTCGCGCGAGGCGCCGGCCCCCTGCAAGACCTGCGGCTACTTCGTGGCGCTGCGCGGGTCGTTGGGCACGCTCTTCGGCGCCTGCACCAACCAGTACTCGCCGTGGGACGGTCGCGTCGTGTCTCTCGATCACGGCTGCGGCGGCCACTCGGACGTCGTGGACGCCGAGCGCGCGCGGGATCTGCCGGCTCCGTCCTTCGACACCATCTCCCTGGACGAGGGCCTGTTCGACTGACAATCCGTCTCGTGCAGGCCGGCTCGTGCGGACCCCGGTGGGACCACCCCGACGGATGGCCGTACGATAGCGGTCCGTGGTTACCAATACTCCCAAGGCAGCACGGCTGCACCCAGAGTCGGAGCATCAGCGGTCCGGACTCGATGGCTTCTTCGAGATCACCAAACGTCACTCCACCGTCGGGCGGGAGATCCGTGGCGGCCTGGTGACGTTCTTCGCGATGGCCTACATCATCGCCCTCAACCCCCTCATCATCGGCACGGCCGCGGACCGGGACGGCAACCTCGTCTCGGGCCAGCCGAAGTTCACCGACGCCGCGATGACCATCGTCAACGACGCGGCGGTGGGCCAGTCCATCGGCATGGTGGCCGCGGCAACCGCCCTGATCGCGGGCCTCCTCACCCTCGCGATGGGCGTGGTCGGCCGGTTCCCGATGGGCCTGGCCACCGGCCTGGGCCTCAACGCGCTGGTCGCCTACGTCCTGGCTCCCCAGATGACCTGGCCGCAGGCCATGGGCCTGGTGGTCTGGGAGGGCATCCTCATCTTCATCCTGGTGCTGACCGGCTTCCGCACCGCCGTGTTCCGCGCCATCCCGAAGACGCTGCGCACCGCGATCTCGGTGGGCATCGGCCTCTTCATCGCCTTCGTCGGCCTCATCAACGCCGGCATCGTGCGCAAGCCCGCAGGCGCACCGCCGGTGGAGCTCGGCGTCAACGGCTCCCTGATGGGCTGGCCCATCGCCGTGTTCTTCCTCGGCATCATGGTGCTGATCACGCTCCACGTGCTCAAGGTCAGGGGCGCCATGCTGATCTCGATCCTCGTGGCCACCATCGCCGCGGTCATCATCGAGGCCATCGGCGGCATCGGGGCGCAGCTCCCCGACGGCTCCAACCCGCTCGGCTGGGCGCTCAACGTGCCCGCGCTGACCAACTTCACCCTGCCGGACCTCGGCCTCATCGGCCGCGTCGACATGGTGGGCGCGTTCTTCCCCGACGGCGCGTTCTCGATCACCAACTTCCTGGCGCTCGCGGTGCTGGTGTTCTCGCTGATGCTGGCCGACTTCTTCGACACCATGGGCACCGTCGTGGCCGTCGGTAGCGAGGGCGGCCTGCTCGACGAGCACGGCATGCCGCCTCGCACCACGGAGATCCTGCTGGTGGACTCCGTGGCCGCAGCCGCGGGTGGCCTGGGTTCGGTCTCGTCGAACACCTGTTACATCGAGTCGACGGCGGGCGTCGGTGAGGGCGCCCGCACCGGCCTCGCGTCGGTGGTCACCGGCGCAGCGTTCCTGCTGGCGATCTTCCTGGCTCCGCTGATCAACATGGTGCCGTCCGAGGCGGCGGCCCCGGTGCTGGTCTTCGTCGGTTTCCTCATGATCGCCCAGGTGGTGGACGTGGACTGGAACGACCCCGAGGTGGGCATCCCGGCCTTCCTCACCATCATCCTGATGCCGTTCTCCTACTCGATCACCACCGGTATCGGCGCGGGCTTCCTGGCCTACGTCTTCATCAAGATCGTCAAGGGGCACGCCAAGCAGGTGCACCCGCTCATGTACGTGGTGGCGGCGCTGTTCGTCATCTACTTCGTCCAGGGTGCGCTGATCGGCCTGATCAGCTGACATCCTCGACGAGGGGCCGGGCGGCAACCGCCCGGCCCTTCGTCGTCCCCGCGCACGACGCCGCCTGATCAGTCAAGGGGCGCGCGGCGGCGATGGAAGCCGGGAGGGCGCATCCGACGCGGCCGGTAGTCTGGCGCCCATGTTCCAGAAGGTATTGGTCGCCAACCGAGGCGAGATCGCCGTCCGCGCATTCCGCGCAGCCTACGAACTCGGCTTCCGCACCGTCGCCGTCTTCCCGTACGAGGACCGCAACGCGGACCACCGGATCAAGGCGCAGGAGTCCTACCTGATCGGCGAGGAGGGCCACCCGGTCCGCGCCTACCTGGACATCGACGAGATCATCAGGGCCGCCAAGGAGTCGGGCTCGGACGCCATCTACCCCGGCTACGGCTTCCTCTCGGAGAACCCGGACCTGGCCGCCGCCTGCGCCGCGAACGGGATCACCTTCATCGGACCGTCCTCGGACGTGCTGACCCTGGCCGGCAACAAGGTGCGCGCGCTCAACGAGGCCCGCCGCGTGGGCGTGCCGACGCTGGCCTCGTGCCCCCCGTCGACGGACCCCGACGAGCTGATCAGGGCCGCCGAGGAGATCGGCTTTCCCGTCTTCGTCAAGGCCGTGGCCGGCGGCGGGGGGCGCGGCATGCGCCGTGTCGACGATCCCGCGAGGCTGGCCGACGAGCTGGGCGCCGCCATGCGAGAGGCCGAGGCCGCCTTCGGCGACCCCACCGTGTTCATCGAGCAGGCCGTGGGCGCCCCCCGCCACATCGAGGTGCAGATCCTGGCCGACACGCAGGGCAACGTGGTGCACCTGTTCGAGCGCGACTGCTCCATCCAGCGCCGCCACCAGAAGGTCATCGAGATCGCCCCGGCCCCGCACATCTCGCAGGAGCTCCGCGACGCGCTGACCGCCGACGCGGTGAAGTTCGCCCGCGCCATCAACTACACCTGCGCGGGCACGGTCGAGTTCCTCGTCGAGACCGAGGGGGAGCGGGCGGGTCAGCACGTGTTCATCGAGATGAACCCGCGCATCCAGGTGGAGCACACCGTCACCGAGGAGATCACCGACGTCGACCTCGTGCAGGCGCAGATGCGCATCGCCGCAGGGGAGTCCCTCGAGGACATCGGCGTGCGCCAGGACGAGCTGCAGATCAGGGGCGCCGCGCTGCAGTGCCGGATCACCACCGAGGACCCGCAGAACTCGTTCCGGCCCGACACCGGGCTGATCACGGCCTACCGATCCGCGTCCGGCGCGGGCATCCGCCTCGACGGCGGCACCACCGGCACGGGAGTCGAGATCAGCCCCCACTTCGACTCGCTTCTGGTCAAGCTCACCGCCCGCGGCCGCGACTTCCCGATGGCGGTGGCCCGCGCCCGGCGCGCGCTGGCGGAGTTCCGGGTTCGTGGCGTGGCCACCAACATCCCCTTCCTGCGCGCGGTCCTGGACGACCCGGACTTCGCCTCGGGCGAAGTGACCACCGCGTTCATCGACCAGCGGCCCTACCTCCTGCACGCCCGCACCCCCGCGGACCGGGCCACCAAGCTGCTGCGTCACCTGGCCGAGGTGACGGTGAACAAGCCCAACGGGGAGGCACCCACCACGCTGGACCCGGCGGTCAAGCTGCCGACGGTAGACCTGATGGCGCCGGTGCCCGATGGGTCGCGGCAGCGGCTCATGGCGCTCGGCGCGGAGGGGTTCGCGCGCGAGCTGCGCGCCGCGGTGCCGGTGGGGATCACCGACACCACCTATCGCGACGCCCACCAGTCGCTGCTGGCCACGCGCGTCCGCACCCGGGACCTCCTCGCGGTGGCTCCCGTTCAGGCCCGGCTGCTGCCCCAGATGTTCTCCGTCGAGTGTTGGGGCGGGGCCACCTACGACGTGGCGCTGCGCTTCCTCGGTGAGGACCCGTGGGAGCGGCTCGCGTCGCTCCGTGAGGCCATGCCCAACCAGAACCTGCAGATGCTGCTGCGCGGCCGCAACACCGTCGGCTACACCCCGTACCCCACCGAGGTGACGCACGCGTTCGTCGCGGAGGCCGCCGCCACCGGCGTGGACATCTTCCGGATCTTCGACGCCCTCAACGACGTGGAGCAGATGCGCCCCGCGATCGAGGCGGTGCGCGAGACGCCGTCGGTGGCCGAGGTGGCGCTCTGCTACACCTCCAATCTCCTCGATCCCGCCGAGAGGATCTACACGCTCGACTACTACCTGCGCCTCGCGGAGCAGATCGTCGACGCGGGCGCGCACATCCTGGCCATCAAGGACATGGCCGGACTGCTTCGGCCCGAGGCCGCCCGCCGACTGGTCACCGCGCTGCGTGAGCGCTTCGACCTCCCTGTGCACCTCCACACCCACGACACCACCGGCGGGCAGCTGGCCACCCTCATGGCCGCGATCGACGCGGGCGTGGACGCCGTGGACGTGGCCAACTCCGCGATGAGCTCCACCACCTCGCAGCCGCCGATGTCGGCGCTGGTGGCGGCGCTGGACCAGACGGAGCGCCAATCCGAGCTGAACCCCGACGCGGTGTTGAACCTGGAGCCCTACTGGGAGGCCGTCCGCAACATGTACCGGCCGTTCGAGTCCGGGCTCCCGGCTCCCACCGGCCGCGTGTACAGCCACGAGATCCCCGGCGGCCAGCTCTCCAACCTGCGCCAGCAGGCGATCGCGCTCGGCCTCGGGGAGAAGTTCGAGGCCATCGAGGACATGTACGAGGCCGCCGACAAGATCCTGGGCCGGCCCACGAAGGTGACGCCGTCGTCGAAGGTGGTGGGGGATCTCGCCCTGCACCTCGTGGCGGTGGGCGCGGACCCGGCGGACTTCGAGGCGGACCCGCAGCGCTTCGACATCCCCGACTCGGTGATCGGCTTCCTCAACGGGGAGCTCGGGGAGCCGGCAGGCGGCTGGCCGGAGCCCTTCCGCAGCCGGGCCATCGAGGGGCGGCGCACGCCGTCGCGCGTCACCGAGGTGGTGGAGGCGGACCTAGCATTCCTCGCCCAGCCCGGCCGCAGCCGTCAGGAGACCCTCAATCGCCTGCTGTTCCCCGGCCCCACGAAGGACTTCGAGCAGCAGCGCGAGGACTTCGGCGACATCTCCGTGCTCCCCACCGTCCCGTACCTGTACGGCATGGAGCGCGGCCGCGAGTACGCCGTCACCCTGGAGAAGGGCGTCACTCTCCTGGTGGGCATCGAGGCCATCTCCGACCCCGACAAGCGCGGCAAGCGCTCCGTCATGTGCCTGCTCAACGGACAGATCCGCCCGGTCCGCGTGCGCGACCTCAAGATCAAATCCGAGGTCGCGGCCGCGGAGCGCGCCGACGCGAAGAACAAGGGCCATGTCGCGGCCCCCTTCAGCGGGGCGGTGACGCCGACGGCCGTTGAGGGTGCGCGGGTCGCGGTGGGTGACCAGGTGGCCACCATCGAGGCCATGAAGATGGAGGCGGCCATCAACGCCCCCGTCGCGGGCGTGGTCAGGCGGGTGGTGCTCCCCGGCACCACGCAGCTCGAAGGCGGCGACCTGGTGCTGGTGATCGATCCCGAGTGATCCGTCAGTCGGCCGCGCCCACGACCACCACGTCGAGGTGCGGCTGCCCTGCCGCCACCTCGAGCACCTCGACGATCGGAGCGAGGAAGGCGCGGTCCTCGTCCGTCAGCTCCGGATGCCCGAAGGCCGCCCGGATCCCCGCGAGGGTCTCCACGGCGTGCACGTGCTTGGCGTAGCCGGCCGCGTGCCCGGGCAGGGGGCGAAGAGGGATGCCGAGGTCGCGGTCGGTGAGGCTGCGCAGCGAGTAGTCGCTGTTGAGGCCGGCGCGGGCGAGGTTCCACTCGATGCGCTCGAACGCGGCCGCGTCCCACACCACGCGGCGGGTGGCGGCGGCCAGCTCCTCGAGCCACGCGATGAGGATCCGCCAGGACGGCGCCACCCTGTCCGGGGCGATGTAGCCCCCGGCCAGCAGAGCGTCGACGTCCGGGGTCGACGGCGCCGCCGGGTCGACGGCGAAGGCGGGATCCCGCCGCATCAGGGGCCTCAGCCAGGTGCGCCGCTCCGGCGCCGGGTGGGCGAAATGCGCGGCAGCCGAGGCGCGCAACCGCTCGGCCAGGGCGGGGGAGGCGCCGAAGATGTCGCGGACATCGTCGATCGCGATGGCACACGCGACGAGCTGGTGCATGAGACCTACGGTAACCGTGGGCGTAGCATCAGCACCGTGAATCCGAGAACTCGCCGTTTCATCGTCACGGGCGTCCTGGTGGCACTCGTCATCCTGGCGGTGTTCGGCGCCATCGCGCCGGCGTTCGCGGAGGACCGCACGCCTCCGGAGGGCTCCACGCCCGTCGTGGGGATGGCCTACGGCTCCGGCTCCTCGACGCTCTGGCTCGCCGGGCCGCAGGCGGATGACGGTGTGGTGGTCTCCGCGGAGGACGGCTCCGAGGTGGCGTTCGGGGGCGACCCCGTCTCGGTGCAGGCGCTGGCGTGGCGCGGGGACCGGCTGTGGGTGGGCGACGTCGGCGACCAGTCCGCCTCGCGGGAGTTCGTCGTCGTCTACCGGCTCGGTTCCTTCAGCGACAGCAACCTCACCTATCACGCCTACGACTTCGTCTACGAGGACGGGCCGCGCGATGCGCAGGCCATGATGATCTCCGGCCGGGGCCGGATCTACGTGGTCAGCACTGGGAACGACCCGGGCATCTACCGCGCGGAGCTGGAGCCGTCGCGGCAGGAGATGAACACGCTCACCCGCGTGGCGGACGCCCCTGAGGGCGTCACCGACGGCGTGTTCCTGTCCGACGGCACCACGATGGCGCTGCGCAGCGCCGTGGGCATCGAGTACATCGACGCGCTCACGTGGGAGCCGTTGGCCACCGACACCATCGTCGGCGCGCCGGAGGGCGAGTCGCTCGCGGTCGGGCCCAACGATCAGATCCTCGTGGGGGGAAACCCGTTGATCCGCGAGGTGGGGGTGCCGTCGTCGGACGTCACCACCACCGTGGCTCCGACGGTGGATCCCTCGCCCTCCTCCTCGCCCGATCCGTCGGGGTCCGCGGAGCCCTCGCCTGATCCGTCCGCCTCGCCGAGCGCCGCGCCCGAGGACCCGGCATCGGGCGATGCCCCCGCACGCACCGGCACGACGATCGCGCTGCTCCTGGCCGGCGTCGTCGCCCTGATCGCCGGAGCCGTCACGTTCCTCGTGCGCACCTGAGCAGCCGGGGTGCTCGACAGGTGACCCGTCGGGCGTGGCGGTGCTTGGATGATGGGCATGGCCACCGAACAGCTCGTCGTCGCCCACGCCGTCACGCCTGAGGGGGTGATCGACGACGCCACCATCCTCATCGAGGACGGGCGGATCGTCTCGGTCCTGCCCGGCGGGGGAGGGGGCCGGCTTTGGGCCGTGCCCGGCTTCGTCGACACCCACTGCCACGGGGCGGTCGGCGTCAGCTTCGGCGACCCCGACCCGGCACGCAACATCGCGGCCATCGAGCACCACCGCCGCCACGGCACCACCACCATCTTCGCCAGCACCGTCACCGAACCCCTCGAGAAGCTCGAGGCGCAGCTGGCCGTCCTGCGCTCGCTGCACGAGGAGGGCCACCTCGACGGCGTCCACCTGGAGGGCCCGTTCCTGGCCCCCGAGCGGAAGGGCGCCCACGACGAGGCGCTGCTCCGCGACCCCGATCCCGCATCGGTCGAGCGCCTCATCGCCGCGGGGGGCCCGGCGCTGAGGATGATCACCCTTGCCGTCGAGCGCGCGCACGCGGAGGCCGCGACCCGGCGCTTCGTCGAGGCGGGAGTCGCCGTCGCGTTCGGGCACTCGGACGCCGACGACGTCACTACGGCCGAGTCCATCGAGTGGGGCGCCACCGTGGCCACCCACCTCTTCTCGGCGATGCGCTCCATCCATCACCGCGAGCCCGGGCCGGTGCCCGTGCTGCTGGCCGACGAGCGGGTGATGGTGGAGCTGATCTGCGACGGCGTCCACCACAGGCCCGTCATCGCCGCGATGAGCATCGACGCCGCGACCCCCCGTCGCGTCGCGCTGGTCACCGACGCGATGTCGGCCACCGGCAACGGGGACGGGCGCTACATCCTCGGAGAGCTCGAGGTGGAGGTGGCCGACGGCACGGCCCGCCTCGTCACCGCCGACGGGTCGCCCGGCGCGATCGCGGGCTCGACATTGACCATGGACAAGGCCTTCGAGTTCGTGGTGCAGCAGGTGGGGGTGAGCATCCCGGACGCGGCACTCATGGCCGCGACAACCCCCGCCGCCTGGCACCGCCTCGACGACGTGGGCCGGCTCGCGCCCGGCTGCCGGGCGGACGTGTGCCTCGTCGACGACGACGGCCGGCTCCACGGCGTGATGCGTCGCGGCCAGTGGGTGGTCCAGCCTCGGCCCTGATGGGCGCATCGCCGCGACACTAGGATGGCGGATGAAGGGGGTAGTTGGTATGAGCGACCTGATCGACACCACGGAGATGTACCTCCGCACCGTCTACGAGCTGCTGGAGGAGGGGGTCCAACCCCTCCGGGCGCGGATCGCTGAGCGCCTGCATCAGTCCGGCCCCACCGTGTCGCAGACCGTCGCCCGGATGGAGCGCGACGGGCTCCTCCACGTGGACACCGACCGCACCATCCGCCTCACCCGCACCGGCGCCACGCTCGCCCGCGACGTGATGCGCAAGCACCGGCTCGCCGAGTGCCTGCTCACCGAGGTGATCGGGCTGGAATGGGAGAAGGTGCACGACGAGGCGTGCAGGTGGGAGCACGTCATCTCCGTGGACGTCGAGAAGCGGCTCGTCGCCATCCTGGACTCGCCCACCCGATCGCCCTACGGCAACCCCATCCCCGGCCTCAAGGAACTCGGCGTGGACGTCGAGCACACGCCCTTCCGGGATCGCGCGGATCCGCTGGCGGACCTGGTCACGGACGTCCCGCAACGCTTCGTCCTGCAGCGGATGAGCGAGAACCTGCAGGCGGACCCGGCCATGCTGCCGCTGCTGGCGGCGGCGGGCCTGCGTCCCGGAGTGCGCTTCGAGGCTCATCGCGACGTGGACGTGGTCCGCGTCACCGTCGACGGCGCGTCGTCGGAGGTGGGACTGTTCGCCTCCGAGCTGTTGTTCGTGAGCCGTGATGAGTGAGAACCACGAGGCGCTGAAGTGGTTCGGTAGCCGCGGTCCCGGTGCCGTGGAGGACGTGTTGAGCCGCGCCTTCGGAGGCGACCGCACCCCGTACGAGTGGCTGGCCCGCTCCGTGTCGGCGTCGGCGACGACGGTGCTGGACCTGGCGTGCGGCGCAGGCGCCATGATCGACAGGCTTGCCCGGCCCGGGCGCACGGTGATCGGGCTGGACCGCTCGGAGGCCGAGCTGGTGGAGGCGCAGCACAGGCAGCGCGGGCCGCTGGTCCTGGGTCACGCCTCGTACCTGCCGTTCGCCGACGGCAGCTTCGACGCAGTTGTCTCGTCGCTGGGCATCGCCGTCGTGGCGGACCGGCCCCGGCTACTGTCCGAGGTGTCGCGGGTGCTCCGGCCGGGTGGCGTGTTCGCGGCGCTCACCCCGTCGCTGCGCCCCGCCAACACCACGGATCTGCGCCTCATCACCCGCCTGGCCCATCTGCTGAGGGTGTCGCCGCTCCTGCCGGGGATCACCGAGTTCCGGGCCCGCGACGCGTTCCTGGCAGCCGGCCTGACCAAGGCGGAGGACCGGCGGGCCAAGTACTACGTGCTGGTCTCGGACCGCGACGACGCGGAGCGGCTGCTGGCCGGGCTCCGGGGGGCGACGGACCGGGCGCGCACGATGGCCGCCGTCGACTTCCTGGCAGCGCGCGCCGCCGAGTCTGGCCCGGTCAAGGTCCCGCTGCCGATGCGCCGCCTCATCGCCATCAAGTAGCCCGCGGACGTCCGTCGGCTACCCTGGGATACCCCACGGGGTGTCGCGGGAATACCCCAGAGGGGTCGCGTGTTGTACCTCGCGACGATCGACACAAGGAAGAGAGGGGATCGCCCATGGCGACCACAACCCTGACCACGGAGAACTTCAACGCCACCGTCAACGACAACGAGGTGGTCCTCGTCGACTTCTGGGCCGACTGGTGTGGCCCCTGCAAGCGCTTCGCGCCGATCTACGAGGACGCCTCCACCCGTCACGAGGACGTGGTGTTCGGCAAGCTCGACACCGAGGACGCGCGTGACGTGGCGGCCGCGTGGGAGATCCAGTCGATCCCCACCATCATGGCGTTCCGCCGCGGCAACCTGGTGTTCCGCCAGGCCGGCCTGCTCAACGGCAAGCAGGTGGACTCGCTCATCGAGCAGGTGAAGGCCCTCGACATCGAGGAACTCGTCAAGGAGGCTCAGGCCAAGCAGTGAGCTGATCGATGAGCTGACGACAGAAGGCCCGCTTGCACGAGCGGGCCTTTTGTCTGCCCCCGGGCAGTTCCGGCATACCCCGCCCCCCCTACGATGCTTGGTAGTAGCTACGAGAAGGGGCAACGATGGCCGCCGAGCGCAGGGACATGACCGTCCAGCCGGACCTGAGTCACACCGCGGGCCGTGTGGCCCCGGTCAGATCCCGCAAGCCGATCTACCTGGACATGCTGCCGCCGTGCAACGCGGGCTGTCCCGCGGGGGAGAACATCCAGGAGTGGCTGCGCCTGATCAAGGCAGGCGAGGCGGAGGCCGCGTGGCGCCAGCTCGTCTCGGACAACCCTTTCCCGGCCATCCACGGCCGGGTCTGCTACCACCCGTGTGAGACCGACTGCAACCGAAAGGACCTCGACGAGGCGGTCTCGATCCACTCCGTCGAGCGCTACCTGGGAGACCTGGCGATCGAGAAGGGCTGGCAGGTCCCGCAGCCCCGCCGTCGGTCCGGGAGGCGTGTCATGGTGGTGGGCTCCGGCCCGGCCGGCCTGTCCGCGGCCTACCATCTCACCCGCCTCGGCCACGAGGTGGAGATCTTCGACGCCGGTGACCTGCCCGGCGGCATGATGCGCTACGGCATCCCCGAGTACCGGCTGCCGCGAGACGTGCTGGACGCTGAGCTCCAGCGCCTCGTGACCATGGGCGTGGTGTTCCGGCAGAACGCCCCCATCAAGGACCTGCTCGCCACGCAGCGCGAGGGGGCGTTCGACGCGGTGTTCGTGGCCGTCGGCGCCCACATCTCCAAGCGAGTCGACATCCCGGCGGCAGACGCCACCCGTGTGCTGGACGCCGTCAGCTTCCTGCGCGACGTCGCCTCCGGCGAGCGCCCCATCATCGGGCGCAAGGTGGCGATCTACGGCGGCGGCAACACCGCGATGGACGCCGCCCGGGTCGCGCGCCGGCTCGGCGCCGAGGAGTCCGTCATCGTCTACCGCCGGACGCTGGCCGAGATGCCGGCGCACGCCGAGGAGCTGGAGGGCGCCCAGGCCGAGGGGGTCCAGATGAACTGGCTGCGGACCATCACCTCCGTGGACGAGGAGGACCTGACCGTCGAGGTCATGGAGCTCGACGAGCACGGCAAGGCCCGCGGCACCGGCCGCTTCGAGAAGCTCGAGGCCGACACCGTCATCCTGGCGCTGGGCCAGCGCGCCGACACCCACTTCCTGCGCGCCATCCCCGGCATGAGTTTCAACGACGACGTGGTGGAGGTGGACCCGCACAGCCTGATGACCGCGGTGCCGGGCATCTTCGCGGGCGGCGACGCCGTGCCGTCGGACCGCACGGTCACCATCGGCGTCGGCCACGGGAAGAAGGCGGCCCGGCGGATCGACGCGTGGCTGAACCGGGAGGAGTGGGTGCCGGTCGAGAAGCACCCCGTCGTGACGCTGCCGATGATGAACCTGTGGTACTTCGGCGACCACGAGCGACGCGTCCAGGAGGAGACCGACATCGAGGAGCGGCTCGAAGGCTTCGGCGAGGTGGTAGCGGGCCTCACCGACGCGGAGGCCGCCTACGAGGCCGACCGGTGCCTGAGCTGCGGCAACTGTTTCGAATGCGACGGCTGCCTGGGCGCCTGCCCCGAGGACGCGGTGATCAAGCTCGGCAAGGGCAACCGGTACCGCTTCGACTACGAGAAGTGCACCGGCTGCGCCAGCTGCTACGAGCAGTGCCCCGTCCACGCCATCGACATGATCCAGGAGGGGACCCGATGAGCACCAAGGCGATCATCGACGGCAACGAGGCCGCGGCCGATGTGGCCTACCGCGTGAGCGAGCTGTGCTCGATCTACCCGATCACGCCGTCGTCGACGATGGCGGAGCTGGCCGACGAGTGGGCCGCCCACGGCCGCCCCAACATCTACGGCCAGGTGCCCACCGTCATCGAGATGCAGTCCGAGGGCGGCGCCGCCGGCGCCATGCACGGCGCGCTGCAGGGCGGCGCCCTGTCCACCACGTTCACGGCCTCGCAGGGCCTGCTGCTGATGATCCCCAACATGTACCGGATCGCCGGGGAGCTCACCTCGACGGTGTTCCACGTGGCCGCCCGCTCCCTGGCCACGCAGGGCCTGTCCATCTTCGGCGACCACCAGGACGTCATGGCCGTCCGGCAGACCGGCGTGTGCCTGCTCAGCTCGGCCTCGGTCCAGGAGGCACACGACATGGCCGCCGTCGCGCACTCCGCGACGCTGCGGACCCGGCTGCCGATCGTGCACTTCTTCGACGGCTTCCGCACCTCGCACGAGCTCAACACACTCACCAAGCTCACCGACGACGAGCTGGCCAGGTTCATCCCGCGGGAACTGGTGATGGAGCACCGCGCGCGGGCGCTCAGCCCCGCCAACCCGTTCATCCGCGGCACTGCCCAGAACCCCGACACATACTTCCAGTCCCGCGAGACGTCCAACCTCTACTACCAGTGGGCGCCGAAGGTCATCGCCAACGAGATGGACAAGTTCGCCGAGCTGACGGGCCGCCGCTACCGGCTCGTCGAGTACCACGGCGCGCCGGACGCGGACCGCGTCGTGGTGATCATGGGCTCGGGCATCGAGGCCGTCACGCCCGTGGTGGACCGGATCAACGAGTCCGGCGGCCGGGTGGGCGTGATCCAGATCCGCCTGTACCGCCCGTTCCCCACCGACGCGTTCCTGGCGGCGCTGCCCGCCAGCGCCACCCGGGTGGCCGTGCTGGACCGCACGAAGGAGCCGGGAGCCTCCGGCGAGCCCATGTTCCTGGACGTGACGTCCACGCTGGCCGAAGCTGTCGCCGGCGGGCTCCGCGACGCGCTTCCGGTCACCATCGGCGGCCGCTACGGCCTGTCGTCGAAGGAGTTCACGCCCGCCATGGTGCAGGCGATCTACGAGGAGCTCGGTCTCGATTCGCCCAGGCCGCGGTTCACCGTCGGCATCCACGACGACGTCACCCATCTCTCGTTGGACTACGACCCGACGCTGGACCTGGAGAACCCCGAGACCCTGCGCGCCGTCTTCTACGGCCTCGGCTCGGACGGCACCGTCGGCGCCAACAAGAACACCATCAAGATCCTCGGCTCCTCCGAGGACACCTTCGCGCAGGGCTACTTCGTCTACGACTCGAAGAAGTCGGGGTCGAGGACGGTGTCGCACCTGCGCTTCGGGCCTCACCCCATCCACGCGCCGTACCTGATCAACCAGGCGGGCTTCATCGGCTGCCACCACTGGTCCATCCTGGAGCGGGTCGACGTGCTCGAGTTCGCCAGGCCCGGCACCGTGCTGCTGCTCAACGCCCCCTATGGGCCGGAGGGGACCTGGCATCAGCTGCCCCTTCCTGTTCAGCGCAGGATCATCGAGCTGGGGATCAAGGTCTACGTCATCGACGCAGGGAAGGTCGCGCGCGCCGCCGGGCTGGGCAGCCGCACCAACACCATCCTGCAGACCTGCTTCTTCGCCATCTCCGGGGTCCTGCCCCGCGACAAGGCCATCGAGAAGATCAAGGACGCCATCACCAAGACCTACGCACGCAAGTCCGCGGAGGTGGTGCGCAAGAACCACGAGGCGGTGGACTCCGCTCTGGCCGAGCTGCACGAGGTGCACGTGCCGGCGAACACGTCGTCGGATCACGGGTTCATCCCCCCGGTCCCCGAGGATGCGCCGAAGTTCGTGCGGACGGTGACGGCGAGCATGCTCAAGGGTCGCGGCGACGACCTCCCGGTGTCGTCGCTGCCCGTGGACGGCACCTACCCGTCGGGCACCACGAAGTTCGAGAAGCGCAACATCTCGGAGATCGTGGCCGAATGGGACGCCGAGGCCTGCATCCAATGCGGCAACTGCGCGTTCGTCTGCCCGCACTCCGTGCTGCGCGCCAAGAGCTACCCGGCCGATGCCATCGGCGACGCCCCGGAGGGCTTCCTCTCGGCGCCGCTCAACGCCGCCGGCCTGCCGCAGACGCGCTACACCCTGCAGGTCTACGTGGAGGACTGCACCGGCTGCGGGCTGTGCGTGGAGGCCTGCCCGGTCAAGCCCGTGGACCAGCCGTCGCGGCGCGCGATCAACCTGGTGCCGATCCTGGACCGCGAGAAGGAGAAGGCGGCGGTCGACTACTTCGAGGCCATCCCCCAGAACGACCGCTCCCGGGTGGACTTCGGCACCATCCGCGGCACCCAGTTCCTCGAGCCGCTCTTCGAGTTCTCCGGCGCGTGCTCCGGCTGCGGCGAGACGCCCTACCTCAAGCTGCTCAGCCAGCTGTTCGGTGACCGCGCCACCATCGCCAACGCCACCGGATGCTCGTCGATCTACGGCGGCAACCTGCCCACCACGCCGTGGGCCAAGAACGCCATGGGCCGCGGGCCCGCGTGGTCCAACTCGCTGTTCGAGGACAACGCCGAGTTCGGTCTGGGCATCCGCCTAGCGGCGGACCTGCACGAGAACCTGGCGCGGACGCGCCTCGCGGAACTGCGCACGGAGATCGGCGACGACGCGCTGGTCGACGGCATCCTCGGGGCCCCCCAGCGGCAGGGATCCGAGCTCACCGCGCAGCTGGACCGGGTCAACCGGCTCAAGGAGAGGCTCGTCGGGCTCAAGGGCATCGCGGCAGAGGACCTGCGCAGCGTGGCGGACCACCTCATGCGCCGCTCGGTGTGGATCGTCGGCGGCGACGGATGGGCCTACGACATCGGCTCCTCCGGGGTGGACCACGTGCTCGCCTCCGGCCGCAACGTCAACATCCTGGTGCTGGACACCGAGGTGTACTCCAATACCGGCGGCCAGGCCTCGAAGTCCACGCCGTTGGGCGCCGTCGCGAAGTTCGCCTCGGGAGGCAAGCTCACGAACAAGAAGGACCTCGCCATGCAGGCGATGGCCTACGGCTCGGTGTACGTGGCGCGCGTCGCGATGGGCGCCGATCCGCAGCAGACGCTCAAGGCGTTCCGCGAGGCGGAGGCCTACGACGGGCCGAGCCTGATCATCGCCTACAGCCACTGCATCGCGCACGGTTACGACATCCGCAAGGGCCTCGAGCAGCAGTACCGGGCCGTCAACTCCGGCCACTGGCCCCTGATGCGCTACAACCCGGTCATCCGCGACGCCGGCGGGAACCCCTTCCTGCTCGACTCCCCGCGGCCCCGGATGTCACTGCAGAAGTACCAGTCGGCGGAGCTGCGCTACAAGGTGCTGCGCGCGGCCGATCCCGAGGAGGCCGACCGCCTCCTGGCCCTCGCGCAGGAGCAGGTCGACCGGAAGTGGTCCGAGTACGAGGAGCTGGCCGGCCGCGGCGCCGAGCAGTTCGCAGCAGATCCGAGGAGCCGGTCATGACAGACCTCACCACCCAGTACCTGGGACTCACCCTCCGCAACCCCGTCGTCGCGTCTGCGGGCCCGCTCTCGCAGACGGTCGCGGGGGTGAGGTCGCTCGCCGACGGGGGAGTGGGCGCGGTGGTGCTGTACTCCCTGTTCGAGGAGCAGTTGCGCCGCGAGGCCGAGGCGATGGCGGCGCTGGAGGAGATGTACGAGGACTCGCACGCGGAGGCGCTGTCCTACTTCCCCACGGTGCCGAGGGCGGCCCACGACGCCAGCCACGCGTATCTCACGCTGGTGGAGCAGGCGTCGAAGGCTGTCGACGTGCCACTCATCGCCTCGCTCAACGGGGCGTCGCTGGGCGGCTGGACGCAGACGGCACGGCGGCTGGAGGAGGCCGGGGCCGCGGCCATCGAGCTCAACATCTACTTCGTGCCCGGCGACGTGATGATGTCGGGGCACGCGGTCGAGGAGCGGCACCTGGCCATCCTCGCGGCCGTCAAGGGCGCCGTCGGCATCCCGGTGGCCGTCAAGCTGAGCCCCTTCTTTTCGTCGGTGGGCAACATGGCGGTGCGCCTGGACGCCTCGGGCGCCGACGGCCTGGTGCTGTTCAACCGCTTCCTGCAGCCCGACATCGACCTGGACCGGATGACGGTGGAGTCCGGCGTGACGCTGTCGTCGCCGGTGGACGCCCGGCTGCCGCGGACCTGGATCTCGGTGCTGCGGGGCAAGGTGGACGCGTCGCTGGCAGCCACCACCGGCGTCGACACCTCCGAGGACGTGGTCAAGTACATCCTCGCCGGCGCCGACGTGGTGATGACCACCTCGTCGCTGATCCGTCGCGGCCCGGCGTACGCGCAGGTGCTCGTCGAGGGACTGGGGCAGTGGCTCGCAGCCAAGGGGCTGTCGCTGGCCAAGGCGCGCGGCCTGCTGGCCGTGCCCGCGGAGGCGGCGCCGGACGCCTACGAGCGGGAGGGCTACGTCTCGGCGCTGGAGAAGGCCAAGTCCACCTATGGATCGCTGCGCTGACGCCCCTCACCACTGCCTACGATGGGCGCGTGCTGACAGACGTCCTCCTCATCCTCGGCGGCCTCGTGCTGCTCGTCCTCGGCGGCGAACTCATGGTCAGGGGAGCGGGGTCCCTCGCGCGCAGGCTGGGGATGTCGCCGCTGGTGGTGGGGTTGACGGTGGTGTCGGTGGCCACGTCGGCGCCGGAGCTGGCGGTCACCGTCGATTCCGTGCTGACGGGCGCCCCCGAGCTCGCGGTGGGCAACGTGATCGGCAGCAACACCGCCAACGTGCTGCTGATCCTCGGCGCCGGTGCCCTCATGGCGGCGCTGAGCGTACAGCGCCAGCTGTTGCGCTTCGACCTGCCCGCGATGATCGTTCTGTCCGTCGCCCTGCTGCTGCTCAGCCTCGACGGGTCCCTCAGCCTGCTCGACGGCGTCATCCTGCTGGCGGCGTTCGTCGGGATCATGGTGACCACCGTGTTGCTCGGCAGGCGGGCCGTACGGGAGGCAGCCGTCGACGGCGACGGCGACGCGGACGGGGAGGACGCGCCTGCTCCGGTGTGGGTGTCGGTGGCGTTCGTGGCGGTGGGTGTCGCGGCGCTGGTCCTCGGGGCTCGGCTGCTCGTCAGCGGCGCGGTGTCGATCGCCTCGGGGCTCGGCGTCTCGGAACTGATCATCGGCCTGACCATCGTGGCACTCGGGACGTCGCTGCCCGAGCTGGCTGCCACCGTCGCGGCCGTGCGACGCGGCGAGGTGGACATCGCGGTGGGCAATGTGGTGGGCAGCAACGTGGCCAACATCGGGCTCGTCCTCGGCCTGCCGGCCGTGATGTCGCCCGCCGGGCTGCCGGTGCCGCCGTCGTCGGTGGCCCTCGACCTGCCGCTGATGATCGCCGCGGCGCTGGCACTGGGCACCGTCGCGTTCACCGGACACACCGTGGAACGCCTGGAGGGCGGGGTGTTCGTCGCGCTGTACGTGGCCTACCTGGCCTACATGGTGCTCGCCTCGTCCCAGCACGACGCGCTGCGCGGCTTCTCGCTGGTGATGGTGGCCTTCGTGCTGCCGCTGCTGATCGTGGTGGGGGCCGTCACGGTGTGGCAGGAGGTCCAGCTCCGGCGCGGTGCGCAAGGGCGGTTGGAGCGGGTCGGCTGAGCCGACAGTGGCGGCCCCGGGGTGATTCGAACACCCGGCACAAGGTTTAGGAAACCTCTGCTCTATCCCCTGAGCTACGGGGCCAACGGCCCCCAACCGCAGGGCCACGCACAGGATACCGGGCCGCAGCCGATGCTGCAGACCGCGCCTCCCGCCGTCCGCCGCAAGTGGGTTGAGCACGACTTCGGAGTCGCGGGACATGGAACGATCAAATCCGCGGTTCCGGCGGTTGACTCCGACGTCCGGCTCAAACGTGGCTCCTGAGAGCCGTGTCCGGCTCAACGTGACCTCCCGAGAGCCGTGTCCGGCTCAACCTCCCCCGTCCCTCACACGGACTGGAAGGCGCGCGTGAGGAAGAAGTGACAGTTCCGTTACTCCGCGGGTGACCTGTCGCAACACCCGGAACTTAGGTTCGTACCCGAGCAGCGTCGCTCACGGACATGTACACCCAAGACCCGAAGGAGCGACCATGACCACCACTCGCATCCCCCCGTCCAGCGAGCCGGACGAGGCGGTCGACGTCCGCACGTCCCCGTCCGCCGCACGGGCGCAGATCTCCGACGGTGGGCTGACACATCGTCCCGGCCGCTGGATCGACGGCTGGGACCCCGAGAACCCCGAGCAGTGGGGGAGCGTGGGCCGGCCCATCGCGCGCCGCAACCTGTGGCTGTCCATCTTCGCCGAGTTCCTGGGCTTCGCGGTCTGGGCCCTGTGGAGCATCGTCGTCCCCCAGCTCAACGGAGTGGGCTTCGACTTGAGCGTCAACGAGATGTTCTGGCTCGTGTCGACGCCGGCGCTGGTGGGCGCCACCCTCCGGATCCCCTACACCTTCGCGGTGCCCCGCTTCGGCGGCCGCAACTGGACCATCGTGTCCGCGCTGCTCCTGCTGCTGCCCACCGCGGCGCTCGCCTGGGCCGTCAACCACCCGGAGCTGCCGTTCGTGGCCTTGGTGGGCATCGCCGCCCTCGCTGGCGTGGGCGGCGGCAACTTCGCCTCATCCATGGCCAACATCTCCTTCTTCTTCCCCGCGAAGGAGAAGGGCGCGGCACTGGGCCTCAACGCCGCCGGCGGCAACCTCGGCACCGCGGCCGTGCAGCTCGCCGTCCCGATCGTCATCACCATCGGCGCCGGGGTCAGCCTGGACCGCGCCGGGCTGATGTTCATCCCGCTGGCGCTCCTGGCCGCCGTGCTCGCCTGGCGCAGCATGGACAACCTGTCCAACGCCAAGTCCGACCCCCGCGCCTACGCCGCGGCCCTGCGCCACCCGCACACCTGGATCCTGTCGTTCATCTACATCGGCACCTTCGGCTCGTTCATCGGCTACTCTGCGACCTTCCCCACTCTGCTCAAGAACCTGTTCCCCGCCGTGACCATCTCGTTGGCCTTCATGGGTGCGCTCGTGGGCTCCCTGGCACGTCCGTTCGGCGGATACCTCTCCGACCGCATCGGCGGCGCGGTGGTCACCTGCGCCTCGTTCGTCGCCATGGCCATCGGGGCCGTGGGTGGCATCGTCGGCCTGCAGGCTCAGTCCTTCCCGATCTTCTTCGCCTCCTTCCTGTGGCTGTTCGTGTTCACCGGGATCGGCAACGGCTCGGTGTACCGGATGATCCCGGCGGTCTTCTCCGGCACCGCCGCGGGGGACCCGGTCTCGCTGACCGCGGCCGGCCGGGCAGCCGCCGGCTGCATCGGCATCGCCGGCGCGGTGGGCGCGTTCGGTGGCTTCCTCATCCCGCAGGGCTTCGCGCTCTCCCGCACCATCACAGGCGACCTGCAGGCCGCCCTCAGTGTGATGGTGGCCGTGTACCTCCTCATGTTGGGCGTCACCTGGTTCGTGTACCTCCGCCGGGGGTCACGCCTGGCCGCGTTGAGGGTCTGACGCATGACCGCCACCCACTGCCCCTACTGCGCGCTCCAGTGCGCCATGAACGTGGCGCCGGCCGACCCGGGGGTGACCCCGACGGTGACCCCGCTGGAGTTCCCCACCAACCGGGGACGGCTCTGCCAGAAGGGGTGGACGTCCGCCGAGGTGCTCACCACTCCCGACCGGCTCACCAGCCCTCTGGTGCGCCGCGACGGGGAGCTGGTGCCCACGGACTGGGACACCGCGCTGACTCTGGTCGCCGACACGCTGCTGCGGCTGCGCGCGGAGCACGGGCCGGAGTCGGTTGCGGTGTTCGGGGGTGGCGGGCTCACCAACGAGAAGGCGTACACCCTCGGCAAGTTCGCACGGGTGGCGCTGCAGACGCCCAACATCGACTACAACGGCCGCTTCTGCATGTCCTCGGCCGCTGCCGGCGGGCGCCGGGCCTTCGGATTGGACCGCGGGCTGCCGTTCCCGCTCGCCGATCTCGACGGGGCGGGCGCCATCCTGCTGGTGGGGTCCAACCCCGCCGAGACGATGCCGCCGTTCTGCACCCACCTGGCCGGGGCGCAGGAGGCGGGCGGGCTGATCGTCGTCGACCCCCGCCGCACCCCGACGGCGGCCCTGACGGGGGACGGCCGCGGCCTGCATCTCAGCCCGCTGCCCGGCACCGACCTCGTGCTGCTGCTGGGCCTCACCCAGATCCTGTGGACCGAGAGGCTCGTCGATCGGGACTACCTCGAGGAGCGGGTCAACGGCGTCGACGAGCTGCGCGCCAGCCTGGCCGCGTGGTGGCCGGAGCGCGTGGAGCGCGTCACGGGGGTGCCGGTGACGCAGCTGCGTGCCGCCACCAGGATGCTGGCGGCGGCCAGCCCGGCCCGGGGCGGCCGGGGTGCCTACGTGCTCACCGGCCGCGGGGCCGAGCAGCACGCCCACGGCACCGACACCGTCACCGCCGCGGTGAACCTCGCCCTCTGCCTGGGGCTCCCGGGGAGGGTGGGGTCCGGCTACGGTTGCCTGACCGGCCAGGGCAACGGCCAGGGCGGCCGCGAGCACGGGCTCAAGGCGGACCAGCTGCCCGGCTACCGCTCGATCAGCGATCCCGCGGCCCGCGCGCACGTCGCGGCAGTCTGGGGCGTGGACCCTGACTCCCTGCCCGGCCCCGGGAAGCCGGCGGTCGCGCTGTTCGAGTCCCTCGCTACCCCCGGCGGCCCGCGCGCCGTGCTCATCCACGGCGCCAACCCCGTCGTCAGCCTGCCCGATGTGCTGCGCCTCACCGAGCGGTTGGGAGACCTGGATCTGCTGGTGGTCAGCGACTTCGTGCTCTCCGAGACTGCCGCCATGGCCGACGTCGTCCTCCCCGTCACCCAGTGGGCCGAGGAGACCGGCACCATGACCAACCTCGAGGGACGCCTGCTGCTGCGCGCCCGATCCACCCTGCCTCCCGTCGGCGTCCGCACCGAGCTAGAGGTGTGGAGCGAGCTGGCCGAGCGCCTCGGCAGCCCCGTCGAGTTCAGCGCCGACCCCGCCGTCGTGTTCGACGAGTTGGCCCGCGCGAGCGCCGGCGGCGTCGCGGACTACGCCGGATTCAGCCACCAGCGGCTCCGCGACGGCGACGCCCTCTACTGGCCGTGCCCCACCCCTGACCACCCCGGCACCCCGCGGGTGTTCCTCGACCGCTTCGAGACCCCGGACGGGCGCGCCGTCCTCCACCCCGTCGACCAGACCCCGCCCGACGACCAGCTGACCCCGGAGCTGCCGCTGTACCTGGTGACCGGCCGGGTGCTGCAGCACTACCAGTCCGGCGCCCAGACGCGCCGCGTCCCGGCGCTCAACACCGTGGAGCCCGAGGCCTACGTCGAGCTGCACCCGCTGCTCGCGCAGAGGTTGGGTGTCGCGGCCGGGGACAAGGTGGCCGTCCACTCCCGCCGCGGCAGCTGCGAGGCGGTGGCCCGGCTCACCGAGGGCATCCGCCACGACACGGTCTTCATGCCCTTCCACTACCCGGACGCCGGCGCGGTCAACCGGGTCACCAACGCCGCCACCGACCCCATCTCGGGCATGCCCGAGCTGAAGGTCGCGGCCGTGCGGCTGACACGGATCGGAGCCCCTGCATGAGCCACCGGATCGTCGTCGTGGGCCACGGCATGGTGGGGCACCGCTTCCTCGCCGACCTGGCCTCCCACCGCCTCGCCGACGTCGAGGTCACCGTCCTGGGCGAGGAGGGGCACGCCGCCTACAACCGAATCCTCCTACCCGACGTGATCATGGGCCGCGCCGACCTGCCCGGGCTCACGCTGCCCGAGAGCCGGGGCGTGCGGATGCTGCGCAGCCGCAAGGCCACCGGGATCGACCGCCGCAACCGCGTCGTCCTCGACTCCGCGGGGGAGGAGCACCCCTTCGACACGCTCGTGCTCGCCACCGGCGCCGAACCGGTGTTCCCCACCGTCGACGGCGTGGTCCGCGCCGACGGCACCCCCATGCCCGGCGTGGCCGCGCTACGCACCTGGGACGACGCGGACCGGGTCCGCTCGGCCGCGGCCGCCGGCGCCAGGGTCGTGGTCATGGGGGGAGGGGTCCTCGGTATCGAGGCCGCCGTCGCGCTCGCCGAGGCCGGCAGCGACGCCACCATCGTGCACCGTGGCTCGGCACCGCTGGACCGCCAGTTCGACCCCGCCAGCGGCGCCGTCGTCCGCGCCGGGCTGACCGACCGCGGGATCACCACCCTCGTCGACGTGCGCGTCGCCGGGGTGGAGCGCCGCCGCGACGGCGACCTCACCTCCGTCAGGTTGACCAGCGGCAAGCACATCCCCGCCGACCTCCTGCTCGTTGCCATCGGGGTCAGGCCCCGCACCCGCCTGGCGGAGGCCGCCGACCTGTGGGTCCGCAACGGCATCCTGGTCAGCGACACCTGCCGGACCGACGACCCCGCCATCTACGCCATCGGCGACTGCGCCCGCACCCCACGCGGCTGCCCCGGGCTGGTCGGCCCCGGCTGGGAGCAGGCCCGCGTCCTCGCGCACCACCTGGCCGAGAAGATCAGCGGCCGGTCCGGACCCCGCCCCGTGCTCGGCGTCGACTCCGGCGTGTTCCGCGTCAAGGCCGAGGGCCTCGAGGCGGTCACCATGGGCGAGTTCCCGGCCGACGAGTACGCGCCCGGCGCGCCGCGGGTGCTCGCCCTCACCGACCCGGTGGGCCGCCGCCGGGTGCGGGTCGCCGTCGCCGACGGACTGCTGGTGGGCGCCACGTGCGTCGGCGATCCCCAGGTCGCGGCCGACCTGACGGTGGCGTTCGACTCACGCACGCCTGTCCCCGACGACCCGGCCGCCCTGCTGGCCCGCCCGCTCGCCGGCGCGGCCCCGGCGATGTCGGTGGCGGACCTGCCCGATGACGCCATCGTGTGCCGCTGCAACGCGGTGACCAAGGCCACCATCACCGACGCCGTCAAGGCCGGAGCCGACACCCCCGAGGCCGTGGCGACGGCGACCCGCGCCTCCACCGGGTGCGGCAGCTGCACCTCTGACGTCTGCAGCCTGGTCGCCGCCCTGGGCGCCGCCGGCAGCCCGCGAACCTCACTCGAGCGGGTCACCGTCGCGTGAGTGGCTTGTTGCACAGCCGAAACGTGACTGATCCAGCCCCGGAAAGTTCGCCGCTTAGCGTTCACCGTAACGAGGAATCCAACCGGATAGACCCCAGGAGGCCGATATGAGCAAGCTGTGTGTGGTGGTCGGGGGTGGCATGGTCGCCCACCGATTCGTCGAGGCGCTGCGTTCTCGCGACGAGGCCGGCGAGTGGCGCGTCACCGTCCTGGCCGAAGAGCCCCGCCCCCCGTACGACCGGGTGGCGCTGACCAGCTACTTCGAGAACCGCGACCCCGAGCTCCTCAACCTCGGCGAGGCGCACCTCTGGCAGGACCCGAACGTCAAGCTGCGCCGCGGCGCCAAGGTGATCTCCGTGGACCCGGCGGCGCACACCGTCATCACCGAGAACGGCATGTCGCACGCCTACGACTCCCTGGTGCTGGCCACCGGCTCCTACGCGTTCATGCCGCCTGTGCCCGGCCGTGAGCTGCCCGGCTGCTTCGTCTACCGCACCATCGACGACGTGGCGGCCCTGCGCGGCTACGTCGAGACCCTGCAGGAGCGCAACCCGAAGCGTCGCGTCAGGGGTGCCGTCATCGGCGGCGGACTGCTGGGCCTCGAGGCCGCCGGCGCGCTGAAGAAGCTCGGCGCCGACACCACGGTGGTCGAGTTCGCGCCCAGGCTGATGCCCCTCCAGGTGGACGAGGGCGGCGGCGAGTCGCTCAAGCGCCTCATCGAGGCCATGGACGTCGACGTCCGCGTCGGCACCGCCACCTCGGCCATCAAGGGCCGGATCGCCGTCGAGAAGATGGTCTTCAACGACGGCACCTCCATCGACGTGGACGTGGTGATCTTCGCCACCGGCGTCCGCCCCCGCGACGAGCTCGCCCGCGACGCCGGCCTCGAGGTGGGGGAGCGCGGCGGCATCGTCGTCGACGACACCTGCCGCACCGCGGACCCCGACATCTACGCCATCGGCGAGGTGGCCTGCATCCAGGGCCGCGTCTGGGGCCTCGTCGGCCCCGGCTACACCATGGCCGAGGTGGCGGTGGACCAGATGCTCGGCCGCTCCGGCACCTTCACCGGCGGCGACCTCTCCACCAAGCTGAAGCTTCTCGGCGTCGACGTGGCCAGCTTCGGCGACGCCTTCGGAACCACTGAGGGCGCCCTGTCAGTGGTCTACACCGACCCGATCGCCGGCGTCTACAAGAAGCTCGTCCTCTCCGACGACGCCCGTACCCTGCTCGGCGGCATCCTGGTGGGCGACGCGTCGGCCTACGCCGGCCTCCGGCCCCTGCTGGGCCGGCCGCTCGGCGTCGACCCCGCCGCGTACCTGGTGCCCGCCGGGGCGGAGGGCGCCCCAGTCCAGGGGGAGCTGCCCGACGACGCCCCTGTCTGCTCCTGCAACAACGTGACCGCCGGCGCCATCCGCTGCTCGGTCACCGAGGGCGGCTGCACCGACCTCGCCGGCGTCAAGGCGTGCACCAAGGCGGGCACCAGCTGCGGCTCCTGCCTGCCGCTGGTCCGCAAGCTGATGGTGGCCGAGCTCGAGAAGTCCGGGACGGTGGTCAGCAACGCCCTGTGCGAGCACTTCGAGCTCTCGCGGGCCCAGCTGTTCGACGTGGTCCGGATCACCGGCCTCACCACGTTCTCCGAGATCATCGGCCGGCACGGCCGCGGCCGCGGCTGCGACATCTGTAAGCCCGTCGTCGCCTCGATCCTGGCCAGCCTCGGCAACGGGCACATCCTGGCCGGTGAGCAGGCGGCGATCCAGGACACCAACGACCACGTGCTGGCCAACATCCAGAAGGACGGCACCTACTCCGTGGTGCCCCGCGTGCCAGGCGGCGAGATCACCCCGGACGGGCTCATCGTGATCGGCCAGATTGCCCGCGACTTCGGGCTCTACACCAAGATCACCGGCGGCCAGCGCATCGACATGTTCGGCGCGCGCATCGACCAGCTGCCCGACATCTGGCGGCGCCTCGTCGACGCCGGTTTCGAGTCGGGCCACGCCTACGGGAAGTCGCTGCGCACCGTGAAGTCCTGCGTCGGGTCCACCTGGTGCCGCTATGGCGTCCAGGACTCAGTCGGCCTCGCGATCGACCTGGAGCTGCGCTACCGGGGGCTCCGCTCGCCGCACAAGCTCAAGCTCGGCGTCTCCGGCTGCGCGCGTGAGTGCGCCGAGGCCCGCGGCAAGGACGTCGGCATCATCGCAACGGACAAGGGCTGGAACGTCTACGTGGGCGGCAACGGCGGCTTCACCCCCCGCCACGCCGTCCTCCTGGCGGAGGACCTCACCACCGAGGAGCTCGTGCGCACCATCGACCGCTTCCTCATGTACTACGTGCGCACCGCCGACAGGCTGCAGCGCACCGCCGTGTGGCTGGAGTCGATCGAGGGCGGCCTGGATCACGTCCGCAAGGTCATCATGGAGGACTCCCTCGGCATCGCCGCGGACCTCGATGCCGCCATGGCCGGCCACGTCGACGGCTACCGCGACGAGTGGCGCGACGTGCTGGAGGACCCGGTCAAGCTGGCCCGGTTCGCGGGCTTCGTCAACGCGGCCGACGCCGTCGACGACAACCTGCAGTACGTGGGGGAGCGTGGACAGGTCCGGCCCGCCACGGACGCGGACCGCGAGTCGGGCGTCGAACTGGTCGATTCCGAGCGGCGACCGGTCCTGGTCGCCGGACCCACCATCCCCATTGGAGGAGCGCGATGATCACCACCACCGAACCCGTCTGCCGCCTTGACGACCTGCTGCCGGAGCGACCCGTCGCCGCCCTGATCGACGGCCGGCAGGTGGCCATCGTCAGGCTCCACGACGACCGCGTCGTCGCCGTCGGCATGTGGGACCCCTTCGCCCGCGCCAACGTGATGGCCCGTGGACTGGTGGGCTCGTCCCT
The DNA here is from genome assembly GCA_027492545.1 of Propionibacteriaceae bacterium. Classification (GTDB taxonomy): domain Bacteria; phylum Actinomycetota; class Actinomycetes; order Propionibacteriales; family Propionibacteriaceae; genus Arachnia. The sequence continues at coordinate 38,025 of JAPUEL010000058.1, forward strand.
GGTGGAGGGGGAGGACGTGCCCGTACTCTTCTCTCCCATGTACAAGCAGGCCTTCGACCTCCGCACGGGCGTGTGCCTGTCGGACCCCGCGAAGGCGCTCGGCACATGGGCGGTGTCGGTGCTCGACGGCCGGGTGTTCGTCGGCTCGCAGGTCACCGAAGAGGCCCCGCTCCGTCGGCCCGAAGAGGGCCTGGCCAGGGCGGGCTGAATGGACGCCACGGTGACCGCCATCGGTTCCACCGCGACAGCCGGCGCGCACTCGCTCGCCGGCTGCCGCGTCGTGCTGACGGCGAAACGACGCGCCTCCGAACTGGCCTCGGCGCTCGAGCGCCGCGGAGTTGAGATCATCCGGGCACCGATCCTGTCGATCGTGCCCCACGCCGACGACGAGCAGCTGATCGCGCACACCAGGGCGCTCATCGCCGATCCCCCGGACGCGGTGGTGGCCACCACCGGCGTGGGGTTCCGCGGCTGGATGGAGGCCGCGGACGCCGCCGGGTGTGCAGAAGAGCTGCTGGAGGTGCTGCGGGGAGCCCGGATCATCGCGCGCGGCCCGAAGGCCCAGGGCGCGGTCCACGGCGCGGGCCTGACCGCCGACTGGGTGGCGGACTCGGAGACGGCCGCCGAGATCAAGGAACTGTTCGAGACAGAGGGGGTCGCGGGCCTGCACGTGGCCGTGCAGCACCACGGCGCGGGCAGCGACGGCATCGACGAGCTCCTCGTCGAGTTGGGCGCCCGCGTCACGTCCCTGGTGGTGTACCGGTGGGGGCCCTCCCCGGACCCCGAGGCCGTGAGCCGCGCCGTCGCTCTGGTGGCGGCCGCCGAGGTCGACTCGGTGGCCTTCACGTCCGCGCACGGGGTGGTGGAGTTCCTCGCCGCCTGCGAGCGGGAGGGGTTGAGGGCCGCCGCGATCGAGGCGATGGCGGGGCCCGTCCTCCCCGCGACCGTGGGGCCCGTCACCGCCGCGCCCCTCATCGAGCTGGGCCTGAACCCGTTGATCCCGGACCGGTTCCGGCTTGGCGCGCTGGTGCGGGAGCTCACGACGGCGCTGTCGGCCCGCGGCGTGGCGGAGGTGGCCACCCCGGCGGGCGTGCTGTGGCTCCGGCGGTCCGCCGCCAGCCTGGGCGGGCGCGCGCTGCCGCTCAGCCATGTGCAGTGCGCCGTGCTCCGCTCACTCGTCGAGGCCAAGGGGGGTGTGGTGACGCGCGAGGAGATCCTGGCCGTGTTGCCCGGCAGCTCCAACGACCCGCACGCCGCCGAGGTCGCGGTCGCGCGGCTGCGTGACAGTATGGGTGACCGTTCGCTGGTGCGCACCGTGCCGCGGCGGGGATACCGGTTGGAGGTGAGCGCATGAGACCTGCGCTCGTGGTCTGCGCCCACGGCACCGATGATCCGGACGGCCAGGCCGCCGTGCTGGCCATCGCGGACGCGACTGCTCAGAGGCTGCCGGACGTCACCGTCGAGGTGGCCTACGTGGACGTGCAGGAGCCGAAGCTCGACGCGGTGGTGGACCGCCTCGTCGCGGCGGGTCACCGAGTGGTGGTGGTGCCCGTCCTGCTGACGCTCGGCTTCCACACCGAGGTCGACGTGGCCGAGGCGGTCGCGGGTCACCCCGGACGGGTGCTCTCCACCGGCCCGCTCGGCCCGGACCCGCGTCTGGAGGCGGCGCTCGTGGACCGGCTCCGCGAGGCGGGCGCCCCGGAGGGGGCCGCCGTCGTGGTGGCCGTGGCCGGCTCGTCGCGCCCCGAGGCGGCCGAGGTGGGCCACGGCGTGGGTCGGGGGGTGCAGGAGCACTGGTCAGGTCCGGTCACCGTCGGATTCCTGTCCGCGGCCGAGCCCAGGGTGCCCGAGGCGGTCGAGGCCGCCCGTTCGGCGGGCCCGGTGGCGGTGGCCTCCTATCTCATCGGGCCCGGATTCTTCCAGCGGAAGCTCGCCCGCGCGGGCGGGGACGTGGTGGCGCAGCCGCTGGGCGCGCATCCTGGCCTGGTGTCGGTGGTGGTGGACCGTTACCTGTCCGGCTGCCTCTGTCTCGAGGGCTGAGGGCTGGTCCGGATCGCGGGCCCGGGTTATTTGATACAAACTCTTTGTAGTAATATGGCGGGCATGACAGAGATCTCCCTCACCCCCAAGTCAGCCTGCGGTTGCGGCGGCCATGACGAGTCCCTTCCCGAGCTCGACGCCCGCGCCATCCCGCACGCGGTGCGCCATGCCGCGATCCACGGCGTCGTCGACGGCCTCCAGCCCGGGGCGGCGTTCGTTCTGGTCGCCCCGCACAACCCCGTGCCGCTGCTGAACCAGATCGCCGACCGCCACGGCGATGCGATCCAGGTCAGCTACGTCGAGGAGGGGCCCGAGGCCTGGAAGTTGAAGCTGGCGCGCGTCTGATGTGCAGCTACTGCGGGTGCGATTCGATCACGGTCATCGGCCGGTTCATGAATGAGCACGTCGAGATCGTCAACGCGTGCGGGCAGCTGCGCCGCGCCGTCGCCGACGGTGGAGACGTGCCCGCGCGCGCCCGCGACCTCGCCCATCTCCTCGGGCCGCACACGCAGTCCGAGGAGGCGGGCCTCTTCACGGTGATGAAGCGCCGCGACGAGTTCGCCGATCACGTCAGCACTCTCTGCGGCGAGCACCGCTCTCTCGACGAACTGCTGGCTGCCATCGCCGCCGGCGACCACTCGCTCATGGACGTCTTCGAGGACGCCCTGCGCGACCACATCGACAAGGAAGACAACGGACTGTTCCCGGCCGCTGCCCTCGGACTCGACGGCGACGAATGGGCCGAGATCGACACCACCACCCATGAGCACGACCACGCCGCCGGCACCCCGCACCATCACTGACCCGGGGGCGCGCACGCGCCCCGTACGCGTAGCGCTCATCGCGTTGGCCGGAGTGTCGCTGCTGACGGGCCTCAACGCGGCGCTGCTCCGTCTCGGGATGTGGGCGCCCGTGGGCTCCGACCGGCTGGCGGACCTCCACGGCCCCGCCATGACGCTCGGCTTCATGGGCACCCTCATCTCCCTCGAACGGGCCCAGGCCCTGCGTACCCCCCTCGCATACCTGGCGCCCGCCCTGCTGGGCGCGGGGTCGCTGGCGTTGATCGCCGGCGCCCCGCCCCTGCTCGGCGAACTGCTGCTGCTCGACGGCGGACTAGCCTTCCTGGCCGTGGCCGTCGCCCTGTGGTTCCGCGCCCCCCTGCCGCTGGTGGCGGCGCAGGCGCTGGGTGCCCTGTTCGTCCCACTCGCCGCGACAGCGCTGCTCCTCACGGACGTCACGGCCGCGCTGCCGCTCCTGGTGGCCTTCGTGGTGCTCACGATCGCGGCCGAGCGGGCGGAGTTGGCCCAGCTCACGATGGGCGCCCGGGCGGTGCCTACCCTGCTGGCCCTCGCGACGGTGGTGGCCGCCGGCGCCGCACTGTCCACGGCGCTTCCGCCCGTCGGCTTCCGCGTGCTGGGGTTGGGCTGCCTCCTCACCGCCGCGTGGCTGATCCGCGACGACGTGGGCCGCCGGATGATCCGCGCAGACGGGTTCCGCCGCTTCAACGCCGCCGCCCTGCTGGCCGGCAACGTGTGGCTGGGTGTGGCTGGCCTGATCTGGCTCGTCGTGGGGCGCCCCTTGGCGAGCGGCCACTATGACGCCACCATCCACGGCGTCTTCCTCGGGTTCGGGGTGTCCATGATCATGGCCCATGCCCCCACCATCTTCCCTGCGGTCATCGGCCGCCCCCTGCCGTACCGTCCCAGCATGTGGCTGCCGCTGGGGCTGCTGCATCTGGGCATGACCGCCCGCGTCGTCGGCGATCTCCTCGCCGTCGGTGACCTGCATCGAACCGGAGGAATCGTGAGCGTGCTGGCGCTGCTCGTCTTTGCGCTGACCGTCGTGGCATCGGCGGTGCGGGGGTGAGGCGGCGCCGGTCGCTCAGGGACTACCTGCTGGTGGTCTGGTTGCTCGCCGCTGTCGTGGTGGCCGTGGCGCACCGTTGGATCCCGGAGTCCACCTGGTTGATGGTGCACCTGGTGGCGCTGGGCGCCATGACCCACTCGGTGATGGTCTGGAGCGCGCACTTCACCGCCGCGCTGCTGAAGACCCGCGACGACGACGCCACCCGACGCCTGGCCGACCTCCGGCTCGGCGCGTTGGCGGCCGGCTCGCTGCTGGTGTTCGTCGGCGTGCCGACGGCGCAGTGGTGGCTCGCGGCGGCCGGGGCCACCGTCGTGTCGGCGGCGGTGCTGTGGCACGGCTCGGTCCTGGTGCGGGACCTCCGGCGCGCCCTACCTGGACGCTTCCGGGTCTGCATCCGCTACTACATCGCGGCCGCGGTCTGCCTTCCCGTCGGCGCTGGGTTCGGCGCGACGCTGGCCTGGGGCCTTGACGATCGCTGGCACGCCGCCCTGCTGGTGGCACACACCATGACGATGCTGCTCGGCTGGATCGGGCTGACCGTGGTGGGCACCCTCGTGACGTTCTGGCCGACGGTGCTGCGCACGCGGATGGACGACCGGGCGGAGCGGCTGGCCAGGCAGGCATTGCCGGCGCTGCTCGCAGCGATCGGCGTGGTGATCCTCGGCTCCCTGACCGGCGTGCGGGCCATGTCGGTGGCCGGGCTGGTGCTGTACGCCGGGGCGCTGATCTGGTGGGGGCGCTGCCTGATCAGGCCGCTCAGGGCGAAGCCGCCGCGCGAGTTCGCCTCGGCGTCGATCCTGGCGGGGGCGGTCTGGGCCTGCGTCGCCATTCTGGCCACGGCGGTCCACGTGGGCGGCTCCGACGACGTGGAGCTGGCGTCAGGGTACCCGATGCTCGCCTCCCTGTGGGTGGTGGGCTTCCTGCTCCAACTGGTCACCGGCGCGCTGTCGTACCTGCTGCCGTCGGTCATCGGCGGCGGCCCGCGCGTGGTGCGGGCGGGGGCCGCGGAATTCGACCGCTTCGCCACAGTGCGCCTCGTCGTCATCAACGGCGGCCTGCTCGCCTGGGTGGCGCCGTTGCCCGGGTGGGTGAAGGTGACCGTCTCGCTGCTGGTGCTCGTGGCCCTCGCCGCCTTCCTCCCGCTGATGGTGCGCGGGATCCGGGCCTCCGTCGCCGAGCGGCGCAGGGCCGCGGCCGGCGAACCCGCCCCCGAGCTGAAGGAGCGCCGCAGCGCCTTCACCGGCGACGGACTCGTGGCAGGGGTCGCCGCGTTGGCCATTGCGCTCAGCGTGGGGGTCGGCCTTGACCCTGCCGCGGCGGGCGTGGCCACCGTGGGGACGGCGGCTTCGCCTTCGTCGGCCGTCGCCGCCACCGGCGAGACGGTGCGGGTGAGGGTCGCGGCCCGCGACATGGCGTTCGTGCCCTCCAGCGTCGAGGCTCAGCCGGGGGACCGGGTGATCATCGAGCTCGTCAACGAGGACCCCACCACCGTCCACGACCTGCTCATCGGCACCGCGCGCACGGGCCGGCTCGCGCCCGGGGAGAGCGCCGAGCTGGACCTCGGCGTCGTCGGCCAGACCATGTCCGGGTGGTGCACCGTCGTGGGGCACCGGCAGATGGGCATGACGTTCGACGTGGTGGTGGCCGGCGCCCCGGCCATCGATCCCACCGCCGAGCCCGCCGAGGGGGATCACGGCCATGCGGCCGCGGCCGCCGGCGACCCGGACGCGGAGCTGGGCACCATCGTCGACCCCGTCGCCCCGCCGCTGACCGCCGAGACCGTGCGTCGCTTCGAGTTCCGCGTCACGGAGGTGCCGCTCGAGGTGGCCCCGGGCGTGTGGCAGAAGCGGTGGACCTTCAACGGCTCCGGCGTGGGGCCGACGCTGCGCGGACGGGTGGGCGACACCTTCGAGATCACGCTGATCAACGACGGCTCCATGGGCCACTCGATCGACTTCCACGCGGGTGCGCTGAACCCTGAGGGGCCGATGCGCACCATCGCGCCCGGCGAGCGCCTCACGTACCGGTTCACGGCTGGCCGGGCGGGCGTGTGGATGTACCACTGCTCGACGATGCCCATGAGCGCCCACATCGCGGCAGGGATGCACGGGGCGGTCATCGTCGAGCCGGAGGGCGGGCTGCCGAAGGTGGATCGCGAGTACGTGGTGGTCCAGTCCGAGGTCTTCGTCGCCGACGACGCCGCCACGGCCGAGGCCGCCACCGAGGTGGACGCGGATGCCGTCTCCGCCGAGCAGCCGGACCGGGTGGTGTTCAACGGCGTGGCCAACCAGTACGACCAGGAGCCCTTCGTCGCGCGGGTGGGGGAGCGGGTGCGCTTCTGGGTGCTGGACGCCGGGCCCAACCGGGCCACCAGCTTCCACATCGTGGGCGGGCAGTTCGACACCGTCTACCGCGAGGGCGGCTACCTGCTCAAGGACGGCATGGATGCCTTCGGCGGCACCGGAGGCGGCGCCCAGGCGCTGGCGCTGGCTCCTGCCGAGGGGGGCTTCGTGGAGCTGGAGTTCCCCGAGCCGGGGCGTTACCCCGTCGTCAGCCATGTGATGGTCGACGCCGAGCGTGGCGCGCACGGGATCGTGGAGGTCTCCTGAGCGGGGCCACTGGCCTAGGATCGTGGTCGAGAACCGCTACGAAGGGAACTGCTGTGTCCGAAGCCGGCCTCAACGCCGCCCGCCAGAAGATGATCGACGCAGGGGTCGCTGCCCCGGCCATCGAGGTCTTCTCCCGCTTCTACGAGCTCCTCGAGTCGGGCGCCACCGGCGTGATCCGCGAGGACACCATCGAGCCCCTCCTCGACCCGCCGATGCTCGCCGACGTCGACATCAGCGAGGCCGAGGCGCGCGAGGCGATCGGGAAGACCGTCATCATCAAGCTCAACGGCGGACTGGGCACCTCCATGGGCCTGGACCAGGCCAAGACCCTGCTGGAGGTGCGCGACGGCCTCAACTTCCTCGATCTCATCACCCAGCAGGTGCTGGCCGCCCGCGAGCGGTACCACGCCCGGCTGCCGCTGCTGCTGATGAACTCCTTCCGCACCGAGGAGGACACCCTGGCCCATCTTGGGCGCTACCCGGAGCTGCCGGTGGAGGGCCTGCCGCTCAGCTTCATGCAGAATCAGGAGCCGAAGCTGCGCGCCGACGACCTCACCCCGGTCGAGTGGCCCGCCGACCCCACGCTGGAGTGGTGCCCGCCCGGGCACGGCGACCTCTACCCCGCGCTGGAGGGCTCGGGGGTGCTGGATCAGCTGCTGGCGCACGGTTTCCGCTACGCCTGCGTGTCCAACGGTGACAACCTCGGCGCCGCCCCCAACGCCACCATCGCCGGCTGGTTCGCGCAGTCGGGCGCGCCCTACGCGGCCGAGGTGTGCCGGCGCACCATCAACGACAAGAAGGGCGGCCACCTGGCCGTGCGCAAGGCGGACAATCAGCTCATCCTGCGCGACACCGCCCAGACCGCGCCGGAGGAGATGGACTTCTTCACCGACGAGCACCGCCACCCGTTCTTCCACACCAACAACCTCTGGTTCGACCTGCAGGTCCTCCGCGACACTCTCACCGAGCGCAACTCCGTCCTCGGCCTTCCCCTGATCCGCAACGAGAAGACCGTGGACCCGTCCGACGGCGACTCCACGCCCGTCATCCAGGTGGAGTCCGCCATGGGCGCGGCCATCGAGGTGTTCGAGGGGGCCACGGCCATCTGCGTGGGCCGCGACCGCTTCCTCCCCGTCAAGACCACCAACGAGCTGCTCCTGCTCCGCTCGGACGTCTACGACCTCACGGACGAGGGCCGCCTCGTGGCCACCACCGAGCACTCTCCCGAGATCAGCCTGGACTCCCGCTTCTACAAGAAAGTGGGCAAGTTCCTCGCCCGGATCCCGGTGGCCCCGTCGCTGCGCCGGGCCACGTCACTCAAGGTCGACGGCGACTGGACGTTCGGCGCCGGCGTCACGGTGGTGGGGAGCGCCGAGCTGACCGACGAGGGCTCCCCGCAGACAGTGCCCGACGGCGCCACGCTCGGTGGGTGACGAGGCCCTCGCGAGGGCGCTCGGTCTCGCGCTGACCGGCCAGGAACTGAAGCTGAGATCTCCGCGCGCCCTTGCCGGCGAACTCGCAGGGCTGGGGTACGGCCCCGACGCGCTCCGCGCGCTGCGTGCCGAGCGTCAGGAGCGCCGAGAGCCCTGGCCCTATCCGGTGCCCCTGGAGGTGCGGCGCGCCCTGGGTTTCGCCCGCTTCGACGCGGCCCTCGCCGAGGCGCGCCGTGTGTTGGGGCTCACGGGGCTCACCCCGTCCGCCCCGGCACGGCGGCCGCTCAACCCCGACGAGCGGCGCCTGGTCCAGGACCGCCCTCCCCATTGGTGAACCTCACACACCAGGGGCGCCGTCCACCGGACGGCGCCCCTGTGTGCGGGTGATCGTGACTCAGCTGTTCCTGGCGACCAGCGAGTCGCGGATCTCCTCGAGGAGAATCTCGGACTTGGTGAGCGCCGGAGCGGCGTCCGCCTCGGCCTTGGCGAAGTGCTCCTTGGCCTTGGTGTAGGGCAGGACGACCCCGAAGTACACAACCGCGGCGACGATCACGAACGCCACGAGGGCGGTGAGGAACGGGCCGACCGACACCCCGCCGGGGTTCCAGGACGAGAAGTCCGGGGTGCCACCCAGCTTGCCCAGGATGTCCATGAACATGGTGGTGAAGGCGGTGACGACGGTGGCGAACGACGCGCCGATGACGAATGCGACGGCAAGCTCGATGAGGTTGCCGCGCAGCAGGAATTCCTTGAAGCCCTTCACGAGGTGCTCCTTCTCTTCATTGTCCGCAGGGCGGAGATGTCCCGCCGACGAGGTGGTGACGACGGGTGATCCAGAGTTGGCAGACCGCGCTGGGGGTCGTGCCGGATCAGGGCCAACAGGCCACGAAGGACTGTAGCCGGTCATCCGGACGCGTGGCAACCGGATACCGGGGGGGTGATCCACCCTCCTAGAGCGCGCCGAGCACGACGCTCAGCTGCCCGCTCTGCCCGAGGGCCGCGACCATGGGGGCCTCCGCGGCGGGGACGTCGACGAGGACCAGCCCGTCCGACCCGGCGCCCGCGACCGCCAGCGCTGACCCGCCCGGGGCGGCTGGCAGGGCCGCCACTCGCGCATCGCGCGTCAGAACCTCAGCCGACTCGGCGGCCGTGACCACCAGCGTGACCGGATCCCCGGGGCGGAGCAGCGAGCGGAGCTGGTCGTCGGGGAGGGAGATGGGCACCACGGCTCGCCCGGGTGCCACTCCCTGACCGGTGACGAGGAGCCCGGCCTGCAGCAGTGTCCCGGGCGCGAGCCCCACTGCAGTGACCTGGCCCACCACCTGATCCAGCGTGGGCGTTGCCCCACTGGGCAAGAGGTGGGCGGGCAGTTCCTTGACCGTGACGTCGGTGGACGAGATGGTGTGGCCGGCAGCCAGTTCGACGGCGGTGACCGGCACGGGCACGCCTGGGCCGTCCGGCTCGGCGAGCCAGCCGGCGACCAACACGACGGACAGTGCGGCGAGCAGCGCCGCGACGGCGCGCCGGTGCCAGGAGACGAACGCCGCGATGCGGGCGAGGAGGGGCTTCATGCCCCCTTGATCGTCAGCGGAGGGGCCGATCTCCCGCTGTCCACAGGGGAGGGATCAGGCGGACTTGGCTTCGGCCTTCGGGGCCGACGCCGCCTTGACCGGCTCAGGCTTCGGGCTGGCCTTGGCGGGGCCGGAGGCCGCGGACTTGGCGGCCCTGGAATCAGTGGCGTAGAAGCCGGAGCCCTTGAACACCACGCCCACGGCGCTGTACACCTTGCGGAGGTCTCCGTCGCACGCCGGGCAGTCCGTCAGCGCGGGGTCGGTGAACTTCTGCACGGCCTCGTGATCGGTGCCGCAATCGGTGCAACGGTACTGGTAAGTGGGCATACAGGGATCCTCGGTGGGAGACGACTCGCTCCATGGTAGATCAGCGCGGCAACCGGACCGAAACGCGCTCCGTGACGTATCCGTCCACCGGGATGTCGTGGGGGAGGGACAGGGCCGCCAGCTCGTCGAGGACCTCCGCGTGCCGCGCCACCGCGACGACGGGAACGTCCGGGGCCCTGTGGAGGAGTGCGCGGTCGTACCACCCGCCGCCGGTGCCGAGCCGCGACCCGTCCGGGCCCACCGCCAGGCAGGGGACGACGATCAGTCCGGCCTTCTCGAGGACCTCCGGCCCGAGCGCCGCTCCCATGGGGTTGGGGATGCCTCCCCAGCCCGGCGCGGTGAACTCCCAGCCGTCGAACCTGGCCCATGCCACGCCAGGCGTGAGCTTCGGGATGAGCACCGCCCAGCCGCGCGCGACCAGCTCGTCGATGAGGGCGCGCGTGTCGGGCTCGCCGGCTCGCGATGCATAGACCGATGCCGTGGTGGTCGGGAGCCGATCGGCCAGCTCCAGGAGGCGCGCGGTGCGTAACGCGTTGTCAGAGCGCCACTGCTCGGGGGTGACCCGGGCCCGGGCGGCGGAGATCCGCGCGCGCAGCGCGTCCTTGCGGGCCGAGAGGGTCATTGGCCTATCGTAGGCGGCATGGCTTGGTTCGCCCGGAAGAAGCAGGAGCCCGTCCTCGGTGAGGAGCCCGAGGAGGCGGTGGAGGAGCCGCGCCTTCCGGAGCCACCTACGCTCGACGCGTCAGGGCTGCGCAGCGTCTCGGACCACACGGACTACCTGCTGAGCCTCGTCCAGCCCCTGCGCCCCTTCGGGATGTCGCTGCTGGAGGCGTGGGATCAGGTGCTGTGCGAGGACATCGACTCGATGATCGCCGTCCCGCCCAACAGCACCGCGAAGGTGGCGGGATACGCCGTGCGCGCCAAGGAACTCCTCGACGACGAGGGCCACCTGGCGCCGCCGCTCGAGATCGTCGATCTGTCGGTGGAACGCCTCCCCGAGGGGGGAGCCGCCTCCGTGGCTCCCGGAGACGTCCTCCCGCGAGGGGCCACGGCCGTGCTTCCCGCCACGTTCGGCACCGTCGAGCACGGGCGGGTGCGGCTCATCGAGCGGGTCAACGAGGGCGAGTACGTGCGGGCGGCCGGCGAGCATCTGCGGCTCGGCACCCGGCTCCTCAGCGAGGGGGACGTGCTTGACGACCGTGCGATCGGGCTACTGGCCAGCGCGGGCATCGACAAGGTGATGGTCCGCCCCCGCCCCCGGGTGGTGGTGGTCAGCTCCGGCGAGCACCTCATCGATCCCACGAGCAGCGTCCAACACGGCGAGGTGACCGACGCCAACTCGTTCATGATCGCCGCCGCGGCCAAGGCCGCCGGTGCGACGGTGTTCCGCGTGGCCGTCCACTCCAACGACCCGGAGGCCATCCGCGAGGCCGTCACCGATCAACTCATCCGCGCGGACCTGGTCATCTCCACCACCGGCGGTCGCCGCGAGGACTACGAGGCCGTGGTGACGGTGATGGAGGAGTTGGGGATGGTGGACTCGGTCAACGTCGCCATGTCCCCGGGCCGCACGCAGACGTTCGGGGTCATCGGTGAGGACGGGGTGCCGATGCTGATGTTGCCGGGCAATCCGGTCAGTGCCTATGTCTCCTTCCACGCCTTCGCCCGGCCGCTGATCATGCAGCTGATGGGCGCCCGGACCGGTCACCGGGCGGTGCGGGCCCTCGCGTCGACGGGTCTGCGCTCGCATCGCGGCCAGATGCACCTGCTCCGCGGACGGGTCACCACCGAGGGGAGCATCCGCCACGTCGCCCAGGTCACCGAGACCTACGCGCTGTCCGAGCTGGCGCAGTCGAACGCACTCATCGTCATGGACGAGCACGTGGAGCAGGTCAGGGCGGGCGAAGCGGTCAAGGTGTGGCTCTTCGACGAGGAGTGACTCCCGGAACTTCCTGACGGGTGATCCTCCGACTCGCCGCAGCGGCGGGAGTAAATCACAGCGTTGTTGTTTAACGTGTGTCCCGTGCTCGCCGGAATCCTCATCGCCATCGTCGTCGTCATCGGCCTGGCTCTCGGCCTGCCCTGGGTCATGAGCGCTCAGGCGGCGGAGTCGGAGCTGGAGGGGGACCCCACGGAGCGTTTCTCGGATTCGGTGCGGATCCTCCACCGGGACGTGGCGGACGCGCCAGGTGACACGGGAGCTCAGGTGTCCACCCCGCTCACGCGGCGGGCCGAACTGCTGGAACTTCGCCTCATCTCGCGCCAGGCGGCGCGCCGCCGTCTCGCGGTGGTGGCCGTGCTGATGGCTGCCCTGGTGAGCGTCGCTGTCATCGCGGCGATCGGTGCGGTCCCGTGGTGGAGCGTGCTCGTCCCGGCGGGACTGATCGTGGCGTTCTTCGCCGTGGCCAGGGTCTCGGTGGTGGCGATGCACCGCAGCCTCGATGCCCGCTCGGCGGCGGTCAAGGCCGGCTTCTCCGAGGACGAGGACACGGTCACGATCGACCTGACGGACCGCGAGGCCACCGAGAACATCGAGATCTCCATCGACCTCTCCATGCCCACCACGCTCGGGGCCCTGTGGGATCCCATCCCGGTGGCGCCGCCTACGTACGTGCAGCAGCCCCTCCTCCCGCGGACGGTGCGCACCATCGACCTGTCGGCGCCTCTGACGCCGGCCTCGCCCGTGATCCCGACGGCGGACAACCCGGCCGGGCCAGCGCTCGAGGAGGCCGAGGAGGCCGCATTCCGCCCCCGCGCCATCGGCGAGTAGCGCCGACTGGCGGGGCCACCCGGCCGCTGGGGGCTGACTTGGACCCCGGCTCGGCTCGGTGCTAGCATTCGTGATGCTTTGAGGGGCTATGGCGCAGTTGGTAGCGCGTCTCGTTCGCAATGAGAAGGCCGGGGGTTCGAATCCCCCTAGCTCCACTCGAGTTGTTCGCTCAGGACACCCCAGCACGAGAAGCGCCCCAGGGACGAGTGCTTCGAATTACCTCCGCCGGAGCCCCTTGGCGCCGTCCTGATTCCTCTTCCCCGTTCCGTTCTCACGTTCCATGGTCACGTCACCGGCGTGGCCTGGTCGGATCCGAGGAGGACGTCGATGACGCTGGGTGCTGCGAAACGGCGGTTGTACTCGGCGGGACCCCAGTGCGCGAGGACGCCGAGCTCCACGAGCGAGTCGACCAGCTTGTTGGTGCGCCCGTAGGACAGGCCGAGGGCGACAGCAGCCTCCCGAACGGTGAAGGTCGGCCGGCCGACGGCGAAGTCAACGAGCTGCCGCGCAGACCCGGCACGCAACGGCGAAGCGGCCACCTGCAGCTTCAGATCGGCTTGGACGTGGGCGAGTTGTTCCATGCGGCGCCGTGTCTGGTCGGCGGAGGCTTGTAGGCCGTTTGCAAAGAAGCCCACCCACCTGTCCCAGTCGCCCTGGGTGGAGACTCCCATGAGGCCTTCGAAGTACTCTTCGCGGTGACCCTCGAACCAGGGTGACACCGACAGGGTCGGTTCGGACAGGACGCCGGAGTGGTGCAACTGCACGATGATGAGGAGGCGCCCCAGGCGACCGTTGCCGTCATGGAAAGGGTGCAGCGCCTCGAACTGGTAGTGGGCCAGCGCCCCAGCCACCACTGGGTCGAAGCGGCCACGGAGGTCGGTTGACATCCAGGTCAGGAGGTCACCCAGGCGGGCAGCCAGGTCTGGACCCGGGGGAGACGGAACGAACTGGGCCGCCTTGATCGGCAAGTCCGTCACGCCGGCGTCTGGCCGGCGACCAATGACCACCTGGACGTCGCGAACATGGCCCGTCTGGAGGGTGCGGTGCCGGGTGCCCTCCATCAGACGTTCCTGCAACTGGCCCAGCATGGACACAGTGAGGGCTCGGCGCTCCTGCGACCATCCGAACGCCGCCTCGGCAACGACCACGTAGTTGAGAACCTCGCGCAGGGACGGGTCCCTCTCGGCGTCGTCGTCCGCGGCCAGCACCTTCCGCAGGGGTTCGTAGGTGCCTTCCAACGCGGCGGTTGACTGAGCCTCGACGCGTAGCGTCGTTTGCCGGAACAGCCGGGGGTTGGGCAACGAGCGGGCGGTGCTGTCAAGCGCCGCGATGGACGCACGGGCGTCCGCGACTGCCCGGTAGGTGGACCCGGACAACTCGGGGGACACCTGGGGCAGTGGGTGGGGGACAAACGCCGCGTGCGTCCATTCTCCGCGAATGGGATCGACGCCAGCGATGGGGATCAGTTGCCCAGCCTGACTGTTGGCAAACAGTTCGAGCCTCACAATGTCACTCTACATGGCAATGAGGAGCGAAGTGGCCGCAGAATGTTCCACATGGAACAGTCCCAGACGAGATCTGTCCCCATGGTGGCCTTGACGGCACATCAGAGGCCGGTGGACTGCTCAACGGGTGGCGAGCTGTCCCGGTCAGGGGGTGCAGCCCTGGGTGCTGACCTCGGCCATGGCAGCGGCGGCGCCGTCGATGACCGCGGCCGACTGGGCGTTGGTCAGGGCGTAGGTGGTCTCGGCGTCGACGAGCGAGATCGCGAAGACCGTCCCGGCCACCTGCCCCGCCTCGTTGAGCACCGGCCCGCCTGAGTTGCCCGGCTCCGCGTGCGCACGGAGCGCATAGATCTCGCGGTCCACGACGGCGGCCCCGTAGATGTCGTCTCCGCGCGCCTCGACGGTGCCGCGCACGCGACCCGAGGTGACCGTGTAGGGGCCGCCTCCCGGGAAGCCGGCCACCGCGACGGGGGCCTCGGGGGCCAACGGCTCGGACCGCACCAGCGCGGGTGCGGTGAGGCCCGGGACGTGGAGGACCGCGAGGTCCAGGTCCGGGGAGAACGCCACCACCGTCGCAGGCAGGGCCTGGCCGCCCACCTGCACGGCCACCGCATCCGAACCCGCGACCACGTGGGCGTTGGTGACCACCCGCTCGGGGGCGCTGACCCAGCCGCTGCCGCTGTTGCCGGCGAGCGGGCCGCGACACTCGGGCACCGCGGCGGAGATCAACGCGATGCTGCCCGCCGCGGCCTGGACGCCGGCCGACTGGGCGGTGGCGTCGTCGGGGGCAGGGACGGGCAGCTCGGGCTCGGGGAAGAGGCCGCTGAAGGCCCTGGGCAGGCCCGCCGCGTGAAGGACCTCCGTCAGCTGGGACGCCTGGCGGGCCGCCTCCGCGGGCAGGGCGCGCCTGATGACGCTGAGCGCGACCGACTCGTCGATGGTGCGGGCCCACGTGGGCGGCGCGATGGGCTTGATGGCGGCGACGAGCACGCCGATCACCAGGGCGGACACCAGGACCGCGCCGGCCGCCCCCAGGGTGGCGTCGACGGCATGGGGATGGCGGTGACCGCGGATGCGCCGCCCGATCGAGCCGAGGACGCCCTCGCCGATTCCGGCGCCCACGACGGCGGCGCCGATGAGTGCCAGGGACTGGGCCAGGACAGGCCAGTCTGTGCCCCAGGCGGCCACGATCCGTGGGCCGGCCCAGAGGCCCCCGAGGATGCCCAGGACGGTGCCGGTGAGCGACAACGCGCCGGCGACCAGACCGCTGCGCCACCCCCGCACGGCATAGGTGACGAGCATCAGGACGATGACTGCGTCGAGGATCCAGTGCATGGGGACTCCTGTGTGGTCGTGGCGCTATCCAGAGTGCCACCTCGCGGGCGGCGTAGCCTGGGGATCGTGCCAGAGCCACGCAAGCCCCGCCGCCCCGCGTTCCGGGAGCCCTCGGTGATCGACGCGATGGGGGAGGGCGTCGATCCCGTCGCGGACCTCCACGCCGCCCACGAGACGGCTGCGGCGCTGCTCGGGGCCGGTCGCCACAGCAACGACCCGGAGGTCACCCGTCGGCTGATCAGCGTGGTCGACGAGGTGGGCATCACCACCTTGGCGGACCTGTGGTCCACCCGCCCCGCGCGTTCCCTGCCGGGGGTGCTTTACCGGCTCTACGTGCTGCGGGAGTGGGTGCAGCGCGATCCCGACGGCGCGGCCCGCCAGTACTCCGCCGGGACTCACCTCTCCGAGCCCAACCACGCCGTCGCCGGAGCGGACCCCACAGGGCCCGACGAGGTGCGGCGCGTGGCCGACGACATCCTCCGCGGCGTGTTCGACGGCGACTTCGGCCTGGCGCTGGAGCGGGCCGCGGCCTTCGCCCGCGTGGTGTCGGCCGGCCGCGGCAACCTGCAGGCCGGCGACGACGTCAGCACCGATCGACTCATGCACCTGGCCGAGGATCTGGCCTGGAGCGCCCGCCTGTGGCGCAGCGGCGAATTGGAGTAGGGGTTTGACGCTCCGCCGTCGACGGGTATTCTCGTCGCGTGCCGAGCCGCGGTAGCCCCGGGCTCCAAACTTAGCCGCTCAGAGCGGCCCCGCGCCGAGAGGCGCTCCCGGCTCGGCACACCACAGATTCTCGGGTATGTTTGGCCCGCGGTGTGTCGGGAAGCCTGGTCGACGGCGTGGTCGGCGCGCGGTCGCCACGTCCTGACCGAAGGAGACCGATGACCACTCCATCCGAGCTGAACCGTCGGGGTCGGCTGCGCCGCTGGGTCACGCTGGAGACCACGAGCGGCGTGCTGCTCCTCATCGCGGCCGTGTTGGCCCTCATCTGGGCGAACTCCCCGTGGCGTGAGGCCTACCAGGCGCTGTCGGAGTTCGTCGTTGGCCCCGAGGCCCTGCATCTGGACCTCTCGCTGGCCAAGTGGGCGGCTGACGGCCTGCTGGCCGTGTTCTTCTTCATCGTGGGCGTCGAGCTCAAGCACGAGATCGTCGCGGGCAGCCTGCGCCGGCCCCGGGAGGCTGCCGTGCCGGTCTTCGCCGCCGTCGGCGGCATGATCGTGCCGGCGCTCATCTACGTGGCCGTCGTCACCGCACTCCGGGACCCCTCGGCGCTGCAGGGGTGGGCCATCCCCACCGCCACCGACATCGCCTTCGCGATCGCGGTGCTGGCCATCTTCGGCCGTGGCCTGCCGCGCGCCCTGCGCACGTTCCTGCTCACGCTCGCCGTCGTCGACGACCTCCTGGCGATCATCGTGATCGCCGTGTTCTACACCTCCGGGCTCAGCCTCCTCTGGCTCGGCGCCTCGCTGGTGGCCGTCGCCCTGTTCGCGTTCGTGGTGCGCTCCCGCAGGCCCGCCCCCTGGCTGTTGCTGGCGCTGGCGCTGGCGGCGTGGGGGCTCATGCACGCGTCGGGGGTCCACGCCACCATCGCCGGCGTGCTGCTCGGCTTCATGGTGCCGGCCCTCGCGGTGCATGGGGAGACGGAGACCCGCACCCACCACTACGAGCATGCCGTGCGGCCGTTCTCCTCCGGCATCGCGCTGCCCCTGTTCGCGTTCTTCTCCGCCGGCGTCTCGCTGGTCGACGGCGACGGCCCGGCGAGCGTGCTGGCCCAGCCGGTGGTGCCGGCCATCGTCCTCGGCCTCGTCGTGGGCAAGCTCGTGGGGGTGCTGGGCGTGACCGCGCTGGTGACGAGGTTCACCCCGCTTCGTCTGCCCGACAGCATCGGCCTGCGGGACCTGCTGCCAGTGGGGTTCCTCACCGGCATCGGGTTCACCGTGTCCCTGCTCATCGCGGAGCTGTCCTTCCCGGACGCCGCGCACACTGCGGGGGCGAAGCTCGCGATCCTCCTCGCCTCGTTCCTCGCGGCCATCCTGGCTGCGGTGTTCCTGCGCTGGGACGCGCGGAAGCTCCGCAGCCGCGACATGAACGAGGACGGGGTCCCGGACATGGACGGCGCCCCCATCCGCGACGCGCGGGACGTCTCCGACCACTGAGCCGGCGCCGAGCCGGTCAGCCGGCCGGGGGCGGCGCGACCTTCTGGAACCGGCGCATCTGGTAGGCCAGCGACGCGTCGCCGTCGACCTCCGCCGCGGCGACGGTGCCGAGGATGATCGTGTGATCGCCCCCGGGCTCGAACGTCAGCTCGTCGCACCTCAGCCACGCGACGGCGCCCGCCAGGCGCGGCAGGCCGTGATCGTCGCGCCAGCTGAGGCCCGCGAACCGGTCCGGCAGATCGGTGCGGGCGAAGCGGACGGCGATCTCGGCCTGGTCCTCGGCCAACACGTTGATCCCGATCCGGCCGGACGCGCGGACGCGCCCGATCATCCCACCGCGGTTGTCGAGCGCCAGCAGCACCATGGGCGGGGTGATCGACAGCGACGCGAACGCGGAGACCGTGGTGCCCGTCGGGACGCCGTCGACGGAGGTGGTGACCACCGTGACGGGGGCTGCCACGCGTGCCATGGCGTCGCGGAATGAGCTGTGCAGGTCGTCCACGGCCCCCACGTTATCGCCCTGCGGCAACTGCGGCCGCGGGGCGTCCCGGGGTCAGCGGGCGGAGTCGTCGTCCTCGTCGACGTAGATCCCGGGGGCGTCGTAGATGAGTGACGCGCCGTCGGCGGACTCGCGCATCTCCCGCGGGGCGATGAGGCGGGCCAGGTGGTAGATGCCGATGGTGACGATGGTGCCCAGCGCGATGCCGCCGAGTTCGAAGCCCTCACCGAAGGGGAGCGACACGTTGCCGACGCCGATGATGATGCCCGCGGCGGCCGGGATCAGGTTGAGCGGGTTGCCGAAGTCCACCCGGTTCTCCTTCCAGATCTTCGCGCCGAGCAGGCCGATCATGCCGTAGAGCACCAC
>JAPUEL010000059.1 GCA_027492545.1 Propionibacteriaceae bacterium
CCCCCCCCCCCCCCCCCCCCGCGCGTGGGGGGGGGGCGGGGGGGGGCGGCCGCCCGCGCGGCGGGCCCCCGCCGCGGCCCCCCCCCCCCCGGGCGCGGCCGCGGGGGGGGGGGGGGCGCCGCCCCCCCCCCCCCCCCCCCCCCCCCCCCGTCTGTGCCTGCCCGCTACTTGAGCGAGGTGTAGGCGCCGCCGTCGATGAGGCTGGTGAAGCCGAGGTCCTCCATGATGTCGATGGCGGCCGCGGAGCGGTTGCCGGAGCGACAGTAGACGACGTAGGCGTCGTCCTTGGGCAGCTCGCCGACCCGGTCGGCGAAGTCCGCCGCCTGGACGTCGATGTTGAGGGCGCCGTCGATGTTGCCGGCCGCGTACTCCTCGGGGGTTCGCACGTCGATCACCGTGGCGCCCTCGGAGATGGCGGCGCGCGCGTCGTCGGCGCCCGCGTCCGAGCATGCACTGAGCCCGAGGAGAGCGACGACGGCGACGACCAGGGAGAGCAGGGTTCGAGTCAGGGTCATGCCCGCATTCTATACCCCCGTGGGTATCGTTTCGTCACAGTTCGATAACGACGGTGGCGCGTTCGACGGCCCAATGATAGCGTTAGCATTCGTCGGGCTGGGCGCGAGAAGCCCGCCGATCCGGCAGGTACGAAGGAGTACGTGTGACCAAACTTCTGGAGCTGAAGAACGTCTCGAAGACGTTCCCCGGCGTCAAGGCGCTGAGCAACGTCCACCTGGATCTCAATGCGGGTGAAGTGCTCGGCCTGTGCGGTGAGAACGGCGCCGGCAAGTCGACGCTGATGAAGATCCTCACCGGCATCTACACCCCGGATCCCGGGGCGGAGATCTGGCTGCAGGGCAAGCAGGTGGAGGTGCGCAACACCAATCACGCGCGTGACCTGGGCCTCAGCATCATCCATCAGGAACTCAACATGGTTCCGGACCTCACCGTGGCGCAGAATCTGTTCCTGGGCCGTCCCGGAAGCCACAAGGGCGGCTACATCGACGACGCCCAGCTGAACCGGAACGCTGGCGAGCTGTTCGACAGGCTCGGCATGAGCCTCAACCCCAAGAGCTACGTGCGCGATCTGTCCGTGGCGCGTCAGCAGATGGTCGAGATCGCACGCGCGCTGTCCTATGACTCGCGGATCCTCGTCATGGACGAGCCGACGGCGGCGCTCACCCTCGCGGAGACCGACGCGCTGTTTGTGATGATCCGCGACTTCATCACCCCCGAGACCGGCCTGATCTACATCTCGCACCGCATGCCGGAGATCGAGGAGATCACGGACAGGGTCTCGGTCCTGCGGGACGGGCAGTACATCGGCACCGTCACCACCAAGGAGGTCGAGATACGCGAGATCATCTCGATGATGGTGGGCCGCGAGGTCTCCGGAGACGCCCGCCCGCGCACCACCAGGGTCTCCGACGAGGTGGTGCTCAAGGTGGAGGGCCTGAACACCAAGAAGCTCGTCCGCGACGTGGCCTTCGAGGTCCGCAAGGGGGAGGTGCTGGGCTTCGCCGGCCTCATGGGAGCCGGGCGCACCGAGGTGGCCAGGGCCATCTTCGGCGCGGACCCGCGCACCAGCGGCGACATCACCGTCCACGGCCGCAAGGTGACCATCCGCACGGCCGCCGATGCGGTGCGCGCAGGCATCGGCTACCTCTCCGAGGACCGCAAGCAGTTCGGGGTCCTGCTGGATCAGGACGTCAAGGCCAACACGGCCATGGCGGCCATGAAGGACTTCCACATCGGTGGCTTCATCCTCGACGGCAAGATCAAGACCGTCGGCACCGAGTACTCCCAGAAGCTCAGGGTCAAGACCCCCAACGTCAACCAGTTACTGGGCAAGCTCTCGGGCGGCAACCAGCAGAAGGTGGTCATCGCCAAGTGGCTCGTGCGCAACTGCGACGTGCTGATCTTCGACGAGCCCACCCGCGGCATCGACGTGGGCGCCAAGGAGGAGATCTACAACCTCATCGAGCAGCTGTCCGGCCAGGGAAAGGCCATCATCGTCATCTCGTCCGAGCTGCCTGAGGTGCTGCGCGTCTCGCACCGCATCGCCGTCATGGCACACGGACATATCACGGGCTTCCTCGACAACGAGGACGCCTCCCAGGAAAACATCATGGAGCTCGCCACCGTCGGCAAGGCTCAGTTGAAAGGAACCGCAGCGTGAGCACTGACGCCGCCACCAAGGCCGCACCCGCCCAGCCCTCGCAGGTGCAGCAGTTCATCAAGTCGTCGCTTCAGCAGCTGTTCGTCTTCGCCGCGCTGATCGTCGTCTTCGTGTTCTTCATGATCTTCGCGCCCAACTTCAACGCAGGCGTGGTCATCCCCAACATCCTGCTCCAGGCAGCCGCCATCGGCACCATGGCGCTGGGGGCCACGTTCGTGATCGCCACCGGCGGCATCGACCTGTCGGTGGGCACCGGCATGACGTTCGCCGCGGTCATGGCGGGCGTGTTCATGTCGGCCGAGTTCATGAACCTGCCGCTGGGCATCGGCCTGCTGCTCACCATCGTGGTGGGCGCGGCGATGGGCCTGGTCAACGGCTTCCTGATCGCCTACCTACATATCCCGCCGTTCATCGCCACGCTGGCGATGATGATGGTGACTCGAGGCCTGTCGCTGATCATCTCCAACGCCTCCAGCATCAAGATCGCCAACCCGGACTACTCGGCCATCTCCAACGGCCGCCTGATCCCGTTCCTGTCGAACGCGGCCCTCATCTTCGTCATCCTCGGCATCATCGCCGCGGTCATCCTCGGCAAGACCCTGCTCGGGCGCTACGCCCTGGCCATCGGCTCAAACGAGGAGGCCACCAGGCTCTCCGGCATCAACGTCAAATTCTGGAAGGCCCTGGTCTACGTGACGGCCGGCATTTTCACGGCCTTCGGCGCCATCCTGTACTCGGGCCGCTTCGGCTTCGTCCAGCCCGCCGAGGGTCTGGGCATGGAGCTCCAGGTCATCGCCGCCGTGGTCATCGGCGGAACTTCCCTCTCCGGCGGCCGGGCCAACATCGTCGGCACCATGATGGGCGCCCTGCTCATGATGACGCTGACCGTCGGCCTCCAGATGATGGGCGTAGCCCAGCAGTGGCAGCTCGTCGTCACCGGCATCGTCGTCCTGCTCGCCGTCTACGCGGACATCCTCCGCCGCCAGCGCGCCTCCGCCGTCTAGCCAACACAACTTCATCCACATCACGGGAGGGCGGTCCTCCCAAAACCGAAAGGAAAACCGCCATGCGCATGCTGCGCTCCGCACTGGCAGTGTCGTCAGTGCTCGTCCTGGGCCTCACCGCCTGCTCCACCTCGTCCACCACCACCTCCTCCGCGCCGGCCCCGGCAGAGAGCAGCTCGGCTCCCGCCGAGTCGTCGGCTCCCGCCGAGTCCTCGGCTCCCGCCGAGGGTGACGTCCCCATGGGCGACGGCACCCAGACCATCTACCTCGTCTCCAAGGGCTTCCAGCACCGCTTCTGGCAGGCCGTCAAGCAGGGCGCGGAGGAGGCCGGCAAGGAATACAACTACAAGGTCGAGTTCGTCGGCCCGGAGAACGAGCAGGCCGTCACCCAGCAGCTCGATCAGCTCCGCACCGCCCTGCAGTCGGCTCCGGCCGCCATCGGCTTCGCCGCCCTGGACTCCGGCGCAGCCGGCCCCGTCCTGGCCGAGATCCAGGCCGCCAACATCCCGATCATCGCCTTCGACTCGGGTGTGGATTCCGACATCCCGCTGACCACCGTCTCCACCGACAACAAGGCCGCGGCTGCTGAGGCGGCCAAGAACATGGTCGAGCTGCTCGGCGGCACCGGCACCGTCGGCATGGTCTGCCACGACCAGACCTCGGCCACCGGCAAGCAGCGCTGCGAGGGCTTCCAGGAGTACATGGCCGCCAACGCGCCCGACATCAAGGTCCTTGACCCGCAGTACGCGGGCGAGGTGGGTCTCGCCGCCAACACCGCCAAGGCCCTCATCCAGGCCAACGCGGACATCACCGGCATCTACGGCTCCAACGAGGCCTCGGCCATCGGCGCGCTCCAGGGCGCCATCGAGTCCGGCAAGGAACTGACCGTCGTGGGCTTCGACTCCGGTAAGGCCCAGCTCGACGCCATCCGCAACGGCCAGCAGGCCGGCGCCATCACCCAGTCGCCCGTGAAGATGGGCTACGAGACCGTCGTCGCGGCCATCCGCGCCATCGACGGCCAGGAGTTGCCGAAGATCATCGACTCCGGCTTCGCCTGGTACGACGCCACCAACATCGACGATCCCGACATCGCCGCCAACCTCTACGAGTGAGAGTCGCGGGGTGGGCCTTCGGGCCCACCCCGTCCCACGCCCTGACACTTCGGCGCGGCCCCGCCCGGCCGGCTGCGCCACCCCCACACCGCGCCGGACACCCAGACCAGAACACAGAAGTAACTGAAATGAAGAAGGTGTGATTCGTGACCAACTACCCCAAGATCGGCATCCGACCCATCATCGACGGGCGGCGCAACGGCGTCCGCGAGAGCCTCGAGGACCAGACCATGAACATGGCTCTGCGCGTCAAGGAGCTCTACGAGGCCGAGCTGCGGTACCCGGACGGTACCCCTGTCCAGGTCGTCATCGCCGACTCGACGATCGGCCGTGTGCCCGAGGCGCAGGCCACCGCGGAGAAGTTCAAGCGGGAGAACGTCGGGCTGACGCTCTCGGTCACACCCTGCTGGGCCTACGGCTCGGAGACCATCGACATGGATCGCACGATGCCGCATGCCATCTGGGGCTTCAACGGCTCTGAGCGCCCGGGTGCGGTCTACCTCGCCGCCGCGCTCGCCGGGCACACCCAGCTGGGGATTCCCGCCTTCGGCATCTACGGCGAGGAGGTCCGCGACGCCGACGACGACTCCATCCCCGACGATGTGCGCCAGCGGCTGCTGGACTACGCTCAGGCCGGCCTCGCCGTCGCACTGATGCGCGGTAAGTCGTTCCTCTCCATCGGCGGCGTGTCCATGGGCATCGCGGGCTGCGTGGTGAAGGAGGAGTTCTGGAACTACTGGCTCGGCATGCGCAACGAGTACGTGGACATGGTGGAGATCGAGCGCCGCATCAACCTGGGTATCTACGACAAGGACGAGTACGAGGTCGCGTACACGTGGGTGCGTGAGAACCTCAAGCAGGGGGAGGACTTCAACCCGGAGGAATGGCAGCGCGGGGCCGACGACCACGAGAAGTGGTGGGAGTGGAGCACCAAGATGGTGCTCATCGGCCGCGACCTCATGATCGGCAACCCGAAGCTGGCCGAGATGGGCTTCGAAGAGGAGGCCGTCGGTCACGGCGCACTCGTCTCCGGTTTCCAGGGCCAGCGTCAGTGGACCGACTACCTGCCCAACGGTGACCTGATGGAGACCCTGCTCAACACCCAGTTCGACTGGAACGGCAAGAGGCAGCCCCTCATCCAGGCCACGGAGAACGACAACCTCAACGGCGCGTCGATGATGTTCAACCACCTGTTGACCAACACCGCGCAGATCTTCTCCGACGTGCGCACGTACTGGAGCGCCGACGCCATCGAGCGCGTCACCGGCTACCGTCCCGAAGGCAAGGCCGCTGGAGGCCTCATCGACCTGCGCAACTCCGGCGCCACCACCCTCGACGGCACCCTCGCGGCCAAGGACGCCGACGGCAACAACTGCATCAAGCCCTGGTGGGAACTGGGCGACGACGACATCCAGGCGATGATCGGCGAGACCACATTCCACCCGGCCAACACCGGCTACTTCCGCGGCGGTGGCTTCTCGACGCACTTCCGCTCCGCCGGCGAGGTGCCCGTCACGATGACGCGCATCAACTGGGTCGATGGCCTCGGCCCCGTCATGCAGCTGGCCGAGGGCTACACAGTCGAACTGCCCGACGAGGTGGCCAAGACCATCGAACTGCGCACCGACCCGGGCTGGCCCACCACCTGGTTCGTGCCGAACCTGACCGGCGAAGGCGCTTTCACCAGCGTCTACGAGGTCATGAACGCGTGGGGTGCGAACCACGGCGCGATCAGCTACGGCCACATCGGGCACCAGCTGATCACGCTGGCCTCGATGCTGCGCATCCCGGTGAACATGCACAACGTGGCACGGGAGCGGATC
This sequence comes from Propionibacteriaceae bacterium, assembly GCA_027492545.1. Taxonomy (GTDB): domain Bacteria; phylum Actinomycetota; class Actinomycetes; order Propionibacteriales; family Propionibacteriaceae; genus Arachnia. Next base: position 6,116 of record JAPUEL010000059.1, read on the forward strand.
TTCCGCCCGAAGAACTGGCTCGGCTTCGGCACCTCGGATCTGGAGGGGGCGGACTTCCGCGCCTGCGCGCAGTTCGGGCCGCTCTACACCTGATCCCTCAGGCGCCCCCCTGCCTGAGGAGATGACCCCCGTCGCGCTCCATACTGGGGCGCGACGGGGGCACCACCCCGCCGCCCGCCCACCATCTCCTGGAGGATCACGTGAACCCCGTCACCGCGCTGGCCGTGGACCTCGGCTCGTCGTCTGGTCGGGTCATCGCCGGCACCTACCGCGACGGCCGGGTGGAGGAGGTCGAGGTGCGGCGTTTCGCGCACGAGGCCACCATGAGGGACGCCTACCTGGCCTGGGACCTCGACTTCATCTGGGCCGAGGTGGTCGCCGGGCTGCGTGACGCCGTCGCCCTCTTTCCGGATGCCGTCAGCGTCTCGGTCGACACCTGGGGGGTGGACTACGTGCCCGTCGACGGGTCCGGTCGTCGCGTCACGCCCGGCCGCGCCTACCGCGACGAGCGCACCGCCCGCAGCCACGAGGCGTTCCGCCGGCGCCTGAGCGACGAGGCTGCCTGGGCGGCCACCGGCATCGCGCCGGCCACCATCAACACCGCCAACCAGCTGTTCGCCTTCGTCACGGAGGAGCCCACCGTCGCCGCGGAGGTCGAGCAGATCCTCCTGCTTCCGGACTACTTCACGTTCCTGCTCTCGGGTGAGCGGGGATGGTCGCGCTCGCACGCGTCGTCGACCGGGTTGACCCGCCCCGGTGCCCACGAGTTCAACGACGAGGTCTTCGACGCCCTCGGCATCCCACGGTCCTGGGTGGGGGAGATCGCTCGCGAGCACGCCGTCGTGGGGCCATGCCTCGTTGACGGGCTCGAGCAGCTGACCGTGGTGCGGGCGGGTGCGCACGACACCGCCTGCGCGGTCCATGCGCTCCAACGCGACGTGGCTGACGAGTCCTACTTCCTGTCCTGCGGCTCCTGGTCGGTGCTGGGCGTGCTGCGCGACGAGCCGCTCATGTCGCGGGAGGCGTACCAGTTGGGCCTCACCAACGAGGCGCGAGCCGACGACGGCCTCCGCCCCCTCTTCAACATCACCGGGCTGTGGATCCTGCAGGAGTGCCAGCGCGAGTGGAAGGCCACCGGCGGCGTGCATGACATCGCCGAGCTGGTGGAGCTCGCCAGGTCCGCCCCGTCGACGGGCCTGCTCATCAACCCCGACGAGCCGCAGTTCGCCCAGCCGGGAGGAATGGTGGGCAGGATCACCGACGCGCTGCGCGCCCAGGACTCCGGCATCGGGGCACTCAGCGAGGGCGCGGTGGTCCGCGTCATCCTCGAGTCGCTCGCGGCCCGGTACGCCAGGGGCATCGCCGACCTGTCCGCCCTGACGGGTAGCCCCGCGAGGCAGCTCAATCTCGTTGGAGGTGGCTCCCGCAACGCCCTCTTGTGCCAACTCACGGCGGACGCCGTCGGGGTTCCGGTCGTCGCCGGGCCGGTGGAGGCGTCGGTCCTGGGTTCGCTCCTGGCGCAGCTCGAGATCATGGGCACCCTAGATCCGGGGGACCGCAACGCCGTCATCGCCGCCTCCGCGCGGACGGTCAGGTACGAGCCGGCATGACCAGGCGGGGGGAACGGGCCAATCTCCGCGACATCGCGGAGGCCGCGGGAGTGTCGATGCAGACGGCGTCGCGCGTGGTCCGCGGCGTCGACGTGGTGGCCGAGTCCACCCGGATCCGGGTCCTCGCCGCCATAGAGGAGCTGAACTATCAGCCCAACATGGCGGCCCGCTCGCTGTCGGCGCGCCGCACCGGCTCCATCCACATCATCGACGCCGTGCCGCTCCTCCACGGCCACGCCACCACCTACGTCGTGACCTGCCAGCAGCTGGCAGCCCTGGGCCTGCACATCTCGACCTCCGTCATCAGATCCGAGCTCGACGGGCTGGCACTGCGCGAACTCGTGCCGGTGGGTGCCGACGGGGTGATCATCCTCGGCGGGCGCTACGAGCCCGGGGAGTGGGTGAGCACCGTCGCCTCCCGCCTGCCCACCGTGTACGTGGGCCAGCTGGGCGACCTGCCGGAGCAGGCGGTCGGGGTCGCGGTGGATCACCGGGTGGGCGCGCAGTTGGCGGTCGAGCATCTGGTGGAGCGCGGTGCGGCGAGGGTCGCCCACGTCGAGGGCCCCACCGAGTGGGTGGATGCGAGGCTGCGGCACGAGGGCTACCTCGTGGCCTGCGCCACCGCGGGCCTCGAGCCGCTGATCCTTCCGGCCGGGTCGTGGGACGCCTCTGCGGCCAGACCGTTGATGTCGGGTCTGGACCGTGGAGTGGACTCGATCTTCGCCGCCAACGACCACCTCGCGCTGGGCTGTATGACGTCGCTGCAGATGGCGGGCCGGCGTGTGCCGGGCGACGTCAAGGTGGTGGGGTTCGACGATGCCTTGGGGTCGGAGTCCTTTCTGCCCCCGCTCACCACGGTGCGCCAGGACTTCCGGGCGGTGGGCGAGGCGGCCGTGGCGGCGCTCAACCTGCTCCTCAACGGCGATTCCGCCGAGTCCACCACCATCACGCCCACACTGGTGGTGCGAGCCAGCACGTGATCACCACGGCAAGGGGAAGCCGCGCACCGTCGCGGCCAATCGGGAAGGGCCTCATCGCGCCACGTCAGCCTGAGGAGCCCCATCGGGCATTGTCCGCCCTGGACGGGCGCCCGCCGGGGCAACCCTTACTCACACCCCTCCAATCCCAGGACAACCCAATCCGCCGGACGCCCTCCGTGCGGGCCCAGACAGAAGGAGAACCATGCTCTACGGACCCATGACCCACCCGCAGCTTCTCGGCGCCCTCGGCCGCGCCGGTCACAGCTCGAAGGTCCTCATCACCGACGGCAACTACCCGGCGGCCACCGGCGCCCCCGCCTCGGCCGAGCGGATCTACCTCAACCTTGCGCCCGGGCTCCTGACCGTCTCCGACATCCTCGAGGTGCTGAAGCTCACCATCCCCATCGAGCAGGCGGGCATCATGGTGCCGGCCTTGGACGCGAAGCCGGAGGAGCGGCCCGAGTCGATCCCGGCGCACGACGAGTACCGCGCGGCCCTCCCCGGCATCGAGGTGGTGGAGATCCCGCGGTGGGACTTCTACGACGTGGCGAAGTCCGACGACGTGTCCGTCGTCATCGTGAGCGCCGATCAGCGCCTGTACGCGAACCTCATCCTCACCGTCGGGGTCCGCCAGCCCGGCGAGTGATCCCCGGTTCGTCGCTGCGCTCCAGACCCTTGTGAACTCACTGCGGCTTCGACACCGGCGCGCACCACATCGCTCCTCGCACCACCGCTGGCTGAGGTGCCGCGGAGCGGCCTCGAAGCCCATGAAACGTGAGCTGACAA
>JAPUEL010000060.1 GCA_027492545.1 Propionibacteriaceae bacterium
CAACCACCCTCGCTGGCTCATGCGGTTTCGACTCGACTAGGTCAGACCCGCGGCAGTTTCGGACATTCAGGCGGTCCGTGACCCGGCCGTGTCATCCAGTTCGTTGAGGACACGTCTCGTCAAGCTCGGGGGCCACCCCGCCTCAGACGCGGGCTGCAACCCGAGCCTCCACCGCGGAGACGGTCCCCCAGTGCCACCGCCCACGTTCAACCGGGCCCTAGGCCACCGCCACTACCGCCACTCCCCCGCGGACATCGCCACCCGCCACCCCCAGGTGCCGAAGCCGAGCGCGCGGAAACGAGCCCGCAGCGGCACCCTCTGTTCCGCCCCCTGAGCGTGGACCCCCGCACTGGCGTCCCGCCACCGCGGACACCCTCGACGCCGACACCGACATCTCCACCGCAGCGACCAACACCGCCACGGAACCGCTCGACTGACCACACCGCACGGCGGCACCCAGCCAGCCAGAGGCCCCGCCTCGGATCGGCGAAGGGGCCAATCGGCAGGTTCGGTGTCGACTACGGCACCAAACCTGCCAATGTGCCGCAGACGACTGCCCACGACTCGGACTTGGCCATCTGGCGACATCCGACTCTCGGCATGAGCGTGAAGTGCGGGGGAGTGCGCCAGCCGCCGCGGGATCTCCGGCGGAACCCGGGTGGACGTCTCGACGGTCCGAGCTTGCCGTGGTCAAGTCCGCCGACCTCTTCAGGGGGGTAGTTGGGTGGCGGCGTTGTCTTCCCAGGCGTCTGCCGATGCGGGTGTAGATGCCGATGGAGGCGAGGCCCTTGTGGCGGGTCGGGCGGGCGATCTGCAGGGAGGTGGCGCCGCGCTTCGCGGCGTAGGTGACGAACCCGGCCCGCAGGGAGTGCGCCGAGAAGCCGGTGGCGTCGAGACCGGCCCGGGTGACCAGCCGGGAGAGGCCGTCGGGGAGAGGCCACGGCTGCTGACCCGGTTGCCTTTGGAGACGGACCGAAACGGCAGGCCTTCGGTGATGCCGGCGACAGTGAACTCCGGGATGACCTACGGGAGAGCCGTCTCGGTTGACGGGCGGGCTGGCTCTATCGCCGTAACCACCCGCCTCGCCGATCTCGATCAGTTACGGGCGGTTGAGCCCAACTTGGGCCTGATCACGACCCAATAGATGATGAGCCCGATCAAGGGCAGAAGGATGATCAGCAACAGCGCGGTGGTCTGATTCTGGCCGGAGGCGGTCCATAGTGCGCTGGGTGCCCTGACGATCTCGATCAGCGCGCTAACCCAGAGGACCAGCGGGATGATCACCCCCGCCAAGATTATCAACCATTCAACGCCACCTGGCATGTTTCCCCCATGAGTCCAGTAGTCAGCAACGGGGCCATCGTCCCACAGTCCATCTTGGATGACGGCATCCCGCTGTCACCGCCTTACGAAACCCGACCCCCTATTGCCGGTGGGAATTGACCGCTCTCATGGTTGTTGTTGGTTCTACTTGGTTGGTTGGCGACGGTGGCCGCGGGTGCGGTAGGAGTCGCCGTCGAGCCCGATGACGTGGGCTTGCTGGACGAGCCGGTCGAAAGTCAGAGCCCTCGGTGGCGACTGTCTGCTCCACGCCAGGGGCGCTGTCAGCACCGGCGCGGACACCACGACACGACGCCGTGCTGCCCCATCCGTGTGGCGGGTGTGGGCTGCCCGTCTGGGCCAGGGTTGGTGTTTCTCGTCGCAGGCTCGGCGTTGGTCGCGGGTGCGGTCAAGGTAGCCAGGCAGGGCATAGCGTGCCATTCCTCGAGCGGCAGGGGGCTGGTGGCTTCCCCAGCTTGGTAGCGCAGTACGGCGAGGGCGCCAAGTTCACGGACCAGGGGTGGGTGTTCGGGCCAGCAGGGCGGGGTGTGGTCTGTGCTGTACCAGGCGTGTTGGGTGTTGAGCCAGATCACGAAAGCCTCAGCCACTGCCGCGTGTCCAGACGCAGGTCCGCGTCGACGATCGAGGTGATGTCCCAGAGTCGGGGGCGAGCGCGGAACCCTGACGGACACCAGGATTGCCTTACAGACTGGGAGGTGGGGCAGGCTGGGGCCATGACTCAGCACGCTCAGACCCATCACGCCGGCGACACCTGCGTGGCGCTGGTCCCGGTCTTTCGCGGGCTGGACCCCGGGCAGCAGGGGGAGGTGGCAGGGTTCGCGAGGCCCATCAGGGCCGCCGCCGGTGAGCAGCTGCTCGCGCCGACGGACCGGACCAGACGCCTCCTTGTCATCCACCGCGGGAGCGTCCGGGTGGTGCATCTGCTCGACACTGGCCACGAGCGCGTCGTGCGGGTGCTGGGCCCGGGCAGCGTGGTCGGCGAGGCGTCGTTCATCCTCGGCCGTCGCCCGGACAACTACGCCTACGCCGAGACCGATGTCGAGCTGTGTTCGTTCGACCACGCGGACCTGGCGCGCCTCGTCACCCGCTATCCCGACATCGCCGTGCGGATGCTGCAGGTGCAGGCCGAACGGCTGGCCGCTGCCGAGCGGATGCTGGCCGCGCTCGGGGGGCGGGACGTGGGCGCCCGGATCGCGGCGTATCTGCTGGATCTTCCGTCCCGCCGCGAGCCCGGCGGGGTGGCCGTTGAGCTGCCCATGGCCAAGAAGGACGTGGCGAGCTACCTGGGCACCACGCCGGAGACGTTCAGCCGTCGGCTGCGCGACCTCGTCGACGACGGCGTGGTGGAGCCGGCGGGGCGACGAAAGATACGGATCCTCGACGCCGAGGCGCTCGAGCGCCGCGCCGACGCTACTGGGTGATGTCGTAGCGCAGGAGGCGGGCCTTGTCCGCCTTCCGCGTGGAGCCCTGCAGCGACAGCAGCTCGGCGTAGATGCCGCCGGTGGTGGCCAGCTCGGCGGGGGTGCCGATCTCGTCGATCCGGCCGTCGCGCAGGGTCACGATCCGGTCCACCGTGGAGATGGTGGAGAGCCGGTGCGCGATGATCAGCGTGGTCCGGCCCTCCATCAGCTCCTCCAGCCCGGCCTGGACGGCCCGCTCGGACTTGGTGTCCAGCGAGCTGGTGGCCTCGTCGAGGATGAGGATCGGCGCGTCCTTGAGCAGGGCCCTCGCCACGGAGAGCCGCTGCTTCTGCCCGCCCGACAGCTTGATGCCGCGCTCGCCGATCTCAGTGTCGAACCCGTCCTTGAGGTGGGCGATGAACGTCATCGCGTTGGCGCGCCGCGCCGCGACCGCCAGCTGCTCGTCGGTCACGCCGTCCTGGCCGTAGGCCATGTTCTCCCGGATGGTGCCGGAGAACAGGCTGGCGTCCTGGAACACCACGCCCACCTCGCGGCGCAGCTCCACCGTCGGCACATCATCGACGGACTGACCGTGCAAGCGCAGCGTCCCGGAGGTGACGGGGTACAGCTTCATGATGAGGTTGACCAGCGTGGTCTTGCCGCCACCGGACTCGCCGACGAACGCGATCCGCTCGCCCCGGTCGATGGCCAGGTTGATGTCGCGGAGTACCAGGTCCTCGCCGTCGCCGTAGCCGAAGCTCACTCCGTCGAACTCCACCACCGGATCCGCGTCCACCCACTGCACCACGGCCGACGGGGCGGCCTCCAGCGCGTTGTTGGGCTCGTCCGTCTCGTCCATCACCTTGAAGTACTCGCGGCTGCCTGCCACGGCCCGCTGGGTCATGTCCACCCAGTAGCTCATGGAGGTGACGGGCATGCGCGCCATGGTGGTGAGCTGGATCAGCAGCACCATGGTGCCGACGGTGTACTGACCGGTGGCGGTCTGGTAGAAGATGATGGCGTAGATCCCGAAGAACACCACGTCCAGCGCGCCTCGACGCCAGAGGTCCATGGTGTGCCAAAACCGGGACTGATGCCGCGACAGCCCGATGGCGTCGCTGTAATGGCCCTTGAACGACTCCAGCTCGCGGCGCTCGGTCACGAAGCTCTTCACCACGCGCATCTGCCCGATCACCTCGGAGAAGCGGCCGCCGGAGATGTCGTAGTGGTCGTTCTTTCGCTTCTCCCACACCTGCCACTTCTTCGAGGTCCGGGCCGTGAGCCACACGAACGTCGGGTAGATCACGATGAGCAGGATGGTCAGCCACGGCGAGTAGAAGGCGGTGATGACCAGGACCGCGAGCAGCGTGACGACGGTGGGGAAGAAGCCGTTGCTGAAGGTCTGGAGGAAGTCGGTGATCGACGTGATGGAGCGGTTGAGCCGGGAGATGATGGTGCCGGTCAGCTCGTTGTCGTAGTAGCGCTGCGGCAGGCGCAGGAGCTTGCGGTAGTAGTTGGCCGAGAGGATGGCGCGCAGGCGCACCGACATGAGGTCGCCGAAGTAGCCCGAGACGTTGGTGATCGCCGAGTTCGCCAGAGCGATGATCAGCAGCACCACCGCCAGCCACATGAGGTCCGCGACGGTCCCGCCGCGACCCTCCGCGATGTCGACCACCGTGTCGGTGGCCCGGGCGATGACGAACGGGGTCAACAGAGCCGTCGCGGACGTGGCGACGGCCCCGACGACGACGATGAGGTAGAGCGGCCACAGCTCTCTGGCTGTGGCCATGATCTTGGCGATGCTGCGCACGGGTGACTCCTTCGTGGGCACTCTACCCGCGTCGATTGCGGGCGCCGAAGCGGCCGCTCAGCCCCACCGTCGGCCCACGAGGTGCGCACAGGAGCCGTTGCGGGCGAACACCGGGCTGGACTCGAGGGGGGCCGCGACCTCCACCCAGCGCCCACCGTCGAACCCCTCGCCGGTGGCCAGCGACGTCCACGATGCCCCTGACGGCAGGTACACCCGGCGTGACCTCGCCCCCGCCTCCACCACCGGGGCGACCAGCAGGTCAGGCCCGAAGAGGAACTGGTCCGTCAGGGTCCACGCCACGGGGTCGTCGGGGAAGCCGTGGAACACCCCGCGCATGACGGGCTGGCCGTCGCGGTGCGCCTCGGCCATCGCGGCGCGCGTGTAGTCCCGCAGCGCCTCGCGGAGCAGCAGGTGCTCGCGCAGGACGCCGTAGACCTCCTTCCCGTAGCTCCACACCTCGTTGGGCGCGCCCGACGGCTGCCGCGACACCCCGTCGGCGCCCACCACCGGCACCCCCGGGGCCCGGTCGCCGTGGAGGCGCATGACGGGGAGAAAGGTGCCGAACTGGAACCAGCGGACGAGCAGCTCGTGGAAGGCGGGATCGTCGACGTGGCCGCCGTAGAAGCCGCCGATGTCGGTGGTGAACCACGGGATCCCCGCGACGCCGATGTGGATGCCGGCGGTGATCTGGGCGCGCAGCGACTCCCACGTGGAGGCGATGTCGCCGGACCACACCAGCGCCCCGTGGCGCTGGGACCCGGCCCAGGCGCAGCGCACGAGGTTGACCACGCCGTCGACGCCGTGGGCGGCCTGACCCTCCGCGAAGGCGCGGGAGAACTCGGCCGGGTAGAGGTTGCCGACGGCGAGCGCCTGGCCTGCGTCGAGGCGGTAGGCCGACGGGTGGTAGACGCCCCACTCCGGCTCCGCCTCGTCGAGCCAGTAGAGCCGCACGCCGTGGTCAGCATAGTTGCGCCGGCAGGTCTCCCACAGCCACTCGCGGGCGCGCGGGTTGGTGACGTCGAGGAACCGGCTGGGGCCCTGGAACCACATCTGGACGTCGATGCCGGCGTTGCTGCGCACCAGAAGCCCGCGCTCGGCGAGCTCGTCGAAGTTCTCAGACTCCAGCGAGACCTGCGGCCACACCGAGACCATCAGCTCAACCCCGAGTTCCTTGAGCTCGGCCACCATCGCCGCCGGGTCCGGCCAGAACTCCTCGTCGAAGCGGTAGTCCCCCATCCTGGGCCAGTGGAAGAAGTCCGCGACGATCACGTCGAGCGGCAGGCCCCGCCGCTTGTGCTCCCGCGCCACCTCCAAGAGCTCGCCCTGCGTGGCGTAGCGCAGCTTGCACTGCCAGAACCCCAGGCCCAGCTCGGGCATCATCGGTGCGTGGCCGGTGGCGTCGGCGTAGCGGCGGTGGATCTCGGCCGGCGTCTCGCCGGCGGTCACCCAGTAGTCCAGCTGCGCTGCCGACTCGGCCACCCACTCGGTGCGGTTGGCCGCGAACGTCGCGCGCCCGATGGCCGGGCAGTGCCAGAGGAATCCGTAGCCGGCGCTGGACAGCACGAAGGGGACGCTGGCCTGGGAGTTGCGGTGCGCGAGCTCCAGCGTCGAGCCCTTGAGGTCACCGACCCCGTCCTGGTACTGGCCCATGCCCCAGAGCCGCTCGTCGGTCGGCGCCTCGAGGGTGAGGGTGGTGCGGTAGCCGCCACCGGGCAGCGGCTCGAACCGCCGGGCATCCAGCTTCAACGCACCCCCGGACGAGATCTCGCGGAACAGCACCCGGCCGGCGGCGTCGCGGAACTCGAGCCGGCAGTCGAACCGGGCCTGGCCCACCTGCCAGTCGAGGCCCGAGGATTCCCGCGCGACGACAACAAGCCCGCCGGTGGTCAGCGTCGCGGTGTCGCCGTCGACCACCACCTCCGCCGCGACCCCCGACGACGGCGCCAGCAGCGCCCAGTCCGCCTCCGCCACCTCGCCGACGGCGGACCGCACGCGCACCGATCCCTCGCCCCACGCCTCGATGAGCAGGGTCTCTCCCCCGCCCCGCCACATCAGTGAGCCGGCTCCGGCGTCGAACATCAGGCCTCCGAGAGGGTAGCGGGGGCTGCGGCGAGGATGCCGGAGCCCCAGAGGTACTGGGTGGTGAGGAAGGCGGCCAGCATGAGCCCGAACACCGCGGCGAGGCCGGGCAGCATGACGTAGCCCGCCGCGATGGCGAGCACGCCCACCGCCAGCAGCAGCGCTGAGACGGGGCGGCCGAGCGTGAGCACCAGGCTCCGCCGAAGCAGCGCCAGCGGACCCTCGGCGAAGTGCGCCTGGAGCGCCCACAGATTGCTGCTCATCACGAACAGCACCGCCATGAGCACCAGGATGGCACCCGCGGCGGCGCCTCCGGGCAGCCCCAGCGAGTTGTTGCCGAGCACCCAGTACTCGTAGGCCAGCAGCGCCCACGCGGCGGCGAGGATCCAGCCCAACACGTTGGCGGAGCGGAACTCGCGCCGCCAGAGCGTGGCGAACTCGCGGTGCAGCGGCTCACGCACCGCCGCACCACCCCCCAACTGCTCGGCGCGGCGGTCCATCGCGTCGCGGCGGAGCACCCCCATGGCCGCCGAGGTGGCGGGGAAGACCCCCAACACCACCCCGCCCGCCAGCGCGCCCGCGAGCCAGAGCAGGTTGAGCAGGAACAGGCGCAGGGCCTGCTCCCCCAGGCCGGTGTGCCAGCCGACGACGCGGTTCATCAGCCCTTCACCGAGCCGATCATGACGCCCTTCTCGAAGTACTTCTGGATGAAGGGGTAGACGATGATCACCGGCAGGGTGGCCACGACGATGACCGCGTACTTGATCTGGTCCGCATAGTCCTGGCCGTAGGCGCCGCCCGTGCCGCCGGCCGTGCCCGCGCCGCCGGCGAAGGCCTGGTTCTGCAGGAGGATGTCTCTCAGCACGATCATCAGCGGCTGTTTGTCGTAGGTCCGCACGAACACCAGGCCGGTGAAGAAGTCGTTCCACCTGGCCACCAGGTAGTAGAGCCCGATCACCGAGATGATCGCCTTGCTCAGCGGCAGCGCCACCCGCAGGAAGTACTGGAAGTGGTTGAGGCCGTCGAGCATGGCCGCCTCGTACAGCTCGTTGGGCAGCGAGTTCTCGAAGAACGCGCGGGCGATGATGAGGTTGTAGACGTTGATGGCGCCGGGGAGGATGAACACCAGCCAGTTGTCGATCAGGCCGAGGTCGCGGTAGAGCAGGTAGGTGGGGATCAGGCCGCCGTTGAAGAACATGGTGAACGCGAAGAACAGCATGAGGAACCGACGGGGCCGGAACTCCGGCCGCGACAGGGCGTAGGCGGCCGGGAGGGTGACCAGCAGGTTGAGGGCGGTGCCCACCACCGCGTAGATGATGGTGTTGCGGTAGCCGGTCCAGATGCGGTCGTCGTCGAGCACCTGGGCGTAGCCGAAGAAGTTGATGCCCTCGGGGAACAGGATGACCTGGCCCGTGGACACGAGCCGGGGCTCGCTGACGGAGGCGATGAGCACGAAGTAGACGGGGTAGATGATCGCGACGAGGATCGCGACGCACACCACCGCGAGCGTTGCGGTGAAGATCTTGTCGCTCGGGGACTGGTTCCTGAACCTGGCGAATCTCGTGGACATGGTGCTCCTCACCAGAGGCTCGTGTTGGAGTAGCGCTTGGCCAGCCAGTTGGCGCCGAGCAGGAACGCGAAGTTGATCACCGTGTTGAACAGGCCGATGGCGGTGCCGTAGCTGAACTGGTTGCCGATGATGCCGATCTTGTAGACGTAGGTCGCGATCACCTCGGACACCGGCAGGTTCAGCGTGTTCTGCATCAGGAAGATCTTCTCGAAGCCCGTGGCCAGGATGCCGCCCATGGTGAGGATGAGCAGGACGATCATCGTCGGCACCAGCGCCGGGATGTCGACGTGCCGGATCAGGCGCCAGCGGTTGGCGCCGTCGACTCGCGCGGCCTCGTACAGCTGCGGGTCGATCGACGAGAGGGCGGCCAGGTAGATGATCGAGTTCCAGCCGGCGTGCTGCCACACCTCGGAGATGACGTAGACGGGCACGAACGCGGCGGTGTCACCGAGGAAGTTGCCGTCGAAGCCGAGGAAGTAGAACAGCTTGGCGATCACGCCCGAGGTGGGGTTGAGGAACACCTGGAGCATGCCCACCAGCACCACCACGGAGATGAAGTGGGGCAGGTAGGTGGCGGTCTGCATGAACCGCTTGCGGCCCGGGCCGAAGATCTGGTTGACCACCAGCGCCAGCACGATGGGGGCGATGAACCCGAACACCAGCGTGGTGAAGCTGATCACGAACGTGTTGCGCATGAGCTGCCAGAACAGGGGGCTCTCGAAGAACTGGACGAAGTACTTCCATCCCACCCAGTCGCCGCCGGTGAGGCCGGCCTGGAAGTCGAACTCGCGGAAGGCGAGCTGGATGCCGTACATCGGCACGTAGGAGAACAGGCCGACGAAGGCGACGGCGGGCAGCAGCATCACCCACAGCTGCCATTGGCGGGAGAAGTGTCTCCCGATGCGGGCCGGCAGCGGCTGCTTGGGCCGGCCCTCGGGGGCGACGGCCGGTGCGGCCTCGCTGGTCAGAGTCGTCATGATGCGGTCCTTAGGGGTGGGACCCGGGGGGGGGGGGGGGGGGGGGGGGGGGGGGGGGGGGGGGGGGGGGGGGGGGG
>JAPUEL010000061.1 GCA_027492545.1 Propionibacteriaceae bacterium
GACGACGACGCAGGGAGGCCGCCCATCCTGATGGTGGGTTCCTCGAACAGCCCGTCTTCCGCCACTTGTCGGCCTCCTCTTCTCACGTTCGATCCAGACTAGTCCCCAGGGCAGCACAGGGGCGACGTGCAGTCGCTTTGTCGGCACCCGATCGGGCCGGCGGTTCGCCACGGACGGTTCAGCGGGCCCGCGGATGGGCCGCGGCGTGCACCTCCCTCAGGTGCTCGATGGTCACCATCGTGTAGATCTGCGTGGTGGCGACCGACGCGTGACCCAACAGTTCCTGCACCACGCGCAGGTCCGCGCCACCGTCGAGCAGGTGGGTGGCGAACGAATGCCGCAGCGAGTGAGGCGACACGTCAGTGGTGACACCCGCCGCCCTGGCCACGCCCTGCAGCACCGCCCAGGCGGACTGGCGGCTGAGCCGACGGCCGCGCTGGTTGAGCAGGAGTGCGGGATCGTGCCGCGCGCTGCCGGCCGCGAGCACGGGCCGCGACCGCACCAGGTAGGCCTCCAGCGCTGCGGCGGCGTAGGAGCCGAGAGGGACCACCCGTTCCTTGCCGCCCTTGCCCCTCAGCCGCAGCCCGGCCTCCGGGGCGGCCAGGGCGGCCACCGCCTCGTCGACGTCGAGCCCGCACACCTCGGAGACCCTGGCCCCGGTGCCGTAGAGCAGTTCGAGGAGCGCCGCGTCCCTGAGCCCGACGACCTCGCTGCGGTCGGGCGCCTCGAGGATGCGGGTGACCTCGTCGACGCTGAGGGCCTTGGGCAGGTTCTGCTGCAGCTTGGGCGGAGAGATGTCCGCGGTGGGGTCGGCTGCGGCCATCCCCTCCGCGGCGGCGAATCGGTGCAGCATGCGGATGCTGACCACGTGTCTGGCCACCGACGACTTCGCCTGCGTGGTGCTCAGCTCCCGGACGTACTCGCTGACCTCCACGGGCGTGACGTCGTCGATGTCGCGGACTCCGCGGGCGTCCAAGAAGGCCGCGTAGGCGGACAGGTCGCGGCGGTAGGCGGCCACCGTGTTGAGGGCGAGCCCGCGCTCGGCCCGGGCGTGGTTGAGGTAGTCGGTCACCGCTTCGGTGACGGCCGTCATCCCCGGATCGGCCATGGCGCGTCGGGCGGGCGCAACCCGTCGAGCCGGCCGGCCGCCCTGGCCACCTCCAGTGCCAGGACCCCGGCGACCAGGGTGGGGCTCTGGCACTGGCCGGCCAGCACCGCGTCCACGAGGTCCGCCCGCGGCACCCAGTCCCAGGTCATGTGCGCCTCCTCGCCCTCGAGGACGAAGCCGTCTGGTCGCTGAGCGGGGCTGAGGTCGCGGGCCAGGAAGATCCTCAACGACTCCTCGCAGGCCCCAGGCGTGGTGCACATGTCGACCAGCGTGTCCCACCGCGCGGCCTGCAGCTCCGCCTCCTCGGCCAGCTCGCGCTGCGCCGCGACCACCCACTCCTCACCGTCGAGATCGAGCAACCCCGCCGGGATCTCCACCAGCTCCATCCTGACCGGATGCCGGTACTGGCGCAGCACCGCGATGTCGTCGCGGTCCTCGCGCCAGGCCACGACGGCGACGGCCCCGGGGTGCGTGAGGTACTGCCGGGTGATCACATGGCCCGACGGGGTGGTGAGCTCCTCGTCGACGAACGCCGATATCCGTCCCTCCCCCAGCACAGTGCGGGAGCGCACCGGCCAGCTCATCGGCTCATCGATGCGCATCTGCGGCGGACTCCTGTCGAGCGAGGGCGGCGCCGATCAGAGCGGAGAAGAGCGGGTGGGGCCGCGTGGGCCGCGACTTCAACTCCGGGTGCGCCTGGGTCCCGACGTAGTAGGGATGGACATCAGTGGGCAGCTCCACGAACTCCACCAGCCGGCCGTCCGGCGACGTCCCAGAGATCACCAGCCCCGCCTCCTCCAGCTGGCCACGGTAGGCGTTGTTCACCTCGTAGCGGTGCCGGTGGCGTTCGGTGACCCTCCCGGCCCCGTAGGCCGCGGCCACCACGCTGCCCTCGGCCAGGGTGGCCGGGTAGGAGCCGAGGCGCATGGTGCCGCCCAGGTCTCCCCCGCCGTCGACGATGCTGACCTGCTCAGCCATCGTGGCGATCACCGGATGCGTGGTGTGCGCGTCGAACTCACTGGACGCGGCATCCTGGATCCCCGCGAGGTTGCGGGCGGCCTCGATGACCATGCACTGCAGGCCGAGGCAGAGCCCCAGCGTCGGGATCCGGTGCTCGCGCGCATAGGCCAGCGCCCCGAGCTTGCCTTCCACCCCGCGGATGCCGAACCCCCCGGGCACACACACGGCGTCCACGTCGGAGAGCTGCTCTTCCGCGCCCTCCGGGGTGTCGCAGTCGTCCGAGGCCACCCAGCGGATACGGACGCTGGCCCAGTGCGCGAACCCGGCGGCGCGGAGTGCCTCGCAGACCGACAGGTACGCATCGGGCAGGTCGATGTATTTCCCGACGAGGGCGACCGTGACGCTGTGCCGGGGATGCTCGACCCGCTGCAGCAGGTTGTCCCACGCCTTCCACTTCACGTCGCGGAAGCTCAGGTTGAGTCTGCGCACGACGTAGGCGTCGAGCCCCTCGTCGTGCAGCACCTTCGGGATGGCGTAGATGCTGGGCGCGTCGGGGCAGCTGACCACCGCCTCCTCATCCACGTCGCACATGAGGGCGATCTTGCGCTTGAGCGGGTCTGAGATCGGAAGCTCGGACCGGCAGACGATCGCGTCGGGCTGGATGCCCACCTGGCGCAGCGCGGCCACGGAGTGCTGCGTCGGCTTGGTCTTCATCTCCCCGGAAGGCTTGATGTAGGGCACCAGGGACACGTGGAGGAAGAACACGTTGCCGCGCCCGATCTCGTGGCGCACCTGGCGCGCGGCCTCCAGGAACGGCAGTGACTCGATGTCGCCGACGGTGCCGCCGATCTCGTGGATCACCACGTCGACGCCCTCGGACTCCATGGCCATCATGCGGTCGCGGATCTCGCCGGTGATGTGCGGGATGACCTGCACCGTGTCGCCGAGGTAGTCGCCGCGTCGCTCCTTGGCGATGACGGTCGAGTACACCTTGCCTGTGGTCACGTTGGCGTCACCCGAGAGGTTGACGTCCAGGAACCGCTCGTAGTGGCCGATGTCGAGATCTGTCTCCGCCCCGTCCTCGGTGACGAACACCTCGCCGTGTTGAAAGGGGTTCATCGTGCCCGGGTCCACGTTGAGGTACGGGTCGAGCTTCTGCATCGTGACGCGAAGCCCGCGGGCGACGAGCAGGTTGCCGAGGCTGGAGGCCGTGAGACCCTTGCCGAGCGACGACACCACTCCGCCGGTCACGAACACATGCTTGGTGATCTTCGAGTTGTCCACGGAACTCCAGCCTATGGGGTGCAGGGGGGTCAAGTACAGGCAGGACGACGGCGAAACCAGACCGTAACACCCGGGTCCGGAGGGTCAGCCCCGCCGCGCCCGCTCCAGCAGTTCCGTGGCGTGCTCGACCCCCTTGAGGGACGAGGACTCACCGCCCATCATGCGGGCCAGTTCGGCCGCGCGCTCCCCGTCGGTCAGACGTGTCACGCCGGAGGTGGTGACCTGACCGTCCGAGGCCTTGTGGACCACGAAGTGGGCGTCGGCGAAGGCCGCCACTTGCGCCAGATGAGTGACCACGATGACCTGAGAGGTGGTGGAGAGCCGCTGAAGCCGCCGCCCGATCTCAAGGCCCACGGCGCCTCCCACACCCGCGTCCACCTCGTCGAAGACGAACGTGTGTCCCTCGGCGCTCCCGGCGATCACCACCTCCAGTGCGAGGCGGACCCGCGACAGCTCCCCACCCGAGGCCACCTTCGCGAGGGCGGCAGGAGCGGACCCGGGGTTGGCCGAGAAGAGGAGTTCCACCCGATCAGCCCCGTGAGGGCCAAGTGGGGCGTCGGTGACCTCGAATCGCAGCTCGGCGTGGGGCATGGCCAGTGCCGCCAGCTCCTCCTTCACACTCTGGGCAAGCTCGAGTGCCGCCCGGTGCCGTGCCGTCGAGATCTCGGCGGCGTCGGCCGCCAGGGCCGCGTCCAGCTCCCCGATGCGGGCCCGCAGCTCCCCGATCCGTTCATCGCTTCCGACGAGCTCGTCCAGCCGGGTGCCCGCGTCCCTCGCCCACCGCAGCACGTCGTCGACGGTGGGGCCGTACCGGCGCGTGAGCCCCGCCAGCTGCGCCCGGCGCTCCCCGACCGCCTCCAGCCTCAGGGGATCGGCCACCAGGTCGTCGACGTAGCCGGCCACCTCGGCGGCCAGGTCCGCCGCAAGCATGCCCAGCTCGACGGCGCGCGCCGCGAGCGGAGCCGCCACCTCATCGCGATCCGCGAGCTGCCGGAGCGCCTTGCGGGACTCGCCGATCAGGGCGACGGCGCTGGGTGCGTCGAAGTCGACCTCGCTGCCGCTGAGGCCCTCCTGCGCCTGGGCGCCGAGGCGCCTCAGGTCGTCGAGGTCCATCAGGCGGGCCTGTTCGACGGCGAGAGCGTGATCCTCCCCAGGCTGGGGATCCACGAGCCCGATCTCGTCGAGGCCGAACCTGAGCATGTCTGCTTCACGGGCGCGCGCGGCTGCCTCGGCCACGAGCTGCTCCAACTCCGTGGCGACGGCACGGCGCTCGGCGTGGGCGGCCCGGTAGGCCTCCAGCCTGGCCGGCCGCGCATGGGCGTCCAGTAGTTCGCGCTGTCGCTCCGGCGAGGAGAGCCTGATCTGCCCGGCCTGGCCGTGGATGGTGGCAGCCTCGCTGATCAACTCCGCCAGCGCCGAGAGCGGGACGCCGGCACCGCCCACGAAGGCCCGCGACCTGCCCTGCGCCGTCACCTGCCGCAGGGTCACGACCTCGCCGTCGTCCGCCTCACCCCCCAATTCGCGCACGCGCTCGATCAACCGGGGAGGCAGTTCCCAGCGCCCTTCGACCACGGCGCGCTCGCTTCCCCGCCGGACGATCCCCGCATCGGCCCGTGCCCCCAGGAGGTGGCCGAGGCCGGAGACCACCATGGTCTTGCCTGCCCCGGTCTCGCCCGTCAGGGCGGTCAGGCCCGGGCCCAGTTCCAGGTGTGCCTCGTCGACCACGCCGAAGGAGGTGAGACGGAGGGTTGCCAGCATCAGCGGTCGCTGCGCTTCCGCCAGCCCTCGATGGGGAGCGCGAACTTCTTCACCAGGCGGGTGGTGAACGGTTGTTCTCCGATGCGCGCGATGCGGACGGGGTGCTTGTGCGACCGGACGCTCACCCATTCGCCGGGAGCCAGGTCGTGGCTGCGGCGTCCGTCGCACCACAGGATGCCGCGGATGGGCTGGTCGTCCGGGAGTTCGAGCTTGACCACCGACGCCGGGCTGAGCACCATCGGACGGTTGAAGAGCGCGTGGGCGGCGAGCGGGACGACGAGCATCGCCCGGACGTCCGGCCACACCACGGGCCCGCCGGCGGAGAAGGCGTAGGCGGTCGACCCGGTGGGCGTCGCGACCAGCACCCCGTCGCATCCCCACCTCGAGAGCGGCCGTTCGTCCACGCTGACCAGGACGTTGAGCATGCGCTCTCGGGCCAGCTTCTCCATGGACACCTCGTTGACGGCCGGGGACGCCCAGGTGACCCTCCCCTCCGCGTCGCGCACCTCGACCTGGAGGGCGAGCCGCTCCTCCACCAGGTAGAGCCTGTTCGCCACGACCCCGGGGAGCGCGTGGATGTCTGACGGCTCCAGCTCGGCCAGGAAGCCGACGTGCCCGAGATTGACGCCCAGCAGCGGCACGCCCAAGGGATGGGCCCACTCGGCGGCTCGCAGGATCGTGCCGTCGCCGCCGAACACCACCGCGAGCTCGGCGGGCGTGCCGTCGAGCGCATGGATCCTGGCGCTGGGCACCCGCTCCTGGAGGCGCCCCAGGTCTGCCGGGAAGACGATGAAGGCGAAGCCCATCTCATGGAGGTCGGCGATGAACTGCGCGGCCTTGTCGATGGCCTCGTCGCGCTCCGGGTGGACCAGCACCGCCACAGTTCGTTGCATCACATCCTCACCCTACCGAGTGAGGTGCAGGAAGTACTCCACGTTGCCGGCGGTCCCTGGCAGCGTGCTGACGCCGCGCCATCGCTCGAACCATCCGAGTTCCTCGGCGGACTCGGCCACGGCGTCGACGGCGCGTGTTCGAAGCCCCGCGTCGCGGACCACGCCGCCCGATCCCAGCAGCTCGCGCCCCACCTCAAACTGCGGCTTGACAAGCAGCAACGCCTCCCCGGTCGGGCGGACCACGGCAAGCATCGCGGGCAGCAGGAGCTTCAGGGAGATGAAGGACACGTCACCGACGACGAGATCCACCGGCTTCCCATCCAGGTGGGCGAGGGTGAGCGAGCGCAGATTGAGTCCCTCGTGCACCCGGACGCGAGGGTCCTCGCGGAGCAGCGGGGCCAATTGACCGTGGCCCACGTCGACGGCGTGGACGAGCGCCGCCCCGCGCTCCAGGCACACCTGCGTGAACCCGCCCGTGGAGGCGCCGGCATCGAGGACCGCGCCCCCCACCGTCACCCCCGAGCCGTCCAGCGCCCCGATCAGCTTGTGCGCCGCCCGCGACACCCACTGCTCAACCTCCGCGGCGACCTCGGCGGAGCCATCGACCTGGGTCGAGGGCTTCGAGGCGACGATGCCGTTGACCCGCACCCTCCCGTCGGCGATCAGCGCGGCGGCGTGCGTGCGGGAGCGCGCGAGTCCACGCTCGACGAGGGCGAGGTCCAGCCTCACCGCGCCACGCCGGGGATTCCCGGCTGGTTGAGGCCGGGATCGTTGTTGAGCACCCCCGCCAACACGCTCTGAGCTTCGCCCAGGAGGGTGATCTGCTCGCCCAGCGGCAGATCCTCGAGACCCTCCAGCCCCGCCATCGTCGCGTGGACCAGCGCGGTCCGCCTCACATCGGAGGGTGCCGAGTCTGCGGGGCTGGGAGCGGTCATCGGAGGGTGTCGAGCGAGTTGAGCACGGCGGAGATGTCGACCTCGAGCCGCCAGGCCGCCTGAAGCGCCGCCCAGAGCGCGTCCAGCTGCTCGTCGCGCGTCACAGGCTTGGTCGACAGGTAGCCGAAGCCGTCCATGATGTCGATCTCCTGGTAGCCGCACACGAAGCGCTCTCCCCGGAACTCGGCCTCCCGCGGCGGTTCGAGGAGGGCAGAGGCGTCGTAGCCGATGTAGGTGGGGCGATAGGCGGGTGGGGCCTCCGCGAGGTCTGCCTTCCCGTGCGCTCCGGTGAAGACGAACAGGGAATCCATGCCGACGTTGTTGGCGCCCAGGATGTCGGTGTCGGTGCGGTCCCCGACGAAGATCGGATGCCCCGCGCCCAGCCGGAGCACCGTCTCGTCCAGCAGCGGGCGGTAGGGCTTGCCGGCGATCTTCGGCTCCACGTCCACGCAGACGCGCACGACGGCCAGCTGAGACCCCAGCCCCGGCACGATGCCCCGGTCCGAGGGCCTGGTCAGGTCCGGGTTCGTGGCGTACCAGGCGGCGCCCCGCTGAACCGCGAGGGCCGCCTCCTCGAGCCGCTGCCACGCAATGGTGGGGCTGTAGCCCTGCACGACGGCGACAGGCTCGTCCTCGAGCGAGGTCACCACCGTGAAGCCAGCTCCGCTGAGCTGTTCGGCGAGGGCCTCTGTGCCGACGGCGAGGACCCGGGCGCCTGGGGGCAGGTCCGCGGCGAGCGTGCGCAGAGTGGCCTGGGTCGAGTTGACCACGTCTTCCTCCCCCGCATGGATGCCGAGCTCGGTGAGATGCTCGGCCACCGCCGCCGGCGTCCGGGCTGCGTTGTTGGTGACGAAGCCGAGGTGGGTCCCCCGGGATCTCAATTCGTCGAGCGCCTCGGCGACGCCCTCGACCGCATAGGGGCCGAGGTAGATCACGCCGTCGAGATCGAACAGCGCCGCGTCGTAGGCGGCCGCCAGAGCCTGCATCAGTGCTTCTCCTCCTCAAGGTCGGCGTTGTCGTCGACGGCGTCCCCGTCGTCGGCGGCCCGCTCTGCGTCGTCGTCGGTCACACCGGCGGGGGCCGGCTGATCGTCGTCCTGCTCGTCGGTCTCGGTGACGTCCTCATCCTCGGCGTCGCCCTCGGGCACGGAGTCCCCATCCTCGGCGTCGCCCTCGGGTGCGGTGTCCCCGAACCCAGGTGAGGCCTCGTCGACCAAGTCCCCGTCGGGCGCGGAGCCCTCGAACCCTTCCGAGCCCTCGTCGTCCACAGCCAAGTCTCCCTCGGGCGAATCGTCCAGATCCAGGTCCCCGCCGGGCACCTCGTCCAGATCGAGGGCGCCGCTGGCGTCCTCGCGCGCGACATCTTCGTCATCGACGTCGTCCTCGTGATCAGCCAGATCCTCGTCGGACGCGTCGAGTGCCTCGTCGTCGTCGTGGTCGTCTTGGTCGTCCGTGTCGTCGTGGTCGTCCGTGTCGTCGTCGTCCTCGAGCTCGAAGTCGGGGAGGACCACGCCGTCGAGCCGCGCGATGCGATCAGCGGTGTCGAGTTCGGTCCCCTGGTCGAGTGCGGCAGCCGAGCTGAACCACTCCCGGGCGCCCTCGACGTCGCCTTCCTCCTCGAGGAGGTTGGCGTAGGCGTAGCGCAGGCGGGCCTGGCCGAAGGGCGGCCCGACCTTACGGCTGATCGCGGCCTGAAGCAGGCGCATCGCCTCGGGCTTCTGGCCCATGTCAGCACGCGTGCCCGCCTCCACGAGGAGGCACTCGATGCGCAGCCAGATGTCCCTGGTCTTCGGGTTGAGCTCGCTCAGTACCTGCAGCGCGTCACGGGGCCTCCCCAGCGCCCGCTCGCAGTCGGCGATCACCGGGATGAGCTCGTCGCCACCGGACATCCGCCGGATCGCCCGGAACTCACGCAGAGCGACCGCGTACTCACCTGCCGCGTAGGCGGTCTCGGCAGCTGCCTCCCTCACGATGGGGAGTCGGCCGGCCCGACGGCGTGCGGCCTCGGCGTGCCTGAACGCGAGCTCGGGATCAAGGTCCACAAGTTGCCCGGCCGCCCAGATGTGCGCGCCTACCGTCTCGGCCAGGTCCTTGGGAAGCCCCTTTAGCTCCGCCCTCACACCGACGGGCAGCTCGGACTCGACGAAGTCGCGGGGGGTCTCGGGCTCGTCGGAGCGTGGCGCCGTACCCGGCTGGTACGCACGCTCCTCAGCGTCTCCACGCCGATCGAATCGACGGTCGTCGTCACGGTTGCCCCACTG
>JAPUEL010000062.1 GCA_027492545.1 Propionibacteriaceae bacterium
GCCCAGGACTCCGCCCTTTCACGGCGGCAGCACGGGTTCGAATCCCGTTGGGGATGCTGCTGCGCACTCTCTCGGGAGTGCGCGCAAACCGGTGACGACAAGGTGTTTCGCTCGATTTCCCTTCGGGGAAGAAGGCACGCTATAGTTACCGGGCTGGCACGGCCAGCAGGTCAAGAAATTGGCCCCGTAGCGCAGTTGGTTAGCGCGCCGCCCTGTCACGGCGGAGGTCGCGGGTTCGAGTCCCGTCGGGGTCGCTAGGTCGGCTTAAACGCCCGGCCACCTGGCCAGGTAGCTCAGCTGGTAGCAGCGTTCGCCTGAAAAGTGAAAGGTCGCCGGTTCGATCCCGGCCCTGGCCACCGATACCCCGCCCCGGCGGGGTTCTTTCGGTTCTAGCCCACACTGAGCAGCGCGAGGGCCTCATCGATCTCGTCCGGGGATAGCGCACCCTTGCGGATGTCCGCCACCGTCCCGTCGGCGTTGATGAAGTAGTGCGTCGGCACTGACGAGGCGAGGTAACGCAGCGAGATCTCGCCGATCGGGTCCGGCACGCTCGTGATGCTCAGCCCCATCCGCGCCGCGTAGTCGGTCACCAGCTCGCGGTCCTCGCGCAGGTAGATGGCCACCACGTCGATGCGATCCGACGCCTCCTCCACGTCAGGAAGCTCCGCGCGGCAGATCGAGCACCAGGTGGCCTGGAACAGCAGCCATACGGGTCGGCCGGCATAGTCCTCGAGCGAGACCGGGGCCCCGTCGATGTCCAATGCCCTGAATCCGGGGGCGAGGGCCCCGACGGACGGCCCCTGGAGCGGCACCGCCTGCCCCGTGGAGGCCGCCTCACTGGCCGCCCCACCCTTGATGAGGTAGATACCGCCGACGACCAGCGCGACGAGCACAGCGAGCCCCAGAGTGCCAAGGAGGCGCCCCCGGGCCCGGTTGCTAGGCATAAGAGTGCAGCCCTCCGAAGAAGTGGTTGCCGAAGTAGGCGAACAGGATGGTGAGGAACCCGATCACGAGAAGCCAGGAGGCCTTGGTGCCTCGCCAGTCCCGCACGACCCGGGCGTGCAGGAACGCGCCGTAGACCAGCCAGGTGACCAGCGCTGCGGTCTCCTTCGGGTCCCAACCCCAGTAGCGACCCCACGCGGTGCTCGCCCACACCGAGCCCAGCACGATCATGATGGTGAGCAGAGGAAAGGTGATGACGGCCGCCCGGTAACCCACATCGTCAAGGACCTCCTGCCGCGGCAGGTGGACGCGGGTGATGTGAGGGTGGAGAAGGTAGAGCACGGCCGCGCCGAAGGACACGCAGGCGGCGCCGTAGGCGATGATCGCGAACCCGACGTGCAGGGTCAGCAGCAGGTTGTTCTGAAGGGCAGGGATCAAGGGCCGGACCCCGGTGTCCAGGCTCAGCGCGTAGACCAGCATGGCCGCCGCCACGGGCAGCACGACCAGCGACAGCATCCTGATCCGGTAGCGCAACCCGAAGAACAGGTTGACCAACAGGATCCCCCACGTGAAGGCGACGGCGAATTCGTGCTGGTTCGCGAACGGCCCGTGCCCGGTGAGGCTCATCCGGATCGCCATGTAGGCCGTCAGCAGCAGCAGCGCGATCACCTGGAACGCCGTGGCGTACCACCCCAGACTGGTGCCCCGTCCGGCCTGCACGGGCGCCTCGGACTGCGCGGGAGCCAACGCGGCACCACCCACACTGACCTTCGCGCGCACGCTGACCGTCGCAACGGGATTCCTGCGGCGCGAGGTGACCAGCGCGATGCCGCTGACCAGGCCCAGCAGGACGAAGACCGCGGCGGCGGTGACCAGATATTCAGCGAACTCGAGCATCAACAGGCTCCTTCTCAGCACCGTCCGGGGCGGTCGCGTCGATCTGCTCCACGAGGGCACGGAAGTGCCGCTCGAAGGTGGTGTCCAACTTCTCGGCGGAGGCGATGCGCAGCATCGTGTGATCCCCCTCCGGCACGGCGCGCACCCAGAGGCGGCGGTGGCGCAGCGTGAAGGTCATCGTCATGCCGATCACCAGCAGGGCCGAGCCCACCCACATCCACATCGCCCCCGGGTCCTGGCGGGCGATGATGCCGGTGTAGCGCTGCTCCCGCTCGAAGGTGAGCTGCAGCCCGTCCCCGGAAGCGGTCTCCCCCTGCTCCACGGGCAACACGTCGATCTTCTCGCCGCTGGCCACGTCGTAGAGCTCGAAGACGGCGCTCCCCGCGGTGATGGCCGCGTCGACCGCACCGGAGGCGGGCGTGACGACCAGTACCTCGGTGCCGGCGCCCTCCGGGGTGACCTTGCCGATGGCGTAGCGCCCGTCGTTGCTCTGCCACTTCAACGGGACCGATCCCTCGAACAGGGTGGCGCCGGCATCGTCGGCGATGCGGATGCGGGCCGCGATCCCGAAGGAGGCCTGGTGAAGCGCGGTGCCCTCCACCACCAGCGGCGAGTTGACCCGGACGTCGCGGGCATCAAGCACGGCACCGTCGCGGGTGACGACGAGGTGGCTCACGTAGTCCGTGGGGCGGCCGGCATCGTCGTAGGAGTCCTTGAAGGACTGGGCGGTGACCGTGAGACCGGTGCCGTGGCCCACCTCGACGCTCTCGCCGACGGCGATGTCGAGGTTCTGCTCGAAGCCGGTGAACGCGGACACCCCGAAGGCCGCCAGGATGACCACCATGGCGGCATGGGCGATGGCCGTGCCGAAGGGGCCCCACCTGAACCGGTCGGCGTAGAGGCCGACGGCGGGGGCGGCGAGCCGTTCATCCGCAAGGAAGCGGTAGCGCTGGCCACCCAGCACGGAGCGCACGTGGCCGTCCGCCTCCTGCGGACTCAGCGGCAGCGTCATCTCGGCCCGGTACTGGGCATGGTCGAAGAACTTTTCAGTCACATGGGTACGGGGACGGGTGGCGCGCTCCCAGAGTTGCGGAAGCCGGTGGACGGTGCAGGCGATGATCGACATCGCCAGCAGGGCCGTCACTGCGAGGAACAGCGGGGAGGTCCAGAGCCCGAACAGGCCGAGGAACTCGAGGACGGACGTCCATCCGCCGTAGCGGGGCCGCACGGACTCCAGCCAGTCTGCTCTGGCGAGGGTGTCCAGCCCCGAGGGGGCCTGGACGATCAGGGTGCCCAGCAACGACAGCACGGCCATCGCCAGGATGACCAGAACCCCCAGCAGCTTCGAACGCAGAACCCGGTAGATCCAGCTGAACAGCTCGCGCACGGCCCCTCACTCCTCGCTGGACGGGGACGGGGAGGCCACTGAGGCGGCCAACGCATCCAGGTGGGAGCGCACGGTGGCCGCCAGGTCCGAATCCGGCGCCACGTCGAGCACCCTCTGCCAATCGGCCTGAGCCGCCTCGGCGTTGGGCGGATCCTCCGACAGGTGGACGAAACCCAGGTTGAACCAGGCCTGCGGATTGCTGGGGTCCACCTCTGTCACCGTCGTCCAGAGCTGCTCCGCCCGCTTCACATCACCGTCGTTGAAGGTGAGCACGCCGAGTTCGAGGTTGGCTGCGACATCCTCCGGCCTGTCCGCCAGCGTGGCCTCCAGCTCGGCCCTGCGGGCCACGCTGTCGGTGGCCGACGCCTGGGTTGCCTCCGTGGTCGCGGGAGCCGCGGTGTCCGCGGGGAGACCCAGCCGGAACACCCCGTAGACCACCGCCGCAACCAGCAGCACGCCCAGCAATGGCATGAGAAACCCGGACTTTCTGGGCACCGACGTGACCAGGGCCGCTGGCTTGTCCGCCGGCGTGTGGACGACGGGGCGACGGCGGGGCTCGTCGTCGTGCTCCCCCAGCTCGGCCAAGGCGAGGTCTGCCGCGTCGTGGACCCCGGTGGGCGTGATCGACGGGGGTTCCGGCTGCGCTGACGAGGCGAGCGCTCGTGCCTCGTCCGAGCGGGCGTCGGCCCAGTCCCGCAGCGGCCCAGGGGCCGTGGCGAGAAAGTCCAGCAGGAGTTGGGTGTGCGCGTCCGCGGGGCCCTCGACCGTGTCGGGGGCCCCGGGCCGCGCGCTGGTGTCAGGCTCCACGTTCCTCGGACTTCTTCTCGTTCTCCGCGCTGATGTCGGAGGGCTCCAGAGTGGTGACGTCGACTCCGCTGAGGACCAGCTGACCCTTGCGCGACGCGTCGAGCGAATCCGCGAGGATCCGCTGGATGTAGGCCGGCGCGTGGAACCCGTAGGAGTTCTCGGAGTACACGTAATCCAGGTAGAAGCTCGCCTTGTTCTGGAACTCGCGTGCCTGCTCGATCGCCTCCGCCGGGGTGCCGTCCGTCTGCGCCGTCTCCAGTGCCCGGATCAGCGCCACGAGCGAGTCGAAGGCCACGTCGCGCGTGCCGATGAACTGGTCCTGGATGCCAACCACGCGCTGGGTCATCTCCTCCTCGCTGGTGTGGTGGCACGTCATGCAGGAGGAGTTGACCGCGAGCAGCGGCGACTGGATGTGGTGGCTGGTGACCTTGCGGGCGCCTTCTGCCTCGTAGGGCATGTGGCAGTCGGCGCAGCTCACGCCGTTGGCCGCGTGCACCGAGTTGGACCAGAAGATGTCGAACTCCGGGTGCTGGGCCTTGACCACCTGTGCGCCCGTGGTGGCGTGCTCGAAGTCCTTGTGGCCGTCCTCCAGGTAGTACTCCCAGATCTGGTCGATGTCCAGGCCCTTGGTCCACGGGAAGACGAGTTCCTTGGTGTCCTTCTCGAAGTAGTACTCCACATGGCACTGGCCGCACACGAAGCTGCGCATCTCCTGCCTGGTGGCGTCGCGGTTGACGTCGTAGTCCTCCACGCCCTCGCTGGCCTTGAGCGCCGCGATGCCGCGCTCGAACGCCGGGCGGGTGATCCGCAGCTCCATGGTCTCGGGGTCGTGGCAGTCGATGCACGCCACCGGGTGCTCCACCAGCTTGGTCACGTCGGTGTAGGCCATCTGGTTCATGGCCTCGAATCCCGCGTCCCGGTCACCGTCGCCGAGCTCGTTCATCAGTGCGACGGTGGACGCGTGACAGTTGAGGCACGTCCCGGGCTGGTTGAATTCGGTGACCCGGAGCGTGTAGCGCTGATCCTCCAGCATGTATGCGTGTCCACGGGCGTGCCGGTAGTCGACGGAGAACGGGTAGCCCGCCCACATGTCCTTGAGGCGCGGGTCCTCCTCCAGCCGGCTGGTGGAGATCACAGTCCTGGGGTCCGTGGCTGTGGGCGTGCGCTCCTCTGCCACAGAGCCCGCGTGCGTGGTGGCCACCATCTCCTGGGTCCGCAGGAAGGACTGGTACTGGGCCGGGAAGTTCTGACCCCACACCGCGGGATCCACCACGGTGTCGTCCACCTCAACCACCTTGGTGAAGGAGTCGCTGGCTTCCCCCATGCGTTCGATGACGTTGGCCAGCAGCGCGGTGATGCCCGCCGTGACCACCGCGGTGATCGCGATCGCGGCAACGAGGATGCCGATGCGACGGTTGCGCTTCTTCCTCTCCGGCGTGGTCCGGGGTTGTTCGGTGGTAGTCATCTGCCTCACCTGCTCCTGTGCCCGACGTTGACATGGCAGCGGGTGCAGTTGACCTGCGCGCTGCCGGCGGTCATGCGCATATCGCTCGTGAACTCCGCGTGACAGTAGAGGCACGCCTCGTTGGTGACGGCCCGGTTGGAGTCACGGATCTCGATGTTCTCGGGATACCAGCCGGTGGTGAATTTCAGCCCGTGCCAGAACCCGTTGTCAGCCTTGACGAGGTACTTGTTGAGGAGATTGTCGTGGGGTGCGTGACAGTCGTTGCAGGTGGCCACGTTCGAGTGGCTCCCGGCCATCCACGCGTCGTACTGGCGCTCCATCACATGACAGTTGACGCAGGACGCCGGGTCATTTCCCAGGTAGGAGATCCCCCGGGCGTAGACGAAGGTGAACAACCCCACACCGATGAGTGAGCCCACGACGAAGACGGCCGCTGCGATGAGCAGCCGGGGCCTGGTCAGCCAGGCACGTACTCCGTTGGGTGCAGTCATGACACGTCTCCTACGACGCATCATAGTGCTACATGCCGTAGTACATGCGGGTTGGGGGCCATTTCATCAGCCGGTACGCGCCTCAGGAAGTCAGCCCGCGTAGCAGCGCAGGAACCGGGCGAACTCCTCGAAGACCTTGACCCGCACGTCCTCCCGCGACAACACCAGATCGTGCAGGGCGTCGGCGATGCGCACGATCACGACGAGCGGCCCGAGCTTGGGCGCCCGTGCGGCGATCCGATCGACGTCGAGGACGATGTCCGCCAGCCTCAAGGCCTCGTCCCAGGTGCGCCGGAAATCACTGCGGGTCGAGACGGCCACGAGGACGGGACAGTCGATGGACAGGCCGAGGGCGACCCGGGCGTGGCCCTCGAGGATGGCGGCCATCCACCCCACCCGGATGAGGAAGGCTGGGTCGCCCTTGAGGTTGTGGTTGTACTCCCACTCCCCTCCCTCGGCCTTGGCGATGCAACGGCGGTAGAAGCCGGTGTCCAGCTGCGGGAGGGCGGTGGTGGCCACCACGGCGCGGGCGGCGCTGAGCACCGGCTGGGTGGCGGGGCGCAACACGGAGTTGCCCTGCAGTTCCAGCCAGGGTGCATTGAGGATCAACGCGGCGAAGACACCTGGGCGCTCGTGGGCCCACAGGGAGGCGACGAGGCCCCCCGTCGAGTGCCCCATGAGCACGATGTGGTCGTGGCCCTCGTCGACGAGGGTGGCGAGCGCCTGGTCCAGCTCCTGGAAGTAGTCAGTGAGGTGGACGATGTAGCCCGCGAGCTGCTTGTCGCGCAGGGAGCGGCCGTAGCGGCGCAGGTCTATGGCGTAGAAGTCGTAGCCCTGGGCCGCCATCTCGTCGGCGAGGTGCGCCTGGAAGAAGTAGTCGTTCCAGCCGTGGATGTAGAGGACGGCCCGAGTGCCGGTCGGCGGGTTGCGCCGGACGAGGGTGGCCACCAGGCTGCCCTCCGGCTCCAGGGCATAGACGGGCGCATCCGGGAGAGGGATGACAAGCTGCTCGTAGCCTGGCAGTTCGGCGTCGGGCACCCACGAGTGCCCGGCCTCAGGAAGTGCGGCGCTCGTACTCGTCGTTGTAGTCGTCGTCGTCGCCCGTCGTCTCTGCGTAGGCTTCAGGGATGTCGTTGGTGGTCTCGTCGACGATCGCGCCGCCCCGGAGCTCGCGCTCCAGAGACGAAAAATCGGTGTCCACCGCGCGATACTTCAGATCGCGGGCCACCTTGGTCTGCTTCGCCTTTGCACGGCCGCGCCCCATATCGGGTCGACCCCCTTGCTTTGTCCTTCGCGGACTGGCCGCGGAATCTGTCAGATACTCGTGGGTACAGGCTACCCAATCCGGCGGGTTCCTCCAAAGAACGTGGTCCGGCGCAGTGGGGGTGTTCGCCACCGTCGAACTTCGTGACGCACCGATAAGCTGAGCCCCAGTCAAACCTGAGGAGTTCACTGCACATGGGCAAGATCATCTACACCCTCACCGACGAGGCCCCGCTGCTCGCCACGTATTCCCTCCTTCCCATCATCAACGCCTACGCCGGCCAGGCCGGGGTGGGCGTCGAGACCCGTGACATCTCGCTGGCGGCCCGCATCCTCGCCCAGTTCACGGACACGCTCCCGGAGGACCAGCGGATCGACGATGCCCTGACCGAACTCGGCGAACTGGCGAAGCAGCCGGAAGCCAACATCATCAAGCTGCCCAACGTGTCCGCGTCGGTACCCCAGCTCAAGGCGGCGATCACCGAACTCCAGTCCCAGGGCTTCGCGCTCCCCGACTACCCGGAGGACCCCCAGAGCGACGAGGAGCGCGAGGTCCGCGCCCGCTACGACCGCGTCAAGGGCTCCGCCGTCAACCCGGTGCTGCGCGAGGGCAACTCGGACCGACGCGCGCCCGAGTCGGTGAAGAACTACGCCAAGAAGAACCCCCACCGCATGGGCGCATGGACGCCGGAGTCCAAGACCGCCGTCGTCACGATGGAGGCCGGGGACTTCCGCCACAACGAGCAGTCGGTCGTGCTGCCCGCCGCGGACACCCTCACCATCCGGCACCGCGCCGCCGACGGCACCGAGACGGTGCTCAAGGACGGCCTGAAGGTGCTCGAGGGCGAGGTCGTGGACGCCACCGCGATGCGCGCCGCCGCGCTGGACGAGTTCCTCCGCACCCAGGTGGCCGCGGCCAAGGAGTCCGGCGTCCTGTTCTCCGTCCACCTCAAGGCCACCATGATGAAGGTCTCGGACCCCGTCATCTTCGGCCACGTCATCGAGGCGTTCTTCCCCGAGGTGTTCGAGCGCTACGGCGCGGACCTCGCGGCGGCCGGCCTCTCCACCCACGACGGCCTGGGCGCCATCCTCGCCGGCCTCGACGCCCTGCCCAACGGCGCCGAGATCAGGGCCGCCTTCGAGCAGGGCCTGGCCGACGGGCCGACGCTCGCCATGGTCAACTCCGACAAGGGGATCACCAACCTGCACGTCCCGTCGGACGTCATCGTCGACGCGTCGATGCCCGCGATGATCCGTCAGTCGGGCCACATGTGGGGCCCCGACGGCGAGGAGGCGGACACGCTCGCCGTCCTCCCGGACTCGTCCTACGCCGGCGTCTACCAGGCCGTCATCGAGGACTGCCAGGCCCACGGCGCCTTCGACCCGCGCACCATGGGCACGGTGCCCAACGTGGGCCTCATGGCCCAGAAGGCCGAGGAGTACGGCTCCCACGACAAGACCTTCGAGATCGTGGCCGACGGCGTCGTGGAGGTGGTCGACGCCTCCGGCACGGTCCTCATGAGCCACGACGTGGCCGCCGGCGACATCTGGCGCGCGTGCCAGACCAAGGACGCCCCCATTCAGGACTGGGTCAAGCTCGCGGTCACCCGCGCCCGCCTCACCGGCTGGCCCGCGGTGTTCTGGCTGGACACCGAGCGCGCGCACGACCGCAACCTCATCGAGAAGGTCCGCGCCTACCTCGCCCAGCACGACACAGAGGGCCTCCAGATCGAGATCATGAGCCCCGTCGAGGCCACGCGGTTCACCGTCGAGCGGCTGCGTCGCGGTGAGAACACCATCTCGGTGACCGGCAACGTGCTGCGCGACTACCTGACGGACCTGTTCCCCATCCTCGAGCTCGGCACCTCGGCCAAGATGCTGTCGGTGGTCCCGCTCATGGCCGGCGGCGGGCTGTTCGAGACGGGCGCGGGCGGCTCCGCCCCGAAGCACGTCCAGCAGCTCGTGGCGGAGGACTACCTGCGCTGGGACTCGCTCGGGGAGTTCCTCGCGCTGGCCGCCTCGTTCGAGCACCTCGCCCAGACCGAGGGCAACGCCCGGGCGGGGATCCTGGCGGCCACCCTCGACCGCGCCACCGGCACCTTCCTGGACAACGACAAGTCCCCCACCAGGAAGCTCGGCGGCATCGACAACCGCGGCTCGCACTTCTACCTGGCTCTGTACTGGGCGCAGGAGCTGGCCGCGCAGACCGACGACGCGGAACTGGCCGCCGTCTTCGGGCCGGTGGCCGCTGCACTCGCCGACAGCGAGGCGACGATCGTGGCTGAGCTGCTGGCGGTGCAGGGCAAGCCTGCCGACATCGGGGGGTACTACCGCCCCGACGACGCCAAGGCGACGGCGGTGATGCGCCCCTCCCAGACGCTCAACGAGATCATCGACTCGCTGAGCTGACCGAGGAACACCCAAAGCCGATGAGGCGCCACCCACCAGGTGGCGCCTCATCGGCGTTCAGGGGCAGACAACTCGGGCGTGCGTCCATCCAGGGTCAGCGGCTCGCCGGCTGCGCCTCCCTCTGGGCGACCCAGACCCTGAGACGCAGCGGCCAGCCCCGCTCGACCGCGAGCCGGACCCCGTCGTGGAGCATTAGGTAGGCCAGCACGCCGAGCGCCGCCGCGCCCGTGGTGAGGGCACCGATGAGCACCATGGAGCGCGGGCCCCACAGCTCCCCCAGCCAGCCGATGAGCGGCGCGCCGAGCGGGGTTCCGCCGATGAAGATGGCCATGTAGACGGCCATCACGCGGCCGCGGAACTCTGGAGCCGTGCCCAGTTGGACGGCGGCGTTCGCCGTCGTCATCACGGTCAGGGCGAAGAATCCGGTGGGCACCAGCAGGATCGCGTAGACGACGAAGCTGGGCGCGGCGGACAGGAGCGCGGTGCTCACCGCGAACGCACCGAGCGCGGCGAGGACGGTGCGCAGCCCGGGCTGCGTGCGGCGGGTCGCGGCGAGCGCGGCGCCGAGCGTGCCGATCGCCATGATGGTGCCGAGCAGCCCGTACTCCTGGGCGCCCTTCCCGAACACCTCGGTGGCCATCGTCGCGTTGTAGATCTGGAAGTTCATGCCGAAGGTACCGAGCGCGAAGACGATGACCATGAGCACGATGAGGTCCGGCCTACCCCGCAGGTAGCGCAGACCCTCGCGGGTGGCGCCCCGCGCCTTGACCCGCTTGGAGGGCCGCAGCTCGCCGGGCCGCAACGCGACGACGGCCGCAAGCATGGCGCCGAAGCTCACCGCGTTGATCAGCAGCGTTGGCCCGACGCCGAAGGCGGCGATGAGCAGGCCGGCCGCTCCTGGCCCGATCAAGCGGGCGCCGTTGAAGGACGTGGAGTTGAGGCCCACCGCGTTGGGCAACAGCTCGGGCGGGACGATCTCGGAGACGAAGGACTGCCGGGCCGGGTTGTCGAAGGCCGTCACCACCCCTTGGAGGAAGGCGAACAGGTACACGTGCCAGAGCTCCACCACCCCCAGCGCCACGACGAGCCACAGAGCCAGGGCCGTGATGCCGAGCAGTGCCTGGGTGACGGCGAGCATGCGCCGCTTCGGCATCCGGTCCACCAGCGCTCCCGCGTAAGGGGCGAGGACCGGGATGGCCAGGAACTGGAGCGCGGTGACGATGCCCAGCGCGGCGCTGGAACCGTCGGTCAGCTCGGTCAGGACCAGCCAGTCCTGCCCCACGCGCTGCACCCACGTGCCGATGTTGCTGACCAGGGCGCCGGCGAAGAACAGGCGATAGTTCCGGACGGTGAAGGAGGCGAACATGCGCCCCCGCTCACTCCGCATGCGACACCTCGTCCAGGAGGGTCGCCGCCCGCCTCAGGAGCGCAAGCTGCGCGTCGTCGAGCGCCGCGATGTGCGCGAGCATCCAGGTGTCGCGGCTTGCGATCGTCTCCTCCACCACGCGGGTGCCCTCGGGCGTGATGCTGACCAGGATCTGGCGCCCATCGTCGGGGTGCTGGGACCTCTCGACCAATCCCCTGTCCGCCAGGCAGTTCACCGTGCGCGTCATCGACGGGGTGCTCACGGCATCGCGGGCGGCCAGTTGCGTGGGCGTCTGGGGGCCGACGTGATGCACGGCCACCAGCACCGAGAACTGGTGCGGCGCGACGTCGCTGGTGCTCTCGAACCGCACCCGGCGGGAGATGCGCTGGCAGGCGACGCGGAGGTCGTTGGCGAGGGTGAGGAGGTCTGGGTCGTAGTCCGGCATGGAGTCCTTTCGCAGCAACTCCTTACCTTAGTTCATTACCTTGGGTAATCAAATGGCGGCGGGCGTCCTCAGCCGGAGGACGATCTCCCTCGCGGCCTCGCGGGCGGCGGAGACGGCTCCGAGCGCCACGACGTCACCGCCGAGCCGCGACGCGACGATGGCGGGGGGCGGGATCTCCACCTCCTCCGCGACGTGGGCGGCCGCGAGCTCGATGACCTCCCCCAGCGCGGCCGCAACCGCCCCGCACACCACGACGACCTCGGGGTCGTAGAACCGCGACAGCACCGTGCAGATGCGCCCCAGCGTGCCGCCCAACTCCTCCAGCAGCGGCCGCGACACAGGGTCGGAGAGCCTCGCCTGGGAGAGCACCACCTCGGCGGTGAGGTCACCCTCAGGCAGTTGAGCCCACGGATGGTAGGCCGGGATCAGCCCGCGACCCACCTGGGCGCGCAACCACTGCTCGGCCAGATAGCCCAGGCCCCAGGTGCCACCCACGCCGGAGACGTACGCCAGCGCCTCCAGCTCGCCCACTCCCCCATGCGCACCGCGCACCAACCGGCCCTCCAGGACCACACCGGAGCCGAGCCGGAGCCCGGACAACATGGCGACGAAGTGCTCCCGGCCTCGGGCCTCGCCGAACGCTCCCTCAGCCATGGCCGCCAGCGCGCCGTCGTTCTCCACCCGCACGGCGGGGAACGCCTCGCTCAGCGCCTGGTGCAGGTCCGCGTTCATGTAGCGCCAGAACCCCGACGGGTTCGACGGCGAGGCCCCCCGCCCGTCGACAGGCGCCGGCACGCCGACGCCCACCGCGATGACGTCTGCGCGGCTGCGCCCTGCCGCGTCGAGCACCGCGTCGACCACGCGGAAGGCCGCCGCGCGCCGGTCTGCGGGGTCGGCATCCTCCAGGTCGAAGTAGCTGGCCACCTCGAGGTGCTCGCGCGCCAGCTCCCTGCCCGTCAGGTCGGCGAGGATGGCGGTGAACCGTCGACCCCCGGCATCCAGCCCCAGGAGGAGGCCCGCATCCCCGCGGAGCTCGAAGCGCCTGGCGGGCCGCCCGATGCGCTGCCCCGGCTCGGCGAGCGGCCCCGACAGCTCGCTGACAAGGCCGATCTCGATCAGCGTGTCCACCGCCGCGAGCGCGGTCGAGCGGGTCAGGCCCAGGGCGGCGATGAGCTGGTCCGCCCCGAAGGCCGCCGCCTCCCACGCGTAATCCAGGACCGCCGCGGTGCTGGCCCGATGACGCGCCTGACGATCCATCGAGGCCATTGCCCACACCCCCTTGACGCGTCCGCTTTCGTGATGCATCCTAGTGCTCAGCGGGTTTCTTCGATAATTAAATCTATTACTCGAAGTAAACCGTTCCGTCATCCACGACGAAGGGACAACGACGTGCCTCACTCACCACTCATCGCGCCCCGGCGCACCTTCCTGAAGGGGCTGGCGGCGGTGGGAGCCGCCAGCGCCCTTCCCTGGGCCACCGGCTGCTCGTCCGGCTCGCAGCAGACCATCCTGTTCCACCAGTCCAAGCCGGAGGCGGTGCCCTACTTCCGCCAGCTGGCTGCCGACTTCACCGCCTCGCAGGACCAGTTCCGGATCCTGCACGAC
The DNA here is from genome assembly GCA_027492545.1 of Propionibacteriaceae bacterium. Taxonomy (GTDB): domain Bacteria; phylum Actinomycetota; class Actinomycetes; order Propionibacteriales; family Propionibacteriaceae; genus Arachnia. Next base: position 13,078 of record JAPUEL010000062.1, read on the forward strand.
ATCTCGACGAACCTGTCGGCGAGCTTCGTGCGCAGCAACCCGCCGGACCTGGGGATGCTCAACTACAACCTGGAGATGGCCAGGTTCATGGAGCGCGGTGCGCTCTCGGACCTCTCGGACCTGCCGGAGGCCGCCACCATCCGCGACGACATCATCGAGCTGTCGAAGTCCTACCCGCAGTACGAGGATCGCATCAGCGTGCTCCCCTACTCCGCGATGGCCGCGTCCGTGATCTACAACAAGCGCATCTTCGCCGACAACGGCGTCGAGGTGCCCACCACGTGGGATGCGCTCATCGACGTGTGCGAGAAGCTCACCGCCGCAGGAGTCACCCCGTTCTACGCCACGTTCATGGACCCGTGGACCATCATGCAGGGCTGGTTCGACTACCCGGCCGGCGGCATGGTCGACATCGCCGAGTTCTACCGGAAGATGAACGAGATCGGCGCCGACGTCGGCCCCGACTCCGAGGTGTCCTTCCAGAAGACCATGCTCGAGCCGGTGCAGAAGATGGTCCAGCTCACCGGATACATCAATGACGACGCGGGGAGCCGCGGATACGGCGACGGCAACACCGCCTTCGCCAACGGCGCCGCAGCGATGATCTTCCAGGGCCCCTGGGCCTTCGGCGAGTTCGAGAAGGTGGGCAACGAGCTGGACCTCGGCACGTTCCCCCTCCCCGCCACCGACAACCCCGAGGACCTCAAGGTCCGCGTCAACATCGACCTGGCGCTCTGGGTGCCCGAGGTGGCCGACGGGCAGGAGGGCGCGCGAGCCCTCCTCCAGCACCTTATGAAGCCGGAGATCCAGGACCCCTACAACGCCGAGTTCCTGGGCTTCGGCACCACGAAGAACGCTCCGCCGGTCACCGACGAGCGGATCATCGGTATGCAGGAGTACTACGACAGCGGCCGGTTCTACATGGGCCCGTCGCAGTTCATCCCCAACAACATCCCCGCCCCCAACTACTTCCAGTCGATCGCCCTCGGGGCTGAGCCGGAACCGCTGCTCGCGCAGCTGGACCGCGACTGGGCCCGGCTCGCCTTCCGCGCCTGAGACAAAGGAGTCACACGCATGTCAACCCCGTCCAGGGCCAGCGCGCCCGCAGCGAAGACAGGGCCGAGACGCCCCGTCGAACCCGTCTACTGGTTCTTCCTGGTGCCCGCCGTCGCGGTGTTCACCCTGATGATCGCCTACCCAGCCGTCGAGGGCATCACGATGAGCTTCACCAACTCGATGGGCTTCGGCGACTTCGAGTGGATCGGCTTCCGCAACTACGTGGCCCTCTTCCGCGACGAGAACATCCTGTCGTCCTACGGCTTCACCCTCCTGTTCGCCGCCGTCACCGTCATCCTGGTCAACGTCATCGCCTTCTTCCTGGCCCTCGGGCTCACCTCGAAGATCAAGTTCACCAACCCGCTGCGCACCGTCTTCGTCATCCCCATGGTGATCTCGGCCATCATCTACTCGTTCGTCTTCCGCTTCCTGTTCAACAACTCGCTGCCGCAGATCGGTGCGGCGCTGGGGATCGACGGCTTGTCGACGAGCCTGCTGGCCAACCCGGACTGGGCATGGTTCGCCATCGTCCTGGTCACCACCTGGGGCTCGGTGCCCAGCGCCATGCTGATCTACATCGCGGGCCTCATGACGGTCCCCGGTGAGGTCTACGAGGCCAGCTCCATCGACGGCGCCACCCCGGCGAAGAACCTGTGGCACATCACGCTGCCGCTGGTGGCCGGCTACGTGGGCATCAACATGATCCTCGGCTTCAAGGGCTACCTGGCGGTCTACGACCAGATCGTCGGCCTGACCCAGGGAGGCCCCGGCACCGCAACCCGCAGCGTCGCGTTCACCATCTTCTCCGGCTTCAGCGGCGGAGACTACGCCTACCAGATGGCCAACGCCGCCGTCTTCTTCGTCATCACCATCGTCATCGCGCTGCTGCAGCTGCGCCTCACCCAGGGAAGGTCCGGGTCATGAGCACCCCACTCGCCACCGTCGCCGTCGGCGTCCCGGCCCCCACTGCGGCGTCGCGCCGCGGGCGGGTCGGCCAGGAGAAGGTCAACTGGACCGCCACCATCCTGCTGATCCTCGCCGCAGTCACCGTCCTCGTGCCGCTCTACGTGACCATCTCGATGGCCTTCAAGACCACCCAGCAGTCCACGGACCTGAACGCGTTCAGCCTCCCGAACCCGTGGAGTTTCAGCGGGTTCGTCGAGGCGTGGAGCCTGACCAACTTCCCCCGGGCCTTCCTCGTCTCCCTGATCGTGACCCTGGTGGCCGTGGCCGGCGCGATCCTCGTGTCGTCGATGGCCGCCTACGCCATCGTGCGCAACTGGGATCGCAAGCCCTTCAAGTACTCCTTCTACTACCTGCTCGCCGCCATGTTCATCCCGTTCCCGGTGGTCGCGCTGCCGCAGGTGCGGCTCACCGGCCTGCTGGGGTTGGACAACTACGTCGGGGTCGCGATTCTCCACATCGTGTTCGGGCTGGCGTTCAACACCCTGCTGTTCAGCACCTTCCTCCGCTCCATCCCGCTGGAGCTCGAGGAGTCGATGCGCATGGACGGCGCGAGCACCTGGCAGGTGTTCTGGAAGCTGATCTTCCCCCTGCTGTCGCCCATGGCGGCCACGGTGGGCATCTTCGCCTTCCTCAGCTCCTGGAACGACTTCATGATGCCCTCGCTGATCATCTCCCAACCCGAATGGCAGACGATCCCCGTGGTCAACAACATCTTCCAGACCCAGTTCAGCAACAGCTACAACGTGAGCTTCGCGTCGTACCTCATGGCCATGGCACCCGCCATCGTCGTCTACCTGTTCGCGCAGCGCTGGGTGATGTCCGGCCTGACCCAGGGCGCCATCAAGTAGCGTCGAGCGAACCATCCAAGGGGTGGGCCGGGGCGCACCGGCCCACCCCACCCTCACCATCCCAGCCAAGGAGAACCATGACCGCAGAACGCCATCAGACCGCCCCAGCTTCCCGCCCGGACGGCTGGTGGCGCTTCGCGGTGGTCTACCAGGTCTACCCCCGCTCGTTCCAGGACTCCAACGGCGACGGCATCGGCGACATCCCAGGCATCACCAGCCGCCTCGACCACCTGGCCGAGCTCGGGGTCGACGTCATCTGGCTGTCGCCCGTCTACCGATCGCCCCAGGTGGACAACGGCTACGACATCTCGGACTACCAGGACATCGACCCGCTGTTCGGCACCCTCGACGACCTCGACGAGCTGCTCACCCAGGCCCACGGGCGCGGCATCAAGCTGGTGATGGACCTCGTGGTCAACCACACCTCGGACCAGCACCCCTGGTTCGTCGAGTCGAGGGATCCCTCGTCGCCGAAGCGCGACTGGTACTACTGGCGCCCCGCCCGCCCCGGCCACGAGCCCGGCACCCCGGGCGCCGAGCCCGACGACAGCGCCGCGGCCTTCGCGCCGTCGGCCTGGACGTACGACCCGGCCAGCGGGCAGTACTACCTGAGCATGTTCAGCCCCGCGCAGCCGGACCTCAACTGGGAGAACCCGGAGGTGCGCCACGCCGTCTACGCCATGATGCGCTGGTGGGTGGCCCGCGGCGTCGACGGCTTCCGGATGGACGTGATCAACCTCATCTCCAAGCCGGCCGACCTCACCTCAGGCGGCCCCGTCGACCCGGGGTCCGCGGACTTCAGGCAGATCGCCAACGGCCCCCGGCTCGACGAGTTCCTCGCCGAGATGAACGGGGAGGTGGGGCTGGACGAGCTCAACCTGCTCACCGTCGGCGAGATGCCGGGCGCGACCCTGGATGTGGCACGCCGCGTCACGGACCCGGCCCGCCGCGAGCTCAACATGGTGTTCACGTTCGAGCACGTCAGCCTCGACCAGGCGTCGGGAAGCAAGTGGGACCTCGCGGACCTGCCGCTGCCCGTGCTCAAGGGCAACCTGGCCCAGTGGCAGTACGGCCTGGCCGAGTCGGGCTGGAACTCGCTGTACCTCGACAACCACGACCAGCCGCGGGCCGTGTCCCGCTTCGGCGACGACTCGCCCGAGCACCGCGTGAACTCCGCCAAGACGCTCGCCACGGTCCTGCACCTGCACAAGGGGACTCCGTACGTGTACCAGGGCGAGGAGCTGGGGATGACCAACTCCCCGTTCACCGAGATCGGCCACTACCTGGACGTCGAGTCGATCAACCACCACACCCTGGCCACGGCCCTGGGCACAGCCGAGGCCGAGGTGCTGCGCTCGCTCGCGGCGAAGAGCCGCGACCACGCCCGCACCCCCGTCCAGTGGGACGACGGCCCGCACGCCGGCTTCACCACCGGGGTGCCGTGGCTGCCCGCCAACCCCAACTACCGCGAGATCAACGCCGAGGCGGCCCGCCGCGATCCGGGATCCGTGTTCGCGCACTTCCGGGCCCTGATCAGGCTGCGCCACGAGGACGCCGTGGTGCGCGAGGGTCGCTTCGAGCTGCTGCTCCCCGAGCACCAGCAGCTCTGGGCCTTCACCCGCACGCTGGGCGACAGCAGCCTCCTGGTCCTGGCCAACTGCTCCTCGACGTCGGCGGAACTCCCGCTGGGGGCCCTGCCCAGCCTCGACGGCGCCGAGCTGGTCCTGGCCACCCACGACGATCACTCCACGTCGGTGCTCGCGCCGTGGGAGTCCCGCGTCCTCCGCCTCGCCCACTGACACCCCCAAGCCGAAGGATCTTCCCCTCATGCAGGAACCCATCGACCAGGCAACCCTGGTCTCCGACCAGAGCGCCTCGTGGTGGCGGCAGGCCGCCGTCTACCAGATCTACCCCCGCAGCTTCGCCGACAGCAACGGCGACGGGATCGGGGACCTGCGCGGCATCGCGTCGCGGCTGGACTACCTCAGCGGCCTCGGGATCGACGCGGTGTGGCTGAGCCCGTTCTACCCCTCGGACCTGGCCGACGGCGGCTACGACGTCATCGACTACCGCGACATCGACCCCCGCATCGGCACGCTCGCGGACTTCGACGAGCTGGTGGCAGGCATGCACGCGCGGGGTATCCGGATCCTCATCGACATCGTGCCCAACCACACCTCGGACCAGCACGCCTGGTTCCGGGATGCCGTCGCGGCGGGCCCGGGCTCGCCGGAGCGGGAGCGCTACATCTTCCGCGACGGCACCGGCCTTGACGGCTCCGAGCCGCCCACGGACTGGGTCTCGCTGTTCGGAGGCAGCGCATGGGAACGGGTGGCCGACGGGCAGTGGTACCTCCACACGTTCGCCGTCGAGCAGCCCGACCTGAACTGGGCCAGCGCCGAGGTCCGGGAGGAGTTCCTCAGCATCCTGCGCTTCTGGGCCGACCGCGGCGTCGACGGCTTCCGGGTGGACGCCGCGCACATGCTCGCCAAGGACCTGACGGAGCCGCTGCCCACGCAGGCGGAACTCGACACGATGCCCAGGGACGGGACCCACCCGCTGTGGGACCGCGACGAGCTGCAGGAGATCTATGCCCAGTGGCGTGGGGTGTTCAACTCCTACGACCCGCCGCGCACCGCCGTCGCCGAGGCCGCCGTGCATTCCTCGCGCGTCCCGCTCTACGCGAGCCCGGCCACCTTGGGGCAGTCGTTCTTCTTCGACCTGCAGCTCTCCGACTACGACGCCGGCGCTTTCCATCGCATCATCGACGAGTGCCTGGCGGTCGCCTCCGTCTCCGGCTCCTCGGTGACCTGGGTGCTCAACAACCACGACACCATCCGCTCGGCCAGCCGCTACGGCACGCCCTTCGCCGGCACCAGGCCCGACGGTACGCCGCTGCGCAAGCACGGCGGCGACTGGCTGATGGCCGGGGGCGACCCGGTCCTCCTCGACGCGGCCACCGGCCTGCGGCGGGCCCGTGCCGCGACGGCGCTCCTCCTGGCGCTGCCGGGCTCGGCCTACCTGTACCAGGGCGAGGAACTCGGCCTGCAGGAGGTCGCGGAGATCCCCGACTCGCTGCGCGCCGACCCGTCGTTCTTCCGCAACCGGGAGCATGAGGTGGGCCGCGACGGCTGCCGGGTGCCGATCCCCTGGACCCGCACCGGCCCGTCGTTCGGTTTCGGCGACGGCGGCGCGCACCTGCCGCAGCCGCTGTGGTTCGGCCGCTACTCCGTCGAGGCGGAGACGGCCGACCCCTCCTCGACGCTGTCGCTGTACCGGCGCGCCCTCGAGCTGCGGCGCGAGCTGCAGACAGACGAGTCGCTGGAGTGGATCCCGACGGACGACGACGAGGTGCTGCGCTTCCGTCGGCCCGGTGGATGGGAGGTGGTCTCCAACTTCGGCAAGGCGCCCGTCGCACTGCCCGAGGGCGAGGTCCTCCTGGCCTCCGGCCCGGTCTCCGACTCGCTCCCGGGCGAGACCACGGTCTGGCTGCGGGCCTGACCCCGGGGCGGGATCAGCCGACGGTGGCGACCACGTAGGCGACGAAGGTCACCACGCTGATGACGGTGTACAGGCTCAGCACGTTGTTGGAGTAGGCGACCTCGTCGCGTCGGTGGGCGGGCAGGAAGATCGGGACGATGAAGGGCGGCGGGAGGATGAACAGCATGAAGACCGCCGCCCGGGCGAACTGGTCGAGGCCGAGCCACCGACCCACGACGACCTCGGAGAGGACCAGCGCCAGGATCAGGCAGGCCACGAAGCGGACCGCCACCAGCGGGGCGGCCTGCCTGATCCCGGCGAGGCTGAGCCGCGTCCCGTAGCCGACCGCCAGCAGGATGAGCGGCACGATCAAGGCTGCGAGGTACTCCAGCGCACCGAGCACCCCCGCCGAGAACGGGTTGGCGGCGAGCGCACCGGCCACCCCGAGCACGTTGAGCAGCAGCCCGGCGAAGATGGCGATGATGACCGGCGACCTCACGAAGGACATCGCGGTCTCAGCCAGGGACACCGCCCCGTCGCTCTGCCGCTTCAGCAGCGTCACGAACACGAACCAGATGAAGAACTCGTGCCCCAACCCCACGATCGCGGCGGTGGGCACGTGGTCGAGGCCGTACGCGGCGGCGAACAGGGCGAGGCCCACCATGCCGAACTCGAAGCCGGTGAACAGGAACGTGGCCACGGGAGGAGCGCCCAGCGCCCGCCGCACCACGTGCCCGAGGGCGAGCAGCACGAGGCAGGCCGCCGGCACGATCACGACGAGTGCGAGGTACTCGACGCGGAACTCCACCGACAGGAACGCGGTGAACAGCACCGCCGGGAGAACGACCGAGACGATGAGGCGCTTGAGGCCCTCGACCACCGCGTCGTCGAGCACGCGTGCCCTGCGCAGCACGATCCCCAACGCGATGAGCAGGATGATGGGGATGACGCTGGCGAGCGTCGCGGTGATGGTGCCCATGCCAGGCACCCTAGCGAGCCCCCGTCGAGGGGCGAGGGTGGGGCCTCGGGACTAGATGAGGAAGGCCTCGCCCGGGCCCTCGGAGGCCTGGATCTCGCCGATCACCCAGCTGTGGACCCCGCGGGCGGCGAGGATGCCGAGCGCCGCGTCCACCTCGTGTTGAGGCAGGATCGCCACCATGCCCACGCCCATGTTGAGGGTGGCGTCGACATCCGCCTGCTTCAGCGCACCCACAGTCTGCACCAGCTGGAAGATGGCCGGCGGGGTCCAGCTGGAGCGGTGCAGCACCGCTGCCATGTCGTTGGGGATGACCCGCGCCAGGTTGTTGGCCAGCCCGCCGCCGGTGATGTGGCTCATGGCGTGCACCTCGACCTTGCCGATGAGGTCCAGGACGTCGAGCGCGTAGATCTTGGTGGGCTCCAGCAGCTCCTCACCGAGGGTCCTGCCGAGATCGTCGACGTGGCGCCCGAGGTCCCAGCCGGCCTGGTTGAGGAGGACGTGGCGCACCAGCGAGTAGCCGTTGGAGTGGAGACCCGACGAGGCCAGGGCGATGACGGCGTCCCCGGTGCGCACCCGGTCGTGCCCGAGGATCTTCGACCGCTCCACGACGCCCGTCGTCGCGCCGGCGATGTCGTACTCGTGCGGCTCGAGGAGGCCGGGGTGCTCGGCGGTCTCGCCGCCGATGAGCGAGCAGCCCGAGGCGACGCACGCGTCCGCGATGCCCGAGACGATCGCGGCGATGCGCTCCGGCACCACCTGGCCGCACGCGATGTAGTCGGTGACGAAGAGCGGCTCGGCGCCGCACACCACGAGGTCGTCGACGAGCATGCCCAGGAGGTCGAAGCCGATGGTGTCGTGCTTGTCGAGGGCCTGTGCGATGGCCACCTTGGTGCCCACGCCGTCGGTGGAGGTGGCCAGTACCGGGTGCTGGTAGCCCTTGAGGGCGGAGGCGTCGAAGAACCCGGCGAACCCGCCGAGGCCGCCGAGGACCTCAGGCCGGCGGGTGCGGCCCACGTGGGCCTTCATCAGCTCGACGGCGCGGTCCCCGGCCTCGATGTCGACGCCGGCTGCGGCGTAGGCGCTCTTCTCGGACACTATCTCTCCTCGAGTCTCAGCAGCTCGGCCTGGGCCGGCGGGATGGCGACGGGGTACTGCCCGTCGAAGCAGGCACGGCACAGGTTGTCGGCGGGCACCTGGGTGGCCTCCGTCAGCCCTTCGAGCGAGATGTAGCCGAGCGAATCGGCACCCAGCGAGCGGCGGATCTCCTCGACGGTGAGCCCGGGCGCGATCAGCTCCGCGCGGGAGGCGAAGTCGATGCCGTAGAAGCACGGCCACTTCACCGGCGGCGACGAGATGCGCACGTGCACCTCTCGGGCCCCGGCCTCGCGGAGCATCCGCACCAGTGCGCGCTGGGTGTTGCCGCGCACGATGGAGTCGTCGACGACGACCAGCCGCTTGCCCTCGATGACCTCGCGCAGCGGGTTGAGCTTCAGCCGGATGCCGAGCTGACGGATGGTCTGGCTCGGCTGGATGAACGTCCGGCCCACGTAGGCGTTCTTCACCAGGCCCTGGCCGTAGGGGATGCCCGAGCCCTGCGCGTAGCCGATGGCCGACGGCGTGCCCGACTCGGGGACCGGGATGACCAGGTCCGCGTCGACGGGGAACTCCTCGGCCAGCTTCTGGCCGATCCGCACCCGCACCGCATGCACGCCATGCCCAGCGATGGTGGTGTCCGGGCGGGCCAGGTAGACGTACTCGAAGATGCAGCCCTTGGGCTTGGCCTCGGCGAAGCGGACCGACCGCAGGCCGCGTTCGTCGATGGCCAGGAACTCGCCCGGCTCCACCTCCCGCACGAAACTGGCGCCGACGATGTCCAGCGCGGCCGTCTCCGAGGCCACCACCCAGCCGTTGGACAGGCGTCCGAGGACCAAGGGCCGGATGCCCTGCGGATCCCGGGCGGCGAAGATGGTGCGCTCCGTCATGAAGGTGAGGCAGAAGGCGCCCTTCAGCCGCGGGAGGACCTTCAAGGCGACCGACTCGATGGGCTCCTCGCCGAAGCTGGCCATGAGCGCGGTCACCAGCGACGTGTCGTTGGTGGAGTCCATGGTCTTCTTCTCGGGCACCCGCTCGTTGGGGTCCAGCTCCGCAAGCCACGCCTCGAGCTCGTGAGTGTTGGTGAGGTTTCCGTTGTGCGCCAGCGCTAAACCGCCGGCGTGAGTGGCCCGGAAGGTGGGCTGCGCGTTGTGCCAGACGCTCGCCCCCGTCGTCGAGTAGCGGGTGTGGCCGATGGCCAGCCTGCCGGGCAGCGACTTGAGGGTGGCCTCGTTGAACACCTGGCTGACCAGGCCCATGTCCTTGTAGACCATGATCCGCTGCAGGTTGCTCACCGCGATGCCGGCGGACTCCTGGCCGCGATGCTGCAGCGCGAACAGCCCGAAGAACGTCAGCTGGGCGACGTCCTCCTCGGGCGCCCACACGCCGAATACGCCGCACTCTTCCTTGGGACCGTCATAGCCGAGCACGCGGCAGACTCTACCCGCTGGCGACTGGACGGGGAGCCCTCCCCCGTGCGGTGGGCCGATGCTCAGGAGAACCGGACGATGTTGTTGAACACCCACATGGGAGTGGGCGCGTAGGTGTAACCGCCGCCGGGCTTCGGGGTCGCGGCGATGACGGTCGCCCAGATGTAGGAGCGGCAGGCGTTGAGTCCCGTGGTCTGGGGGTCGTCGCACACCGTCTTCCACCAGCGATCGGCCGAGGTCCACTCACCGGCGATGCCCAGGCGGTTGCCGGCACTGACCCAGGCAGATCTGGGCATCGGCAGATACGTGAGGTTGTTGAACACCCATCCCGTCTGAGTGACGTAGCGGCCGTTCACCAGCTTCACCTGGGAGGCCCAGATCTCGGTGCGGCACCGCTCTGTCTGCGAGTACGGCTCGCAGGTGGTGCGCCACTGCCGCCCGTTGATCAGGTGCGTGCCAGGAACCTCGTACGGCGCCACTCTCGCCGGCGTCGGTGCGGGGCTCGGGGTTGGCGTGGGCGTCGGGGTTGGCGTGGGAGTAGGGACGCTGACACCCGACCCGACGATGAGAGTTCCGGTCGGAGTCTGGCCTACGGCATCGCGGACGGGGCGACCCGCGGCGTCGGCCACGGACAGTGACCAGGCATAGGCGCCGTCGGCCAGACCCGCGGCATCCGGGTCGAAGTCAACCTGCCGGACCGCCCCGGAGGGCCCGGGGGGTGTCGCGACTCTCGCCACCTCCAGACCGGACGAGTTCCGGAGGACGATGACCCCGTCAGTCACCGGGCCGGTGAAGTCGAACTCCGGGCTCCAGAGCTCCGCACCCGGCCTGCCGGCGGGCCGGTCAGTCACGCCGAGCAGCACCGGTGCGGCCGGCGTCTCGTTGGCGGTGGTGACGGCGATCGACCCGTCAGCGGATGCCCACGCCACCCGGGCGCCTTCGACGTCCAACGCGACGCCGTCGAGCGTGATGGCGGGGGCGAGGGAGCCGCCCCCCGAGCCCTGAACCCGGTACACGTGCGTGGCGTTCTCTCCGACGGCCACCACGATGCCGTCACCGGGCAGGAGTTCGGAGAGCCCCGCAGGCAGCCCGGCGAGGCTCCATCGCGTCCCGGTCATCCAGTCCACGACCTCGGGCTCATCGTCCTCGAGGAGCGTGATGAGCCGCCCCCAAACGGCTTTCGTGGTCGACGAGGTGGTGCCGGTCCACAGAGTCCGGCCAGTTCTCGAGTCTTTCAGCGTCGCAGCGCTGTTCGTCGCACCGGGGGTCAAGACCAGAGGACCAAAGATCGCTGACCCCTCGGCGACGTCTCTCCGGCCCCCAGAGACGTCGAACCGCTCGTCTCCGATGAGTGCGTAGGGGCCAGACATCGCCCTGACGGCCCGGTTGGTGGAGATGGTCCCGGTGGGATGGAGCCCGTCGTACCAGCTGAGAATGCCGTTGTTGTCGCGGACCAGAGTCCGGTCGCCGGAGGCTTCGACGACGCGCCCCGCCGAGGTGTCGACCTCGGGGCCGATGGCGTCGGGCGACAGGGCGCGCTTCCATGATCCCTGCCCCGGAGCCCATCGCGAGTCGCTTCCGTGGAGCCACTCCGGCGTCACGTGCACGCCCTGGATGACTGCGGGAGTGTCTGGGATCTTCACCGCCTCCACCACGTCACCGTTGGCCGCCAAGCGGACCACCGACCCACCGTCTTCCCCTGCTGTCGAGCAGTACACCGAGCCTCCGACGGCGTGACACTCCCGCACCGCGACGTCGCTCGGAAACTGGGCCGGTCGCCACGTGCCGCCGTCGAAGACCCGGACATCTCTCCAGTCCCCCATCGCGACCAACGTGGGGAGGTTGGCTACGACGTCCACCCCCACCAGGTATGCCCCGGAGACCGGAACACAGGTGGCCTCAACGGCATCCCAGGAGGCCCGGCAGTAGGCCGTGGGGTTGCTGGTTGTGTAAGCGAATCCCGCGGCCGAGGTGGCGAACGGCCCGTTGACCGCGTCGCTGGGGATCGTCCGGTAGGCGAGGGTGTCGAGATCTCCGACCACCACCTCGCCCGGGCCTCCGATGCCGAGGAAACGACCGCGGTCCATCGTCCACATGTGCGGGTACATCAGCGGCAGTTCGCGACTCGTCCCCGCCCAGGTGACGAAGGCGCTGCCAGCTCGGTATCCCTCGACGCCGTAGCCGGCGGACGTGAGCACCGGCGAGGCAAACCGGTGCATCTCGCCCGCGAGCAGGTCGATCACAGCCACCTCCTCGTGCGAGGCGGACCTCACGAGCGTCTGCCCGTCCGAACGCCTGTCGAGCACGGTCCACATGCCCGAGAAGAAGTCGTCGTGACCCAGGTCGGTGCGGCCCTCTGCGTCGATGATGCTTCCGTCCGCGAAGAGGAACGCACCCTCCCCGGCAGCCACGATGTCGCGCCCGATGGGGCCCACCGGCGCTGGAAACGCGAGGGTGTTGTTGCCCTGGTCCTCCGCGGCGGCCGGCATCGTCGCACCAGCCAGCAACGCAGCGACGCCGACCAGCAGCGAGGCGATTCGAGTTGCCATGACACCCCCCTTGATCCGTCAGTCGAGAAGCCTAGCGGTTCACTCGGGCCTCGCCCGCAGCGGGGTGCCTGAGGGACCGTGGCTGGTCGGGTGGAGATTGACCTGGGTGGCCTTCACCGTCGCAACCACGCTCTGCCCAGGGGCCAGGCCCAGGTCCCGGACAGCCGCGGGGGTGAGGTCTGCAGCGATCCGCTGGCCCGCAACCTCCAGCGTGACCCGCTGCACGGGCCACCGGTCCTCGATGCCCCTCACCGTGGCCGGCAGCTCGTTGCGTGGGCTGCCGTGCGGCGCTTCGCGGAAGACGCTGACCGCGGATGGCGCGAACACTGCCCGGGCCGGCCCTTCGGGCAGCGGGTCTGACGCCACGCCGGTGATGACCGTGGCCTGATTCAGCCAGACCGCGCCGTCGCCCAGGGACTCGCCGTGGAGCAGGTTCAGGCCCACGAAGCCGGCGAGGAAGGGGGTCGAGGGGCGCTGGCTGAGGTCGTCGACGGCGCCCTCCGCGACGACGAGTCCGTCGGCCAGTTCGACGAGCCGGTCGGCCAGCGCGACGACGTCGAGGAAGTCGTGCGTCACCAGGACTGTCGTGATCCCGCGCAGGCGCTCCCGGAGGAGGGTGCGGATCTCGGGGGTCACGGTGGCGTCGAGGGCGGCCAGGGGCTCGTCGAGCAGCATCACCTCGGGATCGGTGGCCAGGGAGCGGGCCACCGAGACACGCTGGGCCTGACCCCCGGACAGCGCGGGCGGCCGCCTGCCCGCGAGATCCGCGCAGCCGACGGCGGCGAGTTCGTGCTTGGCCCTCGCGCGGGCCGCGGCCCGGGTCGCACCGCGGGCGCGCAGCCCGAAGGCGACGTTGTCGAGGACGTCGAGGTGGGGGAAGAGCAGCGCGCGCTGCTCGACGTACCCGGTGGGCCGGCGGTGTGGCGGCACGTGGACCCCGGGTCCGGTGAGGAGCCGGCCGTCCACCGTCACCCGACCGGCGTCTGGGACGAGATCGCCGGAGACCAGCTGGAGCAGGCTGGACTTGCCCGCGCCGTTGGGTCCCACCACTGCGAGTGTCGCGCCGGCCGGGACCGTCACGTCGATGTCCAGCCCCCGGGCAGCGTGGGTGGCGCGGATCCGGATCCCCTCAGCCATCGGCCCTCCCGGTCCGGAGCGCGAGGAACACGACCACGGCGGCGAAGGCCAGCAACACGACAGCGAGCGCGAGGGCGAGGTCGGTGTCGGACTCGCGCAGCAGGTAGATCTCGAGGGGAAGCGTCCGGGTGACACCCTGAAGCGATCCGGCGAATGTGAGCGTGGCCCCGAACTCGCCGAGGGCGCGGGCGAACGCCAGCGCGGTCCCCGAGAGCACCGCCGGCGCCGCGAGGGGCAGCGTCACGCGGAGAAGGCTCGTCGACGGCGAGGCACCAAGGTGCGCCGCCGCCCGCTCGAAGTCCGTCCCGGTGGACCGCAGCGCACCCTCCAGCGACACGACGAGGAACGGCAGCGCGACGAACGTCTGGGCGACGACGACGGCCGCCGTCGTGAACCCGATCTCGATGCCGAGCACGGCCAGCGGCGCGCCGAGCAGACCTCGCCTGCCGAGCGTGGTGAGCAGCGCGAGGCCGGCGACGACGGGGGGCAGCACCATCGGCACGGTCACGAGGGTGCGCGCGCCCGACACCCAGCGGCCGCGGGACCGGGCGAGCACCAGCGCCATCGGGACGCCGAGCACCAGCACGAGGAGCGTGCTGACCAGGCACGTGCCGAGGCTCAGCAGCAGCGCGTCGCGCGCCCGCTCGGAGCCCAGGAGCTCGCCCATCCTGCCCCAGGGCGCCCGCGCCATGAGGCCGAGCAGCGGCACCGCGAGGACCGCCATGCCGATGGTGAACGGGGCCCACGCCCACCGCGGCAGCGCCGGCACGGTCACCGCGGCGGCCCGAAGCCAGCGGCGCGAAGGTCGGCCTGCCACTCCCCCGTGAGTGAGTCCACGAATGCGCGGGCGTCCTCCGGATGCGGCGCGTCGGCCACCACCGCGACCCAGTACGTGTTCGGGTCCTCCTGGGCGCCGGGGATCTCGAAGCTCAACACATCGGGGGAGGCTGCCGCGTCCGTGGCGTAGACCAGCCCGGCGTCGGCCTCTCCCGACACGACCTTGCCGAGGACGTCCGAGACCTTGGACTCCTCCGACACCGGCCGCAGCTCAAGCCCCGCGGCCTCCGCCAGTCGGGCCGCGGCGGCGCCGCACGGCACCTCGACGGCGCACGCCACCAGCTTTCCGGCGTTGAGGGACTCGTCGAACCCCGTGACGCCCGCCGGGTTATCCTCCGGGACGACGACCACCAGGCGGTTCGTGGCGAACATCACAGGCTCGCCGTCGATCACGTCCTCGTCGACGGCGCGGTCCATACTCTGCCTGTCCGCGGAGGCGAAGACGTCTGCCGGGGCACCCGCGGCGAGCTGATCCACCAGGGCGGCGGAGCCGTCGAAGCTGAGCCTGGCCGCGGGGCCGATCTCAGCGAGCACCGTGCTGAGCGACGAGGCGGCGAACACGACGGGGCCCCGGTCCGACGGGGCGGCCGCGCATCCCGCCAGGGTCAGCACCAGCGTCACCCCTAGGAGGCGCCTCACGGGCGCGGCCCCTCGATGGCGACGTTGGTGGCCTTGATGACGGCGGTGGCCACTGCTCCGACTTCGAGGCCCAGCTCCCGCACCGCCTCCGTGGAGATCAGGCTGACGATGCGGTACCGCCCGCACTGCAGCTCGACCTGGCTCATCACGTGGTCTGAGGTGACTTTGGTCACGATGCCGGTGAGGTGGTTTCGGGCCGACCGCGTCCCGGCTCCCCCGTCGAGCTCGGTCAGCCCGCCGTCGGCCAGTTCCTGCGCGAGAGCGGCGAGCGCCGCCCCGTCGACCACCCGCCGGCCCTGCTCATCGACGCCGGAGTCAAGGCGGCCGGCCTCCACCCAGCGGCGAAGGGTGTCGTCGCTCACGCCGAGCAGGCTCGCCGCCGTCGATATCCGCATCTGCGCCATGGTTGACCCTAACACTCCGCACCTGCGGAGAACGTTGACGCTCAGCGGACACCCAGCCCTCTCCATGTGCACGACACGCCGTCCGGAGCGCAGCCGGGGTCCCTCCTGGTCGCCGGGCCCCGCTTCGCGCGGCGTTTCGTGCACGGCTGCCGGGGGCCGACGGTGGATCTAGGCTGGAGGAATGTCGTACCGAGCCGCCGTCATCACCTGTTCAGACCGGGCGTCGAGCGATGTCTACGAGGACCGCTCCGGCCCCGTGATCCGCCACGCGCTCAAAGAGCTGGGGTTCGACGTCACGCCTCCGGTGATCGTGCCCGACGAGGCTGAGGTGATCGCCACGGAGATCCGGCTCGCCGTCGCCGACGGGGCCCGTGTCGTCATCACCACGGGCGGGACCGGCGTGGGCCCGCGCGATGTCACCGTGGACGCCACCCGCCCGCTGCTCGACTACGAGGTGCCGGGGGTCGCGGAGGCTGTGCGCAGCCTCGGCTCCGCGAACACGCCGCTCTCCTGGCTGTCGCGGGGGCTCGCCGGGGTGATCATCCAGGACGAGAACCGGGCGTTCGTGTTCAACGCCCCCGGCTCGCGCGGCGGAGCCCGCGACGCGCTCTCCGTGCTCGCGCCCCTGCTGACCCACATCGTCGATCAGCTCGACGGCGCGGACCACGACCTCAACCGCCCCTCCAGCCAGGGTTGACACCCCGCGGGTCCCGGGCGGGTGGACAGTTGAGCCGGACACGGCTCTTGCGGGGCTGACTTGAGCCGGACACGGCTCTCAACGAGGCACATTGAGCCTGAGGCCGGACTCGACGCCCAGATCGGGCGATTTGAACGTTCAAGGCGCCGCGAGTCCGAAATCGTGCTCAACCCAGGGCTGGCCCCAGGACCGGGCACAGGACCGGGCACAGGACCGGGCACAGGACCGGGCGCAGTGCTGGGCCCAGGGCTGGGCCCAGGGCTGGGCCCAATACGGGGCGCGGTGTCGGCACAGGGGCGGGAACCGGGCGGGGAGCCCCGGGCAGCGTCAGCGGGTCCAGTCGCCGGAGCGGCCGCCGCTCTTGGCGGTGATCCGGGCGGACACGATCTCGGCGGAGCGGTCCACCCCCTTGACCATGTCGACGACGGCGAGCGCCGCGACCGTCACGGCCGTCAGCGCCTCCATCTCGACGCCCGTGCGGTCGGCCGTCCGCACCGTCGCCTCGATCGTCACGCCGTCGTCGACGATCTCCAGGTCCACCACCGCGCCGTGCACGCCGATCACATGCGCCAGTGGCAGCAGGTCCGGGACCCTCTTGGTGGCCGCGATGCCCGCCACCCGCGCGACGGCGAGCACATCGCCCTTCGGCACCGTGCCCCCGCGCAGGGCCTCGACCACCTCCGACGAGCAGCGCACGGACGCCACGGCCGTGGCAGAACGGACGGTGGGCTGTTTCGCCGTGACGTCGACCATGCGGGCCTCGCCGCGGGCATCAAGGTGCGTGAACTCCATGACGCAAGCGTGGCAGGCGACGGCTGTCCAGCCAACCCGAGGACGGCAAACCGGACGACCCGCGGGGAGCTGCTCACTGCTCTTGATATGTGACCTAATGGTCACCTATTATCGGTGCATGGACGAGGACCTCGTGTTCAAGGCGTTGGCGGATCCCATCCGCCGGCTCCTCATGGACGCGCTCTTCCAGCGGGACGGCCGCTCGCTCGCGGAGCTGACGGAGCTCGTCCAGGACCGGGCCGACATGACCCGGTTCGGCGTCGCCAAGCACCTGCGCATCCTCGAGGAGGCGGGCCTGGTGACCACCCGCAGACATGGCCGGGAGAAGCTCCACCACCTCAACCCGGTCCCCATCCAACAGATCCACGAACGGTGGATCGGCAAGTACACCAAACGCGCGGGCATCGCCTCGGTGCTCCTGCAGCTCAAGCACGTCGTCGAAGGCGACCCAGAGAAAGGCTCACCATGACCGAGACAGTCGTCTACAGCATCTATATCAACGCCCCCGCCCGGAAGGTGTGGGAGGCCATCACCACCTCCGAGTACACCTCCCGCTGGGGCTACGGCGGCGACGTCGAGATCGAGCCCCGCCCGGGCGGTGCGTACCGCAACCTCAGCACGGACGAGATGAAGCAGATGGGTATGGGGGACGTCGCCGTCGACGGGCGGGTCGTCGAGATCGACGAGCCCCGGCTGCTCGTCCTCGACTGGGCACCCGCCTGGTATCCCGGCGCGGAGGCCACGCGCGTGACGTGGGAGCTGACCGAGTACCCCAGCGGGCTGACGAAGCTCGTGCTCACCCACGACGTCACCAACAACCCGCAGCTCCTGCAGGAGGTGACCGGCGGGGCCGACCCCACCACCGGCGGCGGAGGGTGGCCGTGGGCGTTGTCGGGCCTCAAGACGCTGCTGGAGACCGGCCGCTCCATGGACGAGCCGGCCACCTGAGCGTCGGACAGACCGTGGCGCGGGGGGGGGGGGGGGGGGGGCCCGGGCCCCCCCCCCCCCCCCCGCCGCCCTTCACACCGGCCTGGTCCGATGCACCGCGACGACGGCGCCGGGTTGCACCTCGCCCACGTCCTCGCCGACGACCGCCAGCCCGTCGGCGAGATGCAGAGAGGCGACCAGGTGGGAGCCCGAGCCGAGCCGGTGCGCCGGCCGCACTGCGCCGTCGACGATCCGCACTGGCGTGTACTGACGACGCCCGGGCGGGCTTCGCCACCCCTCCGCCACGGGCCACTGCTCTGCCTCCCAGGTGGTCGGCATCCCCTGGAACGCCGCGATCAGGGGGCGGAGGAACGCGTAGGCGCTCACGAACACGCTGACGGGGTTGCCGGGCAGTCCGAGGAATGCGACTGCGCGACCGTCCGAAGCGGCCAGCCGGCCACAGGCCTGAGGCTTGCCGGGCTGCATCGCCACCGTGACGAACTCGATCTCGCCCTCGACCACCTGCCGCACCACCTCGAAGGCGCCCACCGACACCCCGCCCGAGGTGACCACCACATCCGCGGCCGCCGTCGCCTCCGTGAGGACGCGAGAGAACTCGGCCCCGTCGTCGGGCACCGAGCGGCGCAGGACCACCGTGCCGCCGAACCGCTCCATGAGGCCTGCCAGCAGGATCGAGTTGGAGTCCGGGATCTGGCCGAAGCCGAGCGGCTGGCCCGCGGCGGCCAGCTCGGAGCCGGTCGACAACACAGCCACCCGCGGCCTCCGCCTGAGCGGAACCGATCCGAAGCCGATCGACGCCGCCGCGGATGCGGCCTCGGGGCCCCACACGGTGCCGGCGGGCAGCACGACGTCGCCCGCCCGCACGTCCTCGCCGGCCCGGCGCACGTGGCGGCCGAGTGTCGCGGCCTCGGTGACCAGCACCGCGGCGGGCAGGGGTGCGGCGCCCATGGGCTGATCAGTGGCCTCCACCGGAACGACGGCGTCGGCACCCGGAGGCATCGGGGCGCCTGTCATGATCCGGGCCGCCTCACCCGGCCCCACCGTCGGGGTCGAGGTGGCGCCGGCCGGGATGTCGCCCACCACCCGCAGCGAGCGCCCGGCGAGGGCGTCCTCCGCCCGCACCGCGAACCCGTCCATGGCGGAGTTGTCGAACGGAGGCACCGCCACCCGGGCCGTCAGGTCCTCCGTTAGCACCCGTCCGCGGCCCTCACCGACGGGCGTCGCCTCGGATGGCAGGAGTGAGGCCAACCCAAGCACCCGCTCGAGGTACTCCTCGACGCTCAGCATCTGCGGCACCGGATCACGGGCACTGCGACCATTCGTGGGTGCCGTCGGCCAGGAACTGCTTCTTCCAGATCGGCAGGCGCTCCTTGACGCGCTCCACCAGGTCGGAAGCGCAGCCGAACGCCTGCGCCCGGTGCGAGGCCGCGACCGCCACGAACAGCGCCACTCCCCCGATGCCGAGGGTCCCGACGCGGTGCTGGGCGGCGATGGAGTGCACGCCCTCCCGGTCCGCGAACTCCGCGACCAGTTCCCGCATCACGGCGTCCGCCGTCGGATGCCCGACGTACTCGATGCCGGTCACCGCGACGCCGTGGTCGTGGTTGCGCACGATGCCGCCGAACGTGACGACGGCACCCGCGCGGTCGTCGCTGACGAACGCGACCAGCGCGTCGCCGTCGACGTCCTCGGACGTCACCCCTGCGAGCTGCTTCACGGCTCCACCCTAACTCTCCAACGCGACGGTGGGCCGTGCCGGCAACCGGTCACGACCCACCTGGACGGTCCAGCCCGTGGGATCAGCTCGGCTTCGGCGCACCCGGCCGCGCGTAGCGGAACCAGGTGATCGCGATGCAGAGAACGGCCCACACCGCGCCGATGGCGTAGAACAGCGTGGGGCTCATGATGGTCAGGCCGACGCCGAACAGGAACGGGCCGAAGGCTGCGATGGCCGCGGTCCAGCCGATCACGCCGCCCGCCTGCCGCTTCTCGAAGATCATCGGCATCTGCTTGAACGTCGACGCGTTGCCGATGCCCGAGAACAGGAAGATCGCCAACATGCCCCACAGGAACTGGTTGAACCCGCCCTGGAGCGCAGCTGCGCTCGAGGTGTCCGGCGTGAGCGCGGGGATGGTGAACAGGATCGAGCCCAGGATGCCGATGCCGGAGATCAGGGTCCAGACGGCGCCGCCCATCCGGTCCGTCAGCGGGGAGAACAGCACGCGCGCGCCGGCCCCGACGAGGGGGCCGAGGAACACGAACTTCACCGGGTCGGGCAGCGTATAGCCCTCGACGAGCATGGTCGCGGTGGCGCCCGCGCCTTCGACGATAGCTGCGTTGCCCGCGCCGTAGAGGTTGAGCATGAGCAGGCCGAACTGGGCGGCAAGTCCCGAGAACGTGCCGAAGGTCATGATGTAAAGGATCGTCATCCACCAGGTGTCCTGGTTGGTGAAGATGTCGAACTGCTGCTTGATGTTGGCCTTGATCGGGACGGAGCGCAGCGCGATGTAGGCCCAGATGGCGCCCGCGATGATGAACGGGATGTAGACCAGCGCCGAGTTCTGGTACCAGACGGTGACCGGATCCTTGCCCGCCACGGCCATCTGCTGCGAGCCCAGGAACGAGAACATGCCGAACGTGATCAGCCACGGGGTGAGCAGCTGCACTAGCGAGACGCCGAAGTTGCCGATGCCTGCCTGGAGCCCGAGGGCGGTGCCCTGCAGGCGCTTCGGGAAGAAGTAGGAGGTGGAGGGCATGAAGCCGGAGAAGGCGCCGCCGCCGATGCCGGAGAGGAACGCCAGCCCCATGAGGCGCCAGTACGGCACGTCCGGGTTGGTCACCTCGAAGCCCCAGCCCAGGACCGGCAGGATCAGCAGGAGGGTGGTCAGCGCCACCATCTTGCGGGTGCCGATCTTGGGCGGCAGCACCATCCACACCAGGCGCAACAGGCCGCCGGAGAGGCCGGGCATGGCCGCCATCCAGTAGAGCTGCTCCTTCGTGAAGTCGAAGCCGAGCGCATTGAGCTTGGGCACGATGGCGCTGGGGAGGAACCACGCGACGAACGCCAGCGTCAGCGTGAACGTGGTGATGGTGAGGGTGTTCCAGGCGAGCCTGCTGTCCCACTTCTGCGGATCCTCCGGATCCCAGGACTGGAGCCAGTCACCCTTGGTCTCGAACTTGGTGGTGCTCATACTGCGGCCTCCTCAAGGGGAAGTTCGATGGTGCCGGCGAGCTCGGGAGACTTGTCGTGCAGCATCTTGACGATGGTGACGTGCATCCACACCGCGCAGATGACGGTGAGGACGAACAGGACGAAGAAGGTGGAGGTCGGGAATCCCGACCACACCTTGGTGTAGGCGAACAGCGGCGGCAGGATGAAGCCGCCGAGCCCCCCGAGGGTGCCGACGAGGCCCCCGACGGAGCCCACGTTCTCGGGGAAGTACTCGGGGATGTGCTTGAACACGGCCGCCTTGCCCAGGCCCATGGCGCAGCCGAGCAGGAACACCAGCACGGCGAACATCCACACGTTGAGGTGGTACGCGAGGTGCTGGGTCTGGGTGCCGTCGGCGTGGTCGATGACGATGAAGCCGTTGGGCATCATGAGGATGCCGGTGGTGACCAGCATCAGCGCGAACGTCCAGTACATGACCTTGCGGGCGCCCCAGTGGTCGCTCAACCAGCCCCCGACGGGCCGCAGCAGCGACGCCGGGAAGATGAAGGTGGCGGTGAGCAGGCCGGCGGTGGTGAGGTCCACGTCGAAGTTGTCGACGTAGTACTTCGGCAACCATGCGGACAGGGCCACGTAGGCGCCGAACACGGCCACGTAGTAGAGGGAGAAGCGCCAGACGCGCATGTGCCGGAGCGGCACCAGCATGTCGCGGACGCTGCGGCTGGTCCCGGGCGCGCGGTCAACGCGCGGCACGATGGCCCACACCGCGACACCGACGATCACCAGCAGCACCGCGTAGATCACCGGCACCAGTCGCCAGCCGCCCTGGATGCCGAAGGCGAAGGTGGCGCCGGCGGTGCCCGCGATGAGCGGGGGGCCGATGAACTTGGTGACGGAGGCCCCCACGTTGCCGGCGCCGAACACGCCCAGGGCCAGGCCCTGTCGCTTGCGGGAGTACCAGGCGGCGTTCCAGGCGGTGCCGACGGAGAACAGGTTGCCCGCGAAGCCCACGAGGAACGCGAGCACCAGCAGCAGCCCGTAGCTGTCCGCCGTCGACACTAGGTAGGCCGGGATGGCGGTGGCGAACAGGAGGAACAGCGTGACCTTCCGGCCGCCGATCCGGTCGGCCAGGATGCCGGCGGGCAGCCGCCACATGGAGCCGTTGAGCACGGCCAGGGCGGAGATCCACGACAGCTCGACGTCGGTGAGGCCGAGCTCCTTCTGGATGGGGACGCCGAGGATGCCGAACATCAGCCACACCGCGAACATCAGCGTGAACGCGATGGTGGACATGATCATGACTCGGCCAGCGCCCTTGCCCGTTTCGTGGACAGGCGCCACCTCGATGAGGTGCTTACTCAATGTGGGTCTCTCTGGAGGAAGGTGAGCAGGGAGGTCAGCGCTTCACGCGCTTGTTGTCCTGGGTCCCCACCGGATCCCAGCCACGGCCCTTGACCGTCGCCGAGGGCCGCGAGGAGTCGTCGCGCGAGCGGTAGACGATGTAGGGGCGGAACAGGTAGTGGAAGGGCGCCGAGAAGGCGTGCACCAGGCGCGTGAACGGGATGATCGCGAACAGCAGCATGCCGATCACCACGTGCGTCTGGAACTGCCACGTGGCCGCGCCCATGGCCTCGACGTCCGGCTGGAACACGAACAGCGAGCGGAACCACACCGAGACGGTCTCGCGGTAGTTGTGCTCCTCGCCGGTCGGCGTCGTGTCGCCGGTGAGGGTGGCCACCATGCCGAGCCCGATCACCGTGGCGAGTACCAGGTACATGATCTTGTCGTTCCACGTGGTGGCCTTGAACACCGCGGAGGTGGACCGGCGCCGCCAGATCAGCATCACGAGGCCGACGATGAGCGCGATCCCCGCCAGCCCGCCGCCGTAGAGCGCGCCGGCATGGTAGGTGTGCTGGTCGATGCCGATCCAGTCCGTGAACGCCTTCGGGATGAGCAGGCCGACGAGGTGGCCCATCAGCACCGCGATGAGCGCGAAGTGGAAGATGGGCGAGCCGATCTTGAGCAGCTTGGATTCGTAGAGCTGGGACGAGCGGGTGGTCCAGCCGAACTGGTCGAAGCGGTAGCGCCAGATCAGCCCCCCGACCAGGACCAGCAGCACCACGTAGGGCAGGACTCCCCAGAGCAGAGTGTTCATCGCACGCTCCCTTGCAGTTGCGGGTAGGGCAGGAAGGTGGGCTCGAGGCCCACCGTCTCCGAGGGCGGGCCGGCCATGAGGTCGCGGAGCTCGGACCGGGTGCGGGGTGAGGGGCCGCCGAGCGCGGCGCAGACGGCCGCGACCACGCCGGCCTGAGGCAGCTTGTCCTCCTCCAGCCCGATGCGCAGCAGCTCCAGGCTGGCGCGGTAGGTGTTGAGCAGGCCGAGGCCCAGCTCCGGATGCCCGACGGCGGCGAACTCGAGCACCATCGGCAGGAAGTCCGGCAGCTCACCGGCCAGGTCCACGACCAGCCCGGAGTCGCGGTAGGTCTGCTTGATCGCGGCCAGCACCTCGCCGCGGCGCCTGGTGTCGCCGTCGGTCCAGTAGGTCAGGTGCAGGGCGTGCCGGCGGGACAGGTCGAACTCCTGCACGTGCCAGGACTGGAGCTCCATGATGGGCATGCTGCGCAGGTGCGCCAGCGTGGGGGCGAACAGCGCCCCCGCGCCCGCCTCCGCGACGGCGTCCTCGATCATCGGCAGTTGGGCGAGCAGCTCCTCGTCGGGGTAGCTGAGCAGCAGGCCCGCCGCCTGGAACACGACGGCCGACATCATGCCCCGCTCGCGTCGCGCTGGCGCGCCTTGGCGTCGGCGAAGCTCTCGATGGCCACGGGCACCACGCGGCCGGACGAGGTGCCGAACGGCCCCTCACCCCCGGCGCCGGGTCCGCCCTCGAAGTCCAGCGAGCAGCCCATCTCCTCCAGGTTGTGCGCCTGTTCGCGGTGGGCCTTGGGGATGACGTAGCGCTCGTCGTACTTGGCGATGGCGAGGAGCCGGTACATCTGCTCCATCGCCGAGGGCTCCATGCCGACGGCGTGCGCCAGCTCGGGCTGCCGCTCGCGGCCGAGCGTCACGTCGCGCATGTAGGAGCGCATGGCCGCGAGCTTCTGCAGCACGAGCGTGACCACCTCGGTGTCACCCGCGGTGAACAGCTCGGCGAGGTACTCGACGGGGATGCGGAGGGTGTCGATGGCACCGAAGAGGTTGCCGCCCGCCTCCGAGTCGTGGCCCTGCGCCTTGAGCAGGTCCACCACCGGCGACAGCGGGGGCACGTACCAGACCATGGGCATGGTGCGGTACTCCGGGTGCAGCGGAAGTGCCACCTTGAAGTGCTTGATCAGGGCGTAGACCGGCGACTTCTGTGCGGCGGCCAGCCAGTCCGTCGGGATGCCGTTGGCCTTCGCGTCCGCGATGACCTGGGGGTCGTTGGGGTCCAGCATGAGGTCCAGCTGGGCCTCGTACAGGTCCTTCTCGTCTGCCAGCGCGGCCTCGGTCACCCGGTCCGCGTCGTAGAGGATGATGCCGATGTAGCGCAGGCGGCCCACGCAGGTCTCGGAGCACACCGTCGGCAGCCCCACCTCAAGGCGGGGGTAGCACATGGTGCACTTCTCGGCCTTGCCGGAGCGGTGGTTGAAGTAGATCTTCTTGTAGGGGCAGCCGGTGATGCACTGGCGCCAGCCGCGGCACTTGTCCTGGTCCACCAGGACGATGCCGTCCTCGGAGCGCTTGTAGATGGCGCCTGAGGGGCACGACGCCATGCAGCTCGGGTTGAGGCAGTGTTCGCAGATCCGGGGCACGAAGAACATGAAGGTCTTCTCGTACTCGAACTTGATCTGCAGGTTGGCATCCTCGCGGAGCTTCTTGACGATCGGGTCATCGTGGCCCGTCTCGTGGATGCCGCCCAGGGCGTCGTCCCAGTTGGCCGAGGCCTTGATGGCCATGTCGTCGCCCGTGATGAGCGACTTGGGCCGGGCGACGGGGAAGTCGTCACCCAGCGGCGCCTGGACCAGGTTCTCGTAGTCGTAGGTCCAGGGCTCGTAGTAGTCGCTCATCTCCGGCTGCACCGGGGAGGCGAAGATGCTGAGCAGCTTCTTGAACCGGCCACCGGAGCGCAGCTTCAGCCGCCCCGACTTGGTGCGGACCCAGCCGCCCTGCCACTTCTCCTGGTCCTCGTAGGTGCGGGGATAGCCCTGCCCGGGGCGGGTCTCCACGTTGTTGAACCAGACGTACTCGGTGCCGGCCCGGTTGGTCCACGCCTGCTTGCAGGTCACCGAGCAGGTGTGGCAGCCGATGCACTTGTCGAGGTTCATCACCATGGCCACCTGGGCCATGACGCGTCGCTGCTTGGCCATCAGTACTGGACCTCCTGGGAGCGGCGGCGCACCGTCGACACGATGTCTCTCTGGACGCCGGTGGGGCCGATGTAGTTGAAGGCGTACGCCTGGTGCGCGTAGCCGCCGATGAGGTGGGTGGGTTTGAGCAGGATGCGGGTGACCGAGTTGTGGATGCCGCCCCGCTTGCCGGTGGCCTCGGACTTCGGCACGTCGATGGTGCGCTCCTGTGCGTGCTGCACGTAGCAGATGCCGTCGGGCAGCTTCGGGGTGACGACGGCGCGAGCCACGAACACGCCGTTGGCGTTGGTGAGCTCGATCCAGTCGTTGTCGTGCACGCCGATGCTGGTGGCGTCCGCGACGCTGAGCCAGGCCTGGGGCCCGCCCCTGCCGAGGCTGAGCATGAACAGGTTGTCCTGGTACTCGGAGTGGATGGACCACTTGTTGTGCACCGTCAGGTAGCGCAGCGTGATGGCCTTCTCGCCGTTGGGGCCGAGCTCGGGCTCGCCGTAGTCGCGGCCCATGTCCAGGGGTGGCCGGAAGATGGGCAGCTGCTCCCCCGCGTCGGCCATCCAGTCGTGGTCGAGGAAGAAGTGCATGCGGCCGGAGAGGGTGTGCCACGGCTTGAGCCGCTCGGTGTTGATGGTGAACGCGGCGTAGCGGCGCCCGCCGGTCTCCGAGCCCGACCACTCGGGCGACGTGATCACGGGCTGCGGCGACTGCTGGGTCTGGATGAACGTGATCTGCTTCTCCTCGGACCCCTCGGAGAGATCCGCGAGCCTGCGGCCGGTCTTGCGCTCCAGGTCCCGGAAGCCCTGGGTGGCCAGCTCGCCGTTGGTGGTGCCCGAGAACAGCAGGATGGCCTCGGCCAGGCGCTGGTCCGTGTTGATCGCGGGGCGTCCCGCTGCCGGCCCGGAGGGGTAGACCCCGTGCAGCTTGCCGAGCTTGGCCACCTGGTGGCCCACCTCGTAGGTGATGTTCTTGACCGTGAAGCCCAGCTTCTCCGCGAGCGGGCCGACGGTGAGCAGCTTGTCCGCGATGGCCGTGTAGTCGCGCTCGACGACGGCGAGCACGGGCATGTTCTTGCCGGGCACCCCCTCCAGGTCGGTGCCACGCCAGTCCGGCACGTGCCCGCCCGGTTGAGCGATCTGGCCGGGTGTGTCGTGCTGGAGCGCCACCGCCACCAGGTCCTTGCGCGTGTCCAAGCGGCCCTTGGCCAGCTCCGAGAGCTTGATCGCGAGCTCGGCGAACACGTCGAAGTCGCTCTTGGTCTCCCACGGCGGGTCGATCGCGGGGGTGAACGCGTGCACGAAGGGGTGCATGTCGGTGGAGCTGAGGTCGTGCTTCTCGTACCAGGTGGCGGCGGGGAGAACGATGTCGCTCAGCAGCGTCGAGCTGGTCATGCGGAAGTCGGCGGTGATGAGCAGGTCGAGCTTGCCCTCGGGCGCCTCGTCGTGCCACTTCACCACGTCCGGCCGCAGGTCCGCCCCGTGGCCGTTCTCCATCACGTTGTTGTGCGTGCCGAGGAGGTGCTTGAGGAAGTACTCGTTGCCCTTGGCCGAGGAGCCGAACAGGTTGGAGCGCCACAGGATCATGGTTCGCGGCCAGTTCTCGGGCGCGTCGATGTCCTCGACGGCGCTCTTCAACTCGCCGGACTTCAGCTTGGCGGCCACGTACGCCTGCGGCGTGGCGAACTCGCCCCGCGCGACGGCCGCGGTGGCCTCGTCGGCCAGCTCGAGGGGGTTGCGGTCGAACTGCGGGTAGAACGGCATCCAGCCCAGGCGGTGCGACAGCGCGATCGCGTCCGCCGAGTGGGTGCCGTCAAGGCTGCCGGTGGACAGCGGGGACTTGATGCGGTCCGCGGAGAACCCGTCGGTGCGCCACTGGTCCGTGTGCATGTACCAGTAGGCGGTGCCGATCATGGTGCGCGGCGGGCGCGACCAGTCCATGGCGTTGGCCATGTTGAACCAGCCGGTCATGGGGCGGCACTTCTCCTGGCCCACGTAGTGCGCCCAACCGCCGCCGTTCTTCCCGATGCAGCCGGTCATCATGAGCAGCGCGATGATGGCGCGGTAGGTCACGTCCGCGTGGAACCAGTGGCAGATGCCGGCGCCGATGATGATCATCGTGCGGCCCTTCGACTCCTCCGAGTTCGCGGCGAACTCACGCGCGATGCGCAGGCACGCCTCGGCCGGCACCGAGGTGATCTCCGCCTGCCAGGCGGGGGTGTAGGGGACGGTGGCGTCGTCGTACCCTGCGGGCCACTGGCCCGGGAGGCCGTCGCGGCCGACGCCGTACTGGGCGAGCATCAGGTCGAAGACGGTGGTCACCAGCTTGCCCTCGACCATGCGGGCGGGGACGCCGCGGTGGATGATGCTGCCCTCGCCCTTCGGGTCCTCGAAGCAGGGCAGGGAGATCTGCACCTTCTGCGCGTCGGCCTGCTCGATCAGGGTGAGCGCGGGCCGGATCTCGCCGAGGTCGAGGTTCCACAGGCCGGCGCCGTCCTCGGAGTAGCGATAGCCCATGGAGCCGTTCGGCACCGCGGGGCCGGAGGTGGCGTCGTCCCACACAACCGTCTTGAAGGCCGCGTCGGAGACCTCGGCAGTGGCAGGGAGGTCGGCGGCGGTGAGGAACTTGCCCGGCACGAGACCGTGGCCGTCCGGGTGATCCACCAGCGTGATCAGCATGCCGAGGTCCGTGTACTGCTTGACGTACTCGTCGAAGTACTCGACCTTCTTGTCGACGAAGTTCTCCTTGAGGATCACGTGGCCCATGGCCATGGCAAGCGCGGCGTCGGTGCCGGCCTGCGCGGGCAGCCACTCGTCGGCGAACTTCACGTTGTCCGCATAGTCCGGGCTGACCGTGACCACCTTGGTGCCGCGGTAGCGGACCTCGGCCATCCAGTGGGCGTCAGGGGTGCGGGTGACGGGGACGTTGGAGCCCCACATCATCAGGTAGGTCGAATCCCACCAGTCGCCCGACTCGGGCACGTCGGTCTGGTCGCCGAACACCTGCGGCGAGGCGACGGGGAGATCGGCGTACCAGTCGTAGAAGCTGGTCATCGCACCGCCGATGAGGTGCGTGAACCGGGTCCCGATGGCATGCGAGACCATGCTCATCGCCGGGATGGGCGAGAAGGAGACGCAGCGGTCCGGCCCGTAGAACTTGATGGTGTTGACGTAGGACGCGGCCGCGATCTCAATGGCCTCCTCCCACGAGATGCGCACCAGGCCGCCCTTGCCGCGCGCCTGCTGGTACCTGCGGCGCTTGACCGGATCGGTGGAGATCTCGCGGAAGGCCTCGACGGGGTCCCCCAGGCGCTTCTTCGCCTCGCGGTACATCTCGATGAGCACGCCGCGTCCGTAGGGGTAGCGGACCCGGGTGGGCGAGTAGGTGTACCACGAAAACGCGGCCCCACGGGGGCATCCGCGGGGCTCGTACTCGGGCCTGTCCGGCCCGGTCGTCGGGTAGTCCGTCTGCTGGGCCTCCCAGGTGATGATCCCGTCCTTGACGTAGACCTTCCAGGAGCAGGAGCCGGTGCAGTTGACGCCGTGCGTGGAGCGGACCACCTTGTCGTGGCTCCAACGGTCGCGGTAGAACACGTCCCCGGCGCGGCCACCCTCACGGAACACGGCCCGGCCGTCGTCGGTCTGGTCCCACTTGGTGAAGAACCGGCCGAGCTTGAGGAGTGCATCGGAGGCGGGGCCGTCAAGGCGCGCGGAATCGGTGCTCATGGGCGTCAGCTTTCCATGCCGGAAGCCCGTTCGTCCAAACTTCTCGGAAAAAAACTCTTACGCACCGTCGTAGTTGCGTAATTCCACACCGGCGAGTAGGGCCTGGCTAGGGGTGTCGACGTCCTGGGTGACCTCCGACGGAGCCGCCACACGGGCCAGATCCAGGCCCGCGAGGAGACGCCGGACGGAGAGGTCGCGGAGGACCGGAGCGCGATCGACGGCCAGCCGGAGTGCCGCGGCGCGGTACCTGCCGGCCAGCAGTTGGGCCCAGCCCTCGACGTCCTCCAGAACCACCCCGTCGGGGCCAGGCGCGGCGGCGGCCAGGGCATGGACGACGGCGTCCGGCGCCGCGAGGTCCCCCGCGAGGAGCATGACTTCGACGGCGCCCTCCGGCAGCGCGGCCACGGCCGCGGCGATGCCCGCCACCGGCCCCCCGAAGGGTGGGTCCTCCAGGACGAACGTGATCCGCGGATCGCCGAAGCCGTCGCGCGACGGCGAGGCCACGATCACGCGCTCCGCCCAGGTGAGGGCGGCGGCGCAGGTGCGGGCCAGCAGCGTCTGGGAGTCGAGTGTGAGCTCCAGCTTGTCGGTGCCCATCCGCGAGGAGCGCCCCCCACCGAGGACCACCGCGATGCGCGCAGCCTCCGTCATCCGCCGATGGCGCTCATGGTGCGGGACGGCTGGACGAAGCCGAGGTCGTCGATGCCGTGCGCGCGGGGCTTGGCGGCGTGCGCCCCCGCCCACGCGTCGACGAGCTCGTCGTCCGAGCCCCCGCCCCGCAGGATCGAGCGCAGGTCCGTCTCCGTCCGGGAGAAGAGGCAGGTGCGCACCTGCCCGTCCGAGGTGAGCCGGGTGCGGTCGCACGACGCGCAGAACGGGTTGGTCACCGAGGCGATCACGCCGACGGTGCCGCCCGGCTGGTCAGCGTCCGGCTCGACCCGCCAGAGCTCGGCGGGGGCTGCGCCGCGGGGCTCGTCCAGCGGGGTGAGGCGGAATCGGGTCTCGAGCGCGTCGAGGATCTCGCGGGAGGTGACCATCTGCGAGCGGTCCCACTCGTGCTTGGGGCCGAGCGGCATCTGCTCGATGAAGCGCAGCTGGTAGCCGCGCTCGAGGCAGAACTGCGCCAACGGCACGATGTCCGGCTCGTTCTCGCCGCGCATGATCACGGAGTTGACCTTCAGCGGGCGCAGGCCGGCCGCGTCCACGGCGTCGATGCTGGTCAGCACGTCGTGCAGCCGGTCACGGCGGGAGAGCCGGGCGTAGCGGACCGGGTCCAGCGAGTCGAGGGAGATGTTGACCCGGTCCAGGCCGGCGGCCTTGAGACCGGCGATGCGCTTATCCAACCCCAGCCCGTTGGTGGTGAGGGCCAGCTCCGGGCGCCCCCCGGGACCCTCCATCGCCGACGCGGCGGCGACGATGCGCTCCAGCCCGGGCCGCAGAAGGGGCTCCCCCCCTGTGAAGCGGACCCGCTCGACCCCGAGGCGCTCGACGGCCACCCGGACCAGTCGGACCACCTCGTCGTCGGTCAGGGTTTCCTCGACCGGCAGCCAGGCCAGCCCGTCGGCGGGCATGCAGTAGGTGCAACGCAGGTTGCAGCGGTCGGTCAGGGACACGCGGACGTCCCGCGCGACCCTTCCGTGACTGTCCAGCAACCGTCGCTCGTGCATGGGCGCATGGTACCCCGCCGTGGGAAGGCTTCCCTAGGCGTGCGAAACTGGATCGATGACCAGCGAACATCACGGATTGGGGCCCACACGCACGCGCGTGCTCGGGTTGCTCCAGTCCGCCACGGCGCCGGTCTCCGTCGCCGACGTCGCGGACCAGCTGGGCCTGCATCGCAACTCCGCGCGCTTCCACCTGGAGGGGCTGCGCGACTCCGGATACGCCGTGAGCGCGGCCGCGCCGGTGGGCCAGGCGGGGCGACCCCCTTTGTTGTACGCCGCCACCAGCGACTCCCCCAACGTCAGCAACTCGCACCTCATGGAACTGGCCGAGGTCCTGATCCAGAACTTCGTCGCCACGCTGCCCGACGGCTCCCGGCTGGCGGAGCAGGCGGGCCGCAACTGGGGCACCTCCATGGTCGACGACGAGGACCCCCGGCCCGGGAGCGCGGTGGACGGGCTCGTCGGGCACCTGGCCGACCGGGGATTCGGCACGGTCGCCGTTGGACATGAGCTCACGTTCACCCGCTGCCCGTTCAGGGCCGAGGTGGGCCTGCGGGAGCTGCCCATCGTCTGCGCCATCCATCAGGGCTTCGTCGACGGCTACCTCGAGGCCACAGGAAGCGGGCTCAAGGCGGGTCGGATCGACGTGGGCCCCCGGCTCTGCCACCTGGCGCTCCAGCCGGCCGACGCGGCCACGTCGTCGGACGCCGGACGCGACACCGCGCCGGCTGGCTGAACGGCCCTGTCGGGTCGCCCGCCTGCCGGCGCGGTGTGGTCGATTCTTCCTGGGCGTCAGCCCTTCACGCCACCGGCGGTGAGGCCGGAGACGATGTACTTCTGCAGGTACATGAACAGCGCGATGATCGGGATGGCGGCTAGCACTCCACCGGCCGCGAAGAGCGACCACGGGGCGTTGCGCTCGTCGGAGCCCCAGACGTACAGGCCCACGGCGAGCGTGTAGTTCTCGGGCCTGGCCAACACGATGCGGGCCAGGATGAACTCGCCGTACGAGCCCACGAAGCTGAGCAGACCCACCACCGCGAGGATCGGCGTGACCAGGCGCATCACCATCCCCCAGAAGATCTGGGCGTGGGTGGCCCCGTCGATCTTGGCGGCCTCGTCGAGCTCCATCGGGATGGTGTTGAAGAAGCCGTACATGAGGAACGTGTTGGCCCCCAGCGCGCCACCGAGGTAGATGGCGATCAGTTGCAGGTGCGAGCCGAGGCCGAGGAACGGGAAGATCTCGCCCAGCGTGAGCGCCAGCAGGAAGATGGCCACGAAGGCCAGCATCTGCGGGAACATCTGGATGATCAGCAGGGCGGTCAGGCTGGCGCGGCGCCCCTTGAACCGGAACCGGCTGAACGCGTAGGCCGCCGCCGCCCCCATGAGGACCGTGCCGATGGCCGTCAGTCCGCTGACGTAGAGCGAATGAAGCGCCCACTTCGGATAGTCGGTGGTCATCAGCTCGGCGTAGTGCTCGGTGGTGAAGCTCGTGAAGAGCCGCAGGGAGCCGGTGATGGATCCGTTGGTGTTGAGCGAGGCGGACAGCACGTAGAGCAGCGGGAACACGCAGTAGATGATCACGATGATCCCGAAGACGTGCCTCCAGCCGACCTCCTTCCACCACCGGCCGCCACGAAGACGGGTGTCGTTGTCGCCGTTGGCTAGCTTCTTGGCCATCACATGATCTCCTCAAGCTTGCGGGTCTGCCTGAATCCCAGCCACGAGATGAAGCCGACCACCAGGAAGATGACGATCGACATGGCGCTGGCCAGGCCGTACTGCCGGTTGCCACCCTCGAAGGCGATGGCGTAGACCATCGAAATCAGGATGTCCGTCTCGCCGACAGGCACCGGGGCACCCGGATAGTTCGGTCCGCCGCCGGTGAGCATGTAGATGAGCGAGAAGTTGTTGAAGTTGAACGCGAAGCTCGCGATGAGCAGCGGCGCTACCGACACCAGCAGCAGGGGAAGCGTGATGCTCCAGAACCGCCTGAGCGGGCTGGCGCCGTCCATGATGCCCGCCTCCGTGAGCTCCTGGGGGATGGATTGCAGGGCGCCGGTGGTGACGAGGAACATGTAGGGGAAGCCCAGCCACAGGTTGACCCCGAGGATGGCCAGCTTGGCGAGGTTTCCGTCAGTGAACCACGGGACGCTCGCACCGCCCAGCAGGACCTGGTTGATGAAGCCGAACTCCTGGTTGAGCAGACCGCGCCACACCAGAGCAGCCAGGAAGCCAGGGAAGGCGTACGGGAGGATGAACAGGGCCCGGTAGAGGGTGCGCCCCTTGATGCGCGGGTCGTTGAACACCACCGCCAGCAGTAGCCCGAAGGCGAACGTGGTGAGCACAGACAGGATGGCGAAGGCGAACGTCCACACCAGCGCGTTGAGGAACGGGCCCGCGAGCCGGGCGTCGGTGAACATGGCGGCGAAGTTGTCGAAGCCCACGACCACGCGCCAGCCCGGTGAGAGGCTGCTTCCGTCGTCGGCGACGAACAGGCCACGGCTTGGGTCTGCCGTGTAGACCTTGCCGTCGGCGTCGGTGAACGTATCTGCGGCCTCGTCGTAGGTCAGCAGGGACTTGGCGATGTAGGCCCTGGCCCCGTTGTCCGTCCTGAGCCAGCCGTCGTCCGGGTTGTCGGACACGCTGACGCGCAGGTCCAGCACCTCGTTCTGGCGCTGTTGGATGTCGGCCAGCGCGAGCACCGTGGCGTCGGGCACCTCGGTGACCCGATCACCGTCGACGACGGCATCCGGAGCGTCTGCCAGCGGGGTCTCGGCGTCGCCGATCCGGGCCTGGTCTCCCTCCACGATCGCGAAGCCGAGCTGGCCGTTGCGGTCGAAGACGGTGACGGCATACTCCGGGGTGCCCTCCACCCGGCGATCCGAGGTCTTCAGGATCTGGGTGATGGCCGGTTCTTTGGCGTCGTTGTGTCCGTCGCCGTAGTTGGTGAAGGCCACGTAGGCGGTGTTGATCATCACGTAGATCTGGAACACAGCGAGGAAGATGAGGCCGGGGACGAGGTACTTGCCGGGGATCGCGCGCTTCGAGAAGTACACGTAGTCGACGATGATCAGGGTGATGACGAGGAAGACGAGGACGCCCCACTCCTGCTGGCCGTAGCTGGCCAGGATGCCGTAGACGCCGAAAGCGTTGACAAGCATCATGAGGACGAGCTTCGCGATGAAGCCCGGGCGCGAGAGGTCACGCGCGTGGGAGAGCCTCGGCGACTGCGATGTCGGGGAGTTGCTCAAGGGAGTTCAACCTTCGCTTCGTTGCGGGTATGGGCCGGGGGTTGGGCCGCCTTGGCGCCCCAACCCCCGGATGCGACCGTGTGGTCGAGAGGCGTCAGAACTTGGCTTCGATGTTCTTGATCATCGCGTCCCACGCGGCGGCGGGCTCGGCGTTGCCGGTGATGATGCTCACCTGCGCGCCGCCCCAGAACTCCCAGACAGCGCCCATCTCGGGGATGGACGGCATCGGCTGGCCGTCCTTGCCTGCCTCGCCGAACCCGGCCAGGACCTCGTCGGTGACGGCGTCAGCAGACTCGGTGAGCGCGGGCATGCGGCCGCCCAGCTCGAACATCTGATCCTGGGCCTCCTTGCTCGCCATCCAGTCGAGGAACTGCGAAGCCAGCAGGGTGTTCTCGGACTTCGAGGACAGGAAGACGCCCTGCACGCCGACGAACGGCGCGGACGGCTGGCCACCGGCGGACGGGACGGGCAGCACCGTGATGTCCATGTCGGCCGCCACGAAGTCGGCGACGTACCAGGGGCCGGTGATGATGTAAGGCGTCTTGCCGTCGAGGAAGGCCTGCTTGGCGGTCTCACCCTCGAGCGAGGACGAGACGACCTTCTCGGCGGCGAGCGTCTTCAGGTACTCGGCGAAGGCGAGACCCTCCGGGCCACCCATGCCGAGTTCGGCGGTGTAGTCACCGTTGGCGTCGGTCTTGAACACCGGCGCACCGAACGAGGTCTGGATCGGGTACAGGTGGTACGCGTCACCGTTGGGGCCCTGCTGGATCACGGCGGGGAACTCGGCACCGGCGGCGGCCTTGCCCTGCGCGATCAGCTCGTCGAACGTGGCCGGGGTGTCCTGCAGCATGGCGTTGTTGCGCACCAGGGCGATGTTCTCGATGGCGTAGGGGACGCCGTAGAGCTGGCCGGCCTGGGTGAAGCCGCGGGTGGCGACCTCGTTGAAGTTGGAGACCTGGTCACCGAGCTCGACGGGGGCGATGACGCCGTTCTTGACGAGGTCGCCCGTCCAGTCGTGCGCGCCGACGATGAGGTCCGGGCCCTCGCCGGTGGGGGCCTGGGCGATGAAATCTGTCTTGACGTCGACGGACGCCTTCTGCACGACGTCCAGGGTGACACCGGTGGCGGCCAGGAAGGACTCGCCGATCGTCTTGAACGCGTCGATGCGGGTCTCGTCCACCCACACGGTGAGGGTGCCGGCGGCCGCGGGGGCCGAGCTCTCGGCGGGGGCGCTGCTCGAGGCCCCGTCGGTGGCGGAGGGGGAGGTGGTTGACGTGCCGCCACCACAGGCGACCAGCGTCAGAGAAAGCCCGGCCGCTGCGGCGGCGAGAAGGCTCTTGCGCATGTGTGTAACTCCTTCGTTGTCTCGGGACGCTCCGGTGCCGACCCGACTGATGAGTAGCGTAACCATCTTTGCAACGCTTGCAAAGTCGTTGCAATAACGGTTTGATAACGATCTGGGCCGGCAAGCGTTTGCCGCGCCAGGCAGCCCTCGTGATGCTCACGACTAGGCTCGTCACTCGTGGAACCGGGCTGCAAGGATTCTGCAAGTCATTGCAAAGTGCCCCGATTACCTGCACACTAGCCTGCGAGCACTGTTGGTGCACGGACTCGAAGGAGAGGAGGCCCATGATTCCCCCACGGGCCAAGCTGGCGGACCTGGCCGTCGCGGCAGGCGTGTCGACCGCCACAGTCTCCAGGGTCCTCAACGGCAAGCCCGGCGTGGCCGACGCCACCAGAACCTCCGTCCTGGCCACCCTTGAGCGGCTCGGCTTCGCGGCAGAGCCGGACCAGCCCTCCGGCGAGGGCCTCATCGCCGTGATGGTGCCGGAGCTCGCCAACCCGTCCTTCGCCCTGTTCGCCAACGAGCTGGCCCTGGTGCTCACGGCGGCGGGCCGCCACATGATCATCTGCACGGCAGGGCCCGGTGGGACCAGCGAGGAGCAGTACCTCGACGCGCTGCTTGGCGTCGAGATCGCGGGCATCATCTCCGTCTCTGGCACCCCGGCGGACGCCGAAGCCTCCCCCGAGCACTACCAGCGCCTCATCGTCGCCGGCGTGCCAGCGGTCTTCATCAACGGCTACAGCTCCGCCGTCGATGGCGCGTTCTTCTCGTGCTCCGACGCCGAGGCGGTGTCCATCTCGGTGGCGCACCTGCGCTCCTACGGGCACGAGCGCATCGGCCTGGCCGTGGGCCAGCAGCGCTACCTGCCCAGCCAGCGCAAGCAGGCCGCCTTCCTCGCGCTCGGGCTGCCACGAGGCTCCATGGTCTCGACCATCTTCTCGGTCGAGGGCGGCCAGGCCGCCGCAGCCCGGCTCTTCGACGCCGGCCACACGGCCATCGTCTGCGGCTCGGACGTGATGGCGCTCGGCGCCGTCCGCGAGGCCCGCTCGCGGGGGATGGACGTGCCGCGAGACGTGTCGGTGGTGGGCTTCGACGACTCCCCCCTCATGGCATTCACCAGCCCGGCGCTGACCACCGTCCGCCAGCCGGTCGCCGCCATGACCCAGGCGGCGGTCAGCTCCCTGCTCACCGCCATCCGGGGGCTCCCCACCGATCCCACCGAGATGTTGTTCCATCCGGATCTCATCATCCGCCAATCGACAGGACCGCTCCATGACCGCTGAATGGTGGCGAGACGCCGTCATTTACCAGATCTACCCCCGCTCGTTCGCCGACTCGACAGGCGACGGCTACGGAGACCTCCCCGGGATCATCGGGAAGATCCCGTACCTGGCAGGCCTGGGCGTGGACGCCATCTGGATGTCACCGTTCTACCGGTCCCCCATGGCCGACGCCGGTTACGACGTGGCCGACTACGAGGAGATCGACCCCCTCTTCGGCAACCTCTCGGATGCCGACCGGCTCATCGAGGCCGCCCACGCGGCCGACCTGCGCGTCGTCGTCGACCTCGTGCCCAACCACACCTCGGACGAGCACCGCTGGTTCAAGGCGGCTGTGGCCGCCGGACCGGGCTCACCCGAGCGCGAGATGTACCACTTCCACGACGGCCGCGGTGAGCACGGCGAGCTGCCCCCCAACAACTGGAAGTCGGTGTTCGGCGGCGCCGGCTGGACGCGCCTCACCCTCCCCGACGGCACCCCGGAGCAGTGGTACCTGCACCTGTTCGACGTCAAGCAGCCGGACCTCGACTGGTCCACCGAACGGGTGCGCGCCGCCTTCGACGGCGTCCTGCGGTTCTGGATGGACCGGGGCGTCGACGGATTCCGGGTGGACGTGGCCCACGGGCTGATCAAGGCCGAGGGGCTGCCGGACTTCGACGAGGAGCAGTCGCTGCTCGACGGTCAGTCCGGCCCGATGTGGGACCAGGACGGCGTGCACGAGGTGTACCGGCGCTGGCGCCGGGTGCTGGACTCCTATGACGGCGACCGTTCCCTGGTGGCCGAGGCCTGGGTGGCGGACCCCCAGCGGCTTGCGCTGTACCTGCGCCCGGACGAGATGCACACCGCCTTCAACTTCCAGTTCCTGGACAGCCACTGGGACGCAGCCGCCTATCGCGAGGTGATCGCCTCGACGATGGCCGCGGACGAGGCCGTCGGCGCGCCCACCACGTGGGTGCTGAGCAACCACGACGTGCTCCGCCACGTCAGCCGCCTAGGCCTGGCCGACCCTGGCTCCAGCCATGAGGGTCTCGGCGCCGGCGACGAGCAGCCGGACAACGTGCTCGGCCTGCGCCGGGCCCGCGCCGCGACGCTCATGATGCTGGCGCTGCCCGGCTCGGCCTACCTCTATCAGGGCGAGGAACTGGGCCTCCCGGACCACACCACGCTGCCGGACGACCTGCGTCAGGATCCCGCGTGGTTCCGCTCCGACTTCACGAAACCGGGCCGCGACGGATGCCGGGTTCCCATGCCCTGGGCGGCCGAGGAGCCGGGCCTGGGGTTCTCGCCCACGGGGAAGACGTGGCTGCCGCAGCCCGAGTCCTATCGCGCGCTGGCCGTGGACCGGCAGGAGGTGGCGCCCGGCAGCACCTTGTCGATGTATCGGGCCGCCCTCGCCCTGCGGCGCGAGCACAGCCTGGGCAGCGGCGAGCTCGAATGGGTCGAGGACGGCGAGTCGGTGGTGGCGTTCGACAACGGCCCCGTCCGCGTCCTGACGAACGTGCTGGGCGCCCCCGTCGAGCTGCCGGAGGGCTACGAGGTGCTGCTGTCCAGCGTGCCGCTGCGCGGGCACGTTCTTCCCACCGACACCGCGGTGTGGCTCACGAGGGCCTGACCCCCTGGGGTGGAGCACCCTCGTGCCTTGTCATGCCCCTCTCAGCCACGGCGACCCGTGGCTGGGAAGGGCATCCACCTTGGCTATGATTGGCACCGTGTCCGCAGCAACGGTGCGGCGGCAGATAAGGAGCCTCTGATGGCCAGCAAGTCCGTGACCGTCGGGTCCGTCGTGGGGCTCCACGCCCGTCCCGCCGCCCTCATTGCCGCCGCCGCAGCTGAATACGACGACGACATCACCATCTCCCTCAACGGCGCGACGGTGGATGCCGCCTCGTCGCTGCTGATCATGACGCTCGGCGCCGAGAAGGGTGCGGTGGTCACGGTGGAGTCCGAGAACGAGGAGGCGGTCGAGCGGATCGCCGGCATGGTGGAGCAGGATCTCGACGCCTGACCTGCCCGATGGGCTGAGCTGACACGCACAAAGGAGCTGGTGATGTCCGATCACGTCCCCGACGATGTGGACCCCGCGGGCCGCGACCTGCGGCAGTACACGGACCAGTTGCGTCCGGGCCATCCGGTGGTGCGCAACGTCCGCGGTGAGTGGGTGCTGCTCCGGCACGCCGACGTCGTCCGGGCCGCCGAGGATCCCGCGACGTTCTCCAGCGCGGTCTCGGCCCATGTCCACGTGCCCAACGGGCTCGACGGCGACGCCCACCGCGCGGCCCGCCAGACCCTGGACCGCTACTTCGAGCCCGACGCCCTGGCCCCGCACGAGCCGGCCTTCCGCGAGGTGGCGCGCAGCCTGTTCGCCGCGCTTCCCCGGGGCGTTCCGGTGGACGCGGTGCGCGACATCGGCTTCCCGTTCGCCGTCCGCGCGCAGAGCGCGTGGCTGGGGTGGCCGGCCTCGTTGGAGGCCCAGCTGCTGGGCTGGATGGCCGCCAACCATGCCGCCACCCGCTCGGGGGATCGGGCCAGGACGGCGGAGGTGGCGGCGGAGTTCGACGCCATCATCCGCTCGGTTCTCGCCCCCCGCCGGGCCCTGGGCGACGACGCCCCCGACGACCTCACCACCGCGCTCCTCCGCGACGAGGTGGCGGGCCGGCCGTTCACCGACGAGGAGCTGGTCTCCGTGCTGCGGAACTGGACCGGTGGGGACCTCGGCTCCATCGCCCTGTGCGTGGGGGTGCTGTTCGCCTTCCTGGCGGACCATCCGGAGCTGCAGCGCCGCCTGCGCTCGGGGGTCAGCGACGCGGAGATCGACGCGACCGTCGACGAGATCCTGCGCATCGACGACCCGTTCATCTCGAACCGGCGCAGGACCACCTGCCCCGTCGACATCGCCGGGGCCACCATCCCCGAGGGCGCCGTCGTGAAACTGCACTGGACCTCGGCAAACCGGGACGCGGCCGTCTTCGCCGACCCGGACGCCTTCGACCCCGAGGGGAACGCGCGCAGAAATCTGGTCTACGGAACCGGCCCGCACGTGTGCCCGGGCCGGCCGCTGGCCACCCTGGAGCTGCGGATCGGGGTTCAGGAGGCGTTGGCGGCCACCACATGGATCGAGTGGGCTCCGGGCGGGTCCGCCGAGCGCGAGGTGGCTCCGCTGGGCGGCTGGGCCCACGTGCCGGTTCTGCTCGGCTGATGTCCGGCCGCCGATGGGAGGCCCGATGACGTTGCCCGCGCAGTTGGCCGACCGGCTGCGGATTCCCGTCGTCGCGGCGCCCATGTTCCTGGTCTCCGGGCCCGAGCTCGTCATCGAGTGCTGCCGGGCAGGGGTGCTCGGCACGTTCCCGGCCCTCAACCGCCGGACCACCGAGGCATTGGCCGGGTGGCTCGACGGGATCCGCGACGCGCTGACCCCGGCCGACGCCCCGTTCGGCGTGAACCTCATCGTCCACCCCACCAACACCCGCCTCGAGGCGGACCTCGCGGTGGTCGTCGAGCACCGCGTGCCGGTGGTGATCACCTCGCTGGGGGCGGTGCCCGAGGTGGTGGAGGCCGTCCACGCGTACGGCGGGCTGGTCTTCCACGACGTGACCACGCTGCGGCACGCCCGCAAGGCGGCCGCCGCCGGCGTGGACGGGCTGGTCCTGGTGGCCGCCGGCGCCGGCGGCCACGCCGGGGCGCTCAGTCCGTTCGCGCTGATGGCGTCCGTGCGCCCATGGTTCGACGGCGTGATCCTGCTGGCCGGTGCCCTCAGCTCGGGGGCGGACGTCGCGGCGGCGCGGGCGATGGGCGCCGACCTGGCGTACCTCGGCACCCGGTTCCTGGCCACCCGGGAGTCGATGGCCCCGGACGGTTACCGGGACCTGGTGGTGGCCTCGGGCGCGGCCGACGTGGTCTACACGCCAGCGGTCAGCGGTATCCCTGCCAACTTCCTGGCACCCAGCCTCGCGGCCGCGGGCATCGATCCTGCCGGGCCGCCGGCTGAACACGAGGACGTGAAGGCCTGGCGCGACGTGTGGTCGGCCGGACACGGCGTGGCCGCGATCACCGACGTGCCCACCGTCGCCGAACTCGTTGACCGCCTCGAGCATGAGTACCGCGACACCCTCACCCACCTGCAAGGAGACCACCCATGAGCACCGTGCTGCTGACCCGCGACGACGGCGTGGCCACCCTCACCCTCAACCGCCCCGAGAGGCTCAACGCCTTCAGCCTCGACATGGGGCGCGAGTTCGTCGCCGCGCTGCGCGAGGCCGACGCCGACGACACCGTCCGCGCGATCATCGTCACCGGCGCGGGCCGCGCGTTCTGCGCAGGCATGGAGCTCAGCGAGGGGGACAACGTGTTCGGCTTCGACCCGCGCATGGACCTCAGCCCGGCCGAACTGCGCGCACGCTGGCAGGAACCCGACGTGTCCGACGGCGCCCGCGAGCCGGGGGGCAAGCTCACGCTCGCCATCCTCGAGTGCCGCAAGCCGGTGATCGCGGCCATCAACGGCCCCGGCGTCGGCATCGGCTCCACCATGACCCTGCCCATGGACACCCGCCTCGCCTCCACCGAGGCGCGGATGGGGTTCGTCTTCGCCAGGTTGGGCATCACGCCCGAGGCATGCTCCACGTGGTTCCTGCCGCGGATCGTCGGTCAGTCACGGGCCCTCGATCTGCTGTACAGCGGAGACATCATCACGGCCGGGCGCGCGCTCGAGATCGGCCTGGTCGACGCGGTCCACGAGCCCGACGACCTGCTGACCGCCGCCCGCGCCGTCGCGGATCGGATGACCCTCGGGAAGTCCGCGCACGCCGTCGCGATGACCCGGCAGCTGGTGTTCCGCCACCTCGCCGGGG
>JAPUEL010000063.1:0-1391 GCA_027492545.1 Propionibacteriaceae bacterium
GGAGGCGGAACAGTACGCCGAGGGCATGCGTCGCCGCCTCGCCTCCGTCTGACTCCCCGCCCCATCTCGGGCTGAGGCGCCGGGCTGGGAGGGGTTTGAGCAAATGGCAGGGCTCGCGGTTCTCTGGATCGATCAAATGGGCCAGAATCCGCGTTGACCCGTGCCATTTGCTCAAACCCGTGCCCAGCCCGAGCGCCGCGGGGCGGCCTGCCGCTGCCAGCCGAAGCCCGGAGCCATAGAGTGGGGGCCATGTCAGCAGAGCCGCTGGAAATCCACATCATCGCCGACTCGACGGGGGAGACGGCCGCCCGGATCGCACGCGCCGCCATCACGCAGTTCCCCAGCCGCGAGTTCACCATCGTCCGGCACCGGAAGATCAATAAGACGGCGGCGCTGCTACGCGCCCTGGAGGCCGTCCGCGACAGCGCCCCTGCCGCGGCGGTGTTCTTCACGCTCGTCAACGAGGAGCTGGCTGACCTGGTGCGCAACTTCTGCCGCGACGCCGAACTGCCCTACGCCGACCTCATGACCGACGCGATGCACGCCCTGGAGCGGATCACTGGCATCGAGGCGGACCAGGTGCCGATGCGTCCGCCGGGGGTGGAGGCCGAGTACTTCGTGCGGATGGCCGCCATCGATTTCGCGGTGCGGATGGACGACGGCTCACTGCCGGCCGCGCTGCGCGAGTGCGACATCTGCCTGGTTGGCCCGTCCCGCTCGGGGAAGACCCCGCTGTCGATCTACCTCGGCTACATGGGCTACAAGGCGGTCAACGTGCCGCTGGTGCCGGGCATCGACCCGCCGAAGGAGCTGTTCGAGCTGGACCGGTGGCGGATCGTCGGGCTGACGATGGACCCGGAGCGGCTGTTGAAGATCCGCGGCCAGCGCGTGCGCGGCATGGGCGGCTTCGGGACCAAGGACGGCTACGCGGATCTGGTGAAGATCTACGACGAACTCGACGAGATCGGCAAGGTGCAGAAGCGCCTCGGCTGCCCCATCGTCGACACCACCGGGGTGGCCATCGAGGAGGCGGCCTCGCGCATCATCGAGATGGTCGACGAGCGGGCCAAGAAGGTGGGCTCGCGGCTGCGTCGCCCGCCCGGCATCGTCCGCCCTGGCACGCCCTGGTCCCCCTGAGGAGACACTGGTCGATGCTGTTCCCGGCGAGGACGTGCCGGGCGGGATGAGCTGCGCCCTCCCTCTGGCGGGGGCACCTTACGTCCGAGGGAGGGGCGCCCGATCGCCCGTTCCGGTGCGCAGCAGCCCGGGCGTGGTGGATCAGTGGCGCCACAAGGGGCCCGGGCGCGTAGAACTTCACCCCTAGCCCGCGTGGCTTAGGTGTCGGGTCTAGGCTGGGCGACGGTTGGGGACATCGAGGTCCCCAGGGTTGT
>JAPUEL010000063.1:1491-8974 GCA_027492545.1 Propionibacteriaceae bacterium
AGGTGTCGGGTCTAGGCTGGGCGACGGTTGGGGACATCGAGGTCCCCAGGGTTGTCAAAGGAGATTTCCCCAGCATGAGCGAGGATCGTTACATCTATGACCTGTCGGAGGGCGACGCGACGATGCGGAACCTTCTCGGCGGTAAGGGCGCCGGCGTCGCGGAGATGAACCGCGTGGGCGTTCCCGTCCCCGACGCGTTCACCGTCACTACCACCGCGTGTGTCCAGACCATGAAGCGCAAGGGCGAGTGGCCCGAGGGTCTCGCCGATCAGATCGCGGCCGGCCTGGCCCGCCTCGAGGAGCGCACCGGGCGCACGCTGGGCGGCAGCGAGAAGCCGCTGCTGGTCTCCGTCCGCTCCGGCGCCGTCCATTCCATGCCCGGCATGATGGACACCATCCTCAACCTCGGCATCTCCGACGAGTCCGTGGCCGCGGTGGCCGAGGAGTCCGGCAACGAGCGCTTCGCGTGGGACTGCTACCGCCGCTTCATCCAGATGTATGGGGAGGTGGTCGAGAACATCCCGGGCCACTACTACGAGGACGCGCTGACGGCGCTCAAGCACCAGCGTGGCGTGGACCAGGACACGGATCTGTCCGCCGAGGATCTCAAGGGCCTGGTGCAGACCTTCAAGGACATCTCGAACGAGCAGCTGGGCGGCGAGTGGACCTCAGACCCCGTGGAGCAGCTCAACCGCGCCATCGACGCGGTGTTCAAGTCCTGGCTCAACCCCCGCGCAGAGGTGTACCGGCGCGCCAACAACATCCCGGCCGACCTCGGCACGGCCGTCAACATCATGCAGATGGTCTTCGGCAACCGCGGCGACACCTCCGCGACCGGTGTCTGCTTCACCCGCAACCCCTCGACGGGCGAGAAGTCGCTGTACGGCGAGTTCCTGGTCAACGCGCAGGGCGAGGACGTGGTGGCCGGCATCCGGACGCCTCGCCCGCTGGGTGAGATGCGCGACGTACTGCCCCAGGCTTACGACGAGCTGATCGCCACCATGCACAAGATGGAGCAGCATTATCGCGACATGCAGGACATGGAGTTCACCGTCGAGAACGGCAAGCTCTACCTCCTGCAGACCCGCAACGGCAAGCGCACCGCCGCCGCGGCGCTCAAGGTGGCCTCGGACCTCGTCGACGAGGGCCTGATCACCAAGGAGCAGGCGCTGCTGCGCATCGAGCCCGGCCAGCTCGACC
Organism: Propionibacteriaceae bacterium; assembly: GCA_027492545.1. Lineage (GTDB taxonomy): Bacteria > Actinomycetota > Actinomycetes > Propionibacteriales > Propionibacteriaceae > Arachnia. Next base: position 2,692 of record JAPUEL010000063.1, read on the forward strand.
AGCTCCTCCACCCCGCCATCGACCCGGCGCACGGCAAGGACGCGATCGCACAGGGCCTGCCGGCCTCGCCCGGCGCCGCCGTCGGCGAAGTGGTGTTCGACGCGGACACGGCCGCAGAGCGAGGGGGTCGCGGCGAGCCCGTGGTCCTCGTCCGCTTCGAGACCACCCCGGACGACATCCACGGCGTCATCGTCTGCCAAGGCATCCTCACCGCGCACGGCGGCATGACCTCCCACGCGGCCGTGGTGGCCCGCGGCATGGGCAAGCCGTGTGTGGCCGGCGCGCAGGGCATCAAGATCGATCCCGTCGGCAAGACCCTGACCATCGGGGACAGGGTGATCGCCGAGGGCGAGATCATCACGCTCGACGGCACCGAGGGTCTCGTTTACGGCGAGGGCCTGGAGCTCATCCCGCCGCAGATCAACGAGGACTTCTCGCGCGTGGTGGAGTGGGCCGACGAGGTGCGCCGCCTCGGCGTCCGCGCCAACGCCGACAACTTCGAGGACGCCTCCAAGGCCCGCGAGCTCGGCGCCGAGGGCATCGGGCTGTGCCGCACCGAGCACATGTTCATGGCCCAGGACCGTCTGCCGGCGGTGCGCAAGATGATCCTGGCCGAAGGCCCGGAGCAGCGCGCGGCCGCGCTCGCGGAGATCCTGCCCATGCAGCAGGTGGACTTCGAGGGCATCTTCACCGCTATGAAGGGTCTTCCCGTCACGGTCCGGCTGCTGGATCCGCCGCTGCACGAGTTCCTGCCCAACCTCGTCGAGCAGTCCCTGCTGGTCCAGCGGCTCGAACTCACTGACGGGGACGCCGGCGAGTTGGCGGACGCGAAGGCGACACTGTCCCAGGTCAAGCGGCTGCACGAGCTCAACCCGATGCTCGGCACCCGCGGCTGCCGTCTGGCCATGCTCTACCCGGAGATCCCGGACATGCAGGCCCGCGCCATCGTCCGCGCCGCGCTGGCGGTGTTGGACCGCGAGGGGGAGACCGTGGGCGTGGAGATCATGATCCCGCTCGTGGCGCTGACGCAGGAGTTGGAGACCCAGCGGGAGATCGTCGTGGCCGCCGTCGAGGACGAGCTGGCCAAGGCCGGCCGTGAGCTCGACTACACGGTGGGCACCATGATCGAGCTGCCTCGGGCGGCGTTGGTGGCGGACAAGATCGCCGAGCACGCCGACTTCTTCTCCTTCGGCACCAACGACCTCACCCAGACCGCCATCGGCATCTCCCGCGACGATGCCGAGAACGGGTTCCTGACGCAGTACGTGATGGATCGGGTGCTGGAGCGCAATCCCTTCGAGACCATCGACGTCGAGGGCGTGGGCCAGCTCGTCGCCATGGGTGTCCAGAAGGGGCGCTCGGTCAAGCCGAACCTCAAGACCGGCGTCTGCGGTGAACACGGCGGTGATCCGGACTCGATCGAGTTCTTCAACTCCGTCGGCCTGAACTACGTCAGCTGCTCGCCCTTCCGCGTGCCGATCGCACGCTTCGCCGCAGCGAAGGCGGTGCTGAAGCAGCGCTGAGTGGTAGGCGGTGGAGGCCCGGGTCGCGAGACCCGGGCCTCCACCGTGTCAGGGCTGTTGCCGGGGCTGAATGTGGTCGGGTGCGCGGCGGGTGGTGGGGGCCGGCGGGGTGGGTGAGCCTCAGCGCTCTGACTCGACCTCGCGCAGGAGCTCGCGGAGCGGCCTGACCAGGTGGAGGTCGAGGAAGTGCTCTACGCCGTCGGCGACGCTCACCTCGTTGACCTTGAGCAGCCACTGGATCTGCAGCCCGTCCCAGAGGGCGATCATCTGCGACGCCACCTTCACCGGGTCCGCGTCGGGCCTCAGGTGACCCGCGGCGCGCGCGGCGGTGAGCTCTCCTCCGCCGAGACGGCCCTCGGCGTCGCGACCGTGTCGATCAACGGGGCGCCCAGCGACGACGCCGTCCTCGCGCCCGGATGGCCCTCGGCGTCGCGACCGTGTCGATCAACGGGGCGCCCAGCGACGACGCCGTCCTCGCGCCCGGATGGCCCTCCTACCACCACCGGCTGGTGCATGAGACCGTGGACGTCACCGAGCTGCTCGTCGAGGGCGTGAACGCCATCGGCGTCCGGATGGCAGGCTGCTGGTACACCGAGAAGTACGGCTTCCACGGCCAGGGCAGGCCCGTCTTCGGTGAGCAGCCGGCGCTGGCCCTGCGGCTGGACCTCGAGCACGCCGACGGGTCCGCCTCCGTCATCTTCTCCGACAACACCTGGCGGGCGCGCGGCGACGGGCCGGTCGTCGACAGCGGGCTCTACGCGGGTGAGAGCTTCGACGCGCGGCTCATCGCCGACGGCTGGGACCGCCCCGGTTTCGACGACTCGGCGTGGGATCGCGCCGCCGTCGTGGACGCGCCATTCCCGCGTCCCGACACCCAGGTCATGCCGCCAGTCCGCCGGATCGAGGAGCGCCCGGTCACGGCCGTGCTGACCTCGCCCAGCGGCGCCACGATCCTCGACTTCGGCCAGAACCTCGTCGGCAGGCTGCGCATCCGCGTGTCCGGGCCGGCCGGCCACACGGTGCGGCTGCGCCACGCCGAGGTCCTGGAGGACGGAGAGCTCGGGACCCGGCCGCTGCGGGTGGCCGCGGCCACGGATCACTACACGCTGCGCGGCGAGGGCGTCGAGGTGTGGGAGCCCGAGTTCACCTACCACGGGTTCCGCTACGCCCAGATCGACGACTGGCCCGGAGCTCTGACCCCGGCCGATGTGGTTGCCGTCGTCCTCCACAACGACATGGCCCGCACAGGTGGGTTCGAGACCTCCCACCCGATGCTCCAGCGGCTGCACGACAACGTGACCTGGGGGATGCGCGGCAACTTCCTGGCCGTCCCTACCGACTGCCCACAGCGCGATGAGCGGCTGGGGTGGACCGGCGACATCCAGGTGTTCGCCCCCACCGCCAGCCGCCTCTACGACGTGCGCGGATTCCTCCGCAACTGGCTTCGGGACCTCGCCGCGGACCAGGCCGCGGACGGCACCAACGTGCCGCTCGTGGTCCCGAACGTGTTGGGTCGGGTGGGCCTGTTCAGCAAGCCGACGGCGGCCTGGGGGGACGCGGCCACCGTCGTCCCCTGGACCCTGTACCAGCGCTACGGCGACCTCGGCATCCTGGCCGACGCCTACCCCTCGATGCGGGCCTGGGTGGAGACCGTCCTCGCCGACACCGAGGGCACCGGCCTCTGGCGAGGGCGGATGCAGCTCGGCGACTGGCTGGACCCCAGCGCGCCGCCGGACAACCCTGCGGCGGCGAAGACCTCCTCCGACATCGTCGCCAGCGCCTACCTGACGTTGTCCACCCGGATCCTGGCCGAGGCTGCCGAGCTGCTCGGGCACGCGGCCGACCACGCGCGGTACGCGGCGGAGACGGAACGGTCGCGCGAGGCGTTCGTGGAGGCCTTCGTCACTCCAGGTGGGCTGATGGTCTCCGACGCGGTCACCGCGTACGCCCTGGCATTGCGCTTCGATCTCGTCCGGGAGCCCGGGCAGCGCCAGGCGCTGGCCGATCGCCTGGCCGAGCTCGTCCGCGAGGGCGGCTACCACATCGCCACCGGCTTCGTGGGCACGCCGCTGGTGACCGACGCCCTGAGCGAGGGTGGGCATCTCGACGAGGCCGAGCGCCTGCTGCTCCAGACCGGCTGTCCCTCCTGGCTGTACCCGGTCACGATGGGGGCCACCACGGTCTGGGAGCGGTGGGACTCCATGCTGCCCGACGGCTCCATCAACCCCGGCGAGATGACCTCCTTCAACCACTACGCGCTGGGCGCGGTGGCCGACTGGCTCCACCGCGTCGTCGCGGGACTCGACATGGGTGAGCCCGGGTACGCGACGCTGCGGATCGCCCCGCGGCCGCTGCGCCGCCTCGCCGACGCCCGCTCCTGGCTCGAGACCCCCTACGGCCGTGCCGAGGTGGCGTGGCGCAGGGAGGGCAGCACGATCGTCGTCGCGGCGACAGTCCCCGCGAACACCCGCGCGGAGGTGCTCCTGCCCGGCCAGGAGGCGCGCTGGGTGGACTCGGGGACGCACTCGTGGAGCTTCCCGGACCGGGCACCGGTGGCGTCGCGTCGCCCGCTGAGCCTGGCCTCGCCGTCGGCCGACATCATCGACGACGAGGAAGCCCTCGCCGCGGTGCTGGCGGTCCTGCGCGACAAGGCGCCGCACCTCGCGGAGGGCTTCACCAACCGGGTCACCTGGGGCCGCCGGCGACCGTTCGCCGGCGCTTTCCTGTTCGTTCCGCAGGACCTTCTGGACGCCGTCGACGATGCGTTGGCGGGCCTGGGTGGGGATCAGGCATGACCGATCTCGAGGGCGTGCACGGGCACGTCGACGCCCGGCTCGGCGGCATCGTCGCTGAGCTGGCCCGCGACCTGGCTACGGACGACGACTTCTCGTTCCAGGCCGCGGCCTACCACGGCGGGGAGAAGGTCCTCGACGTCTGGGCGGGCCCCCACATGTCCGAGGACTCCGTGACCGTGCCGTTCTCCGTCACCAAGAACGTCATCGGGGTGTCGGTGGGCCTGGCGATCGAGCTGGGGGTGCTTGACCTCGATGAATGCGTGGCCGCCTACTGGCCAGAGTTCGCCGCGGCGGGTAAGGCCGGGGTGACCGTCCGTCAGCTCCTGTCGCACCAGGCGGGGCTGCCACAGGCGGAGCCGCCACTGGGGGTCGCGGACCTCCTTGACCACCACGCCGGCGCCGCTCGACTCGCCGACACCCGGCCGTTCTGGCGCCCGGGGACGGCCTTCGGTTACCACGCGTTGACGATCGGCAACCTGGCCTCCGAGCTGATCTTCCGGGCGACTGGGCAGACGCTGCACGACTTCTACGAGGCACGCATCAAAGCCCCATTCGGCATCGACTTCTTCCTCGGGCTACCGCCCGAGCTGGACCACCGTCGGGTGCCACTGCTCCCGATGATCGAGCCCGAGGGTGCAGTCCGAGGCGAGTCGACGGCATTGGGCCGGCTGGCGTTCGCTCCCGCCGCTCCCGGCTTCGACCTCGGAAACGACGAGATCAGCTGGCGCTTCGGCCATCCCGCCGCGTCCGGGACCGGCACGGCCCGCGGCCTCGCCCGGCTGCTCGCCGCGGCGGTCACCGGCGTCGACGGTGGGGAGCCCTTCCTGTCGGCCGGCACCGTCGCCCAGATCGGCGAGCAGCAGGTCCGCGGGTACGACGAGGTGCTGGGTCAGCAGGATCGGGCGCACGCGATCGTGTTCCAGAAGCCGTCGGCGCAGCTCCGCTGGGGTGGGCCGCGGTCGTTCGGTCACGACGGCGCGATGGGCGCCGTGGCCTGCGTCGATCCGGCCACCGGAGTCTCGTTCGCCTACACCCTGCCGAGGGGACCATGGCCCGGTGGGGCCGATCCCCGGGCGATCCGCGCCGCCGGCGCCATCAACGCGCTGTTCAGTCAGTGACCCCGGGCATGTGGGAGAACACCGGACGCTCATCGCGCCCACATCCGTAGTGCCTGGGGCGTCCCACTGATCGTGACGGGGACGACGCCGAACGGGACTGACGGGCTCGACGGTGCCACCTCCTGGTTCACCAAGGTGTTCCCTCGCGCGGCCTGGGCCGGGTCGATTGCCCGTTGGCTGAGCCGGGTCGGGAGGAGCGTCAGCGACGCGCGCCCGCGTCGAAACCTCCCGCACCCGGTTCATGGGCTAGGGAATCCCCAGATGGCGGCGCTGCGTTCGATCAGTTCGTCGAGGCTGTGTTCGGCGTACTTGGCCCGCGCGTCGCGGGTGTCCGGGTCCGGCGGATCCCAGCCTGGGGGGTCGGAGGCCTCGTGTGGGCAGAGTGGTGCCCCGATGTGGGGTGTGAGTTCTTGGAGCCTGTGGCGTTGGTGCAGCCTGGGCCGGCGGGCCGGGTCGATGTGGCGGGGTGGGGTGAACCACGGCAGGCCGGTGGCCTGGTCGAGGTGGACCCGCCACTGCGACTCCTCCGACTGCAACGGATCCGGCTCCACCAACCGATGATGGAACGGGCACAGCAACACGCCGTTGGCTAGGCACGTCGCCCCGCCCTGCCACCAGGGAACGATGTGATGCGCCTCACAGGCGGCCGCGGCGGCGGTGCAGCCGGGGAACACGCACCCCTGATCCCGCTGGAGCAGCGCGGCACGCAGCGCGGGGGTGAACAGGCGATGCGTGCGGCCCACATCCAGCGGCCGCGACGCGGTGCCCAGCACCATCGGGATCAGCCCCGCGTCACACGCCATCCGCCGCGCCTCCGAGGCGGACAACCCGTCGAAGCTGGCCGAGC
>JAPUEL010000064.1 GCA_027492545.1 Propionibacteriaceae bacterium
CGCCCCGCCCGGCCCCCCCCCCCCCGCCCCCCCCGGCCCCCCCCCCCACCCCCCCCCCCCCCCCGGGGGGGGGGGGGCGCCCCCCCCCCCCCCCCCCCCTCCCCCTGTCTGCGTGGTCGGGGTCTTGGGGAACCACCGATCAACCACGTCCTGGTTGCGGCGCGCCCGATCGGGCGATCTGGCGCCTCTCCAGCTGGTCTGGGCTCAGGCGGCGACGAAGGGGAAGGCCCGGAACGCCGCGTCGAGCCTCGAGCGGACCGTGGCCGTGATGGGAGCGAACTCGTCGATCTCCAACCTGCGCCTGCCCGGACGCCCCGCCCGGCTCCAGGTCCCTCGGACGAGGCCCCCGGACACGATGGACTTCTTGAACACGCCGTTGTTGCCCGGCACGAGGCGCTGGTGCTGGTCTTCGCTCAGGGCGAAGAGCCGGTCCCGGTATCCCAGGACGAACTCGTCGAAGCCGGGCAGCAGCAGGGGCGCGGAGACCCGTCGCCCCAGCCCGGCCGCCTCCTCGGCTAGGCCCGGGCGCCAGTAGCCGGCCTCGTCCGCCCCGTCGCTCTCCAGTTCGTCGGCGACGAGCCCCAGCGCGGAGCGGATCTCGCCGAGGCCGAGCTTCGTCCACCAGGCGAAGTCCCTGACGGTCGCGGGGCCGTGGCTGGTCAGGTAGCGCCGGAGAAGCTCGGCCGTCGCGGCCACCCGGTCACCGTTGAAGCGACCCTCGAGGCTGGAGCTCTGGGGCAGCCAGCGCGACGTGAGCACCAGGTCCTGCTCGGTGCCGTTCCACGGCCCGTAGCAGAGTGTCCCGCCGGCGATGAGGTGGAAGAGCAGGTGGTAGCCCCGCCCGCCGCGGGGCGCGAGGCCGTGCTCGTCCCACACCTCGAACAGTGCCGCCCGGGTGAGGGGGCCCGCTTCGAGGGCAAGGAAGGCAAGGGCGCGGGCGCGCTCGATCTGTGCGGCATCGAGGTCCAGCTGGTGGCTGCGCGCTGACGCGGCACGCACCGACGGCCTGGCGCACAGCTCGGTGATCCACGCCGCGTCGTCGGCGGGCAGCAGGAACACGGTGCCACGCATGGGGTAGCCCCGCACCAGCTTGCCGGCGTTGAGGTCCGCCAGCACCGCGTCGGCCCCGAGTGGGGTGCGCAGCGTCGCCGAGGCCAGCACGCCGGGCAGGTCCTGCCCCTGCATGGCCCCAAGTGCCTCGACGGCGGCCGTGGGTGTTGCGAACGGCCGCGTGATGAGGCCCTGCGCCACGAGGCGCAGCCTGCCGAGACGGGCGTCAGGCGAGGTTGCGGGCGACAACGGCGGCCACCTCGCGGCCCGAGCGGACCGCACCCTCCATGTATCCGTTGAAGCGCGTGGCGTACTCGGCGCCCGCCCAGTGCAGCACGCCGTCAGGCTCCGCCAGCACCGGGCCGTTGGTGGTCCAGACCCCCGGCGCGAAGTGCGCGCCGTGGCAGCCGCCCGTGAACTTCTCGTTGGACCAGTCGCGCTCGATGTAGGACAGCGGGAAGGCCGCCACATCTCCGAAGGTGCGCACCACGGAATCCACGAACGCGCGCTCGCGCAACGTGACGGAGCGGCGGGAGAGGCTGTCCGCGTCTGCGCCCTCGAAGAAGCCCATGAGGTGCCCGCGCTCGGAGTTGTCCGACGTGGTGTCGAACGTGACGCGGACCGCGCCCTCGTCCGCGCTGGACTGGCCGGAGTAGCCGAGCTCGCGCCAGAACGGCCGAGAGTAGATGAGGAACGCCTTGATCACGTTGCCGGGGGCCACCCTGTCAGCAGCCTCGGCGCGCCAGGGGGCGAGCGCCGGCTGGTGCGGCAGCGCGACCGCCAGGCGCGGCGGCAGCGTGGAGATCACCTGCCGGGCCTCGACCACCTCGCCGTTGGCGAGCCTGAGGCGCGCGGACCGGTCCGCGTGCTCCACCATGGTCACCTCGGCTCCGAGCCGTACCGCGTCGCCCAGCCGGGCGGCGAGGGCCTCAGCCACCGCCGCCATCCCGCCGTGGACGCGCTGCTGGTGCAGGCCGCCGTTGCTGGCGAGCATGGACTCGAGATCTGGTCCGGAGTTGACCTGATGCAGGCCCTCGACGAGCGTGGCCTCCTTGGGCATGGGACCGAACGCAGCCGCATAGACCTCGGCGAAACGCCGTTGAGCGCCATGGGTGCGCAGGTTGGTGGTGACCCACCGGCGCAGATCCTGCTTCAGCCAGGCGTCGTTGGCCTTCCGCCAGGCGGGATCGTCGCGCAGGCGCTCGGCCAGGCGACGCAGGCGCAACAGGCCCTGCCCGAGGTCGGAGACCTCGAACGGGGTGAGGGCGGGAGTGTCCTCCTTGGAGGGCACCTGGAGCGCCTGCCCCCGGAGCCGGACCACGAGATTGCCGCGGGCGGGCAGGCCGATGGTCTCCAGCCCCAACGAGTCGATGATCTCGAGCAGTTCATCGAAGCCCGGGCCGATCCACTGACCGCCCAGCTCCACGTACGAGCCGTCGCTGAGCATCTTGTTCTCGACCCGGCCGCCGACGCGCTCGCGCGCCTCCAGCACCGTGACGTTGAGCCCGCGGTCCGTGAGGTATTGCGCGGCGACGAGCCCAGCCAGCCCAGCCCCGATGATGGCGCAGTCGAACACCGTGTTCCTCCTAGACGAATCCCCGGGTCGGGGAAGCGAGGACCAGCCTACAAGGCCGGTTCCGTGCCCATGGCCGGGAGTCGCCTAAGCCAGGGCCTTCGAGTTGCCCGTCGACAGCCACGCCGCGAAGCCCCGATCCGGGGGCAGGAATGCGTAGAGCGTGGACTGGTAGACGTGGTACAGGTCCGGCTTGCCGTCCCAGGTATGGGTCACCGGCACGAGGGCCCGGTCCAGCTCCGAGTGCCAGCTGCCCCGCTCATGGTCCACGAAGTGCCGGTCCGCGAAGCGCCAGAACCGCTCGTACCATTCCTGGTACGAGACGTCCCCGGTGGCCAGCCACAGGTAACGCGCCGCGCCCATCGCTTCGGCCACCTCCCAGAAGAACCGCTCCTCCACGACGGTGGAGCCGTCCCAGTCCACCGTGTAGACGAAGCCTTCGCTCCACGCGTCGCGCACCGCCCCGTCGAACAACGCGGCCGCGGCGGGTAGCAGCCACGGCTCGTCCACGCCGAGGCCCCTGAGCTGGAGCAGCAGCTTGGTCCACTCCAGCCAGTGTCCGGGCTGGGACCCGTAGGGCCTGAACGGGTGCCGGGGATCGTCGGCGTTGTACTGGTTGTCGGGTGCCCAGTCTGCCGTGAAGTGCTCGGGTAGCCGCCACGCGCCCTCCTCCTGGCCGGCCGCCTGGGCGGCGATGCGCCGCGCGATGGACGTCGCCCGGGTGAGGTAGGTGATGTCGCCGGTGGCCTCGTAGGCGGCCAGATATGCCTCGGTGAGATGCATGTTGGCGTTCTGGCCCCGGTAGTCGTCGAGCTGGGTGAACGTGCGGTCGTAGCCCTCGACGCAGATCCCGTCCTCCTCGCGCCAGAAGTGGCGGTCGATGACGGCCGAGACGGCGTCCAGCAGCGCGCGCCCTCTGCTGAAGCCGGCGGCGGTGGCCGAACTGGCGGCGAGCAGCAGCTGTGCGGTGCCGTAGAGCTCCTTGCGGTTCTGCGGCTGGTCACCGCCCACGGCGGGAACCCAGCCGTCGAACTCGGGGTCGCGGCCCGGGCCGTCGAGATAGAAGTCCAGCCCGTGCTCGACCACCTCGCGCGCGCCGGGGCGCCCCTCCATGGCGGCCAGCGAGAAGACGTGCATCATCCGGGCACCGATGAAGAGCTGGGCCCCCATCTCCGGCATCGGGTGTCCCTCGTTGCCGATCCAGGCGAATCCACCGGAGGGCAGGCAGACCTCCGGCTGGTAGAAGTCCAGGAGTGCCCGGCGGTGGTCAACGAGGAAGCGACGGTGCGTCGGGTCCGCGAAGCGGTCCGGATGTTCGCCGAAGAGTTCAGACATGCCGGTTCCTTTCATGGGGCCCTCTCGGAGCCAGCCGAGCTGACGCCACACCTGGACGTCCTGGCCACCCTCGTGGCCGCTGTGCGGGTACACCACCATCTCCCGGGGGCCGCCGTAGTGGTTGTGGGCGGCGAACACCGTCGACGGGGGGCAGATGGTGTCCGCCAGCGCCACCGAGAAGAGCGCCGGGCATTCGGCCCTCCGCGCGAACGACACCCCGTCGAAGTGGCCCAGGGTCTCCCACACCGCGTCCTCCAGATGCGGGGCCGCCCTGATGAAGCGGGCGATGTCGGAGAACGGGGCGTCGTCGGTGAGGGAGACCGCCCGGCGGATGTGACACATGAACGCCACGTCCGGCATGGCGCCGGCCAGGCTGACCCCCACCGAGGGCGCCAGCCCTGCGACGGCCAGCGTCAGGTAGCCGCCCTGCGATCCTCCGGCGACGAACAGCCGGGAGGGGTCCACGAGGCGATGACCGGCCGCCACCTGGAGCATCCGCACCGCGTCGGTGATGAGCCGGCGGTAGTAGTAGGTCTCCGGCGACGAGATGCCCTTGGTCATGGGGCCGGCCGGGCCGAACTCCCCCGCGGCCACGTCCGGGTCCGGGGTCCGCTCGAACACGCTCGCCGAGTGCCAGCCTTGGCCTCGATTGTCCAGATCGAACTGCGCGTAGCCGGCCGCGGCGAACACCGGGGCCAGCGGCATGCCGCGCGAGACCGAGTACCCGTGGTAGCGCACGACGGTGGGCAACGGGCGGCTTTCGCCGGCGGGGACGTGCAGCCAGGCCCTGATCGGCGCGCCGCCGAAGCCGGTGAACGTGAGGTCGTAGGTGTCGATCAGCGCCTGCCGATTGTCGATCAGGGTCTCCGCGAGCAGCTCCGCAGGGGGATCCGCGGCGAGGGTCTCAGCCCAGAAGGCGTCGAAGCCCGGGGCTTCGTCCACCTCGGGCTGATAGGTGCGCAGGGCATCGAGCGGGAGATCGAACTGGGCCATGGGTGGCACTCTATCCACCAACCCATCAGGACGCCGTGAAGGCCCCGATCGACGATCGGGGCCTTCACAGGTGGAGCCGCCCACGGGAATCGAACCCGTGACCTACGCTTTACGAGAGCGTCGCTCTACCGACTGAGCTAGGGCGGCGGCAAGTGGGAACTATACCGGCGCCGCTCCCCCTCGGCAAAAGCCCGCCGAGCCCGCCGCAGGGAATGCCGACGTCACGAGCAGGTCGTGCCATCCTCCGGCGCTTCACCGTCATAGAGGAAGCCGTCCACCGCTTCTGCGATGCAGCTGTTGTCCCCCGTGACCGCGCCGTGGCCGGCGCCGTCGAGCGTGAGCAGCGTGCCGGACTCCAACTGCTCGGCCATGGATTGAGCCTGCTCGTACGGGGTGGCCGAGTCCCCCGTGGTGCCGACGACGAGGATGGTGGGCGCCCCCTCGGCCGTGATCCGGATCTGGGGCGCCGAGTCGACCGTCCACCGCTGGCAGTTGTAGCTCATGCCCATGTGAGGTGCCATCAACGGGGCCACCTCGAAGGTGTCGCGCCACTCCTGCGGGACCGGAGCCACGCCCTCGTCCGCCCAGTCCGCGCAGATCATGGCGGGGAAGGCGTAGGCGATGGTGTCGTAGGCTGCCGGCCCGCGGCCGTTGAGCAGATCCGCGGAGTACAGCAGGGCCTCGCCGTCCCCGGCCAGACCGTTCGCGATGACCACGTCGAGGGTGCGGTACGCCTCCTCGTCCTCGTACAGGTACAGCGCGATGCCGGTGGCCGCCATCGTCTGCGTCAGGATGCGGTCCCCCACCTCGAGGGGCGCGGAATCCAGCTCGGTGAGGAAGGTGTCGATCACGTCGGTGATCTCCTGCTGGTCGTCGCCGAGGCTGCACAGGTCCGAGTCCGCGCACCAGGCGGTGAAGTTGCCCATGGCCCGCTCGAAGCCCTGCGTCTGGGGGGTCTCATCCTCGCCGGTGATGTCGACGGCGGCGTCCAGCACCAGCCTGCCCACGGAGTTGGGGAACAACTCGGCGTACATCGCACCCACGTAGGTGCCGTAGGACACACCCACGTAGTTCAGCTTCTCGGCGCCGAGCAGGTGGCGGATCAGATCGAGGTCGCGCACCACGTCGATGGTGGTGAGGTGGTCCAGCAGGTCACCCGAGGAGTCCCGGCACTGCTGGGCGAAGTCCGTGGCTCCGTCCTGGAGCGCCCGGTCCTCGGCGGCGTCGTCGGGGCTGCCGTCGAGCTCGAAGATCTCGTCGGTCTCCTCGAGGGTGCCGCAGACCACGGTGGTGGACTCACCCGTGCCGCGGGGGTCCCAGCCGACCGTGTCGTAGTTGGTCCACCTGCCGGCGATCTGCTGGGCGAAGTCCTGACCGCCGAATCCGGGACCACCCGGGTTGACGAACAGCGGCCCGCGCGACGAATCACCGTCGACGACGCGGCGCACCGCGATCTCGATCGCGTCCCCGGCAGGGTCGTCCCAGTCCAGGGGAACCCTCACGGTGGCGCACTGGCCGGAGCCCTCCGCGCACCGCTCCCACTCGACCACCTGGCTCGCGTAGGCCGCCAGACCACCCTCGGAGGGGAGGAAGGACACCTGCGGCGCGCCGGCCGCCTCGTAATCCAGCTGGCGGTCGGCGTTGTGCGCCGGCTCCTGGGGGAACGTCTCGTGCTCGTCCACCGGGACCTCCGGCACCCCGGGCATCCGGGCCCCGGTGGCCAGCGGCGACGGCGTGGCCGGGCCCGGGGTGTTGGGGGAGGCGGGCTCGTCGCGATTGGTGCCACCCACGAAGCCGCCCAGGAACAAGGTGGTGACCAACGCGATCGCGATCAGCGCCAGCACCCCCTGGATGAGGTTGACCCTCCTACTCATCCGCGCCCTTCCCGGCCGACTCGGCGGCGAACGTCCGCCGCGCCCTGGCTGTCGAACAGACCGACTCCAGCGGACAACGCACCACCTCGCCGTTGCCGTGGCGCACCGTGACCGTCTGCGAGGGGACGTTGTGGCCGGTGACCACGCCCGCCTCGCCGTCGACCGTGACCTGGTCCCCGACGGCGGGCGCCCGCTGCACGAAGTCCACGTAGAGGGGATGCTCGTACTTGAGGCAGCACATGAGGCGGCCGCAGGCGCCGGCGATCTGCAGCGGGTTGGGCGGCAGGCCCTGCACGCGGGCCAGGCGCATCCCGACGGGCTCGAAATCGGTGAGGAAGGTGGTGCAGCACAGTTCACGGCCGCAGCTGCCGACGCCGCCGATCAGGCGCGCCGCGTCGCGGGCGCCCACCTGCCGAAGGTCGATCCGGGAGTCCAGCGCCCGGGCGAGATCTCCGAGGAGCCCCCGGAAATCCACCCGGTGGGGGGCCGTGTAGTACACGGCGACGAGCCTGTCGAACTGGGAGGACCGGTCCAGGAAGTCCACCCCCACCACCTTCATCGGGAGGTGGTGCTTCACGATCAGGTCCTTCGCCACCCGGACCGCGTTGGCGCGGATGTCGCGGTTGACGCGATCCCGGAGCAGGTCTGCCTCGGTGGCCGGGCCGGGGCATACGGGCAGCGACTCGAACCCCTCCTGCACGCTCTCCGGCGCCCAGACGCATTGCGCGACCTCGTCGCCGTCGGGCGTGGGGAACCTGACCCAGTCTCCGACCTCGTACTGCCGGTCCCCAGGGTCCAGATAGTGCAGTTGGCCGTACCGCTCGAAAGCGACAGCCATCACCCGTGCCATGCGCACAGCCTAGTAAGCCGGCCAAGCCACGCGGGGCGCGGCCTCAGGCTCGTCAGTGCCTGGCCTCGCGGGCGTTCTCGCGGGCCTTCACGAATGCGCCGTCGATGCCCCAGCGCCCACCGCCGAGCGAGAGGAACACGATGCCCACCGCCAGCAGCAGCAGGTCCAGGTCTCCGAGGAAGCCCTCCATGCCCGCCACGAACGGGCTGAACTGCCCCCACCGGATGAACGCCAGCGAACCGACGGCGACGACGGCCAGCAGGACGCCCACCACCCGCACGGCCAGGCCGATCACGAGCAGGACCGCCATGGCGGCCAACCCGAACCCCACGATCCAGGCCACGAGCTCGGGCTCGGGGATCAGTGTCCCGCTGAGGAACTCGGTGGTGACGTCCAGGGCGCTGAGCACCTGGTAGCCGACGACCCCCAGGATGGCGGCGGTGATCAACCGGAGCACGAACAGCCCGAAGCTGCCGAAGTGACCGACGCCCCGCCGGGGCTGGGGAAGGGGGCGCACCGCGTTGGCATCCGAGGTCTGGACCAGGCCGAGGCGCTGGTCACGCGCCTCCTTCTCCGCCCGGAGCTGGTGCGCCACCCGCTCCTCCTCCGCCATCTCGTCGTCGAGGCTCTGCCGCTGGGCCGGGTCGATGACCCTCGTCTCGTCACGGTCGCGGTAGAGGCCCGCCAACGCGGCCGTTCCCGCGGCTCCCGCCGCGACGGCAGCCGGAGCGGGCGCGAGCACAGGCATGGCCTGCGTGGCATTCGGATCCTCCGCGGGACCCTCACCGGGCTCCGGCCGCACGGGCCAACCGAAGGACGCGGGAGCGCCCTCACCGTCCGCGGTCTCCTGTTCGTCGACGACCGGCTGGGGCTCCTCGAGGACCGGTTGGGGCTCGTCATCCACCTCAGGCTCCTGGCGAGGGGCTTCGGGCTCTGCGTCATCGGCAACGGCCTCCCCCTCCTGGACGGGCTCCGGCTCCTCCACGGACGGCTCCTGCTCAGCGGCCGGCTCAGCTTCGACCTCGAGCGACTCCGCCTCCGCGACCCGCTCGGGCTCGGCAGCGATCGGCTCCTCCCCCTCGACGGCCGGCTCCGGCTCCGGCTCTGGGGCGAACTGCTCGTCCTCCGCGACGGCGGGGTCGGTCTCGTCGAACGACTCCGCACCGGGCGGCAGGTCCCCCGCGGCCACCGGCTGGGGATCGATGTCGTCCCACTCATCGGCAGGATCGGCCGCATCCTCGACAGGCGCCACCTCGGGCGCGGGCTGGCTCGGCGCCGGCGGCACGGGCACCGTCTGCTCGGACGCGTAGTCGTCCCATTCGGCTGGCTCCACGGGCACTCCGTAGTCGTCCTGTTCGGCCGTCCACTCCTCGTCGCGAGGTGTGCCTTCCTGAATCCAATCGTTGTTGGACATCGCATCCCCTATCAGTGGGCAGTCTTGCCTGCCATCTTGGCACCCGGGCCAGGCCTGGGCAGGGGTGACACGCCCGCCGACGTCAGGTCCGGGCGGCCAGTGAGAGGCTGATCAACAACGCCTCGAGCGCCAGGAGGGGGGCGACGTTACCCTCGAGCGCGGTGCGCGCCTGCAGGATGGCGTCCAGCGCGCGGACCGTCTGCTCCGGGGTCGACCGCCGCGCCACGGGCTCGATCTGGTCCGCGAGATCGGAGTTGACCAGGGGCACGTCCGGGGCCGTCTGGCGGGCCAACACGTCGCGGTAGTAGCCGGTGAACTCGGTCAGCACCCGATCCAGCGCGTCGCGCTGGAGCCGCTTCACGCGGGCCTTCTGCTGCTCCTCGAGCTCACGCAGCGCTGCCTGGGCGTTGCGCGGCTTGGCGCCGCGACCACCCACGCCCAGTGCCTCCTGCAGCGCGGTCATCTCCTTCGCGTCGAGGTCCGCCGTGGCCTGCGCCGCCTCGTCGCCACTGGAGGAGACGAGGTTCTCGGCGGCGTCAAGGCACGCGGTGACCGAGGTGAGCCGGCCAGGGAGGGAGAGGATCTCATGGCGTCGGATCCGTGCGTCCTCAGACCGCGCCAACATGCGTGCCCTGCCCACATGCCCCTGGGCGGCGCGCGCGGCGTGCGCCGCGAGGGCGGGCGAGACACCGTCGCGGGTGATCAGCAGCTCGGTCACCGCGTCGTCACCCGGCGTGACCAGCTTGATGGCCCTGCATCGCGAACGGATGGTGATGATGACGTCGTCCGCGCTGGGCGCGCACAGGAGCCACACGGTCTTGCGGGCCGGCTCCTCCAGCCCCTTGAGGAGCGCGTCGGCGCCCCGCTCCGTGATCCGGTCCGCGTCCTCGACGACGACGATCTGGTGCCGGTTCTTCACCGGGGCCATCCCCGCCCGGCCCACGAGGGCGCGCACCTCGTCGACGCCGATCGAGAGTTGTTCGGTGCGCAGCAGCGTCACGTCGGGATGAGCGCCCGACAGGGTGGTGCGGCAGTCCTCGCAGCGGCCGCAGCCGCCGGTGGCACACTGCAGTGCCGCGGCGAACGCCTTGGCCGCGTTGGACCGTCCGGACCCGGGGGGGCCGACGAACAGCCAGGCGTGCGTCATGGCGTGGCTGTGGCCCTCGACGGCGCGTCGGAGGGTGCCGACGGCCCGCTCCTGCCCGATCAGTTCAGACCACACGTCGCCCATGCGGCCATCCTGCCATGCACCGACGACGCGGCGCTCAGGCCGCCCTCATCGCTCCAGCCGCCCGGCGACATGCCCGGCGATGGCCTCGGCCAGCTCCTGCCGGGTCGCACGGGCGTCGAGGACGAGGTAGCGGTCCTGCTCGCGGGCGGCCAGGTCGAGGAAGAAGTCCCGCGCCCGGTGGTGCAGCCCGATTCCGGCGCCCTCCAGGCGATCCTTGTCCGAGATCGCCTCGACGGCGTCCGTGGGATCCGCATCGAGCAGCACCGTCAGGTGCGGCTTGAGCCCGCCGACCGCCCACCACGCGATGCCGGCCACCTCCTCGATGTCCAGCGCCCGTCCCGCCCCCTGGTAGGCGATCATCGAGTCCACGTAGCGGTCACACACCACCACCTCGCCCCGCGCCAGGGCCGGACGAATGACCTCGTGCACGTGTTGGGCCTTGTCAGCAGCGTAGATCAGTGCCTCCGCCCTCGGATCGACGTGGCCCATCGCCGGGTCCAGCACGAGACGCCTGAGCTCAGCGCCCACGGGCGTGCCGCCGGGCTGGCGGGTGACCACATGCGGCACGCGACGCTCTCCCAGCCAGCCGGCGAGCCGCTCGACCTGCGTCGACTTGCCCACCCCGTCGCCACCCTCGAACACGATGAACAGGCCGGTCACTTCTTCCTGGCCTCGTGCTTCGCGGCCCGGCGCATGAGCTTGCGCGCCTCGGTGACCCGGTCCGGCCACCGCTCGACGAACGCCTCCCGATGGCGGCGGACCTCGGCGCGCTTGCGTTCGGTGTCGCGGCCGAGCGCGAACGCCTGCGCGGCGCTCAGGCCATCCAGAGCGGGCTCGCCGGCGAACGCGCCGAGCGCGCACCTCCGCAGCTCCTGGGTCACGTCGCCGAGGCGGCGGAGGATGCGGGTGACCACCTTCGGGAACAGGGGCGCGGCCACGGCCACCACCACCTCCAGTTGCTCGGCGGCGCGCAGCGCCCCCTGCCACTGCTCGTCGGTGGAGTCCGCGCGGAGGGCGCGGCAGCGGTCCGCCAGGATGAAGGTGGCCTGCTCGGCGCGCTGGTAGAGCAACTCTGCCGCGGGCTTGTGCGCCAGGTCGCCCAGACGAGGAGCCCGCGCGGCGCCCACGAGGGCGTCGATCACGTCCAGCAGCGGGGTCTCCACCTCGGCCGGTGACGCGAACGGCAGGCCGCTGAGCGCCCGCTCGGTGGCCTCCCTCCAGGAGGGCTCCAGCACGGGGGCCAGCCCGCGGAGGTCCCGACCGAAGGCCCACAACCGGTCGTTGAGCTCCGACAGATCCTCACCTCCCGACGACCGCCTGGCCAGGTCGGCCCGGACGATCCCCTGCAGGTGCTCGGCGAACAGCGACGCCACGAACTCCTCCAGCGTCGAATCGCGGTGGGTCTCGCGGGGAAGGGGAAAGCTCGTCAGGCCGGTGGCGGGGGCCCCGAGACGCTGGCGGATGCTCGGGTATTCGTCGACGACCGTGGCGTTGACCGACATGGCGGCGCTGACCAGGAAGTCGCGCTGCTGGCCGGTCAGGTGCTCGCTCGGGGTGATGGTGATCTCGCGGTAGCGGGCCGTGGTGATCCCGCTGCGGCGGATCCGGACTCGCTCGTCGCGGACGACGGCGGCGATCTGCCCCTCGCTGGTGCGCAAGGCCCACTCGTCGCGCTCGCAGTGCAGGGCCGCCATGGTGCCGAGCACTCCGCGGCGCACCAGGGGGCGCAGCAGGCGGGCGTACTGCTCAGGGAGGTCTCCCGAAGCGCCGAGGGGCTCCACCTGCTCCTCGGGCAGATGCGGGGCCCAGGACGGGCCCGCCAGGTACCACTCCCCCATTCCGTCGATCACCCGGTGGGCCACGGTCACGCCGGCCCGCAGGAGGCGGGCATCCTCGACGTCCAGGACCGTCACATCCATCGTGTACGAGGCGGCGGGGCGACGAAGTATCCGCGGAAGGCCGACCGCCTCTGAGGTGAGCCGGGGCGGATCGGAGGTGAAGGGGACCTCCAACCGGAGCACGGCGCGTCGCTTCTTACCCATGGGGGCCACCCTAGTGGTCGTCACTGAGAGTTGGTCCGCCGCGGCCGCCGGGCCGCGACCTCAGGCCTTCTTCGTGGCGCGGGCCGCGGGCTTCTTGGTCGCGGTGGTCTTGCGGGTCGTGGTGCGCTTGGCGGCGGGCTTAGTGGCCGGGCCCTTGGCCCGCTTCTCCGCGATCAGCTCGAACGCGCGCTCGGAGCTCAGCGTCTCCGGGGGGTCGTCGCGGCGCAGCGTGGCGTTGGTCTCGCCGTCGGTGACGTACGGCCCGAACCGGCCTGACTTGAGCACCACGGGCTTGCCGGACACGGGGTCCGCGCCGAACTCCTTCAGGGGCGCCGCGGCGGCCGCCCGGCCGCGCGCCTTCGGTTGTGCGTAGATGGCCAGTGCCTCCTCCAGCGAGATGGAGAAGATCTGGTCCTCCGAGGTGAGCGAACGCGAGTCCGTCCCGCGCTTGAGATAGGGGCCGTAGCGGCCGTTCTGCGCCGTGATCTCGGTGCCGTCGGCATCCGCGCCGACCACGCGCGGAAGGCTCATCAGCTGGAGCGCCGTGGGGAGGTCGATGGAGTCCAGCGACATGGACGAGAAGAGCGAGCCGGTACGCGCCTTGGCCGACTTGGGCGCGTCCTCGGGGAGTACCTCGGTGACGTAGGGGCCGTAGCGCCCATTCTTGGCCACCACCATGGTGCCGCTCGCCTCGTCGACGCCGAGCTCGCGCTCCTCGTCCAGGGGCTTGCTCAGCAGCTCCTCCGCGACCTCGACCGTCAGCGCGTCGGGGGCCATGTCCTCGGGCACGTTGGCCCGGCGGCCGTCGGACGATTCGACGTAGGTGCCGTACCGGCCCACCCGCACGTCGATGCCCGAATCACGGAGGGGGAACGTGGACAGCGCCCGGGCGTCGATCTCCCCAAGCTCGGTCACCAACGCCTCGAGGCCGTGATGTGCGCTGCCATCGGGCCCGCGGTAGAACTCCGAGAGCACCTTGAGCCTCTTCGCCTTGCCGCTTGCGATCTCGTCGAGCTGATCCTCGAGCTGGGCCGTGAACGCGTAATCGACCAGCTCGGAGAAGTGTTCCTCGAGCAAGCGGGTGACGGCGAACGCGAGCCACGTCGGCACGAGGGCCGAGCCCTTCTTGAACACATAATCCCGAGCGGTGATGGTGCGGATGATCGACGCGTAGGTGGAGGGCCGGCCGATCTCGAGCTCCTCCAGCTTGGCCACCAGCGACGGCTCCGTGTACCGGGCCGGCGGGCGCGTCTCATGGCCGGAGGCCTGCACGTCGGCTACCTCGAGGGGCTGCCCGGCGGTGAGGATGGGCAGGCGGGTCTGCTGGTCGTCCGAGGCCGAGTCGTCGTCGACGCTGACCACGTAGGCCTTGAGGAAGCCAGGGAAGGTGATGGTGCGCCCGGAGGCCACCAGTCCGGCGCGGGAGACCGCGCCGGTGCCCACCTGGGCGGCCGGGAAGGCCGCGTCCACGCGGATGGTCAGCGACTCGCCCTTGGCGTCGGACATCTGCGAGGCCAGCGTGCGGCGCCAGATGAGCTGGTAGAGCTTGAACGGGTCCCCCACCAGCCCGGTCTCGTCCGGGTGACGGAAGGTGTCGCCGGCCGGACGGATGGCCTCGTGCGCCTCCTGCGCGTTCTTCACCTTGGACGCATAGACCCGCGGCTGGGCCGGCAGGTACTTCTCACCGAAGAGCTCCCGAACCTGCTTGCGGGCGGCCTGGATGGCCTGCCCCGCCAGCGTCACGGAGTCCGTACGCATGTAGGTGATGAAGCCCTTCTCGTAGAGCTCCTGGGCCACGCGCATCGCCCGCTCGGAGGTGAAGCCGAGCTTGCGGCCGGCCTCCTGCTGCAGCGTGGTGGTGCGGAAGGGCTCGTAGGGCTTTCGGGTGTAGGGCTTTGCCTCCACCGCCCCCACGGTGAGGGTGGCTGCGCGCAGCGCGTCCGCCAGGGTACGGGCCGAGGCCTCGTCGAGGATCAGCGCGTCCTGGGAGGTGAGCTCACCGGAGGCGTTGAAGTCGCGGCCCTGCGCCACCCTCGCATCGCCGACGGTGGCAAGACGCGCTGGGAAGGTGCGGGGGTCCGCGTCTGGACCCGCGTCGAGGTGGGTGTCGAGGTCCCAGTAGGAGGCGGGGACGAAGGCGATGCGCTCGCGCTCACGGTCCACCACCAGCCGGGTGGCGACGGACTGCACGCGACCCGCGGAGAGCCGCGGCATGACCTTCTTCCACAGCACCGGGGAGACCTCGTAGCCGTAGAGCCGGTCCAGGATGCGGCGGGTCTCCTG
Organism: Propionibacteriaceae bacterium; assembly: GCA_027492545.1. GTDB lineage: Bacteria > Actinomycetota > Actinomycetes > Propionibacteriales > Propionibacteriaceae > Arachnia. Next base: position 14,646 of record JAPUEL010000064.1, read on the forward strand.
CGCGTCGACCAGGTCGACGTCCAGCTCCCGGGGATGGGTGACCGCCTCGGCGATCGCGGTCTTGGTGATCTCGTGGAACACCATCCGCTTCACGGGGACCTTGGGCTTCAGCTCCTCCATAAGGTGCCACGCGATGGCCTCGCCCTCGCGGTCACCGTCGGTGGCCAGCAGGAGCTCATCGACGCCGGCAAGCTTGGCCTTCAGGTCCTTGATGGTGGCCTTCTTGTCCGGGGAGACCACGTAGATGGCCTGAAAGTTGTTGTCGACGTCGACGCCGGTGCGGGCCCACTTCTCACCCTTGTACTTGGCGGGCACCTCGGATGCCGACGTGGGGAGGTCGCGGACGTGCCCCCGGCTGGACTCGACGATGTAGTCGGAGCCGAGATAGCCGGCGATCTTCGTCGCCTTGGTCGGCGACTCGACAATCACCAGACGCTTGAGAGCCATGGGTGGATCAGTCCTCCAGTCGGAAACTCATCGAACAATAGCCTGTGCTGTCAACGTGACCGTCGGCGCGCCGGCCGCCCGCCTACAGGCGGAGCATCTGGTCCAGCAGCATCGCCCTGACCTCCGGGAGGACCGAAGCCGCCAGGACCGATCCGTCCAGGTCGAGCACGTGGGCGACGGCGCCGATCACCTGCCCGAGCGTGAGGTCCCCGTCGAGAGCGCCCATGACCGAGGCCAGTGCCGTGTCGGCCTTGACGGCGCGGCGCAGCCCGGTGCGCTGCCGGAACACGATGTGCTCGGGGTCTTCGGCGCCCGGGACCCCGATCGTCTCCTGATCGACGTCGACCAGCGTCGGCGACGAGGCGAGCAGCGCGGCCGTCGGCAGCTGGAAGGCGTCCACCGCCTCGGCATGGCGGGCGAACGTCTCCCCCACCGGCTGCGCGACCGCGTGGGGCCAGGCCTCGTAGCGGCGATGGGGCACGGCCCTCTCGGCCCGGGTGACGAGGATCCACCCCATCCCGACGGCGCGCACGCCGAGCCGGTCGAAGTAGGCGAGCCACTCGTCGTACGCCCCACGCCAGCCGGGCGAGCCGGCGAGACCCGCGTCCGCCAGCCACATCTCGATGTAGCTGAACACGTCCAGCCGCTCGCGCTCGATCACCCAGGCGTCGCAGCCGTCGGGGACCCACGAGTCGAGCCGGTCCTGCCACGGCTCGTCGAGGACGGCCCAGTTGGTCAGCAGCTGCAGGCTGCCTCCGGGGTTCAGCCGGTCGGCCGCCCCACGGATGAGGGTCTCGACGAGGGCATCGCCCTCGAAGTTGGTCTCCCGGTAGGCGAGGGTTTCCGCCTCAGCCCGCGGCGGGCTCATCACGAACGGCGGGTTGGACACGATGAGATCGAACCGGTCCCGGCGCACCGGCTCGTACAGCGACCCGGCACGGACCTCCGCCTCGACCTCGTTCAGGGCGAGGGTGAGCCGGGCCAGCTCGAGCGCGCGCTCGTTGACGTCGGTGGCGACGACACACGCCGTGTGCCGGGCGAGATGCAGCGTCTGCACCGCGCACCCCGTCCCCAGGTCGAGCGCCGTCGCGACGGGGCGCCGCATCGTCAACTGCGCGAGCGTGGTGGAGGCCGGGGACACGCCCAGGACGTAGTCCGGCCGCGTGGGGACGACCTGGCCGTCGAGCCCCGGTGTGGGGTCGGCCACGATCCACCCCGACGCTCCGTCGTCCGGCGAACCGTACGGCCTGATGTCGATCAGGGCCCGGACCCCGTCGGCCTGGCGCACCAGGTAACCGGCTTCGATCAGCGCGGACATGTCGAGTGTCGCGGCCAGGTGCTCCTCCGCGACCGTCTGCTGCAGCACGAAGAGCCTGGTCAGGGTGGCGAGCGGTCCGGTGTCGCGGCCGAGTGCCACGTCCGCCGGCACCGTGGAGTTGCGGCCGAGGCCCGCCTGCCCCTCCTCTCCGATGCGGTCCAGCACGGCGTCGACCGTGAAGCCGGCAGTGAGCAGGCTGGCTCGCAGGTGGGACGGATCGAGGCGCATGTGGGTCATCGTAGGGCCCGGCGTCCAGACGGCTACTGCGGCTGCAGCGCCCGACTGGGCGGCGCGGCCTTGATCCGGGAGCGCTGACGGATGAGGCCGACGTCGGCCAGGCCCCTCTATGGGCCACCGCGTGGTCTCAGACCGAGTCCGTGGCCCCCTGCCACAGGTTGACCCCGGCCACGCCGGCATGCAGGTCGATGGCGGCCAGTTCGTCCGGGGTGAAGTCCAGTTGGGCGAGCGCGGCCAGGTTGTCGTCGAGCTGGCGCACCGATGAGGCGCCCAGCACCACGGAGGTGACCGAGGCAGCTCCCTGATCGCGCAGCGCCCAGGCGATCGCCATCTGGGCGAGGCTCTGGCCGCGGTCCTGGGCGATGTCGTTGAGCGCCCGGAGGTGCGCGATGTTCTCCGCGGACAGTAGGTCGGTGTCGAGGGACTTGCCCTGGGCCGCCCGGGAATCCGCTGGAATGCCCGTGAGGTACCGGTCGGTGAGCATGCCTTGGGCGAGCGGCGAGAAGGCGATCACGCCCATGCCGGCCGCGCGACAGGCCTCCAGCAGCGACGGTTCGCCCTCCTCGATCCACCGGTTGAGCACCGAGTAGGACGGTTGGTGGATGACGAGCGGCGTCCCCAGCGCCCGGGCGATCTCCTGCGCCTTGGCCGTGAGGGTGGCCGAGTAGGACGAGATGCCGGCGTAGAGGGCCTTTCCTGAGCGGACGGCGTGGTCCAATGCCGCCATCGTCTCCTCGAGCGGCGTCTCCGGGTCCGGCCGGTGGTGGTAGAAGATGTCGACGTACTCGAGGCGCATCCGGCGCAGCGAGTCGTCCAGGGAGCTCAGCAGGTACTTCCGGGAGCCGCCGAATCCGTACGGCCCCGGCCACATGTCCCAGCCGGCCTTGGACGAGATGACCAGTTCGTGGCGGTAGTTCGCGAAGTCCTCGGCCATGAGTCGGCCGAAGTTGGTCTCGGAAGCCCCGTAAGGGGGGCCGTAATTGTTGGCGAGATCGAAGTGGGTGACCCCGCGGTCAAAGGCCCGGCGCAGAATGTCGCGCTGGATCTGGAGCGGCTTGTCGTCGCCGAAGTTGTGCCAGAGCCCGAGCGAGATGGCCGGGAGCTTGAGGCCCGAGGCCCCGAGGCGGCGATACGGCATGCTGGAGTAGCGGTCTTCCGCGGCGATGTAGGCCATCTAGGCACTCTATCCAGCCCGCCCCTGGCCCGGGCGGCTCAGGTTCCGGCCGTTGCGGCCCGGTGGACCTCGGACGGTCCCCATCCCAGCTGCGGACGCAGTTGCGCGCGGACGACCACCTGGACCACCACGGACCGTCCGGCCCCACGCACGTCGCAGCCGATCACCGAGGCCGCGTTGCGACCGGCGGCGTCGGCAGCGGCCGGGCAGGGTGAGTCCCCGCGCACCGACGCGCCGACGGCGGCCAAGGCCGAGATCTCCGCCACCTGTTCGGCACGTCGGGCGATGAAGAACCACTGGATGAGCACGGCGGCCACCATGAACGAGCTGACGAGGATCAGGCACACGGCGGCCACCAGCACCGAACCCGCAGCACCTCGCTGGCTGCGAGCCGCGCTCATCGCCCGATCCCCGGCTCGTAGGCAGCCCAGGAGCTGGCCTCCACCTTGACTGGTCCCAGTCCTGCGACCCGTACAGCGAGGCGGACCGTCGCGGTCACCCCGTCCGGCTCACGGCGAACGTCCACCTCGGCGCCCTCGGGGACCCTTTGCTGCGCCTCCCACACCGCGGCGTCGTCCCCACGGGCGGTCTGCCGGGCCAACTGGGCGCTGGACTCGGCCACGGTGGCCTGGGCGACCCCCAGCAGCGAGATCCCGGCGAGGGAGGCGGCCAGCGTCACCGCCGTCACCAGGCCGATGGCCAGTTCGACGGTGACCATCCCGCGCTCACCCGGCCGGGACCTCGACTGCCTGCTCATGGGGGCGGGATCAGCCGTTGGCCATGTGGGTGAACACGTTGACCACCCAGTCGAACAGGGTCTTGTAGAACTGGTTGTCGCCGAAGATCCGCAGGAGGACGAGGGCGACGGTGGCGGCGGCGAGCAGGCCCAGGGCGTACTCGACGGTGGTGAGGCCTCGCTGGGCGAGGGCTCGTGCGCGTGCCTTGCGGGCAGGAATGAGGGTGGCCATGGGGGTCCTTTCGGTGCGCCGGCTTCCTGTCAGCCGGTCATCCCCTTGGTCGCAAACCGCCCCTCTGCGTTCCCAGCCGGCACCGCACGTGTGGACAGGCACCAACGGACAACACCCACCCCTGTGGAGAGCGGGAGAACTCAGTCCAGCAGGAGACGCAGGAGCTCTGCCGCATCCCCCTTGTGCAGCACCTGGTTGGCGTTGCCGCACTTGGGTGACACCACGCACGCCGGGCAGCCCACCTCGCACGAGCACCGGGTGAGGCGGTCCAGGGTGGCGCGCAGCCACTGCTCCACCACGTCGAACCCGCGGTGCGCGAAACCGGCACCGCCCGCCATTCCGTCGTGCACGAAGACCGTGGCCAGGCCCGTGTCCGGGTGCAGCGCCGTGCTCACCCCTCCGATGTCCCACCGGTCGCAGGGCGCGAAGGCCGGCAGCAGGCCGATGGCGGTGTGCTCCATCGCGTGGGCCGCCGCCCCCATCTGCAGCTCCGCCCATCCGAGCCTGCGTGCCAGATGCTCCGGCACTGTCCACCACACCGCCTGCGTGGTCATCCGGTGGCGGGGAAGATCCAGCGGCGTCGAATCCCAGACGTCGTGGGTCACCTCGTCCCTGCGGAGGTACCCCAGGACCTGAGAGTCCAGCCGAACGTCACCCCTGTGCACCCGGGTGATCCCCAGCGGCCGGCTGCCACTCTCCTGCACGATCTGGATGTCGAACGACGACTGAGCCTGCGTGTAGTAGCGGGGCCTGGACGCGACCACCAACGCCTGGTGCTCGTCGAGATCCAGGTCCTCCACCGTGTAGCTCTCCCCCTGGTGCAGGTAGACGGCCCCGGGATGGACGGTCCGGTCCGCCGCGGCGACGTCGACGACGCCCACCACGCGCCCCGTGTCCCGCTCGATGATGTCGACTGGCCGCGCGCCCATGGAGCGGAGGTTGATGAAGTCCACCGCCCGATCGGGGCGGGTCCAGTAGAAGCGGTCCCTCCGGTGCCGGAGCACCCCCTGGGCGGCCAAGGCCCGGGCGAGGGCAGGTTGGGTGGGCCCGAACCAGCGCTCGTCCTCATCGGACAACGGCACTTCCTGCGCCGCGGCGGCGAGGTGGGGGCCGAGGATCCGCGGATTGTCCGGATGGAGCACCGCTCGCTCCACCGGGGCGTCGAACACGAGCTCGGGGTGCTCCAGCAGGTAGGCGTCCAGGGGGTCCTCCCGCGCAAGGAGCACGACGATGGCGTCCTGGCCCCGCCGTCCCGCCCGGCCGGCCTGCTGCCAGAAGGAGGACAGTTTGCCCGGAAAGCCGGAGATGAGCACCGCGTCCATGCCTGCGATGTCCACGCCCAGCTCCAGCGCGTTGGTACTGGCCAGGCCACGGAGCTCGCCGGTGTGGAGTCCCGCCTCGAGCGAGCGCCGGTCCAGCGCCAGGTAGCCGCCCCGGTAGGACGCGATGCGGGTGGGCTGGGCCGAGAGCTCCTGCGCGGCGAGCGAGACCAGTTCGGCGCCCTGCCTGGACGCGACGAAGGCGATGGTCTGGGCGTCGTGGTCCGTCAGCCTGGCCAGGAGCTCGGCCGTGTCTGCCCGCAGCGACGAGGCGGGCTGCCACAACACCGCCGTCCGCCTCCCGCTCGGCGAGCTGTCGCGCTCGAACACCGCGACGTCCTCGGCGCCGATGAGCAGACCCGCGAACTCTCCCGCGTTGGGGGCGGTGGCCGAGGACAGCGCGACCACCGGATCCGCCCCGTACTGCGCGGCGAGCCGCCGCAGGCGCCGGATCACCTGGGCGACATGGGCGCCGAAGACGCCCTGGTAGCGGTGCGCCTCGTCCAGCACGATGTAGCGGAGCGAGCCGAGGAAGGAGGCCCAACGCTGATGGTTGGGTAGCACCGAGAAGTGCAGCATGTCCGGGTTGGTCAGCACGAGGTCCGCGTGATCGCGCGCGAACCTTCGCTCCGCGTCGTCGGAGTCACCGTCGAGCGCGGTGAGCCGCCACCCCTGCGGCCCGAGCGCGGCGGCGGCCCGGGCTTGGTCGTGGGCGAGCGCCTTGGTGGGGGCCAGGTAGAAGGAGGTGTGCCGGGGGCCGGTGAGGCGGGCGCGAGTGGAGTCGACGGCGACCCCGAGCGTCCCCTCGGCGGTGGCGGCGATGACGGGCATCAGGTACCCGAGCGTCTTTCCCGAACCCGTCGGCGTGCACACGATGGCGTGCCGGCCGTCGAACAGCGCCTGGGCGAACTCCGCCTGATGCCGCCACGGTGCCGGGACGCCGGACCGCTCGATCCGCGCGACCGTCTCCGCCGACAGCCATGGGGGCCACGGCGCCGTCAGGCCGGCGGTCGGCTCGCGGCGCGAGACGGCCACCGCCTCGTCCCTGCCGAGCAGCCAGTCGAACTTCACGCCCCCACTCTGCCAGCGACCTCAGACGAACCCTTCACCGGCGATCTGGGTCCTTCCCGCACGGCGCTCTCTCAGCGGGCCGGGCGTAGCATGGGAGGAGAGTGAGGAGGCGCGGCGATGCGCCGGTCGATCGGCCAGCGGAGACCCGTCCAGCGCCCGGGGCGGCTCGGGATGGCGGTCGGGGCGCTCGTGTTCGCCCTGACTGCGTGCGCTGTGCAGCCTGGCGCCACGCCGTCGGTCTCTCCCGGCACCCCGGCCAACCCCAGCCCCGTGCAGTCGGCCACCGAGAGCTCCGCCTCCCACTCCGAGGGCACCTCCCCCACCACCGGAGCGTCGGAGACCGGTTCCGCCGCGCCCACCGCGTCTACCCCGACCCCAGCCGAGACACCAACGCCCAGCGTGTCCCCCATCGCCCCCGCCACGTCCACCCCGCCGGCCGGCGCGACTCCCGTCGCCACCCCACCGTCCGGCACCTCCGCTCCGGCTCCGACGGCTCCGACGGCACATGCAGCCCTGGTGAAGGCGTGGGCAGGCCATGACATCGAGGCGTTCGACACCGGGCGGAAGGTGGTGGCGCTGACGTTCGACGGCGGGGCCTCCGGTGACGCCGTCGAGTCGATTCTCGCCACCCTGAAGGCCGACGGCGTGCCGGCCACCTTCTTCGTCACCGGCGACTTTGCCCGGGCCTATCCGCACCTTGTGACCGCCATCGCCGCAGCCGGCCATCCGGTGGGCAATCACAGCGACAGCCACCCCTACTTCACCCAGACCACCAACGAGGAGATCCGGGCCGAGTTGGCGGCGGCGGAGAGTGCCATCTCCGCTCTCACCGGGGCCACCACGGCGCCGCTGTTCCGGTTCCCGTTCGGCGACCGGGAGGACCTCGACATCCGGGTGGTCAACGCGGCCGGCTACATCCCTGTCCGCTGGACGGTTGACACCCTCGGGTGGAAGGGCACCAGCGAGGGCGTCACCACGGCGCTGATCAGGCAACGGATCCTTGATCGGCTCCGCCCTGGACAGATCGTCCTCATGCACGTGGGCGCCCATCCCGACGACCACTCGACCCTGGACGCCGACGCCCTTCCAGGTGTCATCGAGGACCTCCGTGCCCGCGGGTACAGCTTCACGACCGTGCCGGACCTGTTGGACGACGTGCTCTGACTCATCCGAAGAAGTCCTTCATGAGGCTGGCGATGATGGGGACCACCCCGATGGCCATGAACGCAGGCAGGAAGCAGGCCATGAGTGGGAGAACGGACCTGACGCCCACGGTGCGAGCACGCTTGGCCGCCCGGTCCCGGGCCTCCTGTCTTGCGTCCTCGGCCTGATCCCGCAACACCCCCGCGAGCGCGGTACCGGTGCGCTCCGCCCTGCCGACGTCGACGGCCGTTGGCCCCCACACGGGGTGCCCACGGAGCGTCTCCCACGCCGCCGGACCCGCGCGCCCGAGCTCCAGCTGCGCGGCAACCTGGTGGAGCAGTTCGCGGGTGGCCGGCGGCGACACCTTCGCCACCTCGGCGACGGCGTGCGCCGTCGGGAGGCCCGCCTCTAGGCACACCGCCAGGAAGTCAAGGGCATCTGGGAGCTCATCGGCCAGAACAGACCAGTCCTGCCGCGGCGCCGCCCATCCCAGACCCACCGCCGCCGCAGCCCCGACGGCGACACCCGCGCCCCACCCGGCGGGCCCCTCGACGATCAGGGCGAGGACCACGGTGACGCACACTCCCACGACCACACGCTGGGACCAGGGTGGTGCGCCCGGGCGGCTCTGGAACGGGAGGTCCAGGGGGCGCGCCGCGCCGTCGAGTCGCGACAGCCGGCCGGCCGGGCCCTGCACGACCAGCAGCACGGCCATGGCGCACATCACCGAGGCGACGAGGACCGGGGTCACGGCCGCCACCGGGATGCCCGGGTGCCGGTGCGCGCGAGCCTGTCCACCCAGAGCACCCCCACCGAGGTCAGGGTCACGGAGACGAGCACGAGCACCTGCCCCACAGGCTCCCGCACCAGGTAGCCCACCGTGTTGACGCCCGCGGCGAGCCCCAACCCCACGGCGAGGAACGGCAGCAACGCCATGATGTGTCCGCTGGTGCGGGCGGCCGCCAACTCCGTCGCCACGACTGCGTCCAGTTGCCGCTGCCGTCTCAGGTTGCCCGAAACCCGTGCCAGCACGTCGGCCACCGGCGCCCCTGTCCTCTCGCTCAGCTGCCAGGCGGCCGCAACGCTGCGCATCCCCTGCCTGCCCGGTCCCTCGGACGCTCTGGCCAGCTCCAGCCCCACATCTCCCCCGAGGCGCGCTGCGGCGGCGGCCGAGGCCAGGATGGGGAAGTCGACGGCAGCCTCCGACAGCGCCACGTGGGGGATGCTGCCTGACCGCATCAGCGAGGCGAGCACACGAGCGGCATGGGCGCACTCCTCGGCCGCCCTGGTCTCACTGAGCCGGTGGCGCCGGCCGACGACGAGCCGCCCCGCGGTGGCGGCCGCGATCACCACCACGACTCCCCACAGCAGGGGGCGCTGGCCGAACAGGGCGGTTGAGCCGCGGGCGGCCGCCACCGTGAGGGCCACCCAGACCGCGCCCCGGCCGGCTCTGCGCGCGTGCCGTCGAGGGTTCAGTCGCTCCGCGGAGCGCGCCGGAGGGGGGCCGAACGCCAGCGCCCCGGCCAGGACCGCAGCCACGACGGCGCCGATCACCACCCCACCGCCGCCCGCAGCAGCGCAGCACCGGCACCGTAGCTGACCCCGGTGCCGGTCATCGTGGCGCCTGGGAGCACATCGACGAGCCCGTCCTGCCCTCGCCGGAACACCCCCACCTCGGCGACGCGTCGTCGTCCTCCGGGGTCCCTCACGACGTGGATCACCAGGCGGAGCGCTGCGGCCACCTGCGCGTGGCAGGCGTCGCGCCCCATCCCGCCGAGTGCGGCCAGCGCCTCAAGCCTGGCCGGGACGTCCTCGACCGAGTTGGCGTGGATGGTGCCGCACCCGCCCTCGTGGCCGGTGTTGAGGGCGGTGAGCAGGTCTGTCAGCTCCGCGCCACGCACCTCTCCGAGGACCACCCGGTCCGGCCTCATCCGGAGCGCCTGGCGCACCAGCGTGGTCAGAGTGATGGCCCCTGCACCCTCCGCATTCGCGGGCCGGGCCTCGAGCCGCACGCAGTGCGGGTGGGCCGGGACCAGCTCGCGCGCATCCTCCACCAGCACGATGCGCTCCTCAGCCGGCACCAGCGCCAGCATGGCCGCGAGGAGCGTGGTCTTCCCACCGCCGGTGCCTCCCGACACGAGGTAGGCGACCCGCCGGCGCACGATCGCGCGCAGCAGCTCGGCACCTTCCACGGGGAGCGACCCGGCATCGACCAGGTCTGTCAGTGAGAACGTCCGCGACGCGGGCACCCTCAGCGAGATGCAGGTCCCTGGTGCCGCGACAGGCGCCAGCACGGCGTGCAGCCGCACCCCGCTGGCGAGGCGGCCGTCGACGAAGGGTGCCGCGTCGTCGAGCCGGCGCCCAGCGGCCGCGGCGAGGCGGATGGCGAGCCGCCGCACCTGTTCGTCGTCGACGAAGGACACATCCACCCGCTCCAGGCCCGATCCGCTGTCCACGAACACATCCCGGGGTCCGTTGACCACCACGTCGGAAACCCCCGGCCTGCCCAACAGCTCCTCGAGCGGGCCGGCCCCCACGCTGTGCCGCCGGAGGTTGGCCAGTACCTCGTGGACGCCGGCATCTGTGACAGCCGCCCCCATCCCCCTCAGCGCTGCCGCGACGTCAAGCGGGGTGTAGGGCCGCCCGAGTGCCGCGAGACTCCCCTGGAGCCGGTCGAGCTCGATCTCAGGCACCGGTCAGGCCCGTCAGGATGGGGGCGATCTGCCGCGCGAACCCGCGCGCAGGTCCTGCCACCGGGAGGAGCCCCAGCTCAGCCAGCCGGGGAAGGGCGCGATGGTGGCCGACCTGTCCGAGGCTGGGCGCCCCGAGCGTCCGGGCCACCACCTGTTCGGGCAGGCTGCGGCCGGGCCCTCGCCTCACCACGATCGCGGTGGGCGCGAGGGATCTCCCCTCCGCCAGCATCCGTGCGGCCGCGACCGACCGCACGTCGGCGCCGACCACGAGCACCACGTGGTCAGTGGGCACCGACGGCGGCTCCCGCCCGCAGTCCGCCAGCACCACCTGGTGGGCCCGCGCGAGCGCGGTGATCACTGCCGACACGGCATCCGGCGACGGCGAGGCGGGGGCCTCCCTCGAGTGCGCGAGCAGTGGCACGCCTCCCACAGAGGGAAGGCTCCCCGCCACATCCCCGAGCTCGCCGCGTGCGCTGCCCAGGTCCGGCCATCGCATCCCCTCCGACGTCTCCACCCCTGCGACGAGATCCAGGCCGCCTCCGTAGCGGGCGAGGTCCACCACTGCCGCCGATGATCCTGACCTCCGCGCACCGAGCGCCAAGCCCACGGTCAACGTGCTCACCCCCAACCCTCCCGACGCGCCGATCAGCGCCACGGTGACGCCATGCTCCCGCTCGGCCAGTGAGGCCTGCATGAGCGCCTCGGCCAGCCGGCCCCCGACGTCGGGCAGCGGGAGCACGGGCAGTTCGAGCTGGGCGGAGCACCTGGCCAGCTCGGACGTGGACGTGCCCACCAGGAACGCGCGGCCGGGCGGGGCCGACGTCCACCGCGCGGCCATCTCCGTGGAGACCAACCTGAGCTTCGCCGTCGGCCAGTTGGCCCTCGCCGACTCCGCCTCCCTGGCGACGCGCAGCGGCACAGCCATGGCCGCGGCGGTCACCTCGACGGCCTCGATGACGGCTGGGTCGCGGGAGCACAGCAGCACGTGCGCGATCGAATCCATGGCCCCTTGATCGCGCGCGGACCGCGTGACTTCCCGAACCCGTCCGCTCCTGTGGACAACTCCGGTGGCCGACGAGACCGCCCACCCCCGTTACCCTTGATCCGACCGCCGCACGAGAGGAACCCATGAGCCGAGCCACCCTTCCCACTGAGGCCCTCGACTGGCTTGCGGTGTGGCACGGCGTGCGGGCCCTGGCTTTGGCCCCCGATCCCCACCTCGCCAGGCGGCTGACCGATGCCGGCCACTCGCTGTTCGCCCTGACCGATGACCCCGGCCGGCTGTCGCGACTGCGCGGCCTGCGTCACGTCACCCCGGTCCTGGCCCGACCCGAGGCCATCCCCATGGACCCGTACGCGTTCGAGGTCGCCTTCGTGCACCAGGGGCTCCACCGCTACGACCTGGCCTTGGCGCTCCCACAGCTGGCCAGGGTTCTCCGGCCGGGAGGGTGCATCAGCGCGTCGTACCTGGTTCGCGACGACACGGTCCCATGGGTCAGACGTCTGGCAGCGCTGCTGCGCCGCTTCGACCCGATGGCCATGAAGGGCGAGTACGGGCACCATAGCCTCGACGCGCTGCGTGAGAGCAAGTACTTCCCGGAGGTGGAGGAACGCGCGTTCCGCGTGTGGCAGTCGGTGAGCCGCGACGAGCTTCAGCAGCTGGTCAAGGCCCAGCCGCTGGCCGCCAATCTTGACGCCTCGCAGCTCGCGCACCTGCTGGGGCAGGTCGCCGAGCTGTACGACGGGGCCGTCCGCCCCGGCGAGACGCTCAAGCTCCCCTTCCAACTCCTGTGCTGGCGGGCGTGGGTGGACCACGCCGAGCTGACGGCGCCCGTGGTGCTGCCCGACAGCGCCCTGGCCATCCACCTCTGAGCCGACAAGCCGGTTCCGTCTCCCGGGCGTCGAGGCTCGCGCCGACGGCGATAAGCACTAGTCTGGCCAGTGCCGAAAGGAGCACCATGCCTATTGAGCCCACTCACCCGCTGGTCGACATCAAGGACGCCGTCTCGGACTTCGTCGCCCGCGAATCCGAGCTGGCGGCGGCCGAGCTCAAGCCCGCCGCGAAGGCGGCGGGGATCGGCACCGGCTACCTCGCCGGTGCGGCGATGTTCGCGTTCCACGTCATCTGGATGCTCGTCATCCTGCTGGCCCTCGCCCTGGGCCTGTTGATCTACTCCGTCACACCGCTCGGGCCGTGGGGCTCCTTCACGCTGGGCTTCCTGGCCAGCGTGCTGGTGTCCCTGGCCATCGCCATCGTCCTGGCCATCCTCGGTCGCAACAAGTTCCGGCAGGTGAAGATGCCGGAGGCCACCATCAGCGAGGCCAAGGCCACCCTGGACGCCGTCGTGGCCGCCATCGCATCGCGGACCGGGAGCACCGACGTGACGATCAAGCCTGAGAATCTGCCGAGGTTCCGGGACGCGGATCTCGAGAGCACCTTCGGGCGCCCCTGACGCTCCACCGACTGGTCGTCGCCAGGTACCGCCCAGCCCAGCGACATGGCAGGCTTGGCCGCATGACCAAGTGGGAATACTTCGTGGCACCTGTCCTCTCGCACGTAGCGCAGCAGATCCTCAACAACTTCGGCTCGGACGGGTGGGAGCTGATCCAGCTGGCCCCCGGCCCCAACCCCGACACGCTCGTCGGATACTTCAAGCGGCCCATCCAGGCCCACTGATGACGGCGTCCGAGCGTCTGGCCGCCCGCGGGATCGAGCTGCCGCCCGTCGCGACGCCGGTGGCGGCCTATGTGCCGGCCACCCGCGTCGGTGACCAGGTCTGGACATCGGGACAGCTCCCCAGTGTGGCCGGGGCACTCGTCACCACCGGCAAACTGGGCGGTGCCGTCACCCAGGAGGCGGGCGCGCAGGCAGCTCGTGTCGCGGCGCTCAACGCCATCGCCGCCGCCGCCGAGGTGGCCGGCGGCGTGGACCGGATCCGTCGCATCGTCAAGGTGGTGGTGTTCGTGGCGAGCGAGCCCGGCTTCACCGCCCAACCCGCCGTCGCCAACGGTGCCTCGGCCCTCGTCGGGGAGATCTTCGGCGACGCCGGGGCCCACGTCCGGTCGGCCGTCGGAGTGTCGGTCCTTCCGCTCGACGCGCCCGTCGAGGTCGAGCTGGTCGTCGAGGCCTGATGGACCGGCCCTCGGCTGTCAACAGGACGCTCGCCGAGGCCTACCCGGACGCCGACTGCGAACTGGACTTCACCTCGCCGTTCGAGCTGCTGGTGGCCACCGTCCTCTCCGCCCAGTCCACCGACCGGCGGGTCAACTCGGTGACGCCGGAGCTGTTCAGGCGGTACCCGACCCCCGCTGCCCTCGCCGCGGCGGATCGCGCCGACGTGGAGGCATTGATCGGGCCGGTGGGCTTCTTCCGGAACAAGACCACCGCCATCCTCGGCCTCGCCCGGCGAATCGTCGACGACTTCGACGGCGTGGTCCCCGCGACGTTGGAGGAGCTGGTCACGCTCCCTGGGGTGGGCCGCAAGACCGCCAACGTGGTGCTGGGCAACGCCTTCGGCATCCCGGGCGTGACACCGGACACCCACCTGATCAGGGTCTCAGGACGCCTGGGGTGGACCGCGTCGAGCCGCCCGGACGACGTGGAACGCGACGTCGCGGCTCTGTTTCCCCCCGAGGACTGGGTGATGCTGTGCCACCGCGTGATCTGGCACGGCCGCCGCTGCTGCCACGCCAGGAGACCCGCCTGCGGCGCCTGCCCGGTCAGCGAACTGTGCCCCTCGCGGGGCACCGGCGAACAGGATCCCGAGCTGGCGCGCAGACTCATCCGGGAACCGCGCGGGTAATCTCGGCCACGTGACACCCGTGCGCCTGCTTCCGGCCCTCGCCGCGACACTCGTGCTCGCGGCCTGCACCCCCGCCCCCGCGTCGCCGTCGGGCACCCCGGTGGCGGCCTCGCCCGAGCAGGCCTCCAGCGTGCCGGCGGACCTCACGGCGCTGCGCCAACAGTTCGGGTTGCCGGACTGTCCCCCGACGGATCCCGCAGCGACGCAGGTCCCCGGCGGCCTTCCGCAGACGCAGCTCGCCTGCCTCGGCGGCGACGGGGCGGTCAACCTGGCCGGTCTCCCCAGGACTCCCACCGTCGTCAACCTCTGGGCCCAGTGGTGCGGCCCGTGCCGCGAGGAGTCGCCCTACCTCCGCGAGGGGCTGGCCGAGCTCGACGGCGTGTCGTTCGTCGGCGTCAACTACAACGACCCCAAGCCGGACTGGGCCATCGAGTTCGCGGGGCTCGTGGGATGGACGTACCCGCACGTCGTGGACGAGGACAAGAGCCTGCAGCTGCCGCTCCGGGTGCCGGGGCTGCCCACCACCTATTTCATCGACGCGGACGGCAGGATCGCGGGCGTGCACGCCGGCCCGTTCGAGTCCACGGACCAGCTCGTCGCACTGGCCGACGAGTACCTGGGCGCGCGATGAGACATCCGGAGTCGTTCGAGACCCTGGCCCGGGCCCTGGTGCACGGGCCGAGCGCCCGGCACATCGGCCTGGACCGGACGCCGCGTGGCGAACGCGCGGCCGCCGTGCTCATGCTCTTCACCGACGAGCCGGACCCGGCGCTGACGTTCGTCACCCGGGCCGAGACGATGCGCAGGCACGCGGGGCAGATCGCCCTGCCGGGCGGAGCCGTGGATGAGACCGACGAGGACCGCCGACACACCGCCCTCCGGGAGGCCAACGAGGAGATCGGGCTGGCCGCCGAGCATGTCACCGTGCTCGGGGAGCTGCCCGCGCTGTGGGTGCCGGCCTCCCGCTACGACGTCACCACCGTGGTGTCGGTCTGGCCGGGGGGCCACCCACTCGACGCCCGGGACCCGGCCGAGACCGGGGCGGTGCACTCCTTCAGCGTCTCGGCGCTGGCCTCCCCCGAGGTGCGGGTGACCGGCCATCACCCGAGCGGTTTCGAAGGCCCCGCGTTCGTGCTCGGAGAGCAGTTCATCTGGGGGCTCACCGCGCACCTTGTGGACTGGGTGCTCGACCTCGGCGGTTGGGCAAGGCCGTGGGACCGGGCCAGGATCACTGACATCCCGGCCCGGTACATGCGCGATTAGGGATGCGTGCCGACCCGCGTGGGCAGCACGGAGATGTTGGCGTCCGCGGTGTCGTGATAATCGACCAGGACGTCGTGCCACGAATCGATGTCCGGGCGGGAACGCAGCAGCGCGCGCCGCTCCCGTTCCGTCATGCCGCCCCAGACGCCCCATTCGATCCGGTTGTCCAAGGCCTCGGCGAGGCACTCCGAGCGCACAGGGCACCCGACGCACACCGATCTCGCGCGCTTCTGGTCCTTGCCCTCTGGAAACAGAGCATCGGCCATGTCGCGGCACTTGGCGTGGAGCGTCCATTCGCTCACTTCAGCGAGTGACATCAGCTGCCCTCCCTTGCGCAGTCACTGTCAGATAACGATGACGCTAGCGCATGAACGGCCCTGTGCAACAGGGGGTAACGGGGGCAAAAACGCAAGCCAACCCGCGGACAGTGGCCTCTTGGGACCCGTCACGTAAACTGAGGCCCATGAAGTCTGCCTCCCTCAGCCAGAAGGCGTACTCCCTCCTCATGTTCCTCGCGGTGAGCGTGCTCGCCGGCCTGCTCCTCTCGGGTCTCGCGGTGCCGTTCGCCGCGCTCGCCGGCGGCA
Source organism: Propionibacteriaceae bacterium (assembly GCA_027492545.1). Classification (GTDB taxonomy): domain Bacteria; phylum Actinomycetota; class Actinomycetes; order Propionibacteriales; family Propionibacteriaceae; genus Arachnia. The sequence goes on from JAPUEL010000064.1 coordinate 30,666, forward strand.
GCGCGAAGATGGCGGCGGACTCGCTGGAGTTCCTCCCGGCTGATCTGGAGACGCCGCCGCAGTCGGAGCGCTCACGCGTCCTGATGGCCGACGGCTCGGTGCTGGCCACCTTCTTCAACGAGAACCGCATCTACGTGCCGCTGTCCGAGATTGCGCCCGTCATGCAGGATGCTCAGATCGCCATCGAGGACCACCGCTTCTACGAGCACGGCGCCATCGATTTCCAGGGCTTCGGCCGTGCCTTCGTCAAGACGATGACCGGGGACACGCAGGGCGCGTCGACGCTGACGCAGCAGTACGTCAAGCTGGTCCGGGTGGAGTCCGCGGTGGCCGCCGGTGATGAGGAGGGCGTCCGCAAGGCCACCGAGGTGACCATCGACCGCAAGATCATCGAGGCCCGCTATGCCATGGCATTGGAGGAGCGGCTCACGAAAGACGAGATCCTTGAGCGGTACCTCAACATCGCCTACTACGGCGACGGCGCCTACGGTGTCGAGGCCGCCGCCCAGCACTACTGGGGCACCACCGCCAAGGACCTGACGCTGGACCAGGCCGCGATGCTGGCCGGCCTGGTGCAGAACCCCGTGTCGACCAATCCGGTGAAGAACCCCGAGAAGGCGATCGAGCGCCGCAACGTCGTCCTCAACCGCATGGCCGAGCTGGGCATCATCAGCGAGGAACGCGCCGCAGAGGCCAAGGCTGTCGCCTTCGATCCGGCCACCGTGAAGCGCACGCCTAACGGATGCACCTCCTCTCCCTACCCCTTCCTGTGCGACTACGTGCGCCGCACGCTGCTCAGCGACCAGATGCCGAGCATGGGCGGGACGCCCGAGGAGCGGGAGAACCTGCTCAACCGCGGCGGGCTGACCATCAGCACACTCATCGATCCCGAGGCCCAGGCCTCCGCGGAGGCGGCGGTCGCCGACCTGATCGCCCCCACGGACCCTGTCCTCGCCGGCGCAGCGCTCATCCAGCCCAGCTCGGGCCTGATCGTGGCCCTGGCCCAGTCCAGGCCGGACATGGGCACTGATCCCGGCGAGACCTACTACAACTACAACGTGGAGCGCTCAATGGGCGGCGCGGAGGGCTACCAGGCGGGGTCGACGTTCAAGACGTTCACGATGGCCGCCGCCCTGGATCTGGGCATGACGCCGGGGCGCGAGTACAACGCTCCTGAGTCGCTTCCGCTGGAGGGCATGACCTTCAAGAACTGCACCGGCCCGTTCGTATTCAAGCAGGACCACACGGTGCGCAACTACAACCGCGGCTACGGCCAGATCGACATGATCCGCGCCGCCGAGGACTCGGTCAACACGTACTTCCTGCAGCTCGAGGCTGACGCCGGCATCTGCGCGTCGATCGACAAGGCCGCCGCCGCCGGTGTGAAGATGTCCACTGGGCAGGACCTGCGCGTCAACCAGAACTACCCCACGTTCGTCCTGGGCACGGCGGAGGTGACCCCCCTGTCGATGGCGGAGGCCTACGCCACGTTCGCCAACCGCGGTGTCCACTGCACCCCGATCGTCCTGGAGTCGGTCATCACCAAGGACGGCTCCGAGCTGGCCGTTCCGCCGGCGGACTGCCAGCAGGTCATCCGTCCGGAGATCGCCGACGGCGTCAACCACATCCTGCAGAGCGTCGTCCAGAACGGCACGGGGCGCCCGGCCCGGCTGACGGACGGCCGCCCCCAGGCGGGCAAGACGGGCACGATCAACGACAACCAGGCCGTCTGGTTCGCCGGCTACACCCCCGAGATGGCCGGCGCGGCGTGGATCGCGATCGACAAGACCAACCCCTGGTACGAGACCAGGAACAAGACGCTGAAGAACGTCCGCCTTCCCAGCGGCACGTACCTCCGCGGCTCCGGCGGCGGCGATGCCGGCCTGATCTGGAAGGCCGCGATGGCATCGGCCCTCGCGGACAAGCCGAAGACCGCCTTCACCAAGCCCACCGCCGAGGTTCTCGAGGGCGTCAAGGTGCCGCTGCCTGATGTGTCGGGTATGGGCTACAACGAAGCCAAGCGCACCCTGGAGGCCGCCGGGTTCCAGACCGAGCGCTGGGGCGTCTACACCGACCGCCCCGAGGGCACGTTCCTGGGTATCTCGCCCACGGGCTCGGCCATCAAGTTCTCGACGGTACAGCTCAAGGTCTCGAAGGGCCCGAAGCCCGAGCCCAAGCCTGACCCCGTCGTGCCGGATCCCGAGGCTCCCCCCGTGACGGAGTCGCCCGCTGAAGGGGCCGCGGCCACACCCAACCCGCCGGGCAACCCCAACCGATGACGCGGCCGGTGCTGCGCGCCCTGGGCGCCACCGCCGCCGTCGGCGCCGCCTGCTTCGGCTGGGGCCTCGCCGAGGCCGCGATGTTCACCGTGCGGCGGGTGGAACTGCCCATCCTGCCGGCCGGCGGGCGGTCGCTGAAGATCCTTCACGTCTCCGACATCCACCTGACCACCAGCCAGCACTTCAAGCTGGACTTCGTGCGCTCCCTGGCTGAGCTCGAGCCGGACCTGGTGGTCAACACCGGAGACAACATTGCTCAGGCGGAGGCTGTGTTCCCGCTCCTCGCGGCCTGGCACAGGCTCCGATTCGTGCCCGGCGTGTTCGTGTTCGGCTCCAACGACTACTACAAGCCCTCCTTCCGCAATCCGCTGCGCTACCTCACGCACGGCGCCTCGGAGGCGACGGGGCCCTCCGCCCCCAACCTTCCCTGGGAGAGTCTCCGCGACGGCATGGCCAAGCACGGCTGGGTGGACCTCACCCACCGCCGCGCCACGCTTGAGGTCAACGGGTACACGCTGGCCTTCCGCGGAGTCGACGACGCCCACCTGGGCCGCGACGACTACTCGACGGTGGCCGGGCCGTCGGACCCCGAGGCGGATCTCAGTATCGGAGTCACGCACGCCCCCTACCTGCGCCTCCTGGACGCCATGACCGCCGACGGGATGGACCTCATCCTCGCCGGGCACACCCACGGCGGGCAGGTGTGCGTGCCGGGCTACGGCGCCCTGGTCACCAACTGTGATCTGGACGCCGCCCGGGTCAAGGGGTTGTCCTCGCACAGCTTCGGTGGGCGCACGGCGCGCCTGCACGTGTCGGCGGGAGTGGGCACCTCCCCGTACGCCCCGTACCGGTTCGCGTGCCGCCCAGAGGCGACGCTGCTGACGCTCGTCCCGGTTTCCCACTGACGGTGCCGATGGGCTAGTATCTCCGGTGGCCCCAGGGCCAATCGGGGTGTGGCGCAGCTTGGTAGCGCGCGTCGTTCGGGACGACGAGGCCGCAGGTTCAAATCCTGTCACCCCGACGAAGTCCGAGAGAAGTGAGCAAGCTCCCTTCCTCGGACTTGTTGCGTTTCTGGACTTGGAGCTTGTTCACTTCCGAGGACGAGGAAGGGGTTGGAGGGACGTAGTCCCGGAACACCCCGACGCACGTCGAGAGGAATGGGCAAGAGCCCAACCTCTCGACTTTTTGCTTTCCAGAGACTCGGCGCTTGTCCATTCCCGAGACCAAGGAAGGGGTTGGAGGGACGAAGTCCCGGAACACCCCGACCATCGAGTCAGTGGGCACTGACTCTTACCATCCCGGCTTTCCCGCACACGTTTGCAACCGACTGCTCCCTCCACGATGTCCCCCGTCGATAGTTGCCAACTTTCGACTGTCAGGTCACTAACCTTTGCCACTCGTGCGACCGTGGAGTAGCATCGGGCTCGCGGGTATAGGCGATGAACTCTGCTCGCTCCGATGGCCTTGGGACTGTCCTAGGCGCAGGGCCCGCAACTCACGGGGGGAATGCACATGACAAACGTTATCGATGAGAATGCCGGTACTGGCGTGCGCCGACGCACGGTGGTCCGGGGAGCAGCGTGGGCGGTTCCCGCGGTGGTGGTGGCGACATCGGCTCCGGCCTTTGCCGCTTCGCCGGTGCCGCCGGGTGGCCTCGACGGCTGGGTGTTACTCCAGAGGAGATGCGACGGCGATAGGGGCCCCACACAATTGACGATCGACGGCGCCGGGAACTATCCCAACCGAGGGCTGTGGGTCTTCGTCAGCCCCGCCGGGCCGACGCCATCGGGCGCCAACATCATCTTCTACTTCCAGAACAGCACCCTGAGCTTCAACAGCAGCGGCGCTGGGTGGTCCAACCTGACCCGGGTCTCGGGCTTGGACTCAGGTGCACCGGCCGTTGGGTACTATGCCTACCAGACGACCTACACAGGCACCTGGACGTATTTCACCACTGGCACAGACCGGTGGGAAGCTGACACCGATCCCAAGTTCACGACGGCCTACTCCTCCAATAGCTGCGTCGGCATCAGCGTCTACGCTCGACGCACGGTGACCACCTCGCTTGGCACGGTGTCCTTCCTCCGGGGACCCGTCAACGTCTGATCCAGCCCGGAACGACGCTACCGTCCCGCCCGCAACTAAAACACCGCTAGGAGCATCCACAGATGTCCGAGAACCCAACAGAGATCGAGTCCACCCAAACTCCGGAACCCGCCGTCGACACCGCTGCGGCTGAGCCAACGCCCTCCGCTGGGGCCGAAGACACAGCCAAGCCCGCGGACGCGCCGGTGAGCGTGTCCGAGTACTCCACAGCCCTGATCTAAGGGGGCGGCACTCCGCCGGTTGGGCGCGTGTGACGCGCTCACAACCTCTTCGATTGGCCCTCGCACGTGATCACCTCACCTGCCGGAGCACTCGTCGGCCACTCACATGCTGTGATCCCGCGTCCTTGGAGCGCGGGATCACTGCATGTGAGGCGGACCCATGAGGTTGGCGCGGGACCAGGGCGGGACCGTACGCTGCTCGCATGTCCCAGACGGAACTCATTGTCCCCGCAACGCCACCTGCCACCACGGCGGAGCCGCCGCTATCTGAGCTGGAGCCGACGCCGCCAGTAGCGAGGCACGGCGCCCCCCGCAGGTCCCGGCTCGCCATCGATCTGGGCCATCCGTTCATGTGGGGCTTCACCGCGACCGCGGGCGCCCTGGTGGCGATCTCTCTGGGCGGGTCGTTGTCCGCCCTGTCGACGGTGCTCGTCTCCATCGGAGCGGCGCTGTTCATCGCCATGGCTCTGGAACCCGTCGTGGTGTGGCTGGGCAATCATCGGATGTCGCGTGGGTTGGCCATCGCGGTCGTGTTCGCCGGATTCGCTCTCATCCTTGGTGGTGTGATCGCTCTCATCGCGCCGGCAGCGGTGGGGCAGGTGACGCAGCTGGCAGCGGCGGTGCCCGGGTTCGTCTCCAACATCCAGAACACGGACTGGTTCAAGGCTCTGACCGCCGCGACCGGTCAGAGCGACCTGTACGAGGCGCTGCTCGCCCAGGCGCAGTCCTGGCTGTCGAACCCGGAGAACCTCCTCGCGATCGGTGGAGGTGCGCTGGCCGTCAGCACCGGGTTGGTGGACTTTGTTTCCACGAGCCTGATCGTTCTGGTCCTCACCCTCTACTTCCTGGCCTCGCTGGATCCCATGAAGAGGGCCCTCCAGCAGCTCGCACCGGCGCACGCTCGCCCCAGATTGGGCACGATGACGGACCGGATCGTCGAATCGGTGGGCGGCTACGTGTCAGGGATGGCCATCCTGGCCGCCGCCAACGCCGCCTTCACCTTCGTCCTGATGACCATCCTCGGTGCCCCCTTCGCGGCCCTGCTGTCGTTCCTGGCACTGTTCATCACCTTCATCCCGATGATCGGCCCGGTCCTGTCCTGGATTCTGATCACCACCGTCACCCTCTTCTCCTCCCCCGTGACGGCGCTGATCTTCGCCGTCGTGATGTTCGCCTACATGCAGATCGAGGCCTACGTGCTCACCCCGCGCGTGATGACCAAGGCCGTCGACATTCCCGGATCGCTGGTGTTGATCGGGGCCATGGTGGGCGCTACCCTCCTCGGGCTGCTCGGAGCCCTGGTCGCGGTGCCCGTCACGGCGTCGCTCCTGATGATCATCAAGGAGATCTACATTCCGCGGCAGGACGCGAAGGTTCACCCCCGATCCTGATCGATTGCCTCGGTGCCGACCAGGCTCAGGCAGACACTCAGCGTCTCGCCCTGGAGCCGCCCACCCTCCCGCCGCCGGCCACCCCGCCGTAAGCTGGGCGGAGGGCTACGGAGGGACTCGATCATGACCTGGACAGCGCTGCGCACCACCCACTACATCAACGGGCGGTTCACCGACGACGAGACCACGCTGAGCGTCGAGAACCCCGCCACCGGCGAGGAACTCGCCAGGGTCGCTGACGCGGATGCCGCGACCGCGATGGCCTGCCTGGACGCCGCCGTCGACGCCGCCGCCGGGTGGGCGGCCACCGAACCCCGGTTCCGAGGCGAGCTGCTGCGGGCCGCCTGGGCGCGGATCCTGGAGCGGGCCGACGAGTTCGCCGAGACGATGACCCGGGAGATGGGCAAGCCCCTCGCCGAGGCGCGCGGCGAGGTGACCTATGGGGCCGAGTTCCTCCGGTGGTTCGCCGAAGAGACCCCCCGCATCCACGGTCGCTACACCGTCGCCCCGGTTGGCGGGCAGCGCCTGCTGACCACCAAGCAACCGGTGGGCCCGGTCCTGGCGATCACGCCCTGGAACTTTCCGCTGGCGATGGCCACCCGCAAGCTGGCTCCGGCACTGGCCGCGGGCTGCACCGCGGTGCTGAAGCCGGCCCAGCTGACCCCCCTCACCTCCCTGCTGCTGATGGACGTGTTCGACGAGGTGGGCGTGCCCGCCGGCGTGGTGAACTGCTTCGTGTCGTCGTCGGCCTCCGCCACCACCGGCCCCCTGATCGCCGACCGACGGCTGCGGAAACTCACCTTCACAGGGTCCACCAGCGTGGGCGTGAAGCTGCTGGGGCAGGGCTCGGCCAACGTGCTGAAGACCTCCATGGAGCTCGGCGGCAACGCGCCGTTCCTGGTGCTCCCGAGCGCCGACGTGGACCGCGCCGTCGAGGGCGCGCTGGTGGCGAAGATGCGCAACATCGGCCAGGCCTGCACGGCGGCCAACGGATGATCGTGCACCGCAGCCTGGTGGAGGAATTCACGGCCAAGCTGGCCGCCCGCGTCGGCGCCATGCGGGTGGGCGACGGCATGGCCTCTGGCACGGAGGTGGGCCCGCTGGTGTCGTCCTCGGCGCTCGAGAATGTGGAAGCCCTGGTGCGGGAAGCCGTCGCGGACGGCGCCCGCGTCGTCGTCGGCGGGGCACGCGTCAAGGGGCCGGGACACTTCATGCAGCCGACGGTGCTGACCGACGTGGCCCCCTCGTCGCGCTGCTTCCGGGAGGAGATCTTCGGTCCTGTGGCGCCGATCGTGACGGTGGACTCCGTTGACGAGGCGGTGGCTCTGGCCAACGACACAGACTTCGGCCTGATGAGCTACGTCTTCGCCGAGGACCTCACCGAGGCGCTCACCACCGCCGAACGCCTGGAATCGGGCATGGTGGGGCTCAACTCCGGGCTGGTGTCCAACCCGGCCGCCCCGTTCGGCGGGGTGAAGAGCTCCGGGCTGGGGCGCGAGGGCGGGCCAGAAGGCATCGAGGAGTTCCTCGAGATCAAGTACATCGGGGTGTCGCTGGCCTGACTGGCGTCAGTAGTCCGTGGCGGCGCCGTTGGCGTCCAGGCAGCGGAGCCCGGGGGCGCCGATGGGGACCCCGTTCTGAGTCAGGTCCGTGCACGGCATGGCGTCCTGGAACGCAACGATGTAGTGCCACCGCTGCTCGGTGATGCCCCACACGGTGAGGCTGTCGCCGCAGGTGGTCTGCTCCTCGCCGAACACGAACCCGTCACGGTGGACCGCCCTGACGTCCACCCGCGTGGTGACGCATCCCGTCTCGTCGGCGTAGCCCAGGCGCACCCCGAGGAACTCCTGGAATGACGGGGGCAGGCCCGCCTGGGCCCGCGCCTCCTCGGGGCTGCCGAGGGAGGCGGCCACGGCCGACCACGGGCCACCCTCCGGGGTGGGCTGCTCCACCGGGCTGAGCGACGCCGTGGGAGCCAACTCCAGCGATGGCTCCGGGTCTGGGATGGGCTGAGCCGACTCCGCCGGCGCGGCGGTGGTCGACGGCATCGTGGTGGCGGTCGGCGACGTCTGGCCGGTTGCCTGAGGTGGGGTCTCCCCCGATCCGGTGCACGAGGCGAGCCCGGCCACGATGACGAGGGCCCCGACGGCCAGCCTGGCGCTGCGCATGCCCCCGACGTTATCAGTGCCTCTCTAGGAGGGTGCCTGCAGGGCTGGGCCTCAGAGGTCTACGGTGGAGGCGGAAACGCTCAATGAGGATGCGTACACCCGAGGCAGTGTCGCAATGAGGAGACCCATGTCAACCGCAACTGAAAACCGCCACCTGACCCGCACCGAACTTCCCACCACCGGCACGGCACCCACCCATCCCAGGCTCCTGGCCTGGCTCGACGAGGTGGTCGAGCTGTGCAGGCCGGACGCGATCCACTACTGCGACGGAACGGACGCCGAATGGGCCCGCCTGGTCCGCGCGCTGGAGGCCAAGGGGACGATCATCCGGCTGAACGAGAAGCTGAAGCCGAACTCGATCCTGGCCCGCACGGACCCCGACGACGTTGCCCGCGTGGAGGACCAGACCTTCATCTGCTCCAAGGACGAGCGCAACGCCGGCCCCACGAACAACTGGATGGATCCGGAGCAGATGAAGCGGATCATGACGCCGCTGTTCGACGGTGCCATGGTGGGCCGCACCATGTACGTCATGCCGTTCTGTATGGGCAGCCTCGACGCGGAGGACCCCAAGTTCGGCGTCGAGGTCTCAGACTCCGCCTACGTGGCGCTCTCGATGAAGATCATGACCCGCATGGGCGCCGAGACCCTGGCGCGGATGGAGGAGACCGACGCGGACTTCGTGCCCGCGCTGCACTCGGTGGGCATGCCGCTGGGCGACGGCCATGAGGACGTGCCCTGGCCGTGCAACGAGATCAAGTACATCGTCCACTTCCCCGACGAGCGCCTCATCTGGTCCTACGGCTCCGGCTACGGCGGAAACTCGCTGCTGGGCAAGAAGTGCTACGCGCTCCGGATCGCCTCGGCCATGGCGCACGACGAGGGGTGGCTCGCCGAGCACATGCTGATTCTCAAGCTCACCTCCCCCGAGGGTCGCCACTACCACGTGGCCGCCGCGTTCCCGTCGGCCTGCGGCAAGACCAACCTCGCCATGCTTGAGCCCACCATCCCGGGTTGGACGGTGCAGACGCTCGGCGACGACATCGCCTGGCTGCGGTTCGGTGCCGACGGGCGCCTGTATGCCACGAACCCCGAGACCGGGTTCTTCGGCGTGGCGCCCGGCACCAGCTACGAGACCAACCCCAACGCCATGCGCACACTCGAGGCCGGCAACACGATCTTCACCAACGTGGCGCTCACCCCCGACGGTGACGTGTGGTGGGAGGGCATGACGCCTGAGATCCCAGAGGTGGTGACGGACTGGAAGGGCCGCGAGTGGCGCGCCGGGACGGGCCCCGTCGGTGGCCGCCCCAACGAGAAGGCGGCCCATCCCAACAGCCGCTTCTGCACTCCGATCGCCCAGTGCCCCATCCTGTCGGAGGACTACTACTCGCCGCAGGGCGTGCCGCTCGACGCGATCATCTTCGGCGGTCGGCGCGAGAACACCATCCCGCTGGTGACGCAGTCGCGGGACTGGCAGCACGGGGTCTTCATGGGCGCCACCTGCTCGTCGGAGACCACCGCGGCCGCCGCCGGCGCCGTCGGCGTGCTCCGCCGCGACCCCATGGCCATGCTGCCCTTCATCGGATACCACGTCGCTGACTACGTGCAGCACTGGATCAGCATCGGCCGGAACGCCGAGGCGGACAAGCTGCCGAAGGTCTTCTACGTCAACTGGTTCCGGCGCGACGCCGACGGCCGCTTCATGTGGCCCGGGTTCGGCGAGAACTGCCGGGTCCTCAAGTGGGTGGCCCAGCGCGTCGACGGCCTGGCCGAGGCGGTGGAGACGCCGATCGGGTTCCTGCCCGCCGAGGGCAGCCTGGACGTCGAGGGGCTGGACATCGACGAGGCGGACCTGAGCGCCGTTGTCTCCTACACCGAGAGCGAGTGGCGCGACGAGGTGCCGCGCATCGGGCGCTGGTTCGACACCTTCGGGTGGCGCCTCCCCCGGGAGCTCGTCGACGAGCTGCGCACGCTGGAGACGGCCTTCGGGAGGACGCAGACGGAAGTCTGACAGGACTCAACCGTGAGAATCCGGGGAGATGGCCCGTCTGGGCGCCATCTCCCCGGATTCACTGTCCGGGATCAGTCCAGCCGCCCCAGGATGATGCCGGGAAGCTCCGGAGCGGCCGCGGAGTAGTCGACGGCGCCGTCGAGTGCCTCCACGGCGCGGTCGAAGCGCTCCGGGGTGGCGGTGTGGAGGGTGAAGAGCGGCTGACCGGCGACGACGCGGTCGCCCGGCTTCGCGTGCATCTCCACCCCGGCCACCGCCTGGACGTCGTCCTCCTTGCGGGCGCGGCCGGCGCCGAGCCGCCAGGCCGCGACCCCGACAGCGAACGCGTCCATCCGGCTGACGTAGCCGTCGCCCTGCGCCGCGACGGTGTGCTGGTGCTCGGCCACTGGCAGGGGCGCGTCGGGGTCGCCGCCCTGCGCCACGATCATCCGCCGCCACACGTCCATCGCCCGGCCGTCCTGCAGCGCGGGGGCTGGGTCCACATCCGGCCTGCCGGCGGCCGCGAGCATCTCGCGGGCGAGCTCCACGGTCAGCTCCACCACGTCCGCGGGACCGCCTCCGGCCAGCACCTCCACCGACTCCCGCACCTCCAGCGCGTTGCCCGCGGTCAGGCCCAGCGGGGTGTCCATGCCGGTGAGCAGGGCGACGGTGGTGACTCCGGCGTCCTTGCCGAGGTCCACCATGGTGCGCGCGAGCTCCGTGGCCTGCTCCAGCGACTTCATGAACGCGCCCGAGCCCACCTTCACATCGAGCACCAGCGCGCCGGTGCCCTCGGCGATCTTCTTGCTCATGATGGAGCTGGCGATGAGCGGGATGGCCTCGACGGTGCCGGTGGTGTCGCGGAGGGCGTACAGCTTCTTGTCCGCCGGGGCCAGGCCGGAGCCTGCGGCGCAGATCACGGCGCCCACGTCCTCCAGCTGGGCGAAGATCTCCTCGTTGCTGAGGGCCGCGCGCCACCCGGGGATGGCCTCCAGCTTGTCGAGCGTGCCGCCGGTGTGGCCAAGCCCGCGGCCGGACAGCTGCGGGACCGCGACGTCGAACACCGCAACCAGCGGCGCCAGCGGGAGGGTGATCTTGTCCCCCACACCCCCGGTCGAGTGCTTGTCCGCCGTTGGGCGGCTCAGCGTCGAGAAGTCCATCCGCTCCCCCGACGCGATCATGGCGGAGGTCCAGCGGGCGATCTCGTCGCGCTCCATGCCTCGGATCAGGATGGCCATGGCCAGCGCCGACATCTGATAGTCGGCGACGGCGCCATGGGTGTAGGCGTCGATCACCCAGTCGATCTCGGTGGGGCTCAGCTTCCCGCCGTCGCGCTTGGTCCGGATGAGGTCAACGACGTCGAAGTTCATGTGGCTCAGGCTAGTGGTCATCACCGTTGGGTCGTCCGGGGATGAATGGTTCAGGTTCAGGTGCGTGTGGCGCAGGATGGAGGAGTGAGGCGATGCTGGCCCGACGCCCCGCCTGACACAGGCCGGCCACGACGCGCACGACACGCCGTCGAACACCGGCCCCGACGACACATACGGGCACGAGGCGGTGCCTGGGCGGACTTTGGTGCCCGGTGCGGGATCTGGCAGTATCGAAGCGCTACGCCTTGCGCCCGGTGCACCACGCACCGCCGGCGCCCTCCACCTCCCGGAAGTACACCCATGCCCAAGGAAGTCCTGCGCGCCCGTTGGGGCGTCATCCTGCTGTTCTGGATCAACGGAGTCGCGTGGTCGTCGATCCTGCCGCGTTTCCCCGAGATCAAGACTGCCCTCGAGGCCTCCAACACGGCCTTCGGCCTCGCCGTCGGACTGGGGCCGGTGGGCGGGCTCATCGCGGGACTCTTCACTGCGCGGCTCGTCCGCCGCTACTCGTCGGCCTCGGTTGCCGCCGTGACGCAGCTCGTGGGGATCGCGGGGCTCAACCTGGTGGCCAGCGCTCCCACGCTCGTCGTCTTCTCGGCCTCGCTCGCCTTCATGGCGGCCATGGACGCCCTCACCGACATCTCGATGAACGCGCACGGGCTGCGGGTGCAGCGGCTGTTCGGGCGGACCATCCTCAACTCGTTCCACGGCTGGTGGTCCATCGGTGCGGTGTGCGGTGGCTTCCTGGGCTCGGTGGCCGCGCAGGTCGGCATGGACCTCTGGCTGCAGGCTGCTGTCGCGACGGTCCTGTTCGGCAGCCTCTCCCTCTTCGCCCGCACCCTCCTGCTACCGGGCAAGGACCAGGCGCCCGTCGACGAGGAGGCCGCAAGCGAGCCGCGCCCCCAGCGCCGCATCCCTGCGGGGATCTGGGTGCGGCTCATCGCTCTGGGCCTGCTCGGCGGGTCCGTCGGGCTGGTCGAGGACAGCGCCGGCTCGTGGGGGGCCATCTACATGGACGGCATGTTCGACATCATCCCCTTCGTGGCCGGCCTGGCGTTCGTGGCGCTGCAGGGCGCGCAGATGATCGGGCGGTTCACCGGCGACGCGCTGGTCAACCGGATCGGCGCCCGCCCGGCCGTCACGCTGGGGCTCGCCACGGCCGCCGTCGGCATGGGGTTCGCGGTCGCGTTCCCCAGCCCCGCGTCCACCATCGTCGGCTTCGCGTGCGCCGGGTGGGGCATCGCCACAGGCATCCCCTCGGCCATGCACGCCGCCGACGAGCTCCCAGGCATGGCGCACGGGTCGGGGCTGACGTTCGTCACGTGGCTGATGAGGCTGGGTTTCTTCGCCGGCCCGCCGCTGATCGGCCTAGTCGGCGACCTGGTGAGCCTGCGCTGGGCCCTCATCGTGGTCCCGATCACGGCACTCGTCGCCCTGCTGCTCACGCCGGCCCTCAGCCCGCCGCGGAACGCTCGCCCCGCGGTGCTGGAAGGTGATTGACTAGGGCGCATGACGTTTGCGCTCCCCTCCCCCCGCACCCCCGACCCGATGGCCGCTCCCCCGCTGCGGTGGGGCATGCTCGGCACAGGCTGGATCGCCGAGCGCTTCGTCGAGGCGCTGCACACCTACTCGCGGCAGCGTGTGGTCGCGGTGGGGTCGCGGACCGCTGAGAAGGGGGCGCAGTTCGCCGCCAAGCACGGCATCGGGCGCAGCCTGGTGGGCTACGAGGCCGTGGCCGCGGACCCGGAGGTGGACATCGTCTACGTCGCCACCCCGCACAGCGAGCACCGCGACAACGCGCTCCTCGCCATCGCCGCCGGCAAGCATGTGCTGATCGAGAAAGCGTTCACCCGCAACCTGTCAGAGGCCACCGAGGTGGTCGACGCGGCCCGCTCGGCCGGTGTCGCGGTGATGGAGGCCATGTGGACGCGCTTCCTTCCGCACATGGACGTGGTGCGCCAGGTGCTTGCCGACGGCGTCCTCGGCGAGCTCGAGACCGCGTTCGCCGACCATGGGCAGTGGTTCCCCCGTGACCCGGACTTCCGCCTGTTCGACCCGTTCAAGGCCGGCGGCGCCATGCTGGACCTCGGCGTGTACCCGGTCAGCTTCGCCCACTTCGCCCTGGGCACCCCCGGGGCGGCTCTGGCCACCGGCACCAAGGCCTTCACCGGGGTGGACCGCCAGATCTCCGCGGTGCTGACCGGATTCGCGCGCCACCCCATGGCCCACGGGATCGTGACGACGACGCTCGCGGCACTGACCCCCACGAGCGCCTTCATCGCCGGCGACGACGCCCGCCTCGAGATCCCCGGCCCCTTCTACGGCCCGCAGGTGGTCACGGTCCGCCGTCGCAATGGTGACGTGGCGAGCTCCTCCGAGCCGGCCACCCACGAGCACGCGGGGCTCTGCTACCAGGCCGCCCACCTGGCCACCGTCATCTCGGAAGGCCGACTCGAGTCCGACATCCTGCCTCTCGACGAGACGCTGGCCGTCATGGCCACGATGGACGAGCTGCGCCGACAGGTGGGCGTGTCGCTGCCGGGCGAGAGCCTCTAGGCCAGGACCCCCGCCACCTCCGGATCGAGCAGGTCCACGACGGCGGCGCGGGCCGCCTCCGGGCTGCGGCTGGCCAGCACCGCGTCCAGCATCGCTCGGCAGGTGTCCAGGTCGTGGCGGGCCAGCGCGGCTTTCACCGAGCCCACCTTGCCGACGGCCATCGACAGCGACGAGATGCCCGCTCCGGCCGCGACCAGGGCGAGCAGCGGGTCTCCGCCCACCTCGCCGCAGATGCCCACGGGCTTGCCGTCGGCGCCGCGGACCGTGGCGACGATGAGCTCCCAGAGTGCCGGCTGCCAGCCGCTGAGCAGGTGCGCCAGGGCACCGTTCATGCGGTCGGCGGCGAACAGGTACTGGGACAGGTCGTTGGTGCCGATGGAGGCGAAGTCGCAGGCCTCCAGCACGTGCGCGGAGCGGAGCGCGGCAGCGGGGACCTCCACCATGGTGCCCGCCGTCGGGAGTCCGGCCTCGCGGCAGCGGGCCGCGAACCAGGCGGCCTCGTCTGCCGTGGCCACCATGGGCGCCATCACCCACACCTCGGCGCCGGTGGCCTCCCGCGCCCTAGCGAGTGCGGTCAACTGGTCCGTGAGCAGGTCGTCGCGCTCGCGCTGCAGACGCAGTCCCCGGACTCCCAGCGCCGGGTTCTCCTCGGGCCCCAGGTCAGCGAAGGCCAACGGCTTGTCGGCGCCGGCGTCGAGGGTGCGGACCACCACCTTGCGGCCGGTGAACGACTCGAACACGGCCGTGTACGTGGCCATCTGCTCCTCGACGGTGGGGGCGCTGGTGCGCTCCAGGAACAGGAACTCGGTGCGGAACAGCCCCGAGCCCTCCACGTCGGCCTTCGCCGCCCGTTGCGCGTCGTCGGCGGTGCCGATGTTGGCCAGGATCTGCACGCGGTGCCCGTCGCGCGTGGCGCCCGGCCCCTGTGCCAAGGCCTGCAGCGCGAGCCGATGCTCGTTGCGCGCGCCGAGAACCTCGGCCATGCCCGCGTCGGGGTTGACGATGACCTCGCCGGTGGCCCCGTCGAGCCCCAGCGTGTCCGGCGAGGCCGACAGCACCCCGGTGGCCTGAACGACGGCGGGGATGCCGAGCTGTGCCGCGAGGATCGCGGTGTGGGAGGTGACGCCTCCGGCCTCGGTCACGATGCCGAGCACGCGGGCGGGATCCAGGGTCGCGGTGTCCGCGGGCGCCAGGTCCAGCGCCACGATGATGCTCGGCTCGTCGAACTCCGGCACCCCCGGGGCCGGGCGGCCCAGCAGCCGGGCGGCGGCCCGCTGGAAGACGTCGCGCAGGTCGCTCTGCCTCTCGGCCATGTAGGCGTCGAGCCCCGCGAGGAGTTCGCAGTACTGCTCCACGGCCAGGTACAGCGCGTCTACGGGGCCGTGGCCCTCGCCGGTGAACGAGCCCACCGCGAACAGGAGCCCCGGGTCTCGGGCCATCATCGCCGTGGCCTCGAGCACCGGCCGGGCGTGGTCGCCTGCCCGCTGGGCGCGCAGCTCCATGTCCGCCGCGACCGCCTCGAGCGCCTCCGCGACAGCGGCCTCGGCCGCGGCCGGATCGTCGGTGCGCTCGCCCGGAGGCGTGATGAGGACGGTGGAGACGATGACGGCCGGGCCGCTGACCGATCCGGGGCTCACCCCGATGCCGTGGATCCTCATGCCGGGGCGTCGTGGTCGATCGAGAGGAAGGCGACGAGGGTGTCCAAAGCCGCCTCGGCCCCGTCTCCGTTGGCGGCCAGCGTGACGACATCCCCCTGCTTCGCGCCGAGCGTCATCACGCCCAGCATGCTGCGGGCGTCGACGGGGGGACGGCCCTCCTTCTGGATGGTCACCCTCAGGCCCAGACCGTTGACGGTCTGGACGAACAGGTTGGCGGGGCGGGCATGGAGGCCCGAGGCGGAGGCGATGGCAACTTCGCGGCTAGGCATGACAGGGGTTCCTCTCTAGATCCAGATTCGGGTGAAGACGTCCTCGACGAGCTCGTCGAAGAGGCCGAGCTCCCACGCGACGTCGAGCGCCGTGTAGCGGGAGCGGTAGTACATGGCGCGCGGGAAGGTGGCCCGCACGTCGTCGGGCGTGAGGCCGATGTCCTGCGGGCGCGAGGGCGCCCCGGCCTGGCGGAGTTGCTCGCTCAGCTGGGCGGTGGTGACCAGTTGGGCGCGCAGGCGGTCCGCGACGGCGGGCCACTGGTCGACGAGCGGCTTCAGCCGGTCGTACAGGTCGTCACCCGAGGCGTACTTGGCCTTCGTCTCGCGGACCGCGTGGTCCGCGAGCGCCCCGTCGAAGGTGGAGCGGATGTCGGTCTCGATCTCGTCCCACGGCTGCCGTGCGTCGACGGCGGCCCGCAGGTCGATCGTGGCGAGGTCGCGGGCCAGCAGTGCCTCGTAGAAGGCGCACATGGCCAGCGAGCCGATGGCCACCTTGTCGCCGTGCGACAGCGGCGGGTCGAGGTCCGCGCCCAGGTGGGCGAGCTCCCACAGGTGGGAGAAGTAGTGCTCGGCGCCGGATGCTGGGCGGGTGCCGCCGTAGGCCTGCATGGCCAGGCCGGAGAGGCACAGTCCCTCGACCAGGCCCTCGAAGGCGTCGGCGTCGCCGGCGGCCAGGGCGGCCGGCCGCGACAGTGCCGTCTCAACGCCGGACTGCACCATCGCCCAGACGTCCTCGTCGATCGGCTCGATGCCGGTGACGTCGGCGAGGATCCAGTCGGCGCCACCGGGGATCTTCGCGGCGAGGTCGCCGTACCCGGAGGCGGTGAGGAAGCCGGGGGCCGCGGCCACCACGTCGAGGTCCATGATGACCACGACCGGGGCCTTGCAGTTGCGGGTGACCTTGACGCCGTTCTCGCTCATGGGGGCGCCGGCGCCGGTGTAGCCGTCCATGGAGGCTGCGGTGCCGACGACGGCGTAGTCGCGGCCCATCTCGAACGCGGCCAGCTTGACCAGGTCGTTGAGGGTCCCCGCCCCCAGCGCGATGGGGGTAGCCTCCCCCATCCCGGCCTTGATGGTCTCGCAGTTCTCGTACGAGGCATACAGGGTGGGGGTGCCGGGGAAGATCAGCGGCGCCACCGTGGCGCAGCCGGCCTCCTCCAGCGAGGAGGTGAGCTGCTCCCCGGCGGCCGCCCAGGTGTTCTCGTCAGCCACCACGATGTAGGGGCCGGTGCCCAGGTGGGCGGCGAGGTGCCGGCCGGACTCGGCCAACACCCCTCGCCCCACTGCGGCACCAGAAGTGTCGACGGCCTTCGCGAGGGCGTCGAGCAAGGCCTGACTAGTCACACTGGAACACCACCAGCGCACCCTGGACCAGGGCGGGAGCCTCGTCCGGCCCTGACAGGTGGATGGCTCCACCCATCCGCGGCTCGGCCTCACCGTCGAAGACCAGCGTGACGTGCCCGAGGGCCGCCAGGTTCTGCTCCGCGACGTCGCCCACCGCGCTGACGGTCCACTCCTGATGGGCGATCAGGACCCGCTGGCCGACGGCGAGCGAACCGCTCAGGTCGGCCTTCTCGATGAGGAAGCAATAGGGACGCAGCTCCTCCGGAGCGTTGCCGCCGAAGGTGATGGCCATGTTCTCCATGAGGAAGGCTGAGGCCTCCTCGCCGACCTCGAGGACGGTGGTGGTGTACGCCATGGTGGTGTTCCTTTCAGTGTGTTACGAAGCCGAGTACAGGCCGATGCTGGCGAGCCAGGCGATGGCGACGCGCGGCACACCGTTGAGGAAGCGCGAGTACAGCACCGCAGGCACGCCCACCTCGATGGTCTCGGGCTCGGCCTCCGCCAGGCCCATGCCGACGGGGATGAAGTCGCACGCGTTCTGGGTGTTGATCGCGAACAGGGCAGGCAGCGCCAGGTGGGGTGGCACGTTGCCCTTGCCGATCTCCACGCCGATGAGGGTGCCGATGATCTGCGCGATGACGGCACCGGGGCCTAGAAGGGGCGACAGGAACGGCAGCGAGCAGATGAATCCGAGGAGCAGGAGCCCCCAGCCGGTGCCGGCGAGCGGGGTGAGCAGGTTGGAGAACCAGACGCCCAGGCCTGATGCCTGGATGATGCCGATCAGCATGGCCACGAAACCCATGAAGGGGATGATCGTCTGCAGCATGGTCTGCACGGCGTTCCGGGCCGCCTGGTAGAACACGGCGATCACCCTGCCGGCGCCCAGCCCGATGCTCTGCAGGATGCTCTTGCGCGGCTGGCGCGCCATCTGCTCGGTGAGCTTCAGCGGGCGTCCCTCCTCGCGTGCCGGGCTGGCGTCCGGCGAGGGCGCGGAGTGAGCGGCGCCCCCGACGGCGGCCGCGGCGGCCCCGACGGCGACGAGTTCGCGCTCGTCGGCGGGAGCCACCTGGCTGGACCCGACGGCGGAGACGTAGATGCCCTCGTTGATGTACTGGGCCAGGGGGCCGGTCTTGCCGGTGGGCACCACGTTGACGGTGGGGATCTGCTTCTTCGGGTAGAGGCCGCAGCGCAGCGATCCGCCACAGTCGATGACGGCGACGAAGTGCTCGTCGTCGGGGACCGAGGTGGTGAAGCCGTTGACGGGCGTGGCGCCGGACAGCTCAGCGATCCGGTCGACGACTTCGGGCCTGGACCCGCCGCCGACGATGTAGACGATCTTGTTCCGCTTGGCGTCGGGGGTGATGGTGAGCGGGCCGCCGTAGCCGCCGGGGCCGCGCGAGATGGTGATGGTGCGGTACTCAGACATGGGAGGCCTTCACTTGGGTCGAGAGGGTGACGCCCTGCTGCTTGGCGACGAACTTCGTCGTGAAGTCGGTGACCCAGCCACCGAAGAAGTTGAGGACCGCGCCGAGCAACAGGTAGCGGACTGCGAGGTCGCCGGTGTTGAGGCCTAGCGACATGATCCCCTGGGCGATACCCATCCAGACGAACAGCTCCGCCGGGTTGTTGTGCGGGAACAGGCCGTTGCTGGTGTGCATCATCTGCGCAACCGAGGCGTAGTAGCCCGGTTTGTGCGCCTCTGGGAGGAAGCGGCCCAGCGTGAAGGCCATCGGGTTGGTGAGGAAGAACGAGCCGAAGAACGGCAGGATCAGGTAGCGGCTGATCACGTTCTTGCCCGCCTTGGCGGCGAGCTTGTTGATCCGCTCCTCACCGATGAGGGCGATCAACGAGTTCATCGCGATGAGCAGCACGAGCACGAGTGGGACGATGCCGGTCATCCACGCGGTGAAGGTGTCGGCACCTTCACGGAAGAGACCGATGAACCACTCCGCACCATGCACGAGATAGTCGAGAATTTCCATCTCAACTCCTTTCAAGGTTCGGTTCGGGGCCGCACGAAACAGCCCCGTCTACGCAGCCCCACGGTGGGGCTGCTGGGGTAGTGGGCGACTGTGCCCTGGCTGGTTGGTTGTCAGGTGGTGAGCGGCGCTGGCTTTCGGCGCCACTTGGTGGCGATGCCCGAGACCCTGCCCAGGGCCCGCGTCAGTGCGGTCGGCGGCTCCGGCGCTGCCCCGCCTCCGGTGATGATCCGATAGTTGTCGCGGGCGTTGGCCACGGCCTTGACCATCGACTTGCCCCACGGCTTGGCCAGCGAGGGGTCGACGTCGGCGATGTGCGCACCGTTGAATTCGTCGAAGTCACGGAAGCGTGCCACGACCGTGACGCCATGAAGGCGCTGCCCTTCTGTGATGACGCCGTCGTCGTCGATGACGAACATGACGATCGCGCCCTGGACGATGCCGCCGCGGAACTTGCCCATGGCCACGCGGCCACGGCGGCGGAGCGCCACGAAGAGCCTGGTGAAGGCCTGAGTCTGCTTGAAGGACAGGACGGACTGGACGATCCAGGCCAGGCCAAGTGCGACGATGAGGATCCAGAACATCAGCGTTCTCTCTCTGTCAGCGGGTGCTTCTCAAGGACGTAGTAGAACTCTTCGAACGTGGTGACCCGGCTGAGCCGCTCCAACAGGTCCCGCCGGGCGCCGAGCCGGAGCACCTCGTCGTAGACCTGGACGAGCACGCCCTCGCTCCTGCCCGGATCGGAGGGGACGCCGAGCAGCACGATGAGGCGCACCCCGTCGTCGTTGCCTTCGCGAGGGACAACCCCGATCGCGAGCATCACGCTGGTCTGGGTCTCCAGTGCGGCGTGCGGGAAGCCGAGCAGGGGGTCCAGCCTCGTCTGCGACTGGCTCTCCCTCTGCCGGACCCGCTCCCCGAAGCCGCGCTCGACCAGGCCGCGGGCCTCCAGGTGTCCGGTCATGTAGTCGACGGCGTCCTCGTAGTCCGTGCCCGCGGGCAGCGCGAAGAAGTGCGCCTCGTCGAGGGAGCCTGCGAGGACAGATCCGCCACGCGGCACTCCGCCGTCAATCGGGATGTGCAGCTGGAGGCGGTCGAGCTGGCGGGCCAGTCCAGCCCGGTCGAGGATCCGGGTGACCCGCACGACGGGAACCTCGGCGGTGACCTCCTCGTCCCCGCTGACGACGACGAGGTCGACCGTCTCGAGGTTCTCGGGGGTGGCCTCGGCCACCTGGAGGACCTGGTAGCGCGTGGACGCGGGGAGGAGTCGGGTCAGCTGGAGCCGAACGAGTTCCGCCGTGACACGACCCTTCGACGTGACGATCGCGACGCGCAGGAAGGCGGGCGGCTCTGCCTCGCCGCTGTCGAGGAAGACCTGGAAGTACGTGGCCAGCAGCGCCACCTCGGAGTCGTCGACAGGAAGGCCCACCTCGGACTGGATCACCTGCGACGCCACCGTGGCCATCTGGTAGGCGACGGGGTACTCGACCCGGATGTCGCCCACGGCGGAGTCGTCCACCCAGATGCGGTAGCGCATCCGGTTGATCATGTAGGCCACGTGGCGGGCGAACTCGGACATGAACCGACGGCCGGCGAGGTCGATGTCCATCTCCTCGTTGACGGCGGCAAGGACCGCGCGGACGAGCGACTCCCCGTCCCCGGTGGCCGTGAAGCGCGAGGCCGCCACCGCGTCCTCGGGCGCGCGCATGCCTGCCACGGGGAGGGTGAGGAAGGTGACCTCGTCTCCGCTCAGCTCCACCCCCAGCTCGGCGCTCAGGCGGGCGGCCACGGACGCGGCGAACTCGTGGGCGGGGGTCGCGGCTAGCCCCGCATAGCGCTGGGGAAGGTAGTCGATCGTGCGCCCCATACGGGCCCTGTCGACGGCCACGGTCGCCCAGCGGGTCAGCTCCGGCGCGTAGGCCCTGTCCAGACCCGCCTCGGTTGCCATCTCCCGGACGATGGCGCCGACCTGCTCCTGCCAGGGCTCGTGTGGGTAGGCCGTCGGGAAGTGCCAGCGCAACACGTGGAGCCGCTGCTGCAGTTCGGGGCCCTCCAGCTGGAGCCCGACGTTCGGCCGGCCGCTGATGGTGAGGTCGGACTCGGCCACGATGGCCCGGACGCGCGCGAGGTCGGCGACCACCGTCGTACGCCCCACTGACATCGCAGAGGCCAGCTCCTCGATCCGGACCGGGAGGATGGCCCGGAAGATCCTGGCCACGATGAAGGACGCGCGGGTGGCAAGGTCGTTGAAGGACACGTCGTCCG
The DNA here is from genome assembly GCA_027492545.1 of Propionibacteriaceae bacterium. GTDB lineage: Bacteria > Actinomycetota > Actinomycetes > Propionibacteriales > Propionibacteriaceae > Arachnia. The sequence continues at coordinate 52,262 of JAPUEL010000064.1, forward strand.
ACACTCCGCCCTTGACCGCCCGGTAGCGCGTCGGGTCCGCGATCAGAAGGCGGTACCGTCCGTCGTCCATGGTGATGGAGGCGGCCGTGCCCAGCAGGTCCTGCAAAGCGGTCACATCTGCCGTGATCGTGCGGCGGCTGACGCCGAGATCGAGCGCCAGCTCGTCCGCGGAGACGGATCGCGCCGCCTCGAGCTGGTCGAGAATGGCAGCGGGTCGGCTCATTGTCATCACCTCACTTCGTCGTCGGCGGCTGTGTTCGGGAGGGGGTCAGGCGGCTACGGTGACGCGGTCACCGAAGAACGAGTCCCATGGCACGTTGACGCTGCGGTCCAGACCCACCACCTCGTAGAGATGGCGCAGCAGCGGGAACTGCTCCGGGTTCACGACGCCGCGCTCGGTGAGGCGCTCCATCGCGGCGCCGATCACCTTGATGGCCGCCGCACCCTCCAGGGTCACGCCGGGCATCCGGGCGGCCGCCTCGCTGAACGTGAGGCCCGCTCCGACAAGGCGGCCGCACTTGACGTTCCTGCCTCCCATGGACGTGACGAAACAGTCGCCGATGCCGGGCAGGCCCAGCGGCGTGGTGGGGTCGCCCCCGAGGAGGTGCATGAAGTCGATCATCTCGATCGACGCCTGCCCGAACAGCGCCGCACCGTAGTTGAAGTTGACGTAACGGTCACCGGCCGCGTCGCCCATGGCGTCGAGGATGCCCGACATGAAGCCGGCCCCGAACGCGTAGCAGTTCTTGGTAGCGGCGCAGACCTCGACGCCGACGAAGTCGGAGTTGAGCCACACGTGGTAGAAGTCCGTGGCGAAGAGGTCGCGCCACATCGGCAGCACCGAGGGGTCCCCGCCCGTGAACACCACCGACTAGTTGCGGCGCACGGCGACCTCGCCGGCGATCGACGGCCCGGCGATCGCGGAGAAGGTCAGCTGGTCACGCAACTCGGCGGGGATCTGCCCGGCCAGGACCCTCGGGAGGATCTGGAGGTTACCGTCGGCGTCGGCCTCCATGCCCTTGGCGAGCGCGATGACATGCATGCCCGGGCGGAGGAGCGACGCCAACTGCTCACCCGCCCAGCGGACGCCGAAGGAGTTGACCCCGCTCATCACCAGGTCGACGCCGTCGAAGGCTTCCGCGGCGTCCTCAAGCTGGTACGCGGTGGTGCCCTCTGGAAGAGCGAGCCCCAGGTTGGGGTGCACGCCGTTTGCCTGGATCGAGGAGATGATGTCGCGGTCGAGGTGCGTACCCACGAGCCGGACGGAGTGGCCGTTGTCGGTCAGGGGTGTGGCCAGCGCGCTGGCCATGATTCCTGAACCGAGGACGACGACTGTAGCCATGCTGAGCTCCCATTCCTTCGCGCTCCGCTGCGCGACACCGTTGTTTTGTCTGAATGTGTGGCTGACGCTACGCCTGAGTTTGCGTGATATCACGTCCGAACGAGTCGGTTTCCTTCCGGTTCGCTGCGGCGGACCGGCCTAACTCCCCCGCTGCGCCCGACGGGAGGTGGCAGTGTTGGGCGTGGCCGCGGACAGAGACGCCGGCGGCCTCAAGGAGCACCATGAGCATGGACCGGTACGACGCCTACGTCTTCGACCTCGACGGCACCATCTACCTCGGCGACGAGCT
>JAPUEL010000065.1:0-13770 GCA_027492545.1 Propionibacteriaceae bacterium
ATGCGACCCCTCGGCCAGCGGGGAGAAGCCGCGCTGCGGCGGGCTCAGCGGAGGAGGGCTTGACAGCTACTGAACACACGTTCAGAATACTGAACATGGGTTCAGCCGACGACCTCCAGGCCCACGCCCGCATCCGCGACGCCGCCCTGCGGCTCTTCGGCGAGCAGGGCATCAAGGGCACCACCGTGCGGCAGATCGCGGAGGCCGCCGGCGTGTCCGCCGCGCTCGTCATCCACCACTTCGGCAGCAAGGACGGCCTCCGGCGCGCCTGCGACGAGTGGATGATGGCGCGCCTGACCGAGACCAAGACGGCCGCCGTCAGCGGAGCAGACCCCCTCGAAGCGGTGTTCCGGGCCCAGAACGAGTTCCGGCCGTTCTTCGGCTACATCGCCGCCTCCATCACCGAGGGCGGCGACGGCGCGGACCGGCTCTTCGAGGCCATGTGCGGCCTCACCCGCGAGATGTTCACCGTCGGCGTGCCCGCCGGCATCATGCGCGAGCCCACGGACCTCGACGCCACCGTCACGCTGCTGGTGGCCCTCAGCTTGGGCGCGACCGTCCTCGAGGGGCAGGTGTCGCGGCATCTGGGCGGCACCCACCTCCTGGACCCCGCGGTGCTCCCCCGCTACTCGATCGCCTCCACCGAACTGTTCACCCACGGCCTCTTCGCCGACGACACCATGCTCCGCCAGATCCAGGCCGCCTTCGCCGCGCCCGAGCGGGTCCCCACCGACGGCGTCACGGACCCCGATCCGCCGCCGGGGACCTGACCCCTCTCCCACACTCCCCCAACGCAAGGCACACCCATGACCAACGCCATAGAAACCCGCGCCCTCACCAAGACCTTCGGCCGCACCGTCGCCCTCAACGGACTGGACCTCGACGTCCGCCAGGGCGAGGTGCACGGCTTCCTCGGCCCCAACGGGGCCGGCAAGACCACCACGCTGCGCATCCTGCTCGGCCTCATCCGCCCGGACTCCGGCGAGGCCACCGTCCTCGGCGGGCACCCCGTCCACGACGCCGTCGAGCTCCACCGTCGCATCGCCTACGTGCCCGGCGACGTCGAGCTCTGGCCTCAACTCACCGGCGGCGAGGCCATCGACGTGCTCACCCGGCTGCGCGGCGACGCCGACCCCGCCCGCGTGACCGAGCTCTGCGAGCGCTTCGACCTTGACCGCACCAAAAAGGGCCGCACCTACTCCAAGGGCAACCGGCAGAAGGTGGCCCTCGTCGCCGCGCTGGCCAGCACCGCCGACCTCTTCATCCTCGACGAGCCCACCTCGGGCCTCGATCCGCTGATGGAGGCGATCTTCCAGGACGAGGTCCGGGGGCTCGTGGCCCGCGGCGCCACCGTGCTGCTGTCCAGCCACATCCTCGGCCAGGTGGAGGCCCTCGCCCACACCGTCTCCATCATCCGGGAGGGCAGCATCGTCGAGACCGGCACCCTGGCCAGCATGCGGCACCTCCGCCGCACCACCATCCAGGCGACCACCGCCGCCCCCGTCAACGGCCTGGCGCACATGGCCGGCGTGCACCACGCGCAGGTGGACGGCGACCGCGTCACCATGGAGGTCGACGGCGAACACCTGGGCACCGTCATGTCCGAGCTGACCGGCGCGGGCATCCAGTCCATCGTCGCGCACCCCCCGACGTTGGAGCAGATGCTGCTGCGTCACTACGGCGAGGCCACCCGATGAGCCAGACACTCACCGCCACCGGCTCACTGCTGCGCTTCGCCGCCCGCCGCGACCGCGTGAAGCTCTCCATCTGGGTGCTCGGCCTGGCCGCGTTCGTGCCCTACATGATGGTGGCCTACCAGACCATCTTCGCCACGCCGGAGGATCTGGCCCCCATCGTCGGGCTGCTGGCCAACCCGTCGCTGACCCTGTTCACCGGCCCCGGCTACGGCGTCTCCGCGGACCCGGGCCAGCTCACCCACCAGATCATCTTCGCCAGCGTCTACTGGCTCTACCTGCTGCTGTTCGTGGCGCTGATGAACATCCTGCTGGTGTCGCGGCACACGAGGATGGAGGAGCAGACCGGCCGCGCCGAGATCATCCGCACCAGCGTGGTGGGCCGGCATGCTCCGCTCACCTCCACGCTGCTGCTGGCGCTGGCCGCCAATGTCGCGGTGGGGGCACTGATCGCCGTCGGTCTGATCGCCTTCGACAGCGACCCCTCCTCCTCAGTTCTTCTCGGCGCCGGCACCGCCGCCCTCGGGCTGGTGTTCGCCGGCGTCACGACGGTGACCTCGCAGCTCAGCGCGTTCTCCTCGGCCGGCAGCGGGCTGGCCGGCGCGGTGCTGGCCGCCGCCTAGGTGGTGAGAGGCGTCGGTGACATGGCCGCCGGTCCGGGCGAGCACGGCACCTGGATCTCCTGGTTGTCGCCGCTCGCTTGGGCGCAGCAGACCCGGGTCTTCTACGACGACCGCTGGTGGCCCGTCGGGCTGCTCATCGGCGCCGCGGCTGTGCTGATGGCGGCGGGCTTCGCGTTGTCGGCCCGGCGCGACCTCGGCGCGGGCATCCTTCAGCCGCGTCGCGGGAAGGCGACGGCGCCCGCCTGGCTCCGCGGGCCGCTCACGCTCGCGCTGCGCCTCCAACGCACCCAGGCGCTCTGGTGGGCACTCGGCCTGACCCTCGCGTCGCTCATGTACGGCTCCTTCACCGGCGCCATGGTGGACGCGTTCACCGACCTGCCGGACATCTTCCAGCAGCTGATGGGCGGTGCCGAGGTGGCGCTCAGCGGCTACCTCACCCTGACCATCACGATGTTCCGGATCATGATCGCCATCTTCGCCGTCATCGCCTGGCAGAAGGTGGTGGCCGAGGAGGTGGGCGGTCGCGCGGAGCCGGTACTGGCCACCGACGTGCCGCCGGCCTCCTGGATGGCCGGTCACCTCATGGTGATCGCCGTGGTGAGCATCGTGTTGGCTCTTGTCACGTCGGTGGTCGCGGGGATCTTCGCCGGCGGCGTCGACGGCGACTATTCGCTCGTCGGCCACGCGGTGGCCGCGGCGGCCACCGGTATCCCGGCGATCCTCATGGTGCTGGCCTTGGCGGCGGCGCTGCACGCGCTGGCCCCCCGGCTGGTGGTGTTCGCCTGGATCCCGGTGGTGGCCGGGGCGTTGATCGAGCTGTTCGGCGACGTGATGCAGCTGCCCGGCTGGGCGCGGCAGATCTCGCCGTTCGAGCACACCCCGGCCATGCCGGCCGAGGAGTTCGCGCTCGCCCCGCTGCTCGTCCAGGCGGCGGTGGCGGCAGGGCTGGTGGCGTTCGCGCTGTGGAGGTTCTCGCACCGCGACATCCCCAGCCACTGAACGGTCCCCCGCCCACCCCTGACCCCACCCGTGCACGACACGCCGTCGGACCCGCGCCTCAAGCCCGCAGGGGGCCTCGCGGTGCGAGTCCGACGGCGTTTCGTGCCCGCCCGTGGAGGGGTCAGGCGACGGGGAGGCCGGTGGGCAATCCGTCGAGGCTCACCAGGTTGTTGCGACGCTCGTACTCGCGTAGACCGTCGTCGCCCTTCTTGACCAGCCAGTCGGTCATGGTGTCGCGGTCGGCGCGGAAGTCCATCAGCGGCACCCCGAACCCGCAGGACGTCTGAGCCAGCTCCACCGTCATGTCGAATACGTTGCGGGCCCCCACGAACTCGGGGAAGAGGTCCAGCAGCTCAGCCCAGCCGTCGTCTCCGCGGTGAAGGGCGCACGCCGTGCCGTAGAGGCGCAGGATCTGTGGCTTGGCGTCGAAGGAGCAGAACATCAGCGTCATCCGGGGAGTGTCGAGGAGGTGGGCCGCGGTCTCGTTGCCGCTGCCGACGGCGTTGACCCACACCACGCGGTCCGGGCCCACCACGCGCAGCGAGTCCAGGCCCTTCGGCGAGACGTTGACCCGTCCGTCGCGCGCCGCCGTCGCGACGAAGAAGAGGTGCTGCGCCTCGATGAACGTGCGGAGCTTCGGGGTGATACCGGCGAACTGCTTACCCATGGGCATCAGCCTAGGCCCGACACCTGGCGCGGGGCCCCGAGAACTGGTCGCTCTGAGGGTTGGTCTACCCACCCAGAGAGCGACCGGTTGTCCACGGTCCTCCGCCGCACGTCCTCATCGCCCCGCCGTCGACCCGTCAGGGAAGGCGCGACGACCCCCTTTGTTGCCCCAGCCCCCGATGTGTCGCCGACTCCGGGCCGAGGGCCGCCTTGACGAGGTTGCACCTGATGGGGGCGGTGTTAGGGTTCCCTGTGCTCTCCGATCAAGCGCGCCGCACGAGGGCCTTCAATCACGTCCTCGGCAACACCGCCGCGGCGATGCTCAGCACGATGTTCCTGTGGTTCGGCATCACGTTCTGGGCATACCTGGAGACGCGTTCCGTGCTGGCCACCTCCATCATGGGCGGTGCCTACATGCTGGGCATGGCTGTCCTCGGCGTGCCGTTCGGCAGCTTGATCGACCGGTACCGCAAGCATGTCGTCATGGTGTGGTCCGCCGTCGGCACCGCGCTCCTGTTCGTCGCCGCGGGAGCGGTGTTCGTCCTTACCCCCCAAGAGACTCTCACCGACCTGCGACGACCCTGGTTCTGGGTCTTCACCGGGATCAGCCTGGCGGGCGCGCTGTTGGTGATGCTGCGCGGACTGGCGCTGGCCACGTGCGTCACAATGCTGGTCGAGCCGGATCGGCGCGCAAACGCCAACGGGCTGGTCGGGGCGGTCAACGGGCTCACCATGCTGGTCACCGGCGTCCTCTCGGGTCTCGCCTACGGCCAACTCGGCATGGGCTGGCTGATCCTGATCTCCCTGGCCGCGATCCTGGGCTCGCTGGTCCATCTCCTGCTGATCCGGATCCCTGAGCCCACCATCGTCCACGCCGAGGGCACCCCGAAGGCCGTCGACTTCAAGGCCGCCTGGCTGACCATCATCGCCGTGCCGGGGCTGATCGGCCTGATCCTCTTCACCACCATCAACAACCTCCTCGGCGGCGTGTTCATGGGCCTGCTGGACCCTTACGGCCTGGAACTGATGTCGGTGGAGGCCTGGGGCGTGCTCTTCGGGCTGGGGAGCATCGGGCTGATCGTGGGGGGATCCCTGATCGCCAAGATCGGGCTGGGCGCCAAGCCGCTCCGCACGCTCCTGCTCGCCTGCGTGGCGCTGTGGATCGTGAGTGGAGGCTTGACCCTCCGGGAGTCCGTGGTGGCGCTCGGCGTCGGCATCTTCGCCTACATGACCATCATCCCCTTCGTCGAGGCGGCCGAGCAGACCCTGCTGCAGCGCGTGGTCCCCTTCGAGAAGCAGGGTCGGGTGTTCGGCTTCGCCGCCGCCGTGGAGTCCTCCGCTGCGCCCATGAGCGCATTCCTCATCGGGCCCATGGCCGAGTTCTGGCTCATCCCGTACGCGAGCTCGCCCGAGGGTCGCCGGGACCTGAAGTGGCTACTGGGCGAGGGGGATGCCCGCGGGATCGCGCTCGTGTTCGTGCTGTTCAGCATCGTCGGGCTTCTGGTCACCGGGGCGGCGTTCCTCACCCGCACCTACCGCCTGTTGAATGCGTCCTACGCCGCGGGCGACGTCAACGCAGACGTGGCGGAAGCGGCAGACGACGGCGTGCCTGGGCCCAATCCGCTCGGCAAGGGTCACGTCGGGCACTGACCCCGAGAACTGGTCGCTCTCTGGGTTGGTCTACCCACCCAGATAGCGACCAGTTGTCCACAGGTCCTCCGGGTGACGGGACGCGCGCCCTCCCGTTGCCGATCACGAGGGTGTGATCCGCAAACTGTCCGTGCCACCCGCCCTGACCGACCTCATCGGAGCTCAGGCGGGCGTGTTCTCCTTCCACCAAGCCGTCGAGGCCGGTGCCAGCCGCGAGTTCATGCGCCGCATGGTGAGGGACGAGCGATATCACCGGATCTCCGAGGGCCTCTACTCCACGCTCGCCGAACCGTCGTGGATGGGCTGGGCCTGGGGCGGGCTATTGATCGGTGGCCAGCACGCGACGCTGGGCGGCCTGGCGGCCGGCCACCTCTGGGGCCTGTGGAGCGCGGCCCCTGAGGTCATCGACGTGTGGGCGCCTCGCCCCTCACGACGGGCAGGCGGACGCTGGCGATTCCACCGGGGAACCCGCGTCGGGCGCCTCGAACCCAGCCGGCAGAGCGCCGCCCGCGCGCTGATCGACGTGCTGAGCGACGCTGAGCCCAACGAGGTCGAGGGACTCCTGCTCGACGCGCTGCGCACCCGAAAAGTCAGCACCAAGAAGGTCCGGGAGGCACTTCAGGAGTCACCGGTCCTACGACACCGGGCCCTCATCGCACGGGTTGTGGACATCGCCGGGACGGGTGCGGAGAGCGTCCTCGAAAGCCGCTACCTGATCGACGTGGAGCGCGCACACGGGCTGCCCACCGCCGGGCGCCAGGTCTCCGTCAGCCCGGGAACCCGGAGCGACGTGCTCTACCCGGACTTCGGGGTGGTGGTGGAGCTGGACGGCAGGCTGGGTCACGAGGGCAGTGGCGCCTTCCGCGACACCGAGCGCGACAACGCCCACAGCATCGCGGGCTACCTGACCTTGCGTTTCGGGTGGCAGGACGTCACGCGCGACCCCTGCGCGGTGGCCGCGAAGGTCCAGAAGGCTCTGGCCATCCGGGGCTGGACGGGAGAACCGGGCCGATGCCGGAAGTGCCGGTGAGCCGGTCGCTCTGTGGGTTGGTCTACCCACCCTCAGAGCGACCAGTTCCCGGGCCGGGTGGCTCCGCGGTCGGGAATGACCCCGATTCCGGCCCTGGCCCGCCCCTGGGTGGGCGGAGAAGTGGGCGAAACGGTCACCCCGGCGGCCTAGCATCGCCGTCATGCACAGGTGTCTCCCCGTCGCGTTGGCCGGCTCGCTGATCGCAGGCGTCGTCATGTCGTTCGGGCAGACCTACGCCCCGGAGGCCCTGGCCCCGCTCTTCAACTCGGCCACCCCCGTCGTCGCTCTGGCCGCGCTGGTCGCGATGGCCTGCCGGGGCGGATGGTGGGCGCACGCCCTCCTGGGGGCGTCGGCCGGCCCGCTCGCCATGGTGGGCTACTACGCCACCACGTCGCTGCGCGGCTTCCCCGTCGGCATGCGGATGGTGGCGTTCTGGGTTGTGGCGGGCGTGGTGAGCGGTCTCGTGATGGGCGTCGCGGTGTGGCTGCTCCAGGGCCACGGGGACCCCGTGCTGCGGGGCGTCGCGGCCGGCGCGTTCCCGGCCGTCGCCCTCGGCGAGGCCGCGCACGGGCTGCGGCGAATCGCCGAGACCACCCCGTCGTCGTACTGGTGGGCGCAGGCGGCGGTGGGTGTTGCGGTGCTGGTGTGGCTGTCAATCACCCGGCTGCGCTCCTGGCGGGCTCGGCTCGCCGCCCTTGCAGTCGCCGTGCTGGGGGCGCGTGCCTTGTTCGTGATCTACGGCCTGGCCTGACCTACTCTCGCCGTCGGGCGGTCACATCTGGCGCAGACAGCAGCGCGTCAGGCACACTCGATTCGCCGCACAACAAAGACAACGAGGGGGACACATGGCAGAGCACGAGACACTGGCCGGGATGGGCGCGATCATCACCGACGGGGGCGTGGCCTTCCGCGTCTGGGCACCGCACGCCGACAGCGTGGCGGTCACGGGCGACTTCAACGGCTGGAGGGTCGACGCCAACCCGCTCGAGAACGAGGGCAACGGTTACTGGTACGGCTTCGTGGAGGGCGCCACGCCCGGCCAGGAGTACAAGTTCCACCTCACCAACGGCGAGCTGGAGCTCGACCGCATCGACCCCTACGCCATGCAGGTCACCAACTCGGTGGGCAACGGCGTCATCTACGACCACTCGGCCTACGACTGGGAGGGCGAGAGCGCCCACTGCCCCCCGCACCACGAGATGGTCATCTACGAGATGCACGTGGGCTCCTTCGCCCCCTCGGACGACGGCGTGGGCGGCTTCCACGACGTCATCGAGCAGCTGGACTACCTTCAGGCGCTGGGCGTCAACACGCTGCAGATCATGCCGGTGGCGGAGTTCGCCGGTGACCAGTCCTGGGGCTACAACCCGGCCCACATCTTCGCCGTCGAGAGCGCCTACGGCGGGCCGGACGCGTTCAAGAACCTCATCAAGACCGCCCACCAGCGCGGCTTCGCGGTGATCCTCGACGTGGTCTACAACCACTTCGGCCCCTCCGACCTCGACCTGTGGCAGTTCGACGGCTGGGGCGAGGACAAGGGCGGCATCTACTTCTACAACGACGACCGATCCTCCACGCCGTGGGGCGACACCCGCCCGGACTACGGCCGCGAGGAGGTGCGCCGCTTCATCCACGACAACGCCATGATGTGGCTGCGTGAGTACCACGTCGACGGGCTGCGGCTGGACATGACGCCCTACATGCGCTCGGTCTCCGGCGGCGGCTTCGAGCTCGAGGAGGGCTTCGGGCTCATGCGTTGGATCACCCAATCCATGCGCGACGAGTACCCCGGCCGGATCTCGATCGCGGAGGACCTGCACGGGCACGACCGGATCGTCGGCCTCGAGGGCGACGGCGCCGGCTTCCACGCGCAGTGGGACGCCGAGTTCGTGCACCCCGTCCGGCACGCGATCACGGCCATGACCGACGAGGAGCGCTCGCTGGCCTCGATCGCCGATGCCATCGCCCACAACTACGACGGCGACCCGTTCCGCCGCGTCGTCTACACCGAGTCGCACGACGAGGTGGCCAACGGCTCCGCGCGCGTCCCGCACGAGATCGACCCGGGCAACGCGGACGGCTGGTTCGCGCAGAAGCGGTCCACCGTCGGGGGCGCGCTGGTGATGACCAGCCCCGGCATCCCGATGATCTTCCAGGGCCAGGAGGCGCTGGAGGGCGGCTGGTTCTCCGACGACGACCCGCTCGACTGGGAGCGCATCGAGCGCTTCGAGGGCATCACGAAGCTGTACAAGACCCTCATCGACCTCCGCCTCAACCGGGGCGGGGTGACGCGCGGGCTCACGGGTCGCGGCCTGAACGTCTACCACGTCAACGAGGCGGACAACGTGATCGCGTTCCAGCGCTGGCTGGATCACGGGGCCGGTGACGACGTCGTGGTGGTGGTGAACCTCAGCACCGAGACCTACACCGACTACCGGATCGGCATGCCGCACGGCGGGCTGTGGAAGCTGCGGTTCAACAGCGACGCGAAGCTGTACAGCTCGCTGTTCGGAGACTTCGACAGCTTCGACGTGACCGCCCACGACGATTCCGGCGAGGACGGCATGGGGGCCCACGCCAACGTGTCGATCGCGCCGTACTCGGTGCTGATCTACAGCCAGGACGCCTGACACCTCGCGGGCCCGCCCAGCCCGGTCGTTCACCAGCGCCACGTTGGGACGACCGGGCTGTTCCTTCCCTGGAACGGCGGGCCAAGATCACCCGATTGACAAGGAGTGATGCTGGAAGTGGTTGGCTCCGCCGCCCCGCGACGGTAGACTCTGACGGGTACCGCGCCTCTGGGACGGGCCGACGTCGACCTCACCGTCGCGCACCTGGGAGATGCATCATGGCGGCGAAAATCCCTCAATGGCGAGCTGCGGTGGACCCCGACGACCTGGCTGAGTACGACGCGTTCGGGCCGTGGATCGGCGAGGTCAAGGCCCCGTCGGAGCTCCCCCGTCGGTTCGGTCGGTGGTGGCCCGAGCTGCAGGACGCCCGCTACCTCCTCAAGGTGCCCCGCCCGCTCGATCGGGCCAAGATCCGCCCCGGGATGGACCTGTACGAGGCGGTGATCGCCGTCTTCCCGGACAAGGTGCGCGTGCTGCGGGCCGGACCGGCCGAGGTCACCAGCAGCCAGGTGGCGCGCAGCGAGGTCGTCGCCACCATCCTGCACACCAACCTCCTCGTGGCCCGATGGACGCTGCTCCTCTCCGACGGGACCGCGATGACGGTGGAGTACAACGCTGTGTCACACCCGACGATCGCTGAGGTGGACCGCTACGTCCTGTCGCAGGGTCCGGGCGACCTCACGCCCGCGGCCACCGTCCGTCCGCCGGCCACCACGCAACCGCGGGACCACTTCTTCGGCTCCCTCGTCCTGGCGCTCAACACGGGCGCCGCCGAGCGCGTCCAGCCGATCCATGTCGACGAGCCCGGCCAGGCGTGCCTCAACGAGCAGGGCCGCCGTCGCCGCTCGGCCGGGGAGATGATCCTCGCATCGTCCACGGACCTGGTGATCATCGACCGCAACCGGAGCGTGGAGCCGCTCTTCCGCCGCTCCAACTACGCGTACAACGTGACCCGGATCCCCTTCCGGAGGGTGACGGCATTCGAGATCCGTAGGCCGGAGCAGAGTTCGCCTCCGCGCTTCACGGAGTTGGTGATCGCCTGCGACAAGGCGGTGGTCACTCAGCCGCTGCTCACGTCCCCGGACGCGGTGACAGACCTGCTCGCGGCGCACGGGGTGAAGTCGGCCCGCTGACGGTTGAGTCCTCCAGCTCAGGATTCCTTCGGCGGCCGTCCCCGCTGAGGCAGCGGGCCGGCGTCCTTCGGGGACCGGCCCGCCCGCTTCAGGGCGTCGCGGAGCAGGAGCTCGATCTGGGCGTTGACCGAGCGAAGGTCGTCGGCCGCCCAGCGGGCCAGTGCGTCGTGGACGGCGGGGTCGAGCCTGAGCAACACCGCCTTGCGTTCGGCCATCATGAGCCAACTCCTGCCGTCGCGCCGCTGCTCAGGTGTAGAGCGAGCCGGCGTTGACCACGGGCGTGACACGCGACTCGCTGGTGAGCACCACGAGCAGGTTGGACACCATGGACGCCTTGCGCTCGTCGTCGAGGGTCACCACGTTGTCGCTCTCCAGCCGCTCCAGCGCGCGTTGCACCATGGTCACCGCACCCTCGACGATCTTCTCCCGGGCCGCGATGATGGCGGAGGCCTGCTGCCGCTGCAGCATCGCCTGCGCGATCTCCGGCGCGTAGGCCAGCGAGGAGATGCGGGTCTCCACCACCTCGAGGCCGGCGATCGCGATCCGCGCGGCCACCTCATCGGCCAGCTCCTGCGCGACGAGCTCCGTCGAGCCGCGGAGGGTCTCCTCCCCCGCCTCACCGTTGTCGTAGGGGTGGGTGGTGGCGACGTGGCGCAGGGCCGACTCGGACTGCACGGCCACGAACTCGTCGTACTTCTCGACGGCGAACACGGACTTGGCGGTGTCGGCCACCTGCCACACCACGATGGCGGCGATGTTGACGGGGTTGCCGTCGGCGTCGTTGACCTTGAGCTCGTTGGTCTCGAAGTTGCGGACCTTGACCGAGACCTTCTTCTTGGTGGTGAACGGCACGGTCATGAGCAGGCCGGCCTTGCGGATGGTGCCGATGTAGCGGCCGAAGAACTGGATGACCTTGGTGTCTCCGGGGCTGATGATGGTCAGCGAGGAGAACATGACCATGGAGAGCAGGAACGCCAGCATGGAGAGGAACATCCGCCAGCCGCCGCCGTCGTTGTTCTCCAGCTGGATGCCCGCGAGGACGCCCTGCCAGGTGGCGAGGGCGCCGATGACGAGGGCGAGGAAGAAGGCCAGGAGGCCGTCGAGGTACCAGGCCTTACGCTCCTCGATGTCGACGCGGGCGCCTTCCCTCCCCACTGGCCTGCCCGACGGCGCGCCGCCGAGCGAGTCGCCCTCGAGGTCGGTTGAGGGGTCGGGGGTGTGGGGGGTGGTCATGGTGCGCGTCCTTCCGCGAGAATTTCGATAGCTAAGTGATATCACATTACGACGGCGCTCGGCAAGACCCGCCCCCCCCCCCGCCCGGGGCCGGGAGACAGGTTGAGCCGGACACGGCTGTTGCGGACAAGGGTTGAGCCGGACACGGCTCTCGCGGACCCGGGTTGAGCCGGTTTTCGGAGTCGCGCACCTGATCCGGTGATTTGATCGTTCCACGGCCATCGACTCCGAAGCCCGGCTCAAGCCCATCCGTCGAAAGCCGTGTCCGGCTCAACTGCCCTCCCCGGAAGCCGTGTCCGGCTCAAACGCGATCAGCGGGCGCGGGCCCCGTCCAGCTCAGCCAACTCGTCCTCGGTGGCCATCCGGAACGGGCCGGTGCCCTCGACGGCGGGCGCCGCGGCGAGGCCGCGCGTGGCCCGGAGGCTGGCCACGACCGAGACGGTGAGGATCGTCGCGATGACCCCGAGCGAGATCGCCGTCGGGATGTAGAACACGTCGATCTTGAGCGCCATCTTGATGCCCACCCAGATCAGCACCAGCGCCAGGCCGATCTTGAGGTACACGAAGCGGTGCATGAGGTCCGCCAGCAGGAAGTACATGGCACGCAGCCCGAGGATGGCGAAGGCGTTGGCCGTGAACACGATGAAAGGCTCGCTGGTGACGGCGAAGATCGCGGGGATGGAGTCGACGGCGAACACCACGTCGGTGGCCTCGATCAGCACCAGCACCGCCAGCAGGGGCGTGGCGAGGAGCACTCCGCCCCGGCGGACCAGCAGGCGCTGGCCGTAGTAGGCGTCGGTCATCGGCACGAAGCGGCGGAACAGCCGCAGCACGGCGGACTGCTCGGGGTCCAGGTGCTCGTCGCGCTGCCGGATCATCCGCCAACCCGTGTAGAGCAGGAACGCGGCGAACACGTACAGGATCCAGGTGAAGTTCTCGATCAGCACGGCGCCGACGGCGATGAACGCGCCCCGCAAGACCAGCGCGCCCAGCACGCCGAGGAACAGGACACGGTGCTGGAACTGCGGCGGCACCGCGAAGTAGCTGAAGATGACGGCCCAGACGAACACGTTGTCGACGGCCAGGGACTTCTCGATGAGGTAGCCGGCGAAGTACTGCTGCCCGATCTCGGGCCCCTGCCACCACCAGAGCAGCGCCCCGAAGCCGACGCCCAGCGCCACCCAGACGGCGCTCCAGGCAGCGGCCTCGCGGACCTTGATCACGTGGGCGTCGCGGTGGGCGACGAGGTCGACGGCGAGCATGGCGAGGATGACGGCGATGACGCCGACCCACACCCAGAGTGAGACGTCCATAAGGAACCCTTCCGATCGAGTCAGTCGATCGGAGGTCTCTCCCGGTCTGATGACCGGCTCGCCGGGCCCGATGGCGGACCGTAATGACGACGAGGCGCCTGGGGGATACTCCCCTCCGTGGGCACTAGTGAAGCGTATGTCGAAGGTTTGTTCAAGGGGTCGGGCCGATTTCCTTGCCCCGGGCCCCACCGAGGCCGACAGACTAGCCCTAGAGCGGGACCAGGGTCGGCGGGAGCCCTTGAGTTCGGGGGCGCCGGGGCGTGCAATGGGGTGATGACCAGGTCCACCGTGTCCACCCTGCCCGTCCCCGGGTTCATCGTCGACGACTCCGCCTGCGAGGTCGACGACCTCGCCTTCTGCGGCGGCGTCCAGGTGACAGTGGCCGCTGGCGAGCTGTGGTCTGCGGTGGTGGAGCGCGCCGTCGCCGAAGGATGGACGGGCGTCGAGGCGCTGGATGGTGTCCCGGGGACGGTGGCCGACGCCGTTCGGTTGAACGCCGCTGCGTATGGTCAGGCGGTCGCGGACACCGTCGCGTCTGTCCGGACGTGGGACCGGGCGGCCGACGCGCAGCGGACGTTCCCCGCCGTCGACTGCGCGTTCGTCGACGGTGGGTCGCGCTTTCAGGAGCAGCTCGCCGACGGTGCCCTCCGCTACGACCTCCTCGACGTGGCGTTCCTCTTCAGGCAGGGCGACTACAGCGCCCCGATCATCGACGGGGTGCTCGCGGGAGCCTTGGACGTCGCCGTCGGGGCCCGGGTTCCGTTGGCGGACGTGCGCGCGGCCGCGTCGGCCCTCCGGG
>JAPUEL010000065.1:13870-25063 GCA_027492545.1 Propionibacteriaceae bacterium
ACACGACGAGGCGCCGCCCGGGTATCCCCGGACGGCGCCTGGCCTTGCTTGTTGCGGGACTCAGAAGTCGAAGTCCGCGATGTTCTCCGCGTTGAACACGTACGGCTCGCCGAGGAGCACCGAGGCGCCCTCACCGACGGTGTACGAACCCAGCTTGCCGGCCTCGAACTCGTCGCCCTCTGCGCCGGTGATGTCACCGTTGACGAGGGCCTGAGCGGCGAAGGCGGCCAGGTAGCCGAGATCGGCCGGGTTCCACAGGGCGAACGCCTCGACGGTGCCGTCCTCGACGTACTCACGCATCTGGTTCGGCGTACCGAGACCGGTCAGCATGACCTGGCCCTTGTAGTCCGACGTCGACAGGTAGCGCGCCGCGGCGGCGATGCCGACGGTGGTCGGGGACACGATGCCCTTGAGCTCCGGGTAGGTCTGGAGCAGCGCGGCGGTCTTGTCGAACGAGGTCTGGTCATCGTCGTCACCGTAGGCGACCTCGACGAGCTCCACATCGGGGTGGTTGGCCGCGAGCTCGGCCTCCATCATCTCGATCCAGGCGTTCTGGTTCGTGGCGTTGGCCGAAGCCGACAGCACGGCGATCTGGCCCGCGTCGCCGATCTGCTCGGTGATCAGGTCGACCTGGACCTTGGCGATGCCCTCGGCGGTGGCCTGGTTGATGAACAGGTCGCGGCACTCGGGGTTGGTGTCGGAGTCGAAGGTGACCACCTTGACGCCGGCGTCGCGGGCCTCGTTCAGCGCATCGCAGATGGCCTCGGGGTCGTTGGCGGACACGACGAGCGCGCCGACGCCCTGCTGGGCGGCGGTCTGGATGAACGGCACTTGCGCGGTGGGCGAGGCCTCCGTCGGGCCGACCTCTTCGAACGTGCCGCCGAACTCCTCGACGGCCTCGGCGCCACCGGCGTTGGAGGTGTCGAAGTAGGGGTTGCCGAGGTTCTTCGGCAGGAACGTCACGCTGACGCTGCCCCCGCCTTCGCCGCCGCCGCTGGCGGTCGCGCTGGGGTCGGCTGAACCCTCGCTGCTCGTGCCCGAGCAGCCGGACAGTGCGAGCGCGGCAGACGCGGCGATCGCGACCAGACCGACGCCGAAGCGCCCGGTCTTGCGTCCCTTGATGAACATTGTGGTTCCTTTCTTGGCCCGTCGTTGGACCGGTGGTCTTCTGGTGACTACTCAGGCTGCGGCGCCGGTGGCGCCCGCCTGGCCCTTCTTTCTCCCGACGGCCGCGATCTGCTTGGTGCGGACCCAGCCGAGGAAGCTTGCAGACACCACAGACAGGATGAGGACCGTGCCGGTGATGACGTTGATGATGTCGCTGGTGACCCCCGCCAGGCGCAGGGCACTCGACATCGTGCCGATGAGGAATACGCCGGCGATGACCCCGTGCAGGGCCCCGCGGCCGCCGAAGATGGACACCCCGCCCAGGAGGACGGAGGCGATGATGAGCAGCTCCATGCCGATGGCGTTGTCGCCGCGGGCGTTGTTGTAGAGCAGCGTGAAGTAGACGCCGGCGAAGCCCGAGACCGTGCCGCTCATGACGAACAGCCAGAACTTGGTCATGCGTACGTCGATGCCCGAAAAGGCAGCCACCTCCTTGTTGAGGCCGATCGTGTACAGCGAGCGGCCGAACGGTGTGAAGTGCAGCATCACCGCGAACACGATGGCGAGCACGATGAACGGGACGATGATCGCCGGGACGGGGGTGCCCGGGATGTTGGCCCGGGCGAGGTCCGTCCAGTAGTCGGGGAACTCGCTGATGGCCGTGGTACCGAGCAGGCCCACCGCGATGCCGCGGAACAGCGCGAGCGTGCCGATGGTCACGGCAAGCGACGGCAGGCCGACGAACGTGATCAGCGATCCGTTGATCACGCCGGCGATAGCGCCGACGAGGACGGCCACCAGCCCCGCGACCGGAAGCGGCCACCCGGCCTGCACGCCGAGGCCGGTGACCACGCTCGCCAGCCCGAGGGTGCTGGCCACCGACAGGTCGATCTCCTCGGTGACGATGATCAGCGTCATCGGCAGCGCGATGAGCAGGATGGGCGCGATCTCACGGATGAGGAACGTCAGCGTCAGGGGGCTGTCGAAGTTGGGCACCGTCAGGGTGGAGACGATGACCACGAGGATCAGCAGGCCGATGATCGCGGCCTCGCGGTTGAGCAGGAGGCGGCGCCACAGCGGGTGCTGGTAGGACTTGTACTCCCTCGCCGGCTTCTCGGTGAAGACCGTTGCGGTGCTCATCACTTCACTCCTTCCCTCGCCGCGACGAGACGACGGTGCTGCCGGACGGCGAGCACGCGGTCCAGGATGATTGCGCCGATGATGAGGATGCCCACCACGGCGCGCTGCCAGAAGTCCTGGATGCCGATGATCGGGAGGGCCCGGTTGATGGTCAGCAGCAGGTAGGCGCCGAAGGCCGCCCCCCACACGGTGCCGACGCCGCCGGACATCGCCACGCCGCCGATGACGGCCGCGCCGATGGCCTGCAGCTCCCAGCCGTAGCCGGCGTTGGAGCTGACGGTGCCGTAGCGGGCCGCGAACAGCACCCCGGCCAGCCCGGCCAGCGCGCCACACACGATGAAGGCCGCGAGCACGCGACGGGTGACCCGCAGGCCGTAGAGGTGCGCGGCGTCGGGATCCGAGCCGATGGCGTACAGCTCGCGGCCGCTGCGGAGGTTGCGCAGGTACCACGCGGTGAACACCAGCACGATCACCGCGAGCAGCGTGAGCAGCGGGATGCCGAGCACATCCTGGGTGCCGAGCCCGCGGAAGGAGGCGGGCATGTCGGAGGCGTTGATCCGGTCGCTGCCGGTCCAGGCCACGTTGATGCCGCGGTAGATGTACATGGTGCCCAGCGTGATGACCAGCGCGGGCACCTTCGCGAAGGCCACGAGCGCGCCGTTGATGGCCCCGAGGAGGGCGCCGAGCGCGATGCCGGCGAGGAACACGAACGCGGGATGAATGCCGGGGATGTCGATGAACAGCCGGCCGGTCATGTAGGCGGTGAGGCCGACGACCGATCCGACGGAGAGGTCAACGTTGCGGGTGATGATCACCACGGCCTGGCCGATGGCCACCACCATGAGCAGCGACGGGGTGAGCAGCAGGTCCCGGAAGCCGTCGCCGGAGAAGATGAAGGTGGGGTTCACGGCCGTGGCGGCGATGATGATGGCCACCAGGGCGATGACGATGCCCGTCTCGCGGGCCTTGAGCACATGCCCGACGGCCTCGCCCAGGGAGCGGGTGGGGGCTGCGGCGGTCGTCGCGGTCATCACGCGACCTCCTCGTCGGCCGTTGCGGCGAACATGACGGCCTCAGGCGTGGCGTCGGCGCGGTCGAACTCGCCGGTCAGGCGGCCGGCGCGCATCACCAGGACGCGGTCGGCCATGCCGAGCACTTCGGGTAGTTCGGACGAGATCATCAGGATTGCGAGCCCCTCCTGGGCGAGTTGGGAGATGAGGCGGTGCACCTCGGCCTTGGTGCCCACGTCGATGCCGCGGGTGGGCTCGTCGACGATGAGCACCTTGGGGTCGGTGGCCAGCCACTTGGCCAGCACCACCTTCTGCTGGTTGCCGCCCGACAGCGTGCCGGTCTCGGCGTCGAGGGCGGCCGTCTTGACCTCCAGGCGGCTGGCCCAGACCTTGGCGCTCTCGTTCTCCAGCCCGCCCCAGATGAGGCCCATCTTGGCGAGGCGGTGCCGGATGGCGAGGGTGAGGTTCCGCGACACCGACTGCTCGAGCACCTGTCCCTGCTTGCGGCGGTCCTCGGGGACGAGCGCGATCCCCTGGACCATGGCGGCCTTGGGGTTGCCCTTCGGGAGGGTCCTGCCGCTGACGGTGACGGTGCCGGACTGGTAGGGGTCAACGCCGAAGATGGCGCGGACCACCTCGCTGCGGCCGGCGCCGACGAGCCCGGCCAGGCCCACGATCTCGCCGGAGCGGACGGTGAAGGAGATGTCGTTGAAGACGCCCTTCTGGGTGAGGCCGTTGACGACGAGCACGTCCTCGCCGAGGTCCGCGGGGAACTTGGGGAACATCTCGGTGACGTCGCGGCCCACCATCAGGTGGACCAGCTCGTCGACGGAGGTGTCCGCGATGGCCATGGTGTCGATGTAGGAGCCGTCGCGCATGACCGTGACGGTGTCGCACAGCTCGAACACCTCGTCGAAGCGGTGGGAGATGAACACGAGCGCGCGGCCCTCGTCGCGGAGGCTGCGGGCGACGGCGAACAGCCGCTCCACCTCGACGCCGCTGAGCGCCGCCGTGGGCTCGTCCATGATCAGCACGCGCGCGTCGAGCGAGATGGCCTTGGCGATCTCGATGATCTGCTGGTCCGCGATGGACAGGCCCTCGGTGAGGCGGTCGGGATCGATCCGGACCCCGAGGCGCTCGAAGATCTGCGTGGCTTCCTCGCGCATGGCCTTGCGGTCGATCCGGCCGAGCGTGCCGACGGGCTGGCGCCCCATGAAGATGTTCTCGGTGACCGACAGGTCCGGGAAGAGCGTGGGCTCCTGATAGATGACGGCGATGCCGGCGCCCTTGGACTGGGCCGTGCTGTGGAAGTCCACCGGCTCGCCCTCGAGCCGGAACTCGCCCGCGTCGCGGCGGTAGAGGCCGGCGACGATCTTGACGAGCGTCGACTTGCCGGCGCCGTTCTCCCCGATCAGCGCATGAATGGACCCCTTGTCGAGGCGCAGGCTGCCCGAACGCAGGGCGACGACGGCGCCGAAGGATTTCACCACCCGCGACAGTTCGAGCGCGGGCGTCTGCGCCGCTCCGGGTACCGTGTCCGTCACTGGCGGTTCTCCTCTTTGAGTCCGTGGGGCCCTCTTCACCGGGGGCCATCGTTGAATCGATTCAACGTCGTTTCATGGTTAAGATACGTTTCAGCGTTCCGCCGGTCAAGTCATCGGAGACAAATGTTGCGGAATCGTGAGGAGGAGGTGGGCATGGCCACCGTGAGCATCCGCGACGTCGCTCGGCGCGCGGGCGTGTCTGTGGGCACCGTATCCAACGTTCTCAACCGCCCCGACGTCGTCTCGGCAGACTCCGCGCTACGGGTCCAACAGGCCATTGACGAGCTCGGATACGTCCGCAACGAGGCCGCGCGCAAGCTCCGTCAAGGCATCAGCGGCACCGTCGGCTTCGTCGTCATGGACGGCCAGAACCCGTTCTACAACGACGTGGTCCGGGGCGCGGGCGACGAGGCCACCCAGCACGGCATCGCCATCCTCTTCGGCGACACGGCCGAGGACCCGGCGCGCGAGAAGATGTACATCGACCTCTTCGAGGAGCATCAGGTTCGCGGCCTGCTGATCGCGCCGTTCGGGGAGGTGTTCAACCGGTTGGAGAAGCTGCGCTCCCGCGGCATCCCGGCGGTGCTCGTCGGCCGCTACTCCGGCCAGAACCGCTTCAGCTCGATCTCCGTGGACAGCATCGCGGGCGGGCGGATGGCGGTGGAGCACCTGATCGCCTGTGGCCGGCGGCGGATCGCCTTCGTCGGCGGGCCGTTCGAGCTGCACGAGGTCACCGACCGGCTCGCGGGCGCGCGGGTGGCCGCCGAGGACGCCACCGGGGTCGAGATCGAGGTGATCCCGACCACCGCCATGACGGTCGCGGAGGGGGCCGCTGCCGGCAACCGGATTCTCGCCCGTCCGCCCCGGGACCGCCCCGACGCGGTCTTCGCGGCCAACGACCTGGTGGCCCTGGGCGTGCTGCAGGCCCTCGTCGAGGACGGCCGGATGCGGGTACCGGAGGAGATCTCGCTGGTGGGCTTCGACGACATCGCGTTCGCCGCCGCGGCCGCCGTGCCGCTGACGTCGCTGCGGCAGCCGAGCGCGACCATCGGCAGGACGGCCCTGCGCGTCCTCCTGGAGGAGGCCGCGGACCCCGAGCTGATCCCCCGCCAGACGGTGTTCCAGCCGGAGCTCATCATCCGGCGCTCCACCCAGCGCCCCTCCTGAGCCGCCTCCCCAAACTGACCGGCCTCGCGAACCGTGCACGAAACGCCGTCGTGAACCACCCCCGGGGCCCCATAGCGGCACGGCCACCGCTTTCGACGGTGTGTCGTGCACAGAGACGGGCCGGGACTGCGATGCGTGCGGGCCCTGAGATGCGTGCACGTTAGGCCGGTCCCGCGACGCGCCGCGTGCACGAATGCGAACCAATGCCCCTCGCCGGGCCCCCCCACGGGGGAAGATGGTAGACACCACAGCAGGGGCCCAAGGAGGGGACACAATGAAGCGTCTCGATACCGACGTCGTCGTCATCGGAGGCGGCTCGACGGGGTTGGGCGTCGTCCGCGACGCCGCCATGCGCGGGTACCGCGCGGTGCTCGTCGAACGCGTCGATCTGGGCCAGGGCACCACCGGCCGGTTCCACGGCCTGCTGCACTCGGGCGGCCGCTACGTGGTCAGTGACCCAGGCTCGGCCACCGAGTGTGCCGAGGAGAACGCGATCCTGCGCCGCATCCAGGCCAGCGCGGTCGAGGACACGGGCGGCTTCTTCGTCACCCTCGCCGACGACGACCCGGCCTACGCCGACAAGTTCCTCGAGGGCGCCAAGGCCACCGGCGTCCCCGCCACCGAGATCTCGGTCAAGGAGGCACTCCGCCGCGAGCCCCGACTCGACCCGCGGATCCAGCGCGCCATCGAGGTGGCCGACGGCTCCGTCGACGGCTGGCAGCTCGTCTGGGGCGCCGCCCGCTCGGCGGAGGCGCATGGCGCGAAGGTGCTCACCTACCACCGGGTGATGAAGATCGAGCGCGACGGCGACCGCGTGGCGGCCGTGATCTGCCGCGACGAGAAGGGCGGCGAGGACGTGCGCATCACCTGCACGTTCGTCCTCAACTGCGCCGGGCCCTGGGCCGGACAGATCGCGGAGATGGCCGGCGCCGAGCCGGTCGCCGTCGTTCCCGGCCGCGGGATCATGATCGCGATGAACCACCGCCTGGTGAACACCGTCATCAACCGCTGCGTCTACCCCACCGACGGCGACATCCTCGTGCCCGTGCACACCGTCTCCATCATCGGCACCACCGACATCCACGAGACGGATCCAGACCACCTGCCCATCCCCCGCAACGAGGTCCAGCAGATGCTGGACGCCGGCGAGGCGATGATCCCCGGGTTCCGCAAGGCGCGCGCCCTGCACGCCTGGTCCGGGTCGCGGCCGTTGATCAAGGACAAGCGGGTCTCCGTGGAGGACACCCGCCACATGAGCCGCGGCATGGCCGTCATCGACCACTCCCAGACGGACGGCCTGAAGGGCATGCTCACCATCGGCGGCGGGAAGCTCACGACCTACCGCCTGATGGCTGAGCACATCGTCGACGCCATGAACCGGCAGCTCGGCGAGGAGCGGCCCTGCACCACCGCCGACGAGGTGATCCCCGGCAGCGAGGACCGCAAGCTCTACACCGTCACGCACCGCCTCGAGGACCGCGAGAAGGACCGCCTGGACGACCAGATCATCTGCGAGTGCGAGCTGATGAACCGCTCCATGTTCGTGCGGCTCCTCAAGGAACAGCCCAACGCCACGTTCGACGACCTCCGCCGCCAGCTGCGCCTCGGCATGGGGCCTTGTCAGGGCGGGTTCTGCGCCACTCGTGCCGCCGGCCTGGCCTGCTCCGAGCAGGTCGACGACGCCGAGCGCGCCTCGGGTCTGCTCCGCCTGTTCCTCAAGCACCGCTGGATCGGCATCTGGCCCATCCTGTACGGCCAACAGGTCAGACAGACCGCCCTGGACCACTGGATCTTCGCAGGCACGCTCGATGTCGAGCACCTGCCCCAGCCCGAAGAGGAGATCGTGCGATGAGCGACGTCGTCGTCATCGGGGCCGGGCTCGCCGGCCTCACCGCCGCCCTGCGGCTCACCCGCGCCGGCAAGTCCGTCACGCTGACCACCAAGGGGCCGGGCGGGCTGCAGCTCTCCCAGGGCACCGTCGACATCCTCGGCTACACGCCGGACCGGGTGTCGCGGCCGCTGGACGCTGTGGCGGGTGTCGCGGAAACGCATCCGTACTCCTCGATCGGCGCCGACGGCGTGGGCTCGGCCGTGTCGTGGCTGGCCGGCGAGCTCGGCCCGGAGCTGCTCGTGGGCGATCCGGCCCGCAACTTCCACCTGCCGACGGCGGTCGGCGCGCTCCGCCCGACCGCGCTGGCCCAGCCCTCGATGGTCGCGGGTGACGCGGTGGGCGGCAAGAGCTACGCCGTCGTCGGCGTGCGGCAGCTGAAGGACTTCTCGCCCGAGCTCATCGCCGGCAACCTCGCCCGCACGACGGCTCCCGACGGTGGCGCCCTGAGCGCGCACGCCGCCTGGATCGACCTCCCCGCGCGGAAGGGCGAGGCGGACCCCACCGCGCTCACCTACGCCCGCGCTATGGACGACCAGTCGTTCGCCGCCGCGTTCGCCAAGGCGGTGGCCAAGGCTGCGGGCAACGCCGACGTGGTGGCCCTGCCCGCCGTGCTCGGCATCAAGCGTCCGGGCGTGTGGCGGCAGGTGGCCGAGGCCCTCGGCCGCGACATCTGCGAGATCCCGCTGCCCCCGCCGTCGGTGCCGGGCCTCCGGCTCTACGACGCGCTGCTGGCCATGGTGCGCGCCGCGGGCGTGCGGTTCGTCCAGGGCAGCCGGATCATCGGATTCACCGCCGGTGACGACGGCGTGGCCTCGGTCACGCTGGCCGCAGCGGGCGGACCACGCCAGCTGAAGGCCGGAGCGTTCGTGTTCGCACCGGGCGGCTTCGAGAGCGGCGCCCTCGATGTCGACTCGTACGGCGCGATCACCGAGCCGGTGTTCGGGCTGCCGCTGACCGCCACGGACGCGACCCCGCTGATCCCGTCGGTCTACTGGGGCCCGCAGGCCCTGTTCGAGGTGGGCGTGCGCACCGACGACGGCGGCCGCCCGGTCGACGCCGCGGGCGCCGTCGTCCATGCCAACCTGTACGTGGCCGGCGGGATCATCGCCGGCGCGGAACGCTGGCGAGAGAAGTCAGGCGACGGGATCGCCGTCGCCACGGCCGTCCGGGCCGCCGATCACATCACCGGAGGTGCACGATGAGCGAGAAGCGCGACGAGCGGGCAAAGGAGTTGCGCGAGCGGCTCAACAACGAGCTGCAGCGAATGAGCCTGGACATGTGCGTCAAGTGCACCATCTGCGAGACGGCCTGCCCCGTGGCGGCGGTGACCCCGCTGTTCTCCGGGCCGAAGTTCGTGGGCCCCCAGGCCGAGCGGTTCCGCGACGACGAGTCCGTCGACCACTCCGTCGACTACTGCTCCAGCTGCGGCACCTGCAGCGTGGTGTGCCCGCAGGGCGTCAACGTCGCTGAGCTGAACTCGCTGGCGCGCGCCGTCATGAAGGCCGAGCAGGGCGTCCCGGTGCGCGACCAGATGATCACGCAGACCGTGCTGATGGGCAAGGCGATGTCGCCGATGGCGCCCATCGCCAACGCCGTGCTGGACAACAAGCTGGCGCGCATCGCCATGGAGAAGGTGGTGGGGGTCCACCGCGACGCCCCCATGCCGACCGCCCGGGGCGAGTCGCTGCACAAGTGGCTGAAGAAGCGCTCCGCGCCCACGCAGCCCCGGACGCGCGGCGCGCTGGTGTACTTCCACGGCTGCGCGGGCGGCTACTTCGAGGTGGACGCGGCGAAGAAGGCCATCGAGGTGCTGGAGCACCTGGGCTACGAGGTGATCGTTCCCGAGCAGGGCTGCTGTGGCCTGGCCGAGCAGAGCAACGGCCTGTTCGAGAAGGCGAGCGCCTCCGTGCGCCGGCTGGTCGACCAGCTGCGGGCCCCCGGCACCGAGCTGACCATTATCAGCACGGCCGGCAGCTGCACGGGCATGCTCAAGCACGAGGCGCACCAGATCCTCGGCATCCACGACCCCGAGCTGATGGACGTGGGCACCCGCATCCGGGAGATCTCCGAGTTCCTCATGGAGCTTTACGAAGCGGGCGAGCTGCCCACGGACTTCCAGCCCATCGAGATGCGGCTGCCCTACCACGCCCCCTGCCAGCTGAAGAGCCAGGGCATGGGCACCCCTGCGGCGGACCTGCTCCGGCTCATCCCCGGCCTCGAGGTGATCGACAGCAACGTGACGTGCTGCGGCATCGCGGGCACGTACGGGCTGAAGAAGGAGAAGTACGACATCGCGCAGGCCGTGGGGAAGCCCCTGTTCGACATGGTGAAGGCGACCAACGACGGCCTCGCCGCCTGCGACACCGAGACCTGCCGCTGGCAGATCGAGAAGTCCAGCGGCGTCGAGACCGTGCACCCGATCGTCCTGGTGCACCGGGCCTACGGCCTGGGCGGGGTGCTCACCCGCTGAAGCCGACCTCCAGCTTCGCCGGTACAGTCAGCCCCATGGCACCTGACTCCGGTTCCCCGGGCCGCCGGGCCGTGTTCCTCGACATCGACGGCACCTACGCCGACCACGGCGACGTCCCTCAGGCCCATGCGACGGCGGTGCGCCAGGCCCGGGCCGCCGGGCACCTGGTGTTCCTGTGCACTGGTCGGCCGAAGTCGATGGTGCCGCACCGGATCCTGGAGGCCGGGTTCGACGGGTTCGTCGGTGGAGCCGGCGCCTACGTCGAGGTGGACGGCCGGGTGCTCGCCGACGTCCGGTTCCCGCCTGCCGTGGCCGCCCGCACCGTCGAGGTGCTCCTCGAGCACGACGTGGCCTTCCTTTTGGAGGCGACGGAGGGTCTGTGGGGTCCCCCTGGTGTCGACGAGCGCGTGGCCCGCCACTTGGAGCCGCATCTTCGCGCGGGAGACGCCGACCGATCGCGGCCCTTCGACCTCCTCGACAACCTGCGCATGACCGACGACCTCGCCGACGCCTCCTTCGGGAAGGTCTCCTGCGTCGAGTCCCCTACCCTCATCCCGGAGCTGGCACGGTTGATCGGCCCCGAGGTGGCGGCGCTGCCGAGCTCCATCCCGGACCTGGGCGCCGCAGCCGGCGAGCTCTACCTGGTGGGCGTGCACAAGGCCATCGGGATGCGCCTGGTCGTGTCGACTCTGGGCGTGGACCCCGCGAACGTCGTGGCAGTGGGCGACGGGCTCAACGACCTGGAGATGCTCGAGGAGGCCGGCCTCGGAGTCGCCATCGAGGGTGCCCACCCGCGGGTCCTGGCTGCGGCCGACCGGGTGGCGGCCGGACCCCAGCACGGAGGTCTGGCTACGCTCTTCGCGG
>JAPUEL010000065.1:25163-53704 GCA_027492545.1 Propionibacteriaceae bacterium
GCCGACCGGGTGGCGGCCGGACCCCAGCACGGAGGTCTGGCTACGCTCTTCGCGGAGCTCGGGCTGTTCTGAAGGCCGCCAGCGGCCGCAGGTTCCGGCCGTCCCGGCGCCGTGACCGGCAGTTCCCTCCTACGATGGCGCTCACCACCTACCTGCGAGCGCTGACCGCGCCGGTTGCCCCAGGCGCGGCCCGGTGGTCGCACTGCCAGACGAGGGAGTCTCCATGCACGACACACACACCGCTCCGCCGTCCACGACGGTGAGCCCGATGCGCGTCGGCGTGGTCGGCGTCGGAATGATCAGCGACACGTTCATCGGCAACATCAAGGACAGCTTCCGCAACCTCGAACTGGCGGGCTGCACCGCCCGCGACATGGGACACATCCAGGCCAAGGCCGCCCAGCACGGGATCGCGGCCATGACCATGGACGAGCTGATGGACGACCCGTCCATCGAGCTCGTGCTCAACCTGACCCCCGTCGAGGCGCACGTCAAGGTGATCGAGCGGGCGCTGAAGGCCGGCAAGCACGTCTACACCGAGAAGACGCTGACCGGCGACTACCCCTCCGCCAAGGCGCTGGCAGACCTGGCCGACTCGCGGGGACTGTACCTGGGCTGCGCCCCGGACACCTTCCTCGGCTCAGCCGTCCAGACGGCCGCCGAGGCGGTCGCGGCCGGCCGGATCGGGCAGCCGACCGGCTTCACCGTCATGCTGAACCGCGGCATGGACCTGCTCTACGAGTTCATGCCCTTCCTGCTGCGGCCGGGTGCGGGCATGGGCTACGACTTCGGGGTTTACGGCCTCACCGCCGTGCTGTCGATCCTCGGCCCCGCCGTCGAGGTCTGCGGCTTCCAGCAGACCAACCGGCCGCAGCGCACCTACCGGTTGGAGGGCGGGGCCCACTTCGGCGAGAACTACGAGATCCGCAACGAGAACGTCATGACCGCCACGATGCAGCTCGAAAGCGGCGTCCTGGGCACGGTGGCCTTCAACGGCGACAGCGTCTTCCCCGAGCAGCCCTACCTCTGCATCCAGGGGACCGAGGGCCTCATCTATCTCCCGGACCCGAACCAGTTCGGGGGTGACGTCCGCCTCACGCCAGCCCTGCGCGACCCGCGCGAGATCATGGCCGGTGGCGGCTCGACCGAGGTCCTCCCGGTTCACCACCGCTACAGCGACAACTCCCGAGGAGTGGGTGCCGCGGAGATGGTCGAGGCGATCGCCCAGGGCAGGCCCAACCGGGCCTCGAAGGAAATGGCCTGCCACATCCTCGAAGTGCTCGACGGCATCGTCGAGAGCAGCGCGAGCAGGCAATACCACCGCCTGACCAGCAGCTTCACCGCCCCCGAGCGGCTCACCGGCGACGAGGAGTTCTGACCCGCCTCGGACGAAGGCGGCGTACGTCCCGCTGGCTGAGGTGCCGCGCAGCGGCCTCGAAGCCTATGACCTTGTCAACTCACCTCTTCCAGGCGTCGAGGCTCGTCGCTGGAGCTCCTCGCACCTCAGCCAACAGGAACGAGTCAGACCATGCCTCCCCAGGTCAGAACCGACGCTGGAGGTCCCCTGTCAGCGTGATGGGCCTCAGTTCGAACCAGCCTCGAAGCCCGCCGCAAGGTTCGCGAGGAGTCGGGCGCCGAAGCCGGTCGCCCCGGCCGAGCGCCAAGCGTCGTCGGCATCGGTGGACATGGTGCCCGCGATGTCGATGTGCGCCCACGGCGTCTTCGCGACGAACTCGTCCAGGAACAGCGCCGCCGTCGTGGCCCCCGCGTGGGGGCCGCCCAGGTTGGAGATGTCGGCGATGTCGGAGTCGAGCTGCTTGCGGTACTTCCGCTCCAACGGGAGCTGCCAGACCTGCTCGTCGGTGGCCTTCGCGGCCGCGACCACCCGGTCCACCATGGGCTGGTCGTTACCCAGGACCGCGGCTCGCGACTTGCCGAGCGCCATCAGCGCGGCGCCGGTGAGCGTGGCGATGTCGACGATGGCGTCCACGCCTGCCTCGACGGCGAGCGCGAGCCCGTCCATCATCGCGATCCGGCCCTCGGCGTCGGTGTTCTTGATCTCGACGGTCTTGCCGTTGCGGCAGGTGAGCACGTCGCCGAGCTTGTACGCCGACCCGGAGGGCATGTTGTCGGTGCACACCAGCCACGCAGAGACGGCGCTGGTGGTGCCGAGGTCGCGCAGCGCGGTGAACGCGCCGAGCACGGCGGCCGCCCCACCCATGTCCATCTTCATCAGCAGGTGCATGGGGTCCGACGGCTTGAGGCTGATGCCGCCCGAGTCGTACATGATGCCCTTGCCGACCATGCCCAGGTGGCCGGTGGGCTCGCCCGACGGCGTGTAGGTGAGCACGACGAGCCGCGGCTCCTCCTCGCTGCCGGCGTTCACGCCAAGGATGCCGCCGCAGCCCATCTCGATCAGCTGCTGCTTGTCGAACGCCTCGACGTCGAAGCCGTAGGTGGCGCCCAGCTCGACGGCCACGTCGGCCAGGTTGGTGGCGGTGAGGTGTCCCGGCGGCGTGTTGGCGAGGTCGCGGGCCACCACCGTCGCCCGGACGCCGATCTGTCCAGCGCCGATGCCGTCGGTCACGGCGGCCGCGTCGGCGCCGGCCACCCTGAGCTGGAGCACCGCGAGCGGCACCTCCTTGGTCTCGGCCTTGAGCACCGAGTAGCGGTAGCGGGCGAGCAGCGCGCCCTCCGTGATCACCTGACCGACGGTGCGGGCGTCGATGCCCAGCTCGGGCACGTCCACGCCGAGGCGTCCGCCCTTCTTCGCCGTCGCCCGGGCCGCCGCCGCGGCCGCGTCGCGCAGCTTGTCAGCGTCTAGTTCAGCCGGGTCCCCGACGCCGACCAGCACGAGTGGGTGCCCGTCCTGCGCCACCACCAGGCTGCTGCCGGGGCTGGCGTCGAACCCCGCGGAGGCCAGAGCGTCGGCGCCCAGCCCGACCACGTCGGTCAGGTCCGTGCCGGCGGCCACCAGCAGGGCGACGGCGTCCAGGTCGGCCGCGAAGTGGTCGACGGCGGCCGCGTCGCAGGCGTTGGCCAGGGCGGGGACCGCGGTGAAGTCGGCGGGAATCAGCTTGATCGGGTTGCGTGACATGGGGACTCCTTCGGTGGCGTCGCTACACCTCAGACCATAGTGCGAGATCGGCATCAAAGGGCCATGTCAGGCCACTTTTGAGGCGGGTCCGGTTCCTCCGCCCGGCCCGCGGGGGGACTCAGGCGACGATGCGCCCTCGCCCGGTTCGCGGGTCCGCCCGGACGGTGATCACCTGCCCGTCGGGGTCGACGAGGATGCCCGCGTGGTCGCGGCGGGTGGCCAGCCAACCCAGCCCGCCGCGACCCAGGACGAAGGCGGCCGTGGCGTAGACGTCGGCCCAGGTGAGGCTGGGGCCCACGACGGTGGCCGAAAGGAGGTGGGCGGCCGGCGCCCCCGTCGACGGGTCCGTGATGTGCCGGCCGCGGGCCGCGGTCCCCGACGTCGCGACCGCGCCGATGCGCAGGCGGATGCGCTGGATGACCCGCGCCCGGTCCCGCGGATCCTCCACGGCGATCGTCCAGTCGGGCGTGTCGGTCCGCTCGCAGTGCACCGCGATGTCGCCGCCCGCGTTGAGGAGGACGTCGTGCTCGCCCAGCGCGGACAGCCGCTCGACGAGGCCCTCGAGCGCCTGCTCCACGGCCCAGCCCTTGACCAGGCCGGTGGGGTCGAAGCGCAGGGTGCCCCGAGCGTCGGGGAGCCACGCCGAGAACGCGCCGCCCGTCCGCTGCCCCGCAAGCTCACACAGCGCAGCCACCCGGCGGATCCGAGGGTGCGCCGCCCCGAGGGTGTCGCGGCCGTCACGGATCCGGCTCACCGGGCTGTCCGGCTTCCACGTGCTGAACATCGCGTCGTCGGCCCGCAGCTCGCCGAACGCCCGCTCGACGGCGCGCTCCACCGCCTCGTCGCGGGCGCGTGGACCACGCACGTGGATGCTGATCGGCAGCCCCATGATCTGTTCAACGAACGCGCGTCGCGGCAGCGCCCCGTGCTCGGCCGGGGCCTCCGTCACCGCCGCAGCGCTCACTGGAACGCCTGGTCGATGGCGGACTGCAGCGACTCAGCGTAGGCAAGGCTGGTGAACGTGGCCCCGGAGACCGAGTCGATGTCCGCGCTCTGCGCCGCGACCGCCGCCGCGTTGAGCACCGGGACGGCGTAGGAGTTGATCTGCTGGTCGTGCCGGTCGCGGTTGGGGTACTGGATGGCGTTCGACGACGTGATGACGCCGTTCTCCACCGTGATCTCCACCTGCACGTCGCCGAACCGGGTCTGGACGGCGTCGCCGGTGAACGTGCCGGAGGCCGAGTCTGTGGTCGAGCCGGGCTCGGAGGTCGCGGAGCTGCCTGCAGATGGGGCGGAGTTGGAGTCCTGCGACTCCTCCGCCGTCGATTCCGACGCCGAGGACGAGCCGGAGTCGGACGAGCCCGCGTCGGCGTTGGGGGTGGTGGTCGAGGACTGGCTCTCCTCGGTGTCTGTGGCGGCGACCGTGGCCGCCTGACCGGTGGTGCTGGTGTGGTAGCTGAACAGCAGCACCAGGCCGCTGACGGTGCCCATGAGGGCGGCGAGGATTGTGCGCATGTCTGTGTCTCTCCTTGTCAGTGCTGGATTACCAGCTGAATCGTTCGAGGTGGATGCGCTCGGCGGGCACTCCGCATTCGAGCGCGGCGGCCCGCGCGGCATCCATCCAGGCGGCCGCGCCGCAGAGGAAGACGTCGTGATCCGCGATGTCCGGGACGAGGTGGCGCAGCGCCTCCGCGTCGGTGAAACCGGCCGCGACCTCGGGGAGCCAGGTGTCG
Organism: Propionibacteriaceae bacterium; assembly: GCA_027492545.1. GTDB lineage: Bacteria > Actinomycetota > Actinomycetes > Propionibacteriales > Propionibacteriaceae > Arachnia. The sequence goes on from JAPUEL010000065.1 coordinate 29,994, forward strand.
CGGCCGGCGAGGCGTCGGCCGGGGAGGTAGACCACCCGGGCGCCGGTCCGGAGGCTGAGCTCGTCGAGCTCGGGGCTCAGGACCAGGTCCGCCTCGCTGCGCGCCCGGTAGAGGAGGGTGACGTCGCCTGGCCCCTGCGGCAGCCCTTCCAGGAGGGAGCGCATCGGGCTGATCCCGATCCCGGAGGCCATGAGCGTCACCTTGCGCTGCGTCCTCACTCCGGGGTGGAGGCGGCCGTAGGGGCCCTCGATCAGGACGCGCGTGCCGGGCTTCACGTCGGCGAGCGCCCGGCTGCCGTCGCCGAGGTCCTTGACGGTGATCCGCATCCGCTCCCCCGTCGGTGCGGCCGACAGGGAGTAGGGGTGTGCCCGCGTCCACCCGGGCCCGGAGAGGAAGCGCCAGTTGAAGAACTGGCCCGGAAGCGGGTCGAGCCGGTCCAGCCGGCGGCCGCGCAGGGTGACCGAGACCACGTCGTCGCTCTCCCGCACGACGCTCTCGACGCGCAGGCCGTGGACCGCGCTGCGGTAGAGCGGGAGACCGATCCGAAGGACCAGGACGGCGCCGGCGGCCGCTCCCCACAGGGTCCACCAGTAGGCCGTCGCGACGGGGCTGCTCAGGAACTCCTGACCGGTCCACAGCTGGTGTGGCAGGGCGAGGCCCACGCCGAGGTAGGCATAGAGGTGCAGCAGGTGCCACGACTCGTAGCGCAGCCGCCCCCGAGCCTTGCGGATGCTGGTCACCACCACCATGACGAGCGCGACGGTGCCCGCCGTCGCCAACAGCATGCCGGGGTAGTCCACCACCAGCTCCCAGAACTGGACGAGCGGATTGAGGTTGACGGAGGCGGCGTAGCCGACGGTGATGAGCACGATGTGGGCCGCCATGAGCCAGAAGGACCAGAAGCCGACCAGGCGGTGCCGTCGGACGAGTTCGTCCTGCCCGTAGACGCGCTCGACCGTCGGGATGCGGGCCATGAGGAGCACCTGGATCAGCAGGAGGTCGGAGGACACCAGCGCGGTGAGCCGACCGAGGCTGGTCAGGCCCGAGGCCCAGCCCCCGGCAAGGTCCTGCACGCCGCCGCCGGCCACCCACAGGGCCACGACCACGAGCATGCTGGCCCAGGTGGCCACGCCGACGGCGTCGCGCCACCAGGCGGGGACGGTGGCCCTGGCGCCCGAGGGAAGCACCGCAGGAGGGGCGGGTTGAGTGATCGGACGGACGTCGGTGCGGTCCACAAGTGTTGTCATGCGGGGTTCTCTCTCTCGAGTGACTACCCAGATCCTCGTGAGCGAAGCTGTCGCGACGGTGGGTCCACCCTGTGAGCCGGCCATGAAACCGGGGCCCTCGTCGCCGATGGGAACCTCCAAGAGTGCGCGACCCGTCGCCTAGCAGGTGGATCTGGAGGCGTAGTCGAAGCCAGATCCGCCACTCAGCTGCGCGGGGCAACTCGTCAACGGGTGAGCTCGCGCGGAGGAATGCTCGGACGGCCCTGCGCCCCGGTTGAGCCGTAGCTCAGACTGCCAGATCATCATCAGGAGCGATGCTAAAGTGACATCAGATAACCTGCTCGAATGACATGACGACGGGGGGATTGATGGATTCCACGGGCGCCTACGTGCCTCGCTTCATCGACGGAGCGCTGGACCTGCTGCTGACCGAGCTGCCCGCCCTGATGCTTACCGGGCCTCGGGGTTGCGGAAAGACGACCACGGCGGTGCGGAGGGCCGCGTCAGTCCTACGTCTCGATCGCCCCGACGAGGCGGGCGCTCTCCGCGCAGCCCCTGATGCCGTCCTCGCCACCTACTGCTCAACGGTCCTGATCGATGAGTGGCAGGTGGTCCACGAGTCGATCGGCGCCGTCAAACGCGCAGTCGATGCCGAGCCGCGTCCCGGCCGGTATCTCCTCACCGGCAGCGTCAGGGGGCGGCTCGATGCGGCCGGCTGGCCCGGTACCGGCCGCGTGGTGCCCTTGCCGATGTACGGGCTCACTGTTGGCGAGCGGCTCCGCCGGCCTCAGGCCGCGACCATGCTCGGCCGACTGTTCAGCGACGAGGAGCCTGTTGCCGGCACCCTCGAGGAAGCCCCCACCCTCGTCGGCTACCTCGATCATGCCTTCCGTGGCGGCTTTCCCGGCGCGATCGGTCTCACCGACTTCGCCCGCTCAACGTGGTACGAGGGCTACATCGACCAGCTCGTCCGGCACGACGTCAGCGGCCTGGCAGAGATCCGCTCCCCGGCCGGGCTCGCCGCCCTTCTCCGGGCCGTTGCCCTGAACACCGCCGGGATGCCAACACTCACCACACTCGCTGAGGCCGCCCGCATCGACCATCGCACAGCCACCGCATATCTCGACCTGCTGGAGGACCTCCGCATCATCGACCGCCTTCCCGCCTGGACCGCCAACCGTCTCAACCGCATGGTGAAGACTCCCAAGTACCACATCGTCGACCCAGGCATGGCCGCCCACCTCGCCGGCGACACCAGGAGCGGGATCCTCAAGAGCGGTGACCGGATCGGACGGCTGATCGACACCTTCGTGGTCGCGCAAGTCCGTCCACTCCTGAAGCTCGCAGCACCTTCAGTGACGGCGCACCACCTGCGCGACGGGAACCAGACGCGCGAGATCGACCTCCTCCTCGAGTCCGCCGACGGACAGATCGTCGCAATCGAGATCAAGGCTGCGGGCGCACTGGAGCCCCGCGACGCCCGGCACCTCGCGTGGCTCCGCGACCAACTCGGCGACACCTTCCACCGGGGGCTCATCCTGCACACCGGCGCCACCACCTATCCGCTCAGCGAGCGGATCTGGGCCACCCCCATCGCCGCGCTCTGGCAGTAGCCGCAGCGCGAACCCTCATGCATCACCAGGCCACCGCCGACGATTGGCCGCAGACCCTGGTGACAAGGTCTCCTACCCGTCCGCTGGAGACCGCGTCACAAGGACGGAGCCCTGGGCCGGGTCCCCGCCCCGGGCGACCTGCCACGCCGCGCCCCGTCCCTCGACCGCGGTAGGCGCTTCGTCCGCCCCACTCCACCTGACGACGGTGTGCTCGTCGATCGCCACACCGGAGTCGACGAGGCCGGCGCCGACGGCCGCCACCAGCCGCGACACCGTCCCCCACTGCGCCGCGTGCACGTCGACGGCGAAGGGGACCAGCCCGAGGCCGTCGACCACGGTGACCTCCTCGAGCTCCTCGCCGGCGTCCCCGTCGCACACCGCCACCCCGTCGATCAGGTAGCCGCCGATCACGGCGCGCTCAGCGGCGATCGCCGCGCCGGCCGAGAAGCCGAGATACGGCATCCCCTCCTGGACCCGCTGCCGCACCAGCGGCGCGATCTCGGCGAAGGCGGCGAGGTAGGCCGGGGTGAGTCCCCCACCGACGAACAGGCCGTCCGCACCGTCGAGGGCGGACGGCGGGAACACCTCTCCCTCCACGATCGCCCGCACCGCGACCCTCGCCCCCGCGAGCGTCAACACGCGGCTGAACCGCTCGACGCCGTCGTCATCATCCGCCTCGAGCACGAGCAGCACAGTGACCGTGGCTTGGTCCCCCGTGCCGCCCCGGTCGGCAGCCTCGGCGACGAAGCGCTGGACCAGCGCGACGACGGCGTCCTCGTCGCGCCCCCCGCCCACCAGGTGCACGGTGCCGGGTCGTGTGTTCGTCGGTTGAGTGGTGGTGCCAGTGTCCATGGTGATCATCCTGACACTGCCCGCCGGAGGTCACCGGTGTCGACGCGGCTCACCGGCGGCACAATCCCCGAGTGTCGCGGCCCCACCGACGCACACCTGGGGCGCTCCGACAGGTGCGAGCTCAGCGCGGGCCGTCGTCGTCCACCGGTGGCTCAGGCGTGGAGTCGGTTGACGTGGACCGCAGCCACTCGCGCGCCCCACGCTGTCGGATCTGGTCCTGGATCAGACTCACCAACGATGCGACGAACACCAGGTTGAACACCAACTGACCGTCACCAGCAGGCGGGCGAGCTGACCCTGCGTGGATGTCGCCGTAACCGACGGTGGACATCGTCGTCATCGAGAAGTAGAGGGCGTCGAGCCGGGTGCTGAGGCCGCTGAACTGTTCTGGCTGCTGGACCGCGAGGAGGTAGTAGCCGAGGGAGAAGATCCTCGGGGGGCGTGCGCGTATCTCGGGGTCCCGGCGGCGGGACGGGGCGGCCACCGTCCATGTGGAGTGCGGGCGGACGGCCTCCGGGTGGACAGGGCACCGCTCCCGTAAGCTCCGATATGGGAAGAGGAGTGCCATGAGCGCCCAGGCTGAGATCGATGACACCAGGCGTCCGGACGCGGCCGAGTTCACGTCACTGGTGGCGGAGCTCAAGATGCTGGCACGGGGCGGGCCGCGCGTAGTGGGCTCGTGCGGCCATCTCCTGGCCGCGTACGGGCTAGCTGCCGATCTCAGCCCGGAAGCGGCCTGGAGCGCCGTCGAGTCCCGGCTGAAGTCCGCCGCGACACATCTCGACCCGCGCCTCCGCCTGGCGCTCATCGAAGGGATGGGGCTGAGGCCCGGCTCACCAAGAGAGTTCGGTGAGCGGCTCCAGCTCATCGGCACGCACCAGGACCGCAGTGGGCGGACGGCCCGGCGCCGCGTCTACGAGGCCATCGAGGCGGTGGCGCGGCTCGCCCTGTCCGGCAACGCGAAATCGCTCGTGCCGACGCCGGACTGGCTCATGGTGCAGGCCAGAGTCCACGCCGACCTCCGGGGCAAGGCTCCCACCGTCGTGATGACCCGCACCATCCTGGCCCTGGCTCCGGAGGTGGCGCTGTTCGAGGAGAAGATCTCGGTCCCGAGGCTGGGCCCAGCCGAGGCGGTCCGCGTCTCGGCGCTGGATGGCTGCGGGTCGGTCGGGGTCGAGGCCTTGGGCAACTCGGCCTTCGGCATCGCAACCCGGCTCAGCCGGTCGGTCCCTTACGGTGCCGAGCACACCTTCACGATCTCGATCCAGCTACCCAGCCACGAGTCGATGACGCCCATGGTCGGGTTCTATCCGCTCAATCCCACACGGGAGATCCGGGCCTCGGTGACCTTCGGGCCGACGAGGCCGAGGTCTGTCGCCCGGTTCGAGGGCGACATCCCTGTCGGAACGTTCCTGCCGGTCACCCAGGAACTGGACCCGGGGCTCCGCCGCCACGAGTGCGTGTTCCGCGACGCCCAGGTGGGGCGCGGGTACGGCGTCAGCTGGACGTGGGACTGACCCGGCCAACGCATCACGCCGGTTGTGCGGCGTGACAGAAACGTGACAGTTTCGCCGCATCTGTCGAGGGGCTGGTGACAGGGGCAAGACACTCCTATGGGGGGAACTGGGCTGGGTCTCCTGGAGGCGCAACCCTCTGGGGAGGCATCGACATGGTGCGGATTGCACCAGCGATGTGGACCGCGACAAGCAGGGCTCGGGCGGCCCGACGCTCGCCGGGTGGGTACTCCCACCCGGCGGGTGCCGTTCGGCCACGGACTCGCCGGGCGCGGCCGGTTCAGATCGTCGCGGGACAGTCCTTCTCCGGGGCGAAGCGTCGCGACAGCACCTCGACGAGTTCCACCGAATCCGGCTCGTCCTCGCCCAGGAGCGCCACCAGTGCTTCCAGGTCCCTCGCCGCGACAGGCTCCAGGCCACCGAAGACACCCAGGCCGTCCACCGTCGAGGCCAGACGGGTGCAGAGGTACTCCCCGGGCTGCAACCGGCGGCCCCCGTCCTCGACCTCCTCGACAGCGCCGGTCTTGAGGTCCCGGAGGGTGACGAGGCGGCCGCCCGTCATCGACCCAACCTCGTACACCGACCGTCGCGTCAGCTGCCACTCCTGCGCCAACGACAGCTCGTCGGGGGGCAGGAGTGCGCCGCGACGCCCGAGGTACTCGGCGAAGACGCCACCCTCCCACAGGGCGACGTCCATGATCAGGCCCTCCTCCAGCGCCCGGTCCAGCCCGTCGCTGCCGGTCCAGTGCTGGGCACGCGCGTCGGCGAGATCGAGGATGAACGGCGTGTCCTTCTCGACGAGGTAGCCGGCCGCCTTCCGGTACAGCCAGTCGGATCGTTCGGCCAGCGGGCGCTGCCCCGGCCGAAGATGGCACTGCTTGTACTTCTTCCCCGAGCCGCACCAGCAGGGCGCGTTCCGCGGCAGGTCTGGACCCTTCGGGGCAAGGAACTGCTCCAGGAAGCCGTACAGCGGGTCGTCCTCGGCGCCCGCCCGGCGAAGCAGGGACATGGTGCGAACGGCGTCGCCGCGGTCATTCGCGCACTCGGCCAACGCCAGCAGCGCCGGGGGCCAGGAGGGGTCAAGGGATTCGGCCTGTCGGTACAACTCCTCGGCTCCGAGGACGTCGCCCATCTCCTCGACGGCTACCCCGCGCAGCCACCTCAGCGCGACCTGGGCCGACCGGGGGGCCAGCGGCACCCACGCAGCTGTCAGGGCCGCCAGGACGACGGGCTCCGCGCCGAATGCGCCCAGAGCCTCGTCGAGGAAGGCCACGGCGACGGCGGGGTCCCGCAGCAGCGCGACCGCCTCCCCCACGCCTTCGCCCCCGGCTCCCTCACCGCTGATTCTCGGCGCTTTGGGGTCCTGGAGCGCAGTGTCCTCGGACTCCCGCTCCTCGGGACCGACCCACCTGGCCAGCACCTCCTGAACCGCGGACTCCCGGGCTTCGTCGTCGGCTTCCATGGCAGCGTCGATGTCGTATGTCATCTCCACCACGATCCGCAGCAGCCGCACGACGGCGACCGCCTCCGATTCGTCGAGGTCGTGATCCTCACCGATTCGGCGTAGGAGGTCCTCAACCTCGCCAGCGTCGAAGTCGTAGCCCCCGGCCGCGATGAGGGAGCCGCGGCATGCCACCCCGCGGGACGCCAGCTGTTCGCCCAGGGGGAGCTCAGGCGTGCGCAGCAGGCCGGGGTCTGCCGCACACACAGACCAGACCGAGTGCTCGATCAGGTGCGGCCGGACCGGGGGCGCCTCGACCAGGGCGGCCAAGGCCGCGCCGGTGCCTGAGGCGACTGGCTCCGCCACCCTCAGCAGCTCGAGGCCGTCCCGCTCGACTTTGACTCCGATCAGATCACCGACGTCCAACCCGAGCCCAGCGAGGCGCCCGCGTTCGAGCAGGATCGCGCCCCCCACCACGGCGCCTCCTTCGATGCCCCTGTCACGGACCTCGCGGTCAGACGGGTACACGACGTCGGCAGGCGCCCCGTCCGTGAACCGGTCGAAGGGCGGCTCGCCGATCATGGGCTCCAGCGGCAGTAGGTCCTCTGTCGTCGCGAGCACGTCATGCCGCGCCTCAACCTGGCTGAGCCGGTGGGTGAGGATCCGCCCGGCCATCAGCGCGGGCAGCCACACCCATCGCTCGTCGCCGATGGGCATGATCGGCGGATCGGTCTCCAGAAGGAACTCCTCGAACCAGTCTTCGTCGTCGTCGAGCGTGAGGCCCTCGGCAAGAAGCTCACGGCGCAGTTCGTCCTCATCCAACGGCCCGTGGGCGATCAGGACGTCCCGCGCAGCGGCGAGGAGCTCCTCTGGTGAAGAAGTCGGCATGATTGCCACCCTATCGGCGCCCGATGTTCCACCCGACGGTCAGCCCGGAACCACATTGGCCACGGCCACGTCGTCCGTGTGTCCAGCGGGTCCACACTAGAGTCGGGTGTCGGAGGTGGGAGGGACATGGATCTGCTGATCGCGCGCAATCCAGAGGACTCGACGCTGCCGTTCATCCTCCTCATCCCCATCGACGGCGGCATCGTCCTGCGCGCCAAGGAAACCTGGCCCCGCACCGCCAAGATCTACTGCCACCGACACGGCCTGCCCTGGCCCGACGACCCCGACATCGTCGATCGCATCCCGCTGCGCTCCTGCGTCCGTCGCGGCGCCGCAATCAGCATCGAGGCCGACCGCACCCGAGAGTCCCGCTCGCAGTTCGTCATCACCCAGGCTCGGGGACGGGAGATGATCTTCTGGCAGAACGCCCGCACCACCAAGGCGGCGCGGCCCAACGTCGCCCTCCCGACGGCTCGCGCCTCCGGACTGGCGGATCTCGAGATCGTCGTCGACACCCGCGAGAAGTACGCCTGGAAGTTCACGGCACAACAGGCCGCGACCCGGCGCGAGGCGCTCCGGGTGGGCGACTACGCGGTCATGGACGAGGGCGAACTGGTCGCGGTCGTCGAGCGGAAGAGCCTCCAGGATCTGGCCGGCTCCCTCGCCGGTGGCCGCCTCATCTACCGGCTCGAGGAACTGGCGACAGTTCCGCGGGCCGCGGTGGTCGTCGACGAGCGGTACTCGGCGATCTTCAAGCTGACGCACGTGAAGCCGTCGACCCTCGCCGAGGCCCTGGCCGAGTGCCAGGTGCGGGTGCCCAACGTGCCGATCATCTTCGCCGAGACACGGCCGCTCGCCCAGGAGTGGACGTTCCGGTTCCTCGGCGCGGCGCTGCGGGAACGTCGGGAGTCGCGGTCCGCCGACTGGTCCTGATTCTCGGGCCTCGGACTTCGACGGCGGGACCGGTGCGTAGTCGAGACGGGATCCACCACACCGTCCAACGGTGGATCGAGAGGGCGGACGCCCGCACCAAGGACGCTGATGGCACGATCCGCGCTAGTGTCGCTCAGCCCTCTCGGCGTCGCCGATCGCCTGGATGAGGCGATGGCGCTCCTTGTCGATCCACTTCTTCCCGCTGTACGCCGCAACGAACGCTTCAGCGAACTCGACGGGGTCGTCGCCGACGATGGCGCGCAGGGGCGTCCCGTCGCGGGCGGCGCCCTCCCAGAGGTCGACGAAATCGCCCATCATCGTGACGAGCGTCTCGCCGTCGGTGACCCCTCCGTAGTACGTGAAGTACCGCTGGAAGGCCGCGGCGGCCGCTCGGTACTGCTCGGGGAGCGCCTCAAGGCGCGACATGTGCTGACGGAACCGCTTCTTCTGCTCCAGTGATCCCGTCAGGGCTTCGATCCAGTTCGTCATGATCATTCCTCTCCTCGGTGCAGCTGTTCGATACGTTCTGAGAGGAAGCCCCACGCCCTCCAGAACTCGTCGAGTTGATCTCGCCCCCGCCCGTTGAGGGAGTAGACCTTGCGCGGAGGGCCCTTCTCGGAGGGAACGCGCTCGACGTCGACGAACCCCCTCTGTTCAACGCGGACCAGGAGCGCATAGACGGTGCCCTCCGCCAGATCCGCGAAACCCTCGTCGCGGAGATGCGCGGTGATCTCATAGCCGTACGCCGGACGACGTGCCAGGATCGCGAGGACGATGCCCTCCAGCGTGCCCTTGAGCAACTCGGTCATCTGACTGGCCATCGCCACCCCGCCTCTACTGCGTATGACTGACTACCAGTAGACGGTAACACTAAGTACCGCTACCTAGCAAGAATAGCTACCGGCACCCGGCCACTCAGGACAGGACGAGCGGTCGGTCGAGCCGGACAATGTGTGCGACATCCACTGCTGGCAGCCGCAACGCGATCACTCGGGTGGCGGATCTGGTCGCGTAGTAGACACCAGATCCGCCGGCTCAACCGTCTACGGCGGCACGTGGTGGCACCAACAGCCCCCAGCCAGTGCGGACCGATGGCGGCATCACCGCAGTGCGCCGTGGATCGCGGGATCGGCGGCCGACTCACTGGACGAGTCGGACGTCCTCCCCCGTGAGGTTGGCCCGGAAGCCACCGTCGACCACCGTCACGCTGCGCAGGACCACCCCGTCGGGCAGACCCTCGATCCTGTGCTCGAACGTGACCAACTCCCGCAGAGCAACTCCCAGCAGATCCGAGATGAACTGGGGCCCCCCGATGTCGATGGAGGTCGGGACCATGACCAACTTGCCGCCCACGACCGTGACCGTGCCGGTGGCCCCGACGGGGAGGCTCCGTCCCAGCGCCTCCACCCGGGTGTCGACTCGCACCTCACCCCCACCGGCAGCGCTGAGGGTGGCGTCCGGGCCGATCTCCGCGGCCACGACGTCGAACGGCACCGTGGCCGTCAGGTCGAGGTGGCGGGCGACGAGGCCGTCGGGCCCTGACGTGACGTCGGTGCCGGTGCCGACGACGTCGAGCAGCGGCGTTCCCGCAGCGACGACGGAGCCGGCGTTCAGCGAGATGTCACCGAGCCAGACCTCGTCCTCGGCGAGATCCGGAGGCGGGGTGGCCTCCGCGCTGGGTCCGGCCGTCGAGGGCGTCGGCGTGCGGACGCCCGGCGTCGCATCCGCGCTGCCCACCGGCCGCGTGATCGACAGCCAGAACAGCAGGAGCGCGACGAGCAGCAGGCCGAGCATGACGAGGGCGCCGATCACCCAGTCGAGCAAGCGCCCTGGCAGTCGTCGGCGCGACGACGTCGGGGCAAGACCGTCGTGGCTCCCGCCCCCGGGGGGCGCGGTCTCGCCGGGGGCATGGCCGGTGGGTGGCTGCGCCGGGTACTGGTCAGGCATCCGCAGGCTCCTTCCTGTCTCGGGTACGCCGCTCACGCTTGAGGATGCCTGACGGCCAACTGCTCAGCGGGCCCACCAGCGTGATGAGTGACGGCACCAGCAGCGCCCGGACGACGAACACATCGATCAGGATCCCGACCCCCAGCAGGAAGCCCAGTTCACGGAACGGCCCCAGCGGGACCAGGGCGAGAAGCCCGAAGCTCGCGGCCAGCGCCAGGCCTGCCGAGGTGATCGCCCGGGTCGACTCAGGGGTGGCGACGAGGAGGGCCTCCTTCATCGACCGGTGACGGGCCTCCTGCCAGACGTGGCCGACGGCGAAGATGTTGTAGTCGGACCCCAGGGACAGCAGGAGCACCGACCCCGCGAACGGGACGTAGAACGTGAGGTCGTCCTGCCCGAGATAGTCCTGGAAGAACAGCACCGCCAGGCCCAGCGTCGCCCCCAGCGCCAGGACACTCGACGCGAGGAGGTACAGCGGGGCGACCAGCGCCCGCAGGAAGATGACCAGGAGGAGCAGGTTCACGCCCAGCGCGACGAGCCCGATCCGGAGGAGATCGTTGGTGGTGTCGTCGATGATGCCTGAGGCGAGCGCGGTGTCGCCGCCCACGTAGGTGGTGACGTCGCCGAGGTTCGCCTCGACGGCGAGCTGCGGAAGTGAGGCCTCGACCCGCCTGAGCGTGTCGATCGCCGTTGCCTCGAGTGGAGTGCTGTCGAGCACGACGAGGAAGCGGACCGCGTCTCCCGATTCTGCGGTGAACGCACCGACCTCGTCGGCGGCGGGCAGGTCGCCCGGCCCGATCACACCGGCCACCCCCGGTTGGCCCTTGAGGGACTCCCCGAACTGGGCCACCTCGTCGGTCATCTCCCCGATCCCCGGCGCCTCGAGCACGATCTCCGTCGGGGAGACGATGCCGGGAGCAAAGCCCTTGCCGGCAGCGTCGGCCGCGCGCTGCACGCTCGTCGTCTCAGGCAGGGATTGGACGAATCCGAGGCCGAGGTCGAGGTTGCGCGCCTGGTAGGCGGCGGTGCCCAGGCCGGCCACGCACAGCAGCACGAGGACGACGGCGGAGCCGCGGTGCGCGACCGCCCGGGTGAGGAGGGACGGCCGTTCGCGCACCTTCGCGGGCTCGGCGACGAGGGCTCGCGGCCAGAACGCGGCTCGTCCGACGATGGCCAACAGGGCCGGTACCAGGGTGATGGCCACGACGAGTCCGGTCAGCACCGTCAGCGCGAGCGCGGGCCCGAACCCGCTGAAGAGCGGTGACTCGGCGACCAGCAGAGACGCCGTTCCGGCCGCGACCGTGACGCCGGCGACGGTGACGATCGGCGTGAAGGAGGCGGTGGCCAGGCGGGCCGCCTCGAGGCGGTCGTGGCCTTGCCGGAGTCGGGTGCGCAGGCCGGAGAGGTAGAAGATGCAGTAGTCGGTGACGATGCCGAGGAGCAGTGCCACGATCAGTGGCCGCAGGTCGGCAGGGATCGACACGTCCATGACGGTCGCGGCCCATCCCGACACGCCCAGCGTGACGAACACGGCAGCCCCGACGGAGACCAGCGTGAGCGCCGGCGCCATCAACGAGCCGAACGTGAGGGCCACGATCGTCAACACCGCCAGGACGGTGGCCGCCTCGACGATGTGGACGTAGGAGTTGAGGACCAGGCCCTGGGCGGCCCGCGCCGGGATGGAGCCCGTGACGCCTATGTAGGCATCGGAGGCGTCGGTGAGTTGCTCGGCCGCGAACTCCTCGACAACCGCCGTCTGCTCGAAGAAGTTCAGCGAGGGGTCCGCGAACACGAAGGTGACGACGGTCGTGTTCTTCTCGGCGGCACCGGGGAACGCCCCCTCGGCGTTGGGCACCGGGATCGCGCCCAGGAGTTGCGTGTCGTGCTTGCCCTGGCTGACGGCGATGCCACGCATGACGGCCTCCGCCTGGACCAACGGGGGCAGCCCCTCAGGGTTGCGCTGCACGATCGCCGCCCGGCTCAGGAGCGGGAATCCGAACAACTCCAACGACCGCCGCTCGGCCGCGAAACTGGCGTCGTCGGCCCCGAGCGCTTCGATGTCATTGGCAGAGCCCTGCATCGGGGGAAGGAGCACCGTGGCCGCGACGGCCGCCGCCACCCATCCGACGACGACGACCCAGCGCAGCGCGACGATCACGCGGGCGTAGCCGTACCAGAGCCTGGCCATGAGGCCGCGCCGGGGCTCGGCCTCGACAGGCGCGGATGCAGCGGTCATGACGTGGGGCTGGGGCTGGGATTGGCGGTGAAGTTGGCGCTGACGCTGGGGTCGGCGCTGACGCTGGTGGCGCTCGGGCCGGGGTCCGCGCTGGCGCTATCGTCGGGGCTGGGCGTCGCCGAGGCGGACTGACCGGTTTGTGGGGTCCTCCCGGCTTGGGCAAGGCACTCCTCGGAGGCCCCGTCGGCCGTCTCGCGGGCGTCCTGAAGTCGGTCGAGGGTCTCCTGCAGTGCGCGCGCATCCTGCGCCTCCGCACCCCTGGCCAGATCGTCGACGGCCTCGTCGACCACGACGTTGTACTCCGCCGCCCGCACGCACGCCTCGGACACGCCGCCCGACTCTGTAGCCGTGTCGTCCGCCGTCGGCGAGGGAGACGGCGTCGGGCTGGCGCTGATGACGGACTGCGCCTCCAGCGGGGTTGCCCACCCGATGCCGAGGAGGAAGACGCCGGCAGCCGCGGCCAACGCCACTCCCGCAACGAGCCCGATCAGCAGCATCACTCCACCACCGAATGAGCTGCCACCCCCCCGCTGGGCGCTCCGGTGCTCGCCAACTGTCATCGATCCTCCTGGTGGTGTGGCCTGCCCTGAGGCCCCTGGGGAACAGCAGTACTGCGATGCTACTTGTCACACGCGAGTCACACCGCGATTTGCGGACAGGATCAGCAGGGTGACCCGGATGAGGCACGGCATGACGGCGGCGCTCGTTACCTCTCCAGCGCGGAGGCGGGCCCAGCTGCCCAGCGGACACGAGCCTCGTCACGATCGGAGACGGCGCCGCCGTCATGGAGCTCCGGGCGTGGGCGATGCACCTCAGCGGCAGATCTGGTGGCGTAGTCGGTACCAGATCAGCCTGCTACCCCTGGTCGCCACCCGCCACCGGGTGGCCACGTCGTGCCCAATGCGGTCGTCAGGATGGCGTGAGGGACGTGACGCAGGTCGCACGAGACAGGCCATCCAAGGACCTCGAACAAACAGGCCTGACAAGTGAGGATGAGGAGTGGACCTGCGTAGAGAGTTTGAGAACCCCTGCCCACACCTGAAAACCCTGTGTTTGCGCAGGTCACGGGGCTTCTATAACCACGACCAGCGCTCCTCCGAGCCTACCGTGTCCGATTCCAGGGGGCGGATGGTGCGATCACTTGGGATGGCTCAAACCCTTCTGCGCCCCGAGCAGGTCGACGATCTTGTGACGCGGTATCGCGACGGTGCGACGCTGGTGCAGCTGGCCTCGCTGTTTGGCATCCACCGACGGACCGTAGCGGAGCATCTGACCCGTCGGAACATCCCGATCCGACGCGGGAGTTTCGACCCTTCCCGCATCCATGAAGCAGCCGACCTCTATCTCAGCGGGTTGACGTTGGTAGAGGTCGGCGTGAAGGTCGGGGCGGGGCCCCAGGCAGTCAGGCGAGCGCTCGCATCCCAAGGCATCGCGATCCGACCTGGCGGCGGTCGTCGGTCTCGGGTCCCCTCGTCCTTGGGCGCGGTCGGCTGACTCTATGCGTGCAGAACCGCGACGCGAGTATCTGCCTCAGATGCAGCCTCACGGCGCTGATGGCGACGGATCGCCGCCTCGCGCAGGCGTGCGCGGACAAGCAGAACAACGCTCACCGGTCCCATGATGATGAACTTGAGTGCGTTCCAGCACGCCCACAGCACAATGAGGTGCAGCGAACCGGGACCGCCGTCGGCGACTGCGGCGGAGCAGGTGTAGGCGATCAGGAAGTACGGGAGAGCAACCAGCATCGCGGGCAGCCCCCACTTGAGTCCGCGTCGGGTGCGGATGGCAGCGAGCATTTGGTTGCTCGGCATGTAGCGATGCAGGTAATCGCGGGTGCGAACGCTGAGCGTCCATATGAAGCGGAACATGACGGGCCTCTCGTCACACGTGTTTCTCCGTCGAGGAGGCAGAACGTGTGTGAGTGCCCGAAGGCCGTCCCGGAGGACCCGCAATATGAGGAGAACCTGCCTCACCCTCCACTGTACGCCGGGGTCGGCGTTCACGGAACCCTCCGGTTTCCGCGCCGCCGCGCGCACCTCTCTGTAGGTGTGAGAGGAGCCGACGATGACGAACCTGAGCCAGGTACTCCAGGACGAGCGCACAGCGCGGATGGTGCTGTCGATGATCTTCGAACCAGACGACGCGGTGACAGGCCGTCTCCTGGGCGAGGTGGGAGCGGTGGCGGTGCTCCGGCTCGCTGAGCGTGACGATGGGGTGCCGGGCCTCGGCACCGTTGACGCACGGGTCTGGCGCGCTCAGTTCGAGCGTTCAGACGCTCAGACACACTCCCAGCGCATCGTCGAAGCCCAGCGCATGGGTATCGGCGTGCTGATCCCTGGCGACCAAGATTGGCCGTCTGCGCTCGACGATCTTGGCGATCGGCGGCCATATGTCCTGTGGACTCGTGGCGCTACCTCGTTCCTGGCGCGACCGCTCAGCGAGTTTGTCACCATCACCGGCGCGAGGGCCGCGACCTCCTACGGCGAGCATGTGGCCGGACAACTGTCTTCCGACCTCGCCAACGCTGAACGGGTAGTGGTTGCCGGCGGTGCGTACGGCATCGAGGGAGCTGCCCATCGAGCGGCCCTGGCGTCCGGTGGCGACACGATCGCGGTCATGGCGAACGGCGTTGATCGTCCCTACCCGGTGGGTCACCGAGAACTGCTTGAGCGAGTTGCCGACCTCGGCCTCATGGTTAGTGAGGATTCACCTACGGGCTGCCCGCCAGCGTGATCCCTCCGTTCTGGCACCATCACCCCGAACTCGTCTGGGAACTGTCCGCCCTGCATCTGCACTGGCTGTGCGCGTACGACCCCGAGCAGAACGGGTCCGCTACGCTTCTGGGCAACCACACAGCGGCGCGTCCCCCGGAGCGAGTTCCGGTTGGACCACCCCATCGGCCGGCCCGAGCACGGGGGCGCTGCCGGTGGAAGCGAGCCAAGCAAACTCGAGGGTTTCGGGCGTGGGCATCTCAGTCATGGCGGACTCCCAGGGGCGGAGGGTGAACAGTGCGCGGCACGCTAACAGCAAGGCGCCGACGGGCGTCAGGTGGTCGGCTTAGCGCGGGTACGCCTCCCCGGGCCGCAGCTCAGCCCAGTCGCTCGGTCGGGGACGCGTCCCAGACGTAGATGAGCGCGTCCCAGGCCTCCGCGGGGGTGACGCTCACCGTGTGCGACGGCGGCACCCACGCCTGCCACGAGGCGAACGGCTCGCCGGCGCTGACCATCGTCGTGGCGCCGCGCAACAACTCGGCGTCGGCCCCGGTGACCGAGGCCAGCTCCAGGTAGCCCACCGTCGTGCCTTCGAACAGCCCGCGGATGCGCCCGTTCACCGTCAGCGTCGACACCGTTCCCTGCGAGTTCAGCCCCACGCGATGCCCGTCGGTGCCGATCACCCGGTAGTCATCTCCCCACTGCCGCGCGGCCAGCCGCCCCACGGTGTCGCCCCCGACCGCGGTCGCCTGCCCCGCGCGGTCGAGGTGCCCGTTGTGGCCGAACAGCAGCGTGCGCTCGCGCCCGGACGCCGTCCCGCGCTCCACGAGCCAGGCCAGGTTGTCGAACATCATCGCGTCCCGGTTGCCGACACCGAGGCCTCGCTGCCGGGCTTGCTCCAGCACGCGCCCCGCCTGCCGCGCCTCGGCCGCTGCCTCGCTCCCGTCATCGGACGCCGTGAGCGCGGCCTGCAGGTCCGCCACGGCCGACTCGACGTCGGCGGCCACCGCCCTGTCCCACAGGGATTCATCGGTGAAGCGCGCCAGCCGCGCGGTCAGGTCGGCCGCAGCCGTGGGGTTCCGCGCGGCCAGCCAGGCGAGCGCAAGCCCCTTGGTGACGGTGGGACGCGCGGCGTCGATGCCCACGAAGCGGATGTCCTCGCCCGTCGGGTGTTGGTCATTGTGCGCGCGCACCCAGGTCAGCAAGTCGACCGTGTCCCGGGTCCGGTTCAGGCCGTAGCCGAACAGACGGGCGGCCTCCACGGCGGTGCCCGGTCCACCCTGCAGCCAGGCGTCAACCGAGGCGACGCTGCCGAAGTCTTCCTCCCAGGCGACGGTCGTGAAGCCCTGGTCCGCGACCTTCTGCAGCAATTGCAGGCGCAGCGCCTGAAACTCATGGGTGCCATGCGTGGCCTCCCCCAGTGCCAGCACCCGGGCGGAGGTCATCCGTTCCGAGAGAACCGCCTCGGTGAACTCACCAGCCACAGGTGAGCCCTGCGGGCGGGACTGCCACCACGACACCATCGCCGCGACGGCCGCCACGCTGACGATGATGGCGACGAACACCAGGCCGAGGGGCTTGCGCTTCTTCATGGACGTCTCCTTCTGGTCGGGGTTCGTCACAGGTCGTCGCGCAGCAGACGCAGCGTCCCGACGGTACCTGGGGCGAAGATCCACACCATCGCGGCGACGACCACGGCCAGCGGACCGACGACCGCCGCGTCCGGAAGAAGTTCGTGGAGCGGATCGACGGCCACGAAAGCCATGGCGCGCGCTGCGGTGTCGGAGATGCTGCCGACCAGCATGGCCACCGTGGGCCACACCAGCAGGAAGGCGATCGGGGCGGCCGCGTTGCGCAGCGCCAGGGCCCACGCGAAGCCCGCCAGGACCAGGAAGGCACCATTGCCGGCCACCACGGCGAGCGAGGCGACGTCAAACGTCCACGCCATGGACACACCGGTGATCAGCGGCGCCACCACCATCACGAGCGCCGCCGCCACGACAGCCAAGGTCGTCGCGACGACCCACAGCCCCAGGACGGTCAGACTCTTCGCCAACACCAGACGGCCACGGCGGGGATCGAGGGTCAACGTCACGGAGGCGGTGCGGGCCGAGAACTCACCGGCCACGAGCAGCACCGCGAGCACCATCGAGATCATGGACGCCGGCACCACAGCCATCGACGCCAGTTTGCCGAAGTCGGTTCCTGTGGTGGGGAACAGGGCACGTCCCCCGGCAAAGGCGCCCGACAGGAGAGCTGCCGCAGCGATCAGCACGGGTCCGATGCGGGTGTTGACCAGCTTGCGGGTCTCGACGGCCACGGCGCGGGCCAGTGCCCGACCGGAGGTCTCGTTCGAGGCGACGCGCGCAGCGCGCACCGGAGCGGCGGCAGGAGCGGGGACGGAAGCGGTGTGGACGGTCATCTCGGGGTCCTTTCGAGCGTGGTGGTCAGGCGGCGCGGTCAGCGCCAGAGGTGAGGGTGAAGTACTGCTCTTCGAGCTCGGCGCTGGACGCGGCGGTGATGGGCTCGTCGGCGAGCACCCGACCGCGGGCCACCATCACAACGCGGTCGGCCAGGCGGCTGACCTCGTGCAGATCGTGGCTGCTGAGCAGGACCGCGCACCCACGCTCGGCGCGTGAACGGAGCAGACCCGCAAGCCAGCGCTGACCCTGCGGGTCGAGGCCGTTGGCCGGCTCGTCGAGCACGAGCGCGGCAGGGTCGCCGAGCAGGGCGTGGGCCAGGCCGAGACGCTGCCGCATGCCCAGGGAGTAGGTGCCGACGCGACGGCGTCCCTCGGCAGCGGTCAGGCCAACCTCGTCCAGCGCGTCGTCGACGCGGCTCGCGGGCAGGCCCAGCGTGATGGACGCCAACCGCAGGGTTTCGCGTCCGGTGCGGCCGGGGTGGAAGGAGTCGGCCGAGAGCAGGGCACCCACGACATGGGCGGGGTCGGCGAGGGTGGCGTAGGCCATCCCGTTCACGGTGGCCTCCCCGGAGTCGGGGCGGACGAGACCAACCAGGGAACGCAGGCAGGTCGACTTGCCGGCCCCGTTGGGGCCGAGGAACCCGACGATTGTGCCGGGAGCGACAGAGAACGTGACGTCATCGAGCGCCACGGTGGCGCCGAAACGCTTGGTGAGGTGGGTCAGGTTGATCATGGGTTCAGTTCAGCCCAGCCATCCGGGGTGCCGCATCGGGTGATCAGCCACCGTGACGGGTCGCTTCGGCGCTGGGGAAGGTCCGATCGGACCCCCCCTCCGCGGGCCGCTCGGCCGACGCCCCTCGAAGGCACCAGCGTTAGGTTGGGACCGTGACCGCGCCACCCCTCGCCCCTGCCCCGCCCCGATTCGTGGTGTGGACCGTGGCGGTGCTCGCGTTCCTCTACTACCTGACGCCGGTCGCCGCCCGCCTCGCCGCTGGACGCCCACTCCCATGGTCGCTCGTCCTCCTGCTGGTCCTCCCGGCCATCGCAGCCCTTGTCGCGCTGCCTTGGCGCGAGCGAGCTCCGATCGCGATCGCACTCGTCATCGCCGCCTTGTGGGTGCCGAGCCCTGGGGTGCTCGGGGCAGCGATCGTGGCGCAGGAGTCGGTGGCCCGACGCCGGAGCCTCACCAGCGCCCTGACGACGGGTGCCGTCCTCATCGCCGCCAAGGTGCTCGAGCTATTCGCGTCGGCCTCGGGTGCTGCTGCGACGGCGCTCAGCTTCGAACTGGCGTTGGCCATCGCTGGCGTGGTGATCGCGACCCTCATCGGATTGTTGGCGTCCAGCCGCGCTCAGGCCCAGCACGACCGCGAATCGGCGGAGCAGGCACGACGCGAGGCCGAGGCGTCCCGCATCAACGAGGCGCGTATGGCCGAACGCGAGCGCATCGCTCGCGAGATGCACGACGTCGTGGCGCACCGCCTGTCGCTGGTCGCCCTGCATGCCGGCGGCCTGGCCTATCGAACGAATCTCACCGCGGATGAAGCCCAGGCAGCGGCCAGGATGATTCAGCTCAATGCGCAGGCGTCACTCGACGAGCTTCGCACGATGCTTGCCACGCTGCGAGGAGCTGAGGCACCGCCCGAGCCTCCCCAGCCGACGCTCGCCGAGCTGGACGTCCTGCTGGCCGACGCCGAAGACATCGGCCAGCGCGTCACCGTGACCCACATCGGCGACCTTGAGGCGGTGGCCACCCACGCGTCTCGGCAGGCATTCCGGATCGTCCAGGAGTGCCTCACCAACGCCCGCAAGCACGCCCCCGGAGCGCCGGTGCACCTCAGCCTCACCGCACGCGACGAAGTCTTGCACCTGCGGGTATCGAACCCGCTCGCTGACCTGGCGATCCCCGACGCGAGCGGGTCACGGCTCGGTCTGGTGGGCATCGCCGAACGCGTCGGGCTGGTGGGCGGAACGCTCACCCACGGCGTCCGGGATGGACAATTCGTGGTGGACGCCGCCCTCCCGTGGGGCGCGCCGGCGAAGGAGGGCGCATGATCCGGCTCGGAATCGTTGATGACGACGCCATGGTGCGGACCGGCCTGGCTTTCATCCTGGGCGGTGAGGCTGACATCGAGGTGGCCTGGCAGGCCGCCAACGGGATCGAGGCGCTGGAGCACCTGGCGGCGCAGGGTGCCGACCTGTTGTTGCTCGACATCCGCATGCCGGGCATGGATGGTCTCGCGACCCTGGACGCCCTTGCCGGGCGGGACGATCGGCCTCGCGTCATCGTGCTGACCACGTTCAACACCGACGACTACGTGGTGCGGGCGCTGCGGCAAGGCGCCGACGGGTTCTTGTTGAAGGACACCGATCCGGCCCGGGTGGTCGACGCGATCCGTCGAGTTCACGCCGGGGAGCGGACGCTGTCACCGGAGGTCACCGACACGCTCATCCAGGTCGCCACCGAGCGTCCGGCCGCCGAAGCACCGGCGAACGCGGCGCTGGAGCAACTCACCCAACGCGAGCGCGAGATCGCCGTCCTCATGGCCGAGGGCTTGACCAACGCCCAGATCGGCTCGCGGCTGAACGTGTCCATGGCGTCGGTCAAGGCGCACCTGTCCCACATCTTCACCAAGCTCGGCGTCGACAACCGAGTCTCCGCGGCGATGATGGTGCGCGAGGTCCGCACGTAGGTTGGTTTCCTGCCCGACCGCTGGTGATCCTGCTCCACGGCACCCGTTCCAGCTCTCGCGCGGCCAACAGCATCCGCGGGCCGCGCCCTCGTGTACCGAAGCCGACCCTGCACCTTCGCACTGTGGGCGGCAGATGTGCGCGTTCTTCCTCCGCCACGGTGGTGGGTGAGGCCGTTCAGGTGCGGTGTGCCGACGGTGAGGCCCGTGAGCGCTTGCGCGAATGGGTCGCGACGGCCAGCACCCGCTTGGACCGCGACCGTCCCACGAGGCAGACCGCCTGGCCCGGTGAGGACCCTGCGCCGCCGGTCGAGGATGTCGTGATCGAGCATCGGGAGAAGGAGTTCGTGCAGTTCGTTCTCGACGACGTGGCCCGCCGCCAAGAGAAGGAGGACGCCTTCTATGCCGACTTCGACACCGGGGAGGTGCGCGACTGATGGGCTCCAGCTATGTGCGCAAGACCGATCGGCGACGCTACGAGGACCGGAAGTTCTCCATCCGCGCCGTGCACCGTGACCCGGTGGACCTGCACAAGCTCGCCGAGGTGCTGATCCGGCTCACCTTGCAGGAGACCGGGCAGACGCGCGCGATCCGCCGCAACCAGGAACCACCCGAGACCTACCGGGTTCGCCCGGCCGGCGCCCACACGGACCCGATCCCTGTGCCGGTGTCGGAGGGCCAGGTAGAATAGATGTACGCCTCGCGCGAAGCGTGGGGTGTTGTGGTCCTCAACCCCGCCACTCGTGACGGGCATATCTCACGTGGATGCCCCGGCGTCCTAGTCCTCCGGCCTTCGGGCTTCTTCTCACGATCGACACCTCGATCCCTCTTCTGGGCGCTTCGCGCGAGGGCCAGACGAGTCCGAGCGAGAGAAGAAGCCATGAGCACCACAGCCATCGAGCACGCCGACACGGCGCACCCCGAACCCGCCCGCACCGACCCGGTGCGGAGTCTCATCGACCCACCCAAGGGCACCGCCCTGGCGGTTTCCTACCTGCGTGTGTCCACCAGGGAGCAAGCCGAGAAGGGCGGCACCGAGGAAGGGTTCTCCATCCCCGCGCAGCGAGAGGCGAACCGCCGCAAGGCCGAGCAACTCGGCGCGGTCGTCGTGGAGGAGTTCACCGACGCAGGCACATCGGCGAAGTCCGCCGACCGTCCCGAGCTGATGCGGATGATCCGCTACGTCAAACAGCACAAGGTCGCGTACTGCATCGTCCACAAGGTCGACCGGCTCGCCCGCAACCGCGCCGACGACGTGACTATCCACCTCGCTCTGCAGCAGGCCGGGGTGCTGCTGGTCTCGGCGACGGAGAACATCGATGAGACCCCCTCGGGGATGCTGCTGCACGGCATCATGTCCACCATCGCGGAGTTCTACTCCCGCAACCTCGCCACCGAGGTCGTCAAAGGCATGTCGCAGAAAGCCGCGAACGGCGGCACCCTCGGCAAAGCACCCATCGGGTACCTCAACGTCCGTGTCCGCGATGAGCTCGGCCGCGAGGTCCGCACCGTCCAGCTCGACCCCGAACGTGCCCCGCTGGTCGAATGGGCGTTCAAGGCCTACGCCTCTGGAGACTGGACCGTCAGTGAACTCCACGAAGAACTCACCGCCCGCGGCCTGGTCAGCGTGCCCACGCCGAAGCGACCCGCCAATCCGCTTGCCGTCTCCTCGGTGCACCGGCTGCTGACCAACCCCTACTACAAGGGAGACGTCACCTACCGGGGCGTCAACTACAAGGGAGCCCACTCACCGCTCGTGCCGGCCGAGGTCTGGTACCAGGTGCAGTCGGTGCTCACCTCCCACAAGAGCGCCGCCGAGGCCACGCAGATTCACGACCACTACCTCAAAGGCAGCATCTACTGCGGCGCCTGTGGCTCCCGCCTGATGGTCTCCAACTCCAAGAACCGGCACGGATTCGTCTACCCCTACTTCGTCTGCTCCGGCCGGCACTCCAAGCGCACCGACTGCACCCGCAGCGCCATCCTCATCGAAGACGTCGAGCATCTGATCGAGGACTACTACGCCCGCATCCAGATCACCCCCGCCCGTCGCGAAGCCCTCGCCGGAATGCTGCATCACGAGTTCGACCGGCTCATGTCCGCCGAGACCGACGAACTCGCCCAGCTCACCGCGAACCGTGATCGGCTGGAGAACGAACAGACCCGTCTCATCCAAGCCCACTACGCCGACGCGATCCCGCTGTCCCTGCTGAAACGAGAACAAGACCGCATCCTCACCGAACTGGACCACATCACGCGCCGCATCGACGCGCACCACGGCGAGTACACCGAAGCCCGCGCCCACCTAGACGACGCGCTGAACCTGTTGGAGAACTGCGTAGACATCTACAAGCGGTGCGACGACGCCAACCGGCGCCTGTGCAACCAAGCCTTCTTCACAAAGATCTATGTGGACGAGGACGATGACCTCCACGTCGAGTACGCCCGCCCCTACGAGATGCTCCTCGACCCTGAAATCAACGACAACGCCCTCACCTGGGCCGCGAACGCCGACAAGGCCTGAACCCAGCCCAATGATTCTTCGGGCAAGGGTTCGAGCCTTGTGCGCGGGGTGGAGCATAGGGGACTCGAACCCCTGTCGAAACGCTTCTGACAAGGAGTCTACCGAGCGGTAGGCCTCGCCGTGCTACGAACGTGCTACCAGCCAACCGATTCGCCGACATCGTCGCACAGAAGGCGACTGGTCTCGATAGCCCGTGGCCGGCCCAAAGATGCGAGTCCAGTTGCGCGCGTGCCCGGGCTCGGCCGCCCACGTGTCGTAATGGCCACCCGTGCTTCTCCTTCGGCTCTGACCTGCCCCACCCGGTTCCCCTCTAACGCGGGTCCACTGAGGCGGACTCCGCCGGCGGGGAAGTTTCGACCCGGGGCGATGGCCGTGAGCAGGCCGCGCGTGCACTCGACGAACTCCTCCGTTGGCTGGTCTGCGACGACACAGACCTCGTCCGGAACCTTGGCGGGTCGGCGTCGCCGGGCCCGGGCGTCGGCGTGGTCGTGCAGCTGGCGCTCCAACATCTCGTACTCGTAACGCAGCGTCCGATCCGCGCGGCCTCGCCACGCCGCCGCCCTGCATCCTGAACCGCATCGGCACCTCGCCAGCTTCGCGAGCCTCGACGGGCCAGCAGACCGCGCACGGCGGTGTCGGGCCATCATCCGGCTCTCGCGCTCATGCCGAGAAGCGCGCGTTGGGGGTCGACTGCCTACCGGTGGCATGATGGTGTCA
>JAPUEL010000066.1 GCA_027492545.1 Propionibacteriaceae bacterium
CCGCTGCGGTGCTGGTCAACGCCTCCAGCCGCTTCGTCGACGGCGGCGAGTTCGGATTCGGCGCCGAGATCGGCATCTCCACCCAGAAGCTGCACGCCCGCGGTCCCATGGGACTGCCGGAGATGACCAGCAGCAAGTACATCATCGAGGGCGACGGGCAGGTCCGCGCGTAGCCGAGACGGTCCCCACCGCGGGGCGCCCTTGCTAGGATCGGGCGCCATGAGCCTTCTTCTGGAGACCGCCGCAGCCGCCACCGTCCCGAGCTGGGTGATGGGCGCCCTGGCGTTGGCCGTGCTGCTCGGCGCGCTGGCCTGGATCATCGGACTCGGGTCGGGTCGCCCGCACTCGAAGTGACCACCACGGAGCTCGCTCTGGCGCGCACCGCGACGTCGCGGCGCTACCGCCTCGGCGTGATGGGCGGCACGTTCGACCCCATCCACCACGGCCACCTCGTGGCCGCGTCCGAGGTGGCGGCCAAGTTCGAGCTCGACGAGGTGGTGTTCGTCCCCACCGGCATGCCGTGGCAGAAGAGCCACCGTGAGGTCTCCCTCGCCGAGGACCGGTACCTCATGACCGTCATCGCCACCGCGTCGAACCCCCGGTTCTCGGTGTCGCGGGTGGACATCGACAGGCCGGGCAACACGTACACGGTCGACACCCTGAAGGATTTGCGTGCCGAGCGCGGGGACAACACGGACCTGTTCTTCATCACCGGCGCAGACGCCGTGCGGCAGATCCTCACCTGGTACGGCGCGGACGAGCTGTTCGACCTCGCTCACTTCGTGGGCGTCACGCGGCCGGGCGTGCCGATGACCCCCGATGACCTGGCGCACCTCCCCGAGGATGCCGTCACCCTGCTCGAGGTGCCGGCGCTGGCCATCTCGTCGACCGACTGCCGTGAGCGGGTCCACGCCCACGAGCCCATCTGGTATCTGGTGCCGGACGGTATCGTCCAGTACATCGCCAAGAGAGGGCTGTACCCGGCCCCAGGATCAGGAGTTCCCAGTGACCGTAGTTGACGACGTGCTCAAGCCCGTTCAGATCGCCGCGCAGGCGGCGGCCGACAAGAAGGGCCACAAGATCGTCGCCTTCGACGTGTCGGAGCAACTCGCCATCACCGACATCTTCCTCATCGCCTCAGCCCACAACGAGCGCCAGGTGGGGGCCATCGTCGACGGCGTCGAGGAGAAGCTGCTCGCCGCGGGGTACAAGCCGGTCCGTCGTGAGGGGGACCGGGAGAACCGCTGGGTCCTCCTCGACTACATCGACTTCGTGGTCCACGTGCAGCACACGGAGGAGCGCACGCTCTACAACCTCGAGCGGCTGTGGAAGGACTGCCCACAGATCCCCCTTGAGTTGCATCTCCCCGAGCCGGACGACGACGACGGCGACGACGACGCGGCCCTGTGAGGCTGGAGCACTCGACCCGGCTGCTGGTCCTGCGCCACGGCCAGACCGACTGGAACGCACAGCAACGCTTCCAGGGTCGCGCCGACGTGCCGCTCAACGCCGTCGGACGCCGCCAGGCCGAGGCGGCCCGCGTCGCGCTCGCCGGGGTCGAGGTGGAAGCCGTCTACGCCTCGCCCCTCTCCCGGGCACTCGACACCGCCACCATCGTCCGCCCGGGCGTCGAGATCCGCACGGACCCCCGGCTCATGGAGATCGATGTCGGCAGCTGGGCGGGGCTCACCTGGGACGAGGTCAAGGCGGGGATGCCCGACTATGAGGCCAAGTACGCCAACGGCGTGGACTTCCGGCGCTCGCCGGAGGGCGAGACCCTGGCCGACGTTGTGGCCCGTGGCCTGCCCGCCATGGAGGAGATCGCCGCGGCACACGCCGACGGCACCGTGCTGATCGTCGCCCACGGACTGCTGCTCAACCGTGTCATCCACGCGCTTCTCGGCCTGCAGGGTCGCGTGCTGGGCGGCCTCGGCAACGCGCACTTCTCCGAGCTCGGGCACGCGCACGGCGCCTGGCGGCTGCTCGCCCACAACGTCGGAATATTCCACCCCCAGCCGCGTTAGCCGAGATATGAAGCGGATCGGGTTCCTGTCCTTCGGGCACTACCGCCACGTGGTGGGGGCCCGGGTGCCCGACGCGGCCGCCGCGCTGCGCCAGCACGTCGAGTTCGCACGGATCGCCGACGAGGTGGGCCTCGACGGTGCCTGGGTGCGGGTGCACCACTTCGAGGAGTCGCACGCCTCGCCCATGCCCCTCCTGGCGGCCATGGCGGCCGTCACCAGCCGCATCGACGTCGGCACCGGGGTCCTCGACCTCCGCTACGAGAACCCTCTGCATCTCGCGGAGCAGGCCGCCGCCACGGATCTGATCTCCGGCGGCCGGCTGCAACTCGGCGTCAGCCGGGGGAGCCCGGAGCAGGCCGTCGATGGCCAGCGGCAGTTCGGTTACCGGCTCTCCGACGGCGAGTCGTGGGCGGATCACGCCCAGGCCAAGGCGGCTCGTTTCCGTCGAGCGATCGCCGGCGAGCCGGTCGCCCATTCCGCAGCGGCGCAGGCGGCGGGGGAGGGCCCGGACCTGCCGATCCGCCCTCTCAGCCCTGGTCTGCCGGACCGCATCTGGTGGGGCGCGGGCAGCGCCGAGTCGGGCATCTGGACCGCGGAGCAGGGGATGAACCTGTTGAGTTCGACGCTGCTCCTGGCCGACGACGGGCGCCCCTTCCACATCCAACAGGCGGACCAGGTGCGCGGCTACCGCCGGGTGTTCCACCGGCTCGGCCACTCCGGTCCCGGGTGGGCGGCCGTGACCCGGCCGGTATTTCCCATCACCAGCGACGACGATCGCCGCTACTTCGGGCTGCGTGGGGACGCCCACGACCACGTCGGGATCCTGGACGGCTCGAAGGCGCGCTCAGGGCCGCAGATGGTGGGCGGCGTGGAGGACGTGGCCGCGATGCTCAGGGCCGACGAGGCCGTCACGGAGGCGGACTACGTGCTGTTCGCGATGCCGAGCCAACTCGGCGTGGACTACAACGCCCACTGGATGCAGAATCTGGTGGCCGTGGCCCGCGAGCTCGGCTGGAAGTAGCCGCGCGGCGTCAGCCGATGGGCTGACGGTTGATCCACTCGGCGAGTTCGACCCGCGGCCCGGTGAAGAACGGCGTCTCCTCACGGACGTGCAGCCGGGCCTCCACCGAGCGCTGATGCCGCATCGCGTCGGTCAGCCTGTGCAGGTCGTCGGCTTCGAACGCGAGGATCCACTCGTAGTCGTTCAGGGCGAAGGACGACAGCGTCGAGGCCACCACGTCCGGGTACTCGCGCCCGGCCATGCCGTGCTCCATCAACATCCTGGACCGGTGGGCGTCGTCGAGGTAGTACCAGTCGTAGCTGCGGACGAAGGGGTAGACGGTGAGCCACGGCCTCGGCGCGAAGCCGGCGAAACAGCTGGGCACGTGCGTGCGGTTGAACTCGGCTGGGCGGTGCACGCCCATGACGGACCACACGGGCGCGAGGTGGGCGCCGAGGCCTGACTGCCTGATGGCGTGATAGCCCGCCTGCAGCGACGCGGGATCGTGGGCGAGCGTCCACACCATGAGATCCGCGTCGGCGCGGAACCCGCCCACGTCGTAGAACCCACGCACGCTCACCCCGGTGGAGTCGAGCGCCGACGTGAGCTCCGCGGCCAGCCCCGCGGTCTCCAGGGAGGAGCCCGGAAGGGGCGCCGCCGTCGAGAACACCGAGTACATGGCGTACAGCGGCTGTGCGTTGATGGCCTCGAGGTCGACGTCCTGCTCGTCGCGCTCGTCGCGGCCGGGGTGTCTGCTCATGGGGTTCCTTCCTGAACCTGGGGGCGGGGGAGGCAGCAGCGCCCGGTGGAGAACCGGCAGCGTCCCACGGACGTGGCCTCTCCCCGTGCGGCTGCGGCCTTCGTGAGGAGTTGATCGACGAGGAGCGACACGAAGCCTGGATCGGTCCCGACGGTGGCCGCGCGTTCGTAGGGGAGGGCGAGGCCCTCGGCGGTCTCCTTGGCCTGGGTGTCCAGGTCGTAGGCCACCTCCATGTGGTCCGAGATGAAGCCGATGGGGGCCGCCACCACACCCGCGACACCCTCAGCCTGGACCTCGGGCATCCGGTCGTTGACGTCCGGCTCGAGCCACGGGATGTGCGGCGCCCCGGAGCGTGAGCAGAAGGTGAGCTCCCAGGCGAGATCCTCGCCGAGCATCGAGGATGCCTCCTCCGCGACGGCCGCCGCGACACGCAGGTGCTGCGCGTCGTAGCGACGCTCGGGCTCACCGGTCGAGGAGGCCTCGTTCATGGCCGTGGGGATGGAGTGAGTGACGAACAGCACCCGCAGCGCACCGTCGCCGATGCGATCCCGCAGCCGGCGCACGGCCTCGACGAGGGCGCGCGCGTTGGCCGACACGAAGCCGGGGGTCTCCCCGAACGGGTCCACCTTGTCGATCCGGATGCCACGCGGCTCGGCGGCGCGCTCGAGGTCCTCGCAGTACTGCCGGCAGCCGCTGTAGGAGGAGTACGCCGACGTGGCCAGGGCCACCACGCGTTGGTGGCCGTCGTCGACGAGGCCCTGCACCGTGTCCGCGAAATACGGATGCCAGTTGCGGTTGCCGATGACCACGGGCACGTCGACCCCTCGGCGGGTCAGCTCAGCACGGACGGCCTCCATGAGGGCGGCGTTGAGCTCGTTGATGGGTGAGCGCCCGCCGAACAGCTCGTAGTGCTTGGACACCTCGATGAGGCGTTCGTCCGGGATGCCCCGGCCGGCGGTCGCGTTGCGCATGAAGGGCAGGACGTCGGCGGACTCGTTGGGCCCGCCGTAGGACGCGAAGAGGACAGCGGTGTACGGCTCGAGGGTCACATGGCCTCCTGGGCCTCGGCGGAATCAAGATCGTCGACGCCCATGTGGGTGACGGGGCAGTGCTGGGACTCCATGACCTCCGGGTCCACCACCTCGTCGGCGCCGATGCCGTACAGCTCGGCCATGGCCAGCAGATACTCCTCGGTGCGCCCCTGCTCGGCCGCCATCCGGGCACGCGTCGATGGGACGTGGAGGAGGCGGGTGGCGAGCCGGCGCAGCGCCAGGGTGGCGTCCTCGTGGGTGAGGGGGCGCTGCGGGAGGCGGGCGGCCTCGTCGTCGACCATGGCCATGACGGACTGCCTGAGCCCCACCACCGCCGGGTCCACGATGCGCGCGCGGAGCTTGGTCAGCACATCGGCCACGCCGGCCTCCACGAGCGCCTCCGCCCGGCGGGTGTCGTCGGCGAAGCATGGCTGGATGGAGGCCTGGATGGAAGCGAGATCGACCACTCGAACGCCCACCAGCGCGGCGACCTCGGGGGCCACGTCGCGCTTCAGGGAGAGGTCCAGGAAGCGCTGGGGTCCAGTCACATGCGCAGTCTCGACGACCGGGGAGCCGAGCCCGCGGCAGGTCACGACGAGGTCGGTGTCCGTGAGGGCCTCCTCGAGGGTGGCGACGTGGACGAGCTCGTGGCTGTCGGCGAACGTGGACCCGCGGCCGCTGGCCGAGTGAACCCGGATCCGCGCTGCGCCCCGCGCCCGCAGCGCCGCGACCACCGCGCCGGCGTAGGACCCGGTGCCGACGATCGTGACCGTGGCCGAGGTCCAGTCCTCGATGCCCATGAGGTCGAGGCCGACGCTGACGACGGAGCGGCCGGCGCTCTCCAACGCCGTCTCCCGGGCGATCCGCCTGGACGTCTTGAGGGCCTCGTCGACGGCGAGGGTGAGCGGGAGGGAGGTGACCCCTTCCTCCTGCGCGGCGGTCAGCGCCCGCCTCAACTGCCCGGCGATCTCGCGCTCACCCACGACCATGGAGTCCAGGCCCGCGGCGACGCGGAACACGTGCCCCAGGGCCGCCTCCCCGAGGTACAGATCCCAGGCCGGCGGGGTCTCGAAGGACGAGTTGAGGGCCACCCTGAGGATGGTGTTGGACGCCTCGCCGGTGGTGTCGAGGATGACCTCGACGCGGTTGCACGTACTCAGCACCACGGCCCCGTTGACCTCCGGCAGGGAGGTGAGGCGGGCGGCCACGTCGTCGACGCAGGCGCTGGTGCGCTCAACCTCCGGCAGTCCCTGCCGGTCGTGCTGAATGGAGAACACGCGCATAGTCACAGTGATCCCTATTCAAGCACCCTTGGCTGATGAGGCAGAATCGTCCACAAATGAATCCCATGCTTTCCGCGCTGAGCGGACACCGTCCCGAACGCCTCCCCGTCTGGTTCATGCGCCAGGCCGGACGATCGCTGCCCGAGTACCGCGCCATCCGTGAGGGCACCACCATCCTGGAGGCCTGCCTGATCCCGGAGCTGGCCGCGGAGATCACGCTGCAGCCTGTCCGGCGCCACAAGGTGGACGCCGCCATCTTCTTCTCCGACATCATGACCCCGCTCGTCCTGGCGGGGGTGGAGGTCGAGATCCACTCGGGTGTGGGCCCCGTCATCGAGCGGCCTGTGCGGACCGCCGCGGACGTGGACCGCATCACGAGGCACGCGCTCATCGAGACCAGCCCCATCACTGAGGCAGTCCGCACCGTGGTGGCCGAGTTGGGGGACGACACCCCGCTGATCGGTTTCGCGGGTGCGCCGTTCACCCTGGCCGCCTACCTCGTGGAGGGTCGCGGCTCGCGCGACCACCTGGCGGCGCGGGCCATGATGCACGCGGATCCGGTGGCGTGGCACCGGCTGCTCGGCTGGTGCGCGGACCTGTCCGGCCAATTCCTGGGCGTCCAGGTGGATGCCGGCGCCCGCGTCGTGCAGCTGTTCGACTCCTGGGCCGGCGCCCTGACCCGCGAGGATTACGTCCGGCACGTCGCACCGCACTCGGCCGCGGTGCTGGCGGCCGTCGAGGGCCGGGTGCCCCGCATCCACTTCGGCACCGGGACCCGGCACATCCTTCCGGAGATGGCGGCCTGCGGCGTCGAGGCGATGGGAATCGACTACCGCACACCCCTCGACGAAGCGGCCGCCCTGCTCCCCGGGTTGCCGCTGCAGGGCAACATCGACCCCGCCATGCTCGCCGCCGGATGGGCGCCCCTCGAGGCGCACGCCCGCGACGTCGTCGAGCGCGGGCGGGCTGCGCCGGCCCACGTGGTCAACCTGGGCCATGGCGTGCCCCCCACCACCGACCCGGGGGTGCTCACCGACCTGGTGGCACTCCTGCACGCGCTGTGACGGCCGTCGTCGTCGGCGGGGGACTCGCCGGTCTCCTGGCCGGCTACCGCCTGGCCCAGCAGGGGCGGCGGGTCACGGTCCTTGAGGCCACCACGCGGCTGGGCGGGATGATCGCCCCGGTGGACATCGGCAGGGTCCAGGTGGACTCCGGGGCCGAGGCCTACGCGGTCCGCGGGGGAGTGGGGAGGGCCCTGTGCGACGAGCTGGGGCTCGACGTGGCGGGCCCGGCGGGCCAGCCGCACATCTGGCGCCCGGACGGGGTCTGGCCGATGGCGGAGGGGATCCTGGGCATCCCGTCGTCGCTCGACGACCCCGCGCTGGGGGCCCTCAGCGCCGACGGGTTGGCGCGGCTCAAAGAGGACGCGGACCTACCGCGGGACGTCGGCGCGGACGCCGCCACCGTCGGTGAACTGGTGCGGGCGCGGCTCGGCGAGGCGGCGCTCGCCACGCTGGTCGCCCCGGTGGCGCTGGGCGTGTACTCGCTGCCACCGGACCGGATGCCGTTGGCGGCGTTCGCGCCCGGCTTGACGCACGCTCTCGCGGAGTCGGGCACCCTGCTCGGCGCCGTCGCCGCCCTCCGCCGGCCGGGGGTGGCGGCCGTCGAGCAACCGGTGGGCGGAATGTTCCGGCTCGTCGACGAGCTGGCGGGTCGAATCCGGGCTGCCGGTGGGCAGATCCGGATGGCCTCGCCCGCGGTGTCGCTGCGCCGGGCGGGCGTCCAGTTCGCCGTGGGCCTGCCGGACGGCGAGGTCCTCGTCGCCGACCGGATGGTGCTCGCCTCGTCGGCCGCCAGTGCGTGCGCGCTCCTGGCACGGATCGGGGTGGACCTCGCCGCCCCGCCGGTCGCCACGGCGCGGCTCGCCGTCCTGGGGCTGTCCCATCCCGCCCTCGCCGACGCTCCGGTGGGCTCCGGGCTCCTCGTGGGCGAGCGGGATGACGCCATCCACGCCAAGGCCTTGACCCATTACTCGCTGAAGTGGCCGTGGGCCCGAAGCCGCGGCCAGGAGATCCTGCGGCTGTCCTACCCGGAGCAGCTGCTCCCCACCCGCGCCGAGGCACTCGCGGACGCCTCGCGCTTCCTGGGGATCGAGCTGGCCGACGGCGATGTCACCGGCTTCGCCTCGGTCTCCTGGGAGTCGATGCCCACCCGGATGGAGCACTCGGCCCGCGAGTATTACCTCGAGGCGGTGGCCGCGGCCGGCGTGGACCTGGTGGGTGCCTGGCTCGACGGCAACGGGATCGCCTCGGTGATCGCCGGCTGCGATCGGTTGGCCCGGTGAGACTCCGGCTCGGCACCCGTGGGTCCGCGCTCGCGGTCGCGCAGTCCGAGCAGGTGGCCGAGACGCTGCGCGCCGGTGGCCACGAGGTGGTGCTCGTGCGGATCAGGACGGGCGGCGACGTGGAGCGGGGGTCGCTGACTCGCCTCGGATCGCTGGGCGTGTTCGCGGCCGAGCTGCGCACGGCGCTGCTGGAGGCGCGCTGCGATTTCGCGGTGCACTCCCTCAAGGACCTGCCCACCGCGGCGGTGCCGGGGCTGGTGATCGCCGCCGTGCCCCCGCGCGCCGACGCCAGGGACGCGCTCTGCGCCCGAGACGGCCTGACGCTGGCCGGGCTGCCGGCCGGGGCG
>JAPUEL010000067.1 GCA_027492545.1 Propionibacteriaceae bacterium
TGACACGGCCTCCCAACAGCGGCAACACCCCCGCCGCGGCATTGAGGGCGGGCGGCCGTGCTCGGGTGACCACCAAAGCCGACAGGCTACCCTCGCACACCGCGGCAAGAGCGCGCATTGCGGACTGCCGGATTGTGGCTACACTTGTAGCTATGACCGTTGAAGGATCGATGGCGCTACGGGACGTCAAGAACCACCTGTCCGAAGTCGTAGACCAGGTGGAACGTGAGCACGACCGGGTGGTGATCACCAAGCACGGCCGCCCCGCAGCCGTCGTGGTCAGCATCGACGACCTCGCCTCACTCGAAGAGACCCTGGACATCGCCGGCCGCCCCCAGCTGATGCGGCAAATCCGAACCAGCCTGACCGAACTCTCCGCAGGCGACGCGGAAGTCATGACCAAGGACGAGATCCTCCGCACCCTCACCGCATGAGCGACGCTCCACTATCCATCGCCTGGACCCCGACGGCCAAGCGCGCCATGACCCACCTCCCGGAGAAGGTAGCCGCAGCAGCGGTGGAGTTCATCTACGGGCCCGTGGCCGCGAACCCGCGTCGGGTCGGCAAGCCGCTGCGTCGTGAAATGGAAGGGCTCCACAGCGCACGACGCGGGGACTTCCGCATCATCTACCGCATCTCCGACGTCGTCACCATCATGGCCATCGACCACCGGTCCGACATCTACAGGAGCCAATGAACCGTCCTACCCGCGGCAGATGAGTGCCTTTGCAGTTGCTGCCAAAAGTGGTGCGCTCGACGCATGCCACACTGCTGTGTATGGCGAACACACGAGCCGTAGCGCAGTTGGTCCTAGGCGGCATCGGTGCCGCTCTCACTGCTTCAGGCATCATCACCTTCGCAATGACGGCACCGGGACCGAGCTCCTTCGGGTGGTTCGCCTACGCCCCTCTAGCGGACCAACCGTGGTCCACCACCATGGTGCTGCAGCCCGGACAAGTCTGGGGCTTAGCCCTGGTCTTCGCCGGCTCGCTCGTCGTAAGCGGAGTTGCCGGTTTTCAACTGGGGCTACGTCGTCGTCAGTGATCGCGAAAGGGCAGTCGCGACGGAAGCGTGGTGCGCGCGGCCGGCAGGTGAAGGAGTCCCAGGGTGATGCGATTCATCGTCGAGCTGATCGTCGGCGTCGCCCTGGCGGCGATCGTCACGGCGGCCATCATGGTCACGATGTTCTACTTCGGCCCGTGGGCCGATCCACCAGGGATGGACGAACTGTGGTGGCTGTTGGCGACCGCGGCGGTCCTGCTCGCGTCTGGACGATGGTGGGCACGCCGACGAGCTCCTTGATTGACCGAGGGAACTCCACCCACCGTGGCATGAGAGTGAGCCTGTCGGTGGTGAACCCCGTCCGGTCTACAGTCTCGTCATGGGCAACAAGGGCACGGCATGGATCGCATGGAGCCTGCTCATCGCAGCCAGCACTGCGGGCTGCGCCGTTGGCCCGTCTCTGGAGGTGCCTGACAACAGCACCCAAATCTGCCAATCCACACTCGCTGGCGACACCGACTACTGGTTCGGCGTGCCGATCACGAACACGAGCACACACGCAATCACGCTCAAGTCCGTACAGCTCGGCGAGCATGACCACGTCAAACTCAGCGATGTGATGGTCGTACCCCCAATGAGACTCGAAGACGGCACAACCCTGGAGTTCGGAGTCACCCATGACCCGGCGGCCCAGAACGCCGCTCTATGGGCCGGACGCCAACCCGTCGCCGCTTACCTGATACCTCCGACCGCCACGGTGAGCCTGGCCATCGCACTGCGGCCGGAGGCAGCCGACACAGGAAGCGTCGCCAGCGAGGTGGTCACCTACCGCGTCGACGGAGAGCCGCGCGATAGGACTGCGACATCGCGTCTCACGCTGGTCCTGGCGAGCGACTGCCCAGCCGCGCTGGAAGAAGACGTGTAAAGAGACTCCTGGTTTCATCTGCGACGCGCAGGATGCGGCATGACCGGATGTATCTGACCGAAGCGGACAGTTCAACACCTGCTCGGGCGGGCCTCCCTCGGGGCGGCTCCCAGGCCACGGGAGCAAGGCGCAGTCCGAGTGGCCCACCGCGTGGAGCGCCACTCGGACCTCGCTGTCAGCGTTGCTGGAACCCTGCCCGGGTGTAGAGCGCGAGAGCCGCTGGGGAAGTGCCCTCGCCGACGCGCAGCGAGAGGGTGGCATCCTCGGCCCGCGCGCAGGCGTGCACCGCGTCGTCGAGCAGGGCTCGGCCGACGCCCATGCCTCGTACGTCGGGATGCACGAAAAGGTCGATGATGAAGGGCCCGTGCAACTGGGGGTCCCAAATCGACTTACCTACCACCAGGATCGCACCGACGGGTCGGTCCTCGAAGGTGGCGACCCGGGTGAGATCGTGGCGCAGTGCGCCGAACTCTCCAGTGAAGGTGTCGTCCATCTCCTGCCGGGCGTCGTTCAGGCTGGTGGCCGCGACACCTGGCGGGTATGCCGCGAGATAGGCGGTGGCGAGGGCGTCGCGATCAGAGGTCTGGATGCCTCGGAGCTCGACGGCGTCGATGTTGGCGGGAGTGGTTGTGCGACGGGTAAGTGAGAGGGTCATCAGGTCAGAGGGCATGGTTGTTCCGTTCGTGTCGATGGGCGTTGGTGATCTGTCCTCAGGAGCGGAACATGAGCCCATAGTAGGCACGGGTGACGAGCTTCACGGAGAAATCAGCTGTCGAAGATCTGGGTGCCGCACGGAGCATTTTGCCCGCCGAACTTGGGAACACCACTCGCAGCGGCATGAGAGTAAGCCTGTCGGTGGTGAACCCCGTCCGGTCTACAGTCTCGTCATGGGCAACAAGGGCACGGCATGGATCGCATGGAGCCTGCTCACCGCAGCCAGCACTGCGGGCTGCGCCGTTGGCCCGTCTCTGGAGGTGCCTGGCAACAGCACCCGAATCTGCCAATCCAAACTCGCTGGCGACACCGACTACTGGTTCGGCGTGCCGATCACGAACACGAGCCCACACGCAATCACGCTCAAGTCCGTACAGGTCGGCGAGCATGACCACGTCAAACTCAGCGACGTGGTGGTCGTACCCCCAATAGGACTCGAAGACGGCACAACCCTGGGGTTCGGAGTCACCCATGACCCAGCGGCCCAGAATGCCGCCCTATGGGCCGGACGCCAACCCGTCGCCGCATACCTGATACCTCCAACCGCCACAGTGAGCCTGGCCATCGCATTGCGACCGGAGGCGGCGGACACAGGAAGCGCCGCCAGCCAATTGGTCACCTACCGCGTCGACGGAGAGCCGCGCAATAGGACTGCGACATCGCGTCTCACCCTGGTCCTGGCGAGCGACTGCCCAGCCGCGCTGGAAGAAGACTCGTAAAGAGACTCCCGCCTTCATCTGCGACGCGCAGGATGCGGCATGTGCGGATGTCGGCGCGTGGCTCAGAACCACACAGATCGTCGTCGCTACCCCTCGAGTGGGCGAGACGGAGGGATCGCCGCCGCCGGGTGTGTCACTTCGATCGGATCGACCCCGACCAAACGGTTCGACGGCCGAGGATGTCCGTCGACACGCCCTCGATGACGCTGGGACTGATCCGCGTTGGCGACAGCGACTCACCCCTCCGCGGCTGACCCGAGTCCCGCGCGGCCCAACCCCAGAGCTCGGCACATGCCCCCTCGATCTCGCGCAACAGAATGTCATGAGTGTCGGGCGCCGCGTACCCCAACGCCCACAACACCACGGGGCGCTTGCCTGTCCGACGCACCTGGACGAACCCCGCCGAGATCCCGGAGAAGAAGTTCACGTCCCAGATCTCGAACTCCTCGATCGAGTAGACCTCAATGCTCCTCGCAGCGACCAGACCGCGGTAAATGACCTGCGGCCCCGACTGCGACACCGACACTCCTGCGATGAAGAGCGCCCGGTAGCCGACGATCAGGGCCGGGCTGGCAACGGCCAGCCAGAGCGCGACGCTAGACACGCTGGCTCCAGGCGAGAATGACACCCATGTCAGAACAAGCCAGAGCACGACCGGCACCATCCACAACCAGCGGACCCACCTGAGCAACGCTGCCCGAGACCCTGCTCCGCCACTGACCATCAGCGACACCCCTTCTGCTGATGCCGATCCTTCGTGCACCGGAACTCTACCGGCAGGCCTTGTCGCGGACCGTCTCGTCTGCCCGAGACGCGGCTGGAGGGCGATCGTGCTCGGGACACCGAACCCGGAGGCCACCCCTCGCAGACCGCGGAATGAGCAGGCACGTGGCTCGGCCCGCAGATGACTCTCGATGGCTCGGGCGGCATTGGGGGTGGGGCAGACTGGAGGCGTGCCTGGGAACACTGAATCCAACCGCCACCTTATGGTCAGAGGGCGCTGGCCCCTGCTATCGATCCTGCTGTTGGTGACACTCGCGATTCCTGCTTGCAGCTGGATTGCTCCGTCACGGCCCTGGAGCGCCGGCTATGTGATCATGGAGAACGGGAATCTTGTTGCCAAGCTTGTCTGTGGAGAGTTCTCATCTGTCCAAGTTGAGCAAGATGGTGCTTCAACCGCTTCTGTTGTTTGGACAGCGCAGAGCACGGGCTCCGGCGCCGCCGCTAGCCTCCCTCTGCTTCAAACGGACATCCGGGGCTACACGATCAAATCGAAGGGAGAGGTCGACCGCGACGAGAATGTATTCGTCACCTATGAGCGCACGGATGCGGTTCTGGGCGGCTCGGTTGAGTTCGTACCGTCGTCTCTCAAGGAAGACGAGGTCGCCTTCGCTGGCGGCGTTGTGAGGAGTTCGAAGTTCTACCGGATGTCAGACGCAGACTTCGGCTGCATGCGGTGAATCCCAGAGTGACCCGTCCGACCCACTCAGCTCCTCAGGGACCGATTCGGCCGTGGACGCGTCGCGGCAGATCCGGGCGTCTGGGGTTCCATCCCTGCGACGGGTTCTAGGCTGGCAACATGGACCTCCTCGCCGTAGTCGAAGCAACAACGGCGACGACGCTCCTGAATGGCGACAGAGCCCAGGCCAACGAGCACGCATTCCTGGACTGGACGGTGAACGGCCAACTACTGCGAAGCATGCTCGGCTGGGAGAAGCCCCCGAGTGACACCACCTGCATGGTGACGGGTTGGGACCTAGCGGCTGGGCTGGCTTGGCTCGAGAGCCTCAGATCCGCGGGCGCCGGCGAGTTCCCCGACGGCCGAGCGGCCGTGCTCGTCTGCCAGGAATGTGGCGACCTCGAGTGTGGCGCGCTCAGCGTGGATGTCAGCCGGGACGCCACCACGGTGCGTTGGTCCCACTTCGGCTGGCAGGTGCCTCGGGAGTTGGGCTTCCATCCTCTGGATGTGCCGCTCATCCTCGAGTTCGCGGCCAACGACTACGACGGACTTCTGACCTCCCTAGCCCAACGACTGGTGGCGACCGCGGCCACCGTGCCGGCTTCCGGATGGCTCTGGCGCAAGACGGAAGAGCAACTAGTGATCCGTGTATGACAAAGCGGCGGCACGCATGCGCATCGCAACCCAGAGCCGACTCGCACTCTCGCAAGGCGCGGCAGAAGCGGACGTTGCCGGCAACCAGGGAGGCAGTCTGTTGGCTGCCAGAGCCAGCGTGCGTTGCCGAGGTAGCGATGCCGAGATTCCCGAAGGCTCTCCTCCCTACGAGGACCCTCCATCCAGCGAGTGCCAAGGCATGGTCTGGGCTGGTCCCGACTCTGCCTGTCCGCGGCCGAGCCCTGCGTGGCGGCAGTGGAGCCATCCCCAGCACGGCGTAGGGTAACCCACGTCGAGCCGGTTCGTGTGTCCCTTAGCCGCAAGGGAAAAGGTGGGCGAGAAAGCAGTGGATTGAAGGACAAGGTGGTCCCCTTATGTCAGATCCTAGGTCTGCAATCGCGGGCATCGAGAATTGGTGCCATCCCAGGGCTCCGGAGGAGTGGCAGGACCTCTGGGGAAGGCTGGGCAATGGTCACGGCATTGACCCGTATCGCGAGTACTGGATCATCTATCGTGGATGGGGGCCGGAAGGTGTCGATCTGCGTTTCTCCGCTCACGCGGTAGATGTTCGTGAAGACTGGACGGCGTTCAGGGCCCTGTACGACTTGGCCTGCACCTCGGACGAGCGGCTGACGGCTCTGCGTGAGGCAGGTTATGGCTTCCAGATCGTGACGTCGACGGAACACACCCCTGAAGAGGTCGCGGAGTACAGGCAATGGTTCTCGGAGATCGACCTAGGCGACTCGGAGGCTCAGGCCGAGTACTTGTATCACACGGTTCTGCTCGAAGTTATTGACATAGACGCTGTTGAGGTGACTGAGGCAGATCTGGTTGAGTTCACCGGAGAGTTCCCATCCATCAAGAACTGGCGTCGAGCAACACAGTCGCTGTGGATGGTTGACTTCTCAGAGTATCCTCGCCCGCTCAAACGGCGAGGCGTCATGGCGGTGAGCTTGGCCATCAACTATGAGCAGCACAACATCCTGCAGCGTGTGCACCGTCATCACAACGCGCACGTCCGCGGAGCTCACCGGAACGATGGTTGAGCACTCGTCAGCAAACATCTCCGATGGAGGACGGCCCTACTTGCCACGGCCAAGCCTAAGGCTGTCCCATGAAGTGCAACCTCGCGGATCAGCGCGTTCAGGCGTAGCGTCCGGCACGGCGCAGTCGCCGCGGCGCGGCGCGGCGCGGCAGAAGCGGGCGTTGTGCATCGCGTGGGGTGAAGTTGCGTGGGGTTTCGCGAGTGACATTCATCTTCGCCGGGTGGCTCCCAGGCTGTGCTCTGCTCCCTGGGATACTGCCTGAGTGTGGGTAATGGCACGGGGCCTGTGATGGCGAGCCGGCGGCGAGGTTCGCCGAGATACGTCTTGCTTGGCGAGCCGGGGCAGCCGCGACCTGTGAGGTTTGGGGCGTGGTTGAGGCTGTTTCTTCTCGGCCGCGGGCGAGCCCTGCTGAGTTGGCCAGTCAGCTGCCTCCTCGTCGGCGTGGTCCTGTTGATCCCGTGGGGCCTGGCCGAACGGCAGGCATATGTGACCGCCGCTGAGCTTGCCCAGGTCGGACACACCTCCTCAGCCGTCGCGTGCGAGGCGAGGTATGGGAGGGGCGCTGAGTTGGCCGTCCGCGTCACCATTCCTGAAGCTCCGGATCTCGTCACGCTGATCTACCCGACCCTGGGACCCGTACTTGGCCTGGCCCCGATCCCGTGGGAAGTGTGCGGCGACCCGTACACGACTCCCTTCGATGTCGTTGTTCTCACGCGGCCAGATGGGCAGGTGAGCGCCATGGCCGCCCGGGACCTGCCTGATTCGGAGTCACTGATGATGTGGCCCTGGACCGTGGGCATCGGGATCGCTCTTATGTCCGCGGCGCCGGTGTGGGCCGTCTGGGCATGGCACCTTCTCCGGCGGCCAACACCATAGCGACGCGCGTCGCCAGCGTCAGGCACGACCGTTGTCCGCGACACCCCCAATAGAGACTGTGCCACCTCACAGGTAGGGCTCCACTAGGCGTCGGCGGCACCACTGGCGGCAGATCCGTGCGCTGAGTCTGCCCGTGACGAGTTGCGATAGCGTGCGGTCATGCATCAAGCCCGCCGCTCTGGTTGGCAGGTGATCCTGGTGGCATTGGTCGGGCTGTGGGGGCTGGTGCTCATTGTTCTCACAGCTTTCCTACTCGCAATGTCTACCGTCGGCCAGGCGTTCAGCGCCGCAGCGCTCGCGGCAGGGATCGCCGCGGGGATCGGCGCGATCATCACCCTGCTGCCCGTGCTCGCCTGGCTTCGGGATCATGGCGCCAAGCGACTGTGGCCCACCGTGGCCCCAGGTCTGCTTTCGCTGGTCGCTGCAACTGCGTGGGTTGCGTACTTGCTCCTCCAACCTTCCGTCGGGCCGTGAGCGCCCTGGGATCGACCCAACTCCTAGCGACACCTCGTGGGAAACCACTTCGCGGCAGACATCCGGATGTTCGGGGCGTCGTCCGAGGCGAGCCTGCGTATGTTCACGGAGCTGGCTTCGTCCGGCACCCGTTCCTCCTGAGACACCGAGCCCTTGACTGCAGGACACGGGACGTCGACCGTCGGCGTGAACCGGCACCCGTGGGACAGTTGTGCTCGACACGAGCACAAGCATCGCTGACCGGGGGGAGGCACCGTTGAGACAGCAGCTGCCGCACGTCCGCCCGTCTGGGGGTTCCTGTCGTGATCGGTTCGATGGTGACCCTCAGGCGCCGAGCGCGTCCGCTTCCTCTGGTCGATGGCTGGTGAAGCAGCTGGCCTGGGTGGGTGCG
>JAPUEL010000068.1:0-39046 GCA_027492545.1 Propionibacteriaceae bacterium
ACAGGAGGGTGCGGCGCAGCGAGTTGCCGAGGGTGTAGCCGAAGCCGGGCTCCAGTGGCTCGATGACGAACCGCGAACGGAACTCGGAGACGACGTCCTCGGCGAGGGTGGGGCGCTGTGCAATGAGCATATTTCGGTAATCCTTCCCGCACCAACCGATATCTGATGGTGCGAACACTTGGGGGCTGCCGCCCCCAGAACCCCCGCTGCGCGGTGCAGCTTGGGCGCTCTATTCACTTGTCGAGTTCCCGTGGTGCCGCGACGCTCGCGGAGCGAGCCCACCGAACGCGGACGGAGTCCGCCTGTTCGGTGGCCATCGGATCGCGCGAGCGAAGCGAGCACCTGGGGGGTACACGGGGGCGGAGCCCCCGTGCGTTACTTCGAGTAGAGCTCGACGATCATCTGCTCCTGGACGTCCACCACGATCTGCTCGCGGACGGGGAGCTGATGGACGAGGATGCGCATCCGGTTGGGGCGCGCCTCCAGCCATGCCGGGACCGTGCGGTCGCCGTGGGTCTCACGGGCGATGACGAACGGGGTCATGGTCAGCGACTTCTCGGCCACATCGATGATGTCGTGCGCGCGGACGCGGTACGACGGGATGTTCACGCGCTGGCCGTTGACCAGGAAGTGGCCGTGGACCACGAGCTGGCGTGCCTGACGGCGGGTCGAGGCGAACCCGGAGCGGTACACGACGTTGTCGAGACGCGACTCCAGGATCTGAAGCAGACGATCACCGGTCTTGCCCGGGTGACGGTCGGCCTCCTCGTAGTAGCGGCGGAACTGCTTCTCGAGCACGCCGTAGGCGAAGCGGGCCTTCTGCTTCTCCTTGAGCTGCAGCGAGTACTCGGAATCCTTCGTGCGGCCGCGGCCGTGCACACCCGGGGGGTACGGACGGCGCTCGAAGGCCTTGTCGTTGCCAACCAGGTCGGTCCCGAGGCGACGAGACTTCTTGGTCAAAGGGCCGGTGTAACGAGCCATTTCTTTCTAGTCCTTCTTCTCTCTCGGGCGATCAGACGCGACGGCGCTTGGGCGGACGGCAGCCGTTGTGCGGCGTCGGGGTCACGTCGGAGATGGCACCGACCTCGAGGCCGACGGCCCCGAGCGAGCGGATCGCGGTCTCACGGCCGGAGCCGGGACCCTTGACGAACACGTCGACGCGCTTCATGCCGTGCTCCATGGCACGGCGGCCGGCGGCCTCGGCGGCCATCTGCGCGGCGAACGGGGTCGACTTGCGGGAGCCCTTGAAGCCGACGGTGCCGGCGGAGGCCCAGGCGATCACAGCACCGGTGGGATCGGTGATCGAGATGATGGTGTTGTTGAACGTGCTCTTGATGTGCGCCTGGCCGGCGAGCACATTCTTCTTTTCCTTGCGGCGCACCTTGGTCTTGGCGGCGGCCGCCTTGCGGCTTGCAGTAGCCATTGAGTCTTTCTCCTAAGTCCTGCAGAGGGGCGCGGGTTAGCGCGCCTTCTTCTTGCCAGCGACGGCCTTCTTCTTGCCCTTGCGAGTGCGCGCGTTGGTGCGCGTGCGCTGACCACGGACCGGCAGGCCACTGCGGTGGCGACGGCCCTGGTAGTTGCCGATCTCCACCTTGCGGCGGATGTCGGCGGCGACGGTACGACGGAGGTCACCCTCGATCTCGTACTGGCCTTCGATGTGGTCGCGCAGGGCGACGAGCTGGTCCTCCGTGAGCTGGTGGACTCGGGTGTCGCCACTGATGCCAGTGGCGGCGAGGGTCTCGGCGGCGCGGGTCTTCCCGACGCCGAAGATGTAGGTGAGTGCGACTTCCAGGCGCTTTTCGCGCGGGAGGTCAACACCAACGAGGCGTGCCATCAGGCGGTTACCTTTCTAGAGTTTCGGTCCTGGCTCGCAGTGGAGCCCCGGTCGGGGACCG
Organism: Propionibacteriaceae bacterium; assembly: GCA_027492545.1. Classification (GTDB taxonomy): domain Bacteria; phylum Actinomycetota; class Actinomycetes; order Propionibacteriales; family Propionibacteriaceae; genus Arachnia. Next base: position 1,896 of record JAPUEL010000068.1, read on the forward strand.
CGAAGGTGTGTGGCGTGACGCGTCCCCGCCGCCTGTGGTGCTGTGGTGCACCGACGGGGCCCTGGCCTTCGCCCAGGGGTTGGGGACCCGGGAGGGTCCTTGCGTTCACGTTGTTTGAAGTTGTCGGCGGAGTGGGCGATCGACCCGTCCCGCGGTGTTCTGCGTACCAGCGGCCCGGAGGCCCCTGGTCAACCCTGGCGCTGCTTGTGGCGAGGGTTTTCGCAGATCACCATCACACGACCGTGCCGGCGGATGACCTTGCACTTGTCGCAGATCTTCTTGACGCTCGGCTGAACCTTCATCGAGCAACCTTTTCAATCAGCGACTGGGAGCGCGGACGCGCCCAATCTTGTGGTGGATGAGCTTGGTCGGAGATGCTGGACATGGGAACATGTCCGGGCATAGACGACCGACGCCCCACTCTACGCGACGAGTGGTCGGGATACCAAAACGGGGCCGGGCGCCGCAAGTACCGGGCCGACAAGGGGCGCGGCGTCGTCCACGGGGCACGAAAAAAGGGCGTCGCCGTGTGCCGGCGAGGCCCTTCTCCTGGGGGTGCGTCGTGACGCACCGCTCACTTGTGACGGTAGACGATGCGTCCGCGCGTCAGGTCGTAGGGGGACAGCTCGACCACGACGCGGTCCGCGGGCAGGATGCGGATGTAGTGCTGGCGCATCTTGCCGCTGATGGTCGTGAGGACCTTGTGGCCGTTGGCCAACTCCACGCGGAACATCGCGTTGGGCAGTGCCTCGACCACGGTGCCCTCGAGCTCGAGGGCTCCTTCTTTCTTCGCCATGTACTCTCTCTCGTTGCGCCGGCCCGCCCCATGCGCGCCGGTTAGTACCAATCCGCTATTCTACGCCGCGCGCCCGGCAAGGCCAAACGTCGCGGCGGGGGGCCGATGGCTACCCTGTGTGTCATGAGCTACTTCGTGGTCCAGTACACCTACACCGACGACCCCCGCGCCCTGGACGCGGAGCGGCCCGCGCACCGCGCCTACCTCTCGTCACTGCTCGACGGGGCGTTGGTGGCCAGCGGCCCCTACGTCGGCAGCGACCTCCCCGGGGCGCTCCTGATCTTCAACGGCGACTCGGTCGCGGAGATCGAGGAGCTCCTCGACGCGGACCCCTTCTGGACGGCGGAGCTCATCGCCGAGCGCTCGATCGAGGAGTGGAACCCGGTCCTCGGCTCGCTGGCCTGATCGCCCCTCGCGAACTACGGCCCGAGCAGGGCGGCGATCGACGGGTGCGCCGCGGCGTACCCGTCGAGGAGGGACTTCCCGAGGCGCGGTGACGCCACCAGGGGGTGGATGGAGAATCCCTCCCAGGCCTTGTCGCGGCTGCCGGTGAGGGCCGCCTCGGCGATGGCCTGCTCGGAGGCGCGCAGGCTGCTCATCTGACCCAGCTGGTGCAGGGTCAACGGGGCGATCGGGATCGGGTGTACGCCGCGGCCGTCCGCCACGCAGCCCACCTCCACCACCACGTCGTCCGGCAACTCCGGGATGATCCGGCCCGTGCCCCTGCCGTTGGCGACGTCGAGGATCATCCGCTCGGGTTGGCCGGTGGCCAGCGCCGTCATGAGCCGCAGCGCCACCTCCTGATACCCGCCGCCGGCCACGTCCTCGTCGTGCCGGGCCTCGTCGGCCGCTCGGGCCTCGGCCATGTAGGTGGCCTCGCGCTCGCGCAGCGCATCGTGCCAGAGCCCGAGCGGCGAGTCGCAGCAGGCGACGGCATCGTAGAAGCGACCCTGTTGCACGTCCAGGTACTGGCCACGCGTCTGGGTCGCCGCGCGGATGTTGCCGATGGCCTCGTCGGTCTTCCAGTAGTAGTAGAGGTACTCGTTGGGCAGCGCTCCCACCGCCCTCACCCAGTCCTTGCCCAAGAGCCGCGCCTCCTCCACGTGTTCGAGCGCGTCGTCCGAGGCGAGGAGGCCGGGGAGCCGATCCTCTCCGTCGACGCTGACCGACCGCAGCCAGCCGAGATGGTTGAGGCCCACGTAGTCGTAGTCGACCCGGTCGCGGTCGTGCTCGAGCGAGGTCCCCAGCAGCCGCGACACGCGTCGCACGAGGCCGATGGGGGTGTCACAGATCCCGACGACGCGCTCACCGAGAACCGCGGCCATCGCCTGGGTGACGATCCCGGCCGGATTGGTGAAGTTGATCGTCCACGCACCCGGTGCCACCTCGGCGATGGTCTCGGCCACCCGCCGCATCACGGGCACGGTGCGCAGCGCGTAGGCCAGGCCTCCGGGCCCCACCGTCTCCTGGCCCAGGAGTCCATGGTCGAGGGCCACCCGCTCGTCGATGATCCGCCCTGCGGAGCCGCCGACCCGGATGGCCGCGAACACGAAATCGGCGCCGACGAGGGAGTCGCGCAGGTCAGTGGTGACGCGCAGCTTGGGTGGGTCGGTCAGCTGCCGCGCACGCTCGGCGATGACCCGGCCGATGGCCTCGAGCCGTGCGGCCGACGAGTCGTGCAGCACCACCTCGGTGATGTCGACGGCGGCGCGGCCCGCCGCCGCGAGCGCGTTGGTGGCCACTGCGTCGTAGACCAGCGGCACGCGGAAGCCGCCTCCGCCGAGGATCACTAGTTTCATGGGGTGAGGACCTCCAGGATGGAATCGGGCGGAAGACGCAGCTGGGCGGGGGTGGGCATCCGGTCCGTGACCAGGCCCGTGAACGCCCGAAGGGCAACGACCTCCAGGAACCCGAGTCCCGGGAACTTCTGGTGGTCCGCGAGGAGCCAGGCCCGGTTGGCGATGTCGATCATGGCCCGCTTGACGGGAACCTCGCTTGGGGTGGAGTCCAGCACTGCTCCGTCCGGCCTGATCCCCGACGTCCCCAGGAAGGCGACGTCGACGCGCACCTGGCGCAGGCAGGATTCGGTGAGAACCCCGACGAGGGACTCGTAGTTGGGCCGGAGCACCCCACCCAGAACCACCAGGTCGATCCGTGGGGCCTGCGCAAGGGCACGGACGACGGCCAGCGAGGCGGTCACCACTGTGATGTCGCGGTCACGGAGATGCTCACACATGGCGAAGACCGTCGTGCCGATGTCCAGCGCCACGACATCGCCCTCCTCGACCAGCTCGGAGGCTCGGCGGGCGATGGCGCGCTTCTCCCGGCTCTCCTGCGCCGCCACCACGTCGAAGGCAGCGGCGTCCGCCTCCGGGCGGATGGGGCTGCGGGGCGTTCTGGCGCCCCCGCGCACCCGCTCCACGAGGCCGTGCTCGGCCAGGTGATCGAGGTCGCGGCGGGCGGTGGCCTCCGAGACTGCGAATCGCGCTGCGAGATCCTGCACGGAGAGAGCGCCCTGGCGACGAACGAGTTCGACCACCTCCTGGTGGCGGACATCCGTCAACATGGGCACCCCTTCGCGGGCCGGCAGCGTGGCCGAGACTTTACTGGAAATCGATCATTACCGCGCAGATGGTGGCAGAATCCTGCATATCGATGTCCGAGGAGGGACTCATGACGTTTCGTCCGCTCACCCGCCGCCACCTTCTCTACGGTGCCGGACTCGCCAGTGCCGCGGTGCTGTCCGCGTGTGCTCCGGGGGAGGCCCCTCCGGCCAGCACCCCCGGCAGCAGCGCACCCGCGCCCGCACAGACCGACCCCGCCGCCCTCGGCGACGTCGAGCTGGTGGTGTGGGATCAGGAGGTCCGTGGCAGCCAGAACGACTCCCTGGTGGCGCTCAATGCCGCCTTCCAGGAGAAGTACCCCAACATCACCATCAAGCGCACCAGCCAATCCTTCGACGACCTCAAGACGCAGGTGTCGTTGGCACTCTCCGGCAACGACGTGCCGGATGTGGTGCAGGTCAACAACGCCCGAGGCGACATGGGCCAGTTCGTCAAGGCGGGACAGCTGCTCGACCTGACGCCCTACGCGGACCAGTACGGATGGGCGGACCGCTTCTCGGATTCCATCCTCTCCAAGGTGCGGTACTCCGCCGACGGAACCACCTTCGGCGAGGGCAACCTGTACGGCCTCCCCCAGACCGGAGAGGTGGTCGGGATCTTCTACTCGCAGAAGAAGCTCGACGCACTCGGCGGCGGCGCCCCCACCACGTGGGACGAATACTTCGCGCTCCTCGACGCCGCGAAGGCCGCCGGCGAACAGCCGATGGCGCTGGGCAACATCGAGAAGTGGCCCGCGATCCACGTGTTCGGCCCCCTCCAGGCCCACTTCGTCGAGCCCGCCGACGTCGTGAAGCTCGGGATGGGCAACGCGGGAGCCTCGTGGGTCGACGAGCCTAACACGGCAGCCATGGAGAAGTTCCAGGAGTGGGGGGAGAAGCAGTACTTCGGCACCTCGCCCAACGGCCTGGACTACGACCCGGCTTGGAACGATTTCACCACCGGCACCGGCGTCTTCCTGCCGGGCGGCTCGTGGCTGGGGACGGACATGGAGGCGATCATGGGCGAGGACCTGCACTTCATGGCTCCCCCGCCCGCCGTCGACGGGAAGCCCGCCACGACCGGCGGCACCGGCATCCCGTTCTCCATTCCAGCGAAGGCGAAGAACGCGGCCGCGGCCGCGGCCTACATCGACTTCATCACCAGCGAGTCCGCGATGGAGACCATCGCAGACAACGGAGGCATGCCCGTGCTCCGCACCAAGGAGCTGGCCCCCGCCTCCGGTGTGCAGAAGGAGATCTACGAGGCCTTCGACACCGTCTCGACCACCGGCACCCTGCTGCCGTACCTGGACTACGCCACCCCGACGTTCAGCGATACGGCCGGCCAGGGGCTGCAGGAGGTGCTGGGTGGGCAGAAGTCCGCTGCCGAGGTGCTGCAGGACTTCGAGGCGGACTATCAGGCCTTCATCGGTGGCTAAAGGGTGGGGACGGCCGTCGCCCGTCGTCCGTCACCGGGCGACGCCGTACCTCTACCTGCTTCCCGCGTTCCTGGTCTACGGCGCGTTCATGCTCTTTCCCCTGATCAGGTCAGCGCAGTTCTCCCTGTACGACTGGCCCGGGTTCGGGCCTTCGACCTTCGTGGGGCTCGGCAACTATGTGGACCTGCTGGGTGACCGGCGATTCCTGGCCGCCATCCAGCACGCGCTGATCCTGATCGTGTTCTACTCGATCCTGCCACTGGTCGTCGGGCTGGTGCTGGCCGCGATCCTCCGCCGCGGCCAGGTTCGGGGGCTGGGCTTCTTCAGGGTGGCGATCTTCATGCCCCAGGTCATCGCGCTGGTGGTGGTCGCGGTGGCGTGGCACCAGATCTACTCACCGCGGGGCATCCTCAACGACGTCCTGGCGGCCATCGGGCTCGGGCACCTCGCCCGCGGGTGGCTGGGGGATCCCACTCTCGCGCTCCCCGCCGTCGGCATGATCGGCTTCTGGTTGCAGACCGGTCTGGTGATGCTGCTCCTCCTGGCCGGCATGGGGCGCATCCCCAACGACCTGTTCGAGGCCGCGCGTCTCGACGGCGCCGGCGCGGTGAGCGAGTTCTTCGCCATCACCCTGCCGAGCGTCCGCGGCGAGATCACCACCGCCCTGGTCCTGACCATCATCGCGGCGCTGAAGACCTTCGACCTGGTCTACGTGACCACCTCCGGTGGGCCGGGCACCGCCACGACCGTGCCCAGCTACGAGGTGTACAACCGCGCCTTCAACCTCAAGATGGTCGGCTCCGCCTCGGCCGTGGCCATCGTGTTGACCATCCTGGTGTTCCTCATCAACGTCGCCGTCTCGCGGATCGGCGAGGAGAAGGTGGTGCGGCGATGAGGGTCTCAACCACCGAGAAGGTCCTCAACTACGTCATCCTCATCGCCTTCTCCCTGTACGCGCTCTTCCCCATCCTCACCATCGCCGTCACTGCGCTCAGCCCGCAGTCGGGCATCACCGGCGGTGGGCTGCACTTCGAGAACCTCGTCGACGCCTGGAACATCGGCCAGTTCGGCGGCGCGCTCGCGCGCTCGCTCATGGTGGCCGTCCTGGTCGTGACCGCCGCGTTGAGTCTGTCGATTCTGGCCGGCTACGCCTTCGGCACCATGCGGTTCCGAGGATCGACGGCACTGTTCTACCTCTTCCTCCTCGGCCTCATGGTGCCGGCAGAGGCGATCGTCATCCCGCTGTTCTTCGACCTGCGGTCGCTGAACCTCACCGACACCATCTGGGCCGTCGCGCTCCCGCAGATCGCGCAGTCCATCGCCTTCGGGACCTTCTGGATGCGCGCCCAGTTCCGGGCCCTCCCACCCAACCTGGTCGAGGCCGCCGCCATCGACGGCGTCAGCGGCATGCAGACCCTGTGGCGGATCGTCGTGCCCCCGTCGCTGCCCTCCATCGCCACCGTCACCGTCCTGATGTTCATGTGGACGTGGAACGAGTTCCTCATCCCTCTGGTCATGAGCCCCGGCGCCCAGTGGCGCACAGCACCGCTCGGGCTCGCGGTGTTCAAAGGCCAGTACACGGCGGACTACGCGCTGATCGCCTCCGCCGGCGTGATCATCGCTGCGCCGATCGTGATCGTCTTCCTCCTCCTCCAGCGCTACTTCATCTCCGGGATGCTGGAAGGAGCGGCCAAGGAATGACCCAACACGATCACAGCCCGACCGACGAGGCGGTCGTGTGCGAGGAGTGCTCCCCCTGGGATCCGCTCGAGGCACAGCGCAGCCCGGACGACCCCCCGCTGGACGTCCTCACCACCGGCACGATCTTCTTCGACATCATCTTCACCGGCCTGCCGCGGCTGCCGGAGCCGGGCGAGGAGCTCCACAGCGCAGGCATGGGCTCCTGCCCCGGCGGAATCGCGAACCTGGCGACGGCGACGGCCCGGCTGGGTCTCCGCACGGGCCTGGTGGCCGGCTTCGGCGATGACGCCTACGGTGACTGGATGTGGGACACCCTGAGCGGGCAGGAGAAGATCGATCTCAGCGCGTCGCGCCGGTTCTCCAACTTCCACTCCGCCCTCACCGTGTCCATGGCGTTTCACGATGACAGAGGCATGGTCACCCACATGCACCCCCTCCCGGAGTCGTTGGAGGCCGACCTTCTGGCCGCACCGGGGTCCAGGGCGGCCACCGTCGACCTCCAGGATCCCGCCTCGTGGTGGCGCACGCTCAAGGACCGCGGCACCCTGCTCTTCGCCGATGTGGGCTTCGACGAGACCGGCCGTTGGGATCAGTCCGTCCTGCACCTCCTCGAGGACTGCCATGCCTTCACCCCCAACGCCGTGGAGGCCATGCACTACACCCGCACGGACCGGCCCACGGACGCCGTGCGCAGACTGGCCGAGTTGGTGCCGCTGGCCGTGGTGACCGACGGCGTCAACGGGTCCTTCGCGATCGACCAGCAGTCGGGCGAGGAGGCCTACTGCCCGGCGGTCACGACGGAGGCGATCGATCCCACCGGGGCGGGGGACGTCTTCGCTGCGTCGATCCTCCTCGGCACGCTGGCGGGCTGGCCGCTGGAGCACCGGCTCAGGTTCGCCGCGCTGACCTCCTCATTGGCCGTGCGCCAGTTCGGCGGATCGCTCGCGGCCCCCGGCTGGGGAGACATCGCGGACTGGTGGGGGCTCGCCTCCACCCGCGCGGCTGGAGGAGACCTCAAGGCCGCCTACGTGCTCCGCGACTACGAGTTCCTGCGCGAGCTGTTACCGGACCACCCGGTGTTGGGGGTGCGTCGAGCGCAGGGCACCTTCGCGCTGGCCTCCGACGCCGGTCGTCGTCACCCCACGTGACCTTGGAGGGCGCTCAGTCCACATCTCCGGGAAGGGCGGTCCAGGTGTTGCAGTTACCGAGCGACGACGAGTAGAGGCCCCGCAGGCCCCACGTCGCCACCGAGTCCTTCGACCCGTGGATGCCGTCCTCGACGACCGCTCGGAGGAAGGGCTCGAAGGAGTCGTAGACGCCCCGGGTCATCGTGAACGAGGGGTCATGCGCGATCATCGCGTAGCCGAAGCAGGTGGCCTGGAGCTCCAGCCGCCGGGCCGACTCGTTGTCGCCGCCCACCGAGTACTCGGCCATGAACATCCCCGCCTCGGACTGGAGGTGGTGGCCGTACTCGTGACCTGCCATGTCCTTGACGCCGAAGTCGTGCCAGGCCGCTCCGTTGAGGGTGGTCTCGCCGAAGTAGATGGCACCCCCCTGCGCCGAGCAGTACAGCGCCGGGGCAGACACCTCGCCGCACGGCGTCTCCACCCTGTCCCCCGCGAAGAAGAACACCGGAATGTCCTGCGTGCTGTAGCCGAGGCTCGCCAGCGTGGGCTTCCACGCGGCCTGCAGGCAGTCCATCTGGGCCCCGGCGGCGGCCTCCAGCTCTGCCAGGGTGAGCACCACGCCCGGTGGGGGGCAGCCCGCGAGCGTCGGGAGCGGGGGCGCGTACAGGGCGCTCTGCTGGAGCGTCACCCAGTCCGGGTTGCTCGACGTCGGCCCGGGAATCGGCGGCCACTCACGCGCAGGGAGGCCCACCTCCTCCGCCGGGGAGACCGACGGCGTGACCGGAACTGGAGTGGTCGGCTCACCGCTCGGCTCGACCGGGGTCGGCGACGATTGGTCGGACGGCTCTGGCTGGACCACCACCGGCGGCTCGGGCGAGGCCAGGTCCGAGACGGCCCCGAACAGGGCCGCCGCCGCGAACAGCCCCACCCCTGCGAGCAGGAGCAGCACCAGGAGGACCACCCCCGCGCCGCCGGAGCGCTTCGGCGGAGGTGGCGGCGCCCACAGCGGCGGACCGCCCATCGGGCGATACTGCCAGCCGGGACGCGCGGTCACGCGACCGCCTCCGGCGGCGCCACCCAGGCGTTGCAGTCCCCGGCCGTGGCCGCGTAGAGGCCCCTGAGCCCCCAGTGCTGGATGGACTCCCTGCTGCCGTGCACCCCGTCGACCAGCATCGTGTCCAGCCGCCCCACCCAGGAGGAGTAGGTGACCTCGTTCAGCGTGACCGCGTCGTTGTGGGCGGTCATCATGGCCGACCAGCAGATCGCCTGGAGCTCGGAGCGGCGCTCCAGCTCGCCGTCGGGCGGGAGCGAGAGCTTGACGTCGGTGATCCCGGCGAGGTGTTGGAGGTGATGGCCGTACTCATGGTTGACCATCTCGTTGACCGCGAGGTCCCAGGACTCGGCCATGCGCAGGTGGCCCTCCCCGAAGTGCACGACTCCGTCGTCCGCCGAGCAGTAGAACGCGGGCGCCTCGAGGTACCCGCAGCCGCTCCCGGAGCCCTCGCCCGTGAAGAACTCCACGGCGGGGCGCGTCGTCGGCCAGCCCAGGCCGCGGAGGACCGGCTCCCAGGCGGCGTGGACGCAGTCCCACTGGGCCGTCACGGCCCCACGCCACGCGTCCTCAGTGAGGGTGGTCGCGGGAGGGGGGCAGCCCCGCAGCGTCACCGAAGGCACCTCGTCGAGTGGGGTCCGCTGCGCCGCGGCCCACGGCGAGGCCGGGTCCGGCGAGGGCAGAGCGGCCCAGTCGAGCTCAGGAAGACTCCACTCGCCGGGACCCGCCAGCGGCGCCTCGGGCCCACCGGGGCCCACTTCGACGGCGGGGACAACGCCCGTGACCACTGTGTAGGTCACGCCCACCAGCGATACCGCCACCGCCAGCGCCAGGACCGTGATCCCCAGCTTCATGGGGCGGGAGGGGCCGGGCTCCGGCGGCTCGACGTGCCATCGGTCCATCAGCAGCCTCCCCTGGCCGAGCGCATCGCGGTCACCCTGCCGGCTCAGAGGAAGGTGATCACCAGGAGCAGCATGAGGATGGCGACCAGCGCCACGCCCACGACACCCACGCCGATCGCCATCGGGATCAGGTTGCGGGGCTCGGTGACCCGGCCCGCCGGTGGCCCTCCCTGCTGCACGATGGCCGGCACGTCGACGGCGGCCGCCGGCAGCCGCTCGATGACGGGGACGAGGTCCCCCAGGGTGCGGGCCGCGTAGACCACGTCCATCGCCTGCGCGTACTCGTCGTGCGAGATCCGCCCGTCACTGAAGGCGGCGTTGAGCCTGGCGGTCAGGGACTCGCGCTCCACCTCGTCGACCGGATCGGCCGCGCGTTGCAGGTACTTCGAGGACGGAGGGAGCGCCATGCCGCCATCATAGGCCGGAGCATCAAGCAGGGAGACCCGCTGACGGACCGGGCGCGGTCAGTCGGCCAGCGGACCGAACAGGTCCCCGAGTCGCTCGGCGCCGCCGTCCGGCTCGGTGAGCACCCACAGCCCGTGCTCGGTGACGGCCACCGTGTTCTCCCAGTGGGAGCCCCGGGAGGCGTCGCGGCTCACGACGGTCCAGCCGTCGTCGAGCTCGACGGTCTGGTGCAGCCCTGTGGTGAGCATCGGCTCGATGGCGAGCGCCATGCCGACGGCCAGCTTGGGGGTGGGCCGGCGCCGGTACCAGTTCGGCACATCGGGCTCCATGTGCATCTCGGAGCCGATGCCGTGCCCCGTGTACTCACGCAGCGTCCCGTAGCGCACCGGGAGCGACTTGACGTAGTCCTCGATGGCGCGGGACACGTCACCCACCCGCCCGCCGGCCCGCATGGCCCGCGCGCCGGCCCACATGGCCTCGCGCGTGGCCTCGATGAGCGCCAGGTCCTCAGCGCTGGGGGTGCCGACGACGATGGTGCGGGCGGCGTCCCCGTGCCACCCCTGCACGATGGCCCCGAAGTCGATGGAGACGAGGTCACCCTCCTGAAGGACCCGAGCCCCCGGCACGCCGTGGACCAGCTCGTCGTTGACCGAGATGCACGCGACGCCGGGGAAGCCGACACCCCACATCGACCCGTAGTCGAGGAAGGAGGACTCGGCGCCGTTGCGGGCGAGGACCTCCCGGCCGATGGCGTCCAGCTCCGCTGTGGTGACGCCGGCCGCGGCTGCGCCACACATGGCCGCCAGACCCTCAGCCACGACCAGGCCGGCCTTGCGCATCAACCGCAGCTCGGCCGCGGACTTGACCTCGATGGTCACCGGTTCGCGCCGGCGTGGGCGTCGACCATGTCGAACATGCGCTGACGCACCTCGTCGACGCTGCCCGTGCCCTCGACGTCGACGAGCAGCCCCTTGTTCTCGTAGTGGAAGAGCAGGGGCGCGGTCTGGCCCGCGTAGACCTCCATGCGGCGGCGGATGGTGTCGGCGTTGTCGTCGGCCCGGCCCTCCTTCAGCGCCCGGTCGAGCAGCCGCTGGACCAGCGCCTCGGGCTCGACGTGCAGAGACACGACGGCGTCGAGCTGCTCACCGCGCGCCGCGAGGTACCGGTCCAGGAAGAACACCTGGTGCATCGTCCGGGGGAACCCGTCGAGGAGGAACCCCGGCTCGCAGTCCGGCTCCGTCAGCCGATCGGCCACGATCTCCTCGGTCACATCGTCGGGGACGTACTCCCCCGCGTCGATGATCTCCTTGACCTTGATCCCGAGAGGGGTCTGGTTCCTGATGTTGTGCCTGAAGATGTCACCGGTCGAGATGGCGGGCACGCCGTAGCGTTCCGCCAGCGCGGTGGCCTGCGTCCCCTTGCCCGCCCCAGGGGCCCCCATGATCAGCAGCTTCACCGCAGGAAGCCCTCATAGTTGCGCTGCTGGAGTTGGCTCTCGATCTTCTTCACGGTGTCGAGCGCCACGCCGACGATGATGAGGATGGAGGTGCCGCCGAAGGGGAAGTTCTGCTGGGCGCCCACCGCCATGAAGGCGATGGTGGGAATCAGGGCGATCGTGGCCAGGTAGAGGGAACCGGGGGCCGTGAGCCGCGAGAGCACGTAGGCCAGGTAGCGCTCGGTGGGCTTGCCCGCCCGGATCCCGGGGATGAAGCCGCCGTACTTCTTCATGTTGTCCGAGACCTCCTCCGGGTTGAAGGTGATCGACACGTAGAAGTAGCAGAATGCGATGATCAGGAAGAACTGCACCAGGTTGTAGATCCACGACTGCCCGCCCTGGCCTGTGAAGTTGGCCTGGATCCACTCCGACACCACGCCCTCGGGCCGGAACGTCGCGAACAACACGGGCAGGTACAGCATCGACGAGGCGAAGATGACCGGGATGACGCCGGACTGGTTGACCTTCAAGGGGATGTAGGTGGTCGACCCGCCCACGAGCCGACGCCCCACCATCCGCTTCGCGTACTGCACAGGGATCCGACGCTGGCCCTGCTCGACCCAGATGATGCCCAGCATCACCAGCAGGCCGATGCCGATGACGAGGAAGAACAGGAACCAGCCCGTGACGCCCTCGTGGCTCTGCTTGATGGACCAGAGTCCGGCCGGGAAGCTGGCCGCGATCTGGGTGAAGATCATGATGGACATGCCGTTGCCGATGCCGCGCTCGGTGATGAGCTCGCCCATCCACATGATGACGGCGGTGCCCGCGGTCATGATCATCACCATGGTGACCAGCGGAAGCAGCTCGTCGCTGTAGAGGATCCCGTCGCAGCCCTGGAACAGCTGCCCGGTGCGCGCCAGCGTCACGAACGCCGTGGCGTTCAGGACGGCCAGGACCAGGGTGAGGTACCGGGTGTACTCGGTGATCTTCTGCTGCCCCGTGCCGCCCTCCTTCTTCAGCGCCTCCAGCTTCGGAATCACCACGGTCAGGAGCTGCAGGATGATCGAGGCCGTGATGTAGGGCATGATGCCGAGCGCGAAGATCGTCAGCTGAAGCAGCGCCCCACCCGAGAACAGGTTGATCATCGAGTAGATGCCCGCCGAGTCGCCCTGTGAGGCGAGCGCGAGACACTGATCGATCCGGGAGATGCTCACGTTGGGCGACGGGATCGTCGATCCGAGACGGAACACAGCGATGATGCCCAGCGTGAAGAAGATCTTCTTGCGAAGGTCCGGCGTCTTCAACGCGTTGGCCAAGGCGGAGATCATCCGACCCTACTTTCGATTTCGGTAACTACACGGCACTGTGCACTGGCGGCACGGCAACCAGGGAAGCCTATCAAGCGCCGCACGGGCGCCAAAACGTCCCCGGCCGACGGCCCGCGGCGCGGAATGACCGACGGGGTGGGCCCGGAGCGATTCCGGGCCCACCCCGTCGGTGGTGTTGCTGGTGCGAGGACCGAACTCAGAGCTCGGTCACCGAGCCGCCGGCAGCCTCGAGCTTCGCCTTGGCGGAGCCGGAGAACGAGTGGGCGGACACGTTGAGCGCCACGGCGACGTCCCCGTTGCCGAGGACCTTGACCAGGTTGCCGGAGCGCACAGCGCCGGCGGCGACCAGGTCAGCGACCTCGACAGAGCCGCCCTCGGGGAACAGCTCGGCGAGACGGCCGACGTTGACCACCTGGTACTCCACCCGGAACGGGTTCTTGAAGCCCTTGAGCTTCGGAAGTCGCATGTGCAGCGGCATCTGGCCGCCCTCGAAGTTCTGGGGGACGTTCTTGCGGGCCCCCGTGCCCTTCGTGCCACGACCGGCGGTCTTGCCCTTCGATCCCTCACCACGGCCGACACGGGTCTTAGCCGTCTTGGCGCCGGGGGCGGGACGCAGATGATGCAGCTTGAGCGTCATCTCACTTCACCTCTTCCACGGTAACGAGATGGGCGACGGTGCGGATCATGCCGAGCACCTCGGGACGGTCCTCGCGGACCACCGAGGCGCCGATCTTGCCCAGACCGAGCGTACGCAGCGTGTCACGCTGGTACTGCTTTCCACCCACCCCAGACTTTGCCTGGGTGATCTTCAGCTCGGCCATCAGTGGGTCACCCCTTCCTTGGCAGCGCGGAGGAGTGCCGCCGGGGCGACGTCCTCGACCGGCAGCCCGCGGCGCCTGGCCACGGCCTCCGGCTCTTCGAGCTGCTGGAGCGCGGCAACGGTGGCATGCACCACGTTGATGGCGTTGGAGGATCCGAGCGACTTGGCGAGCACGTCGTGCACGCCTGCGCACTCGAGGACGGCGCGGGCCGAGCCGCCGGCGATGACGCCGGTACCCGGGGAGGCCGGACGCAGCATGACCACGCCGGCCGCCTTCTCACCCTGCACCGGGTGCGGGATGGTGCGCTGGATCAGCGGCACGCGGAAGAAGTGCTTCTTGGCCTCCTCCACACCCTTGGCGATGGCGGCCGGCACCTCCTTCGCCTTGCCGTATCCGACGCCCACCATTCCCTCGCCGTCGCCGACGACCACCAGAGCGGTGAAGCTGAAGCGACGACCACCCTGAACGACCTTGGCGACGCGGTTGATGGTCACCACCCGCTCGAGGTACTTGCTTTCTTCCTTGGGAGCCTGGCCACGACGATCGTCACGGCCACGACGCTCACCGGTCGCGCCGCCACCGCGGCGCTGCTGGGTCTCACTCATCGTGAAAAACCTTTCCTTTCGTCGTTAGAAGCCGAGCCCGGCCTCGCGGGCCGCGTCGGCGAGAGCCGCGATGCGCCCGTGGTACTTGTTGCCCGCACGGTCGAAGACGACCTGCTCGATGCCGGCTGCCTTGGCACGCTCGGCGATCAGGGCGCCGACCTTGCGCGCCTTCTCCGACTTGTCCGCCTCGGCGCCGCGCACGTCGGCCTCCATGGTGGACGCGGACGCCAGCGTCTGGCCCTGGACGTCGTCGATGACCTGAACGAACAGGTGACGCGACGACCGGGTGACGACGAGACGGGGACGCTCGGCCGAGCCGTTGATCTTCTTGCGCGCACGCAGCTGCCGTCGGGCGCGGGACGCCGTCTTGGGAGCCAGCGACTTGCGGTTGCTGAGCGAGATGGCCATCACTTACCAGCCTTTCCAGCCTTGCGGCGGACGTGCTCGCCCGCGTAGCGGACGCCCTTGCCCTTGTACGGCTCGGGCTTGCGGAGCTTGCGGATGTTGGCCGCGGTCTCGCCAACAAGCTGCTTGTCGATGCCCTGGACACTGAACCGGGTCGGGGCCTCGACGGCGAAGGTGATGCCCTCGGGGGCGTTCACGATCACGGGGTGCGAGAAGCCGAGCGCGAACTCGAGCTGCTGCGGGCTCTTGAAGATCACGCGGTAACCCACGCCGACGATCTCCAGCTTCTTCTCATAGCCCTCGGTGACGCCCTGGATCATGTTGCTGACCAGGGTGCGGGTGAGGCCATGAAGGGACCGGCTGAGCCGCTCGTCGTTGGGACGGGCGACGGCGAGCTGGCCGTCTTCCTGCTTCTCGATGGTGATCGGTTCCGCGACGGTGAGCGTCAGCGAGCCCTTCGGGCCCTTGACGTCGACCTGCTGGCCGTCGAGCACCACATCGACGCCGGTCGGGATGGCGATGGGGAGCCTGCCAATACGTGACATATCTGTTTCTCCTTACCTATCGCCCGGTCACCAGACGTAGGCGAGTACTTCGCCGCCCACGGACTTGGCTTTTGCGTCACGGTCGGTCAGGAGGCCCTGAGAGGTCGAGATGATGGCGATACCGAGACCGCCCAGCACCTTCGGCAACTCGGTGGACTTCGCGTAGACGCGGAGCCCGGGCTTGCTGATTCGACGGAGACCCACGATGGAACGCTCACGGGATTCGCCGTACTTGAGGGTGACCTTGAGCACGTCGCCCACCTGGCCCTCGACCTGGGTCAGCTCGAAGTCCGAGATGTAACCGTTGGTCTTGAGGATCTCGGCGATACGCACCTTGATCTTCGACGAGGGCATGGACGTCGAATCCTGGAACGCCTGGTTGGCGTTGCGCACACGCGTCAGCATGTCTGCAATTGGATCAGTCATTGTCATGACTTATTGCCTCTTTCTCGCGCCGGTTTCCCGTGAGGGACCTGTCGCAACTGGAAATCTAAGAAAGGAAGAGTGGGTCCGGATCACCAGGACGACTTGGTCACGCCGGGCAGTTCGCCCGCGTGCGCCATCTCGCGCAGGCAGATTCGGCAGAGGCCGAACTTGCGGTAGACCGAGTGGGGCCTGCCGCACTTCTGGCAGCGGGTGTAGGCGCGCACACCGAACTTCGGCTTCCGGGCCTGCTTGACCTTGAGTGCTGTCTTTGCCATGGGTCAGCTCACTTCTTCTTCTTGGCGTAGAACGCGGGGCCGCGCTTGATCTTCTGCTTCTTGGCGTCGTCGACGGCCTTGAACGGGAAGCCGAGGTGCTTGAGCAGCGCGCGACCCTCGGCGTCGTTGTCCGCGGAGGTCACGAACGTGATGTCCATGCCACGGACGCGATCGATCCGGTCCTGGTCGATCTCGAGGAACATGACCTGCTCCGAGAGGCCGAAGGTGTAGTTGCCGTTGCCGTCGAACTGGCTGCCGTTGAGGCCGCGGAAGTCGCGGATGCGCGGGAGGGCGAGCGTCAGAAGACGATCGGCGAACTCCCACATCCGGTCTCCACGCAGCGTGACGTGGCAGCCGATGGGCTGACCCTCGCGCAGCTTGAACTGGGCGATCGACTTGCGGGCCTTCGTCACAGAAGGCTTCTGGCCGGTGATGGCGGTGAGGTCCTTGATGGCGCCCTCGATGATCTTCGAGTCGCGCGCGGCCTCACCCACACCCATGTTGACCACGATCTTGACCAGACCGGGGATCTGCATGACGTTGGCGTAGCTGAACTCGTCCTGCAGGGCAGGCACGATGGTCTCGCGGTACTTGGCCTTCAGGCGCGGCATCGCGGCGGGGGCTGCGGTGGCGGTCATCAGATCTCCTCACCGGTCTTGCGGGCGACTCGCACGGAGCGCTGCGCGGTGTACTCGGTGCCGTCGGGGCGGCGCTTGGTGACGTCGACGCGCTTGTAACCCACGCGAGTGACGACCTCCTTGCCGTCCACCTTGACCACGAGCTGAACGTTGGACACGTGGATGGGAGCCTCGACCGTGATGATGCCACCCTCGACCTTGCGGCCGGCCGCGGTCTGCGACTCGCGACGGTGCTTCTTCACCAGGTTGACGCCCTGCACGGTGACGCGCTCGGACGCGGGGTCCACGGCGATGACTTCGGCGATGACGCCCTTGTCCTTGCCGGTGATGACCTTGACGCGGTCACCCTTCTTGACGTGGAGCGATGCCATGATCAGATCACCTCCGGTGCGAGCGAGACGATGCGCATGAACTTCTTCTCACGCAGCTCGCGGGCCACCGGGCCGAAGATGCGGGTGCCGCGGGGCTCCCCGTCGTTCTTCAGGATGACGGCGGCGTTCTCGTCGAACTTGATGTAGGAGCCGTCGGCGCGGCGACGCTCCTTGACGGTACGGACGACGACGGCCTTGACCACGTCGCCCTTCTTGACGTTACCGCCAGGGATCGCGTCCTTGACGGTGGCGACGATGGTGTCGCCGAGGTAGGCGTAGCGGCGCTTCGAGCCACCGAGCACACGGATGCACAAGATCTCCTTGGCACCAGTGTTGTCGGCGACCTTCAGTCGCGACTCCTGCTGGATCATTACTTCTCCTTGCTCCACCGGTTCCCATGCATGAGGCCTGGCGGAACTAGAAACGAAACCCCCTGGATTTTGCCAGGAGGCAACCCCCAACTCGAGAGAGAGGGAGCCATGTGCGAACCCGGGAAAGGTCCCCTCGAAAGGGCACAGACCCAAGGCAACTGGCACAGTCTAGCCCGCGCCGCCTCAGGGACGAAATCAGCCCCGACGGCGCCCGCGACCCGTTCCGTGAACTGGGTCGCGGTCCCGTGGGAGCGCAGGCGGCGGGGTCCGGCGGTCACTCGCTGCGCAGCGCCTCGACGGGGTCCTTGCGCGAGGCGGCCGACGCCGGGATCAGGCCGGCCAGCGCCGTCAGCCCCATGCTGACCAGCACGAGGATGACGGCCGCCTGCCACGGCAGCTGCGCCACGTTCGGCACGTCGAAGTTCGCCTCGACGATGGCGTTGGCGGGGATGGTGAGCAGGAACGTGACCGCCACGCCCAGCACGCCCGCCACGAATCCGACGATGAGGGTCTCGGCGTTGAACACGCGCCTGATGTCGCGCTTGCTCGCGCCGATCGAGCGCAGGATGCCGATCTCCTTCTTGCGCTCCAGCACCGAGATGTAGGTGATGACGCCGATCATGATGGAACTGACCACCAGCGAGATCGCCACGAAGGCCACCAGGACGTAGCTGATCGTGTTGATGATGTCGGTGACCGAGCCCATGAGGGCGCCGACGATGTCGGTGAAGGTGATGACCCGGTCCTCGTCGCCGGCCTCCCTGGCGCTGGCGTTGTAGGCGTCCAGGATGTCCAACACCCGCTCCTTGGACTCGAAGTCCGTGGGGAAGATCTGGATGGTGGACGGATCGGCGAGGTCCGCGTAGCCGAGCGTGCGCAGGTTGCCCTCGAAGGAGCTCAGCTGCCGCGTGGTCATCGCCATCAGCAGCTGCGTCAGCTCGTCCTGGTTGCGGTTGAGCTGGAACGCCTCGGCGAAGGCCGTCTCGTCGATGCTCATGGCGTCGGCCATGTTCTCGGTGAGCCGGCTCATGGAGCCCTCGATGGCGGCGGAGATCTGGGTGCCGAGCGCGTCGGCCAGCTGCGTCGACACGGTTCCCATCACCGCCCCCATCATGCCCTCGACGTAGGAGCCCATGGCTGCCTGCAGCTGCGCGCTGAGGGCGTCGGTGTCGATCAGGCCGCTGGCCGCGGTGAGGAGGCCCGCGCCCTGGGGCGATCCGAGGAAGCCGGCCAGGTTGGCCTCCACGTCGTCGATGGCAAGGTCGTTGGCGACGGTGTAGGCGAGGTAGCCGCGCACCATCTGCGTCAGCAATCCGGCCTCCTCCCCCGGCGCCTGGGCAGCGGGTGCCTGCCCGGCCGGCGCCACGCCCAGGCCCGCCAGCAGCTCCAGCCCCTGCGGCGAGGCCAGGAAGGCCCGCACCAGGTCCGCGACGTCGGGTTGCTCGTCGGCGGCCGGCTGATCGGCGACGGCCTGCAGCACCTGCTCGGCGAACCGGTCATAGGCCTGCGCGGCGGCGACCAGCCCGGCAGGGTCGACGAGCCCGCCGGTGGCTGCCAGGGCCGCCTGGCCCTGCTCCGAACCCAGGAACGCCTCGACCCTCGCCTGAGCTCCGGGCGACGTCGCGCTCGGCGCGGGGGCGGGCTCATCGGAGGCATCGGCCGGCGGCGGGGTGGGGGTCGGGGTGAAGCCGAGGAGCGACTCCAGCAGGGTTGCTAGCGTCTCCGCGTCAAGGGGCTCGGGCTCCTGCACGGTGCCGACGAGGAGCTGCTGCCCGGCCGGGGAGTCGAGGAAGAGCCGGAAGTTGGCCTGCGTGTCTGCCGGATCGAGCTGGTTCTCCGCGATATACACCGCGAACGACGTGGCCAGCGTGGTGGTCCAGCTCACCACCTGGCCGGTTTCGGCCCCCATGTCGGGAGCGGACACGACGGAGGCCAGGTCGAGCTCCCCCAGCAACGCGCCGAGGTCCAGCCCCGGCAGGGATGACGGGTCGAAGCTGAACTCGGGCAGGCTGAGATCCTCCAGGGCGGAGGTGTCGATCTCGAGGGAGTCGGCATCGAAGGTGAAGGCCTTGGTGATGGCCTCCTGGTCGACGCTGATGAGCTGCGAGAGATCCATCTCCTCTGCCGCGGCCTGGTCGTCGGCGAAACTGCGGCCGGTGAAAACGTTGATGTCGCTGCGGGCGAGCTGGTCGGCGACTATCTCGCTGCTGGTCGCCTGCTCGATGACGTGCCTGGTCAGGGCCGGGGTGTAGTAGATGCCGGACTGCAGGAGCGTGCTGTCCTCGACCGCCCGGACCACGCCGACCACCTCCAGCGTCTCGGCCGCGTCGACGACGCTCGCCACGTGGCCCTCATCGGCGCTCCGGTCCGTCCACACCCCGAACTCGTCGTCGTAGCTGTACAGGTCGGCGACGTTGACGAGCCGGAACGTCGGCGACATCAGGTCCTCGTAGGTGACGGTCATCGGGGAGCCTGGTTCGGTGATGGGGTCCTGGTTCGCGAGCTGGGTGACCATCGCGTCGAGCTCGGCCGGGTCCCGCAGCCCCATCGCGTAGAGCGTGAGGTCGCTGACCCTGCCACTGGGGCTCAGCACGACGATGGTCTCGAGGGCATCCTCGGGCCAGCGTCCCGCGACCACCTCGTAGTGGCTCTGGACCAGCGACAGGTCCTCGACCAGCTCGCTGAACACCCCTGAGCCCGCGCCTGGGCCCACGAGTGAATTCACGGCGGACGTGGGGTCCAGCCCGACGGAGTTGAAGGTGGTGTCGGGGTTGACCTGGCGGGGCCCCGTGTCCGTCTCGGCGTAGATCCGCGGAGTGACGTCGTAGTTGTACTCGATGGAGTTGACGAACTCGTCGATGCCGCTGTCGCCGTGCTCGAAGTAGCGCTTCAGCGAGGCGAGGTCATTGGTGCCCACCCCGCCGAGCATCCGGGAGACGCGCTGGGCCTCCGGCACCTCGCCCTCCGCCGGCTCCGGGGTGACGCCGTCGCCGCCGTCTGCCGACCCGCCCAGGAGGGAGGTGAGGTCGAAGCCCTGCCGCTCGATGGACAGCGGGTACAGCGACAGCGTGTCCTCCTCGACGCCCTTGATGTAGAGGCCAACGCCGTTGGCGAGCGCGAGGATCGCGGCGATGCCGATGATGCCGATGCTGCCCGCGAACGACGTCATCAGGGTGCGGCCCTTCTTCGTCATCAGGTTGTTGAACGACAGCGCGATGGCGGTGAGGAAGCTCATAGCGGTGCGCCGGGCGGGCCGTGCCCCCTCCTCCTGCTGCCCGGGCTCGAAGGGGTCGGTGTCGGAGAAGACGACGCCGTCGCGGAGCTGGACGATGCGGGTGGCGTGCTCCTCGGCCAGATCGGGGTTGTGGGTGACCATGATGACCAGGCGGTCCCGGGCGATGTCGGTCAGCAGGGCCATGATCTGGACGCTGGTGGCCGAGTCGAGGGCGCCGGTGGGCTCGTCGGCGAGCAGGATCTCCGGGTCGTTGATGAGTGCGCGGGCGATCGCCACGCGCTGCATCTGGCCGCCGGAGAGCTGGTTGGGGCGCTTGTGCACGTGGTCGACCAGCCCCACCTCCGACAGCGCGGCCATGGCGCGCCGTCTCCTCTCGGACGGTGCGACGCCCGCCAGCGTCAGGGCCAGCTCGACGTTGGAGAGGACGCTCTGGTGCGGGATGAGGTTGTAGGCCTGGAAGACGAACCCGATGCGGTTGTTGCGGTACGTGTCCCAGTCGCGGTCGCGGTACTCGTCGGTGGGGATCCCGTCGATGACGAGGTTGCCCGAGTCGTAGTGGTCGAGGCCACCGACGACGTTGAGCAGCGTGGTCTTGCCGGAGCCGGAGGGGCCGAGGATCGCGACGAACTCGTTGTCGCGGAAGGCGATGGAGACGTCATCCAGGGCGACCTGGGTGAAGTCGCCTGTGGTGTACGACTTGCGGACGTTCTCGAGCTGCAGCATGGGTCCTCGGTGACAGGAAGTCGCGGGGTGGGGCCGTGAGCCCTCCAGGATACGTCACTGCATCCGAGGGGCCAGAGCCGGCTCTCCGTCGAACGCGAGGCGCCCGGCCCGCGTGCTGCGGACCGGGCGCCTTGTGGCAGACGAGGACTATCGGCTCCTGCGACGACCGCTCTCGGCCGAGAACCGGGCGACGCCACCCGACGAGGCGGTGGCCGCCGCCGCGGGGCGTCGGGACCGGCCCTCGGCGGGACGCTCGCCGCGCTGGCCCTGGGGGCGCTGGCCGCGACCAGCCTGGGGGCGGTCGGAGCCGGCGCGCGGACGCGGTGCCGCGCCACCCCGACGCCCGCTTCCGCCCTGCTGCTGCGGAACCTCCGGCTTCAGGATGCCGCCGGGGAACGCACGCTCGCCGGGCGCGATCTCCTGCAGCACGGGGTGACGCTCGTCGGCGCGGGTGACCGTGGGGTTCACGCCTGCCTTGCGGGTGAGTGCGCGGACGTCGGAGCGCTGCTCGTCGAGCATCAGCGTGACGACGGTGCCCTCCGCGCCGGCGCGGGCGGTGCGGCCCGAGCGGTGGGTGTAGGCCTTGTGCTCCACCGGCGGGTCCGCGTGGATGACGAGACCCACGTCGTCGACGTGGATGCCGCGGGCGGCGACGTCGGTGGCGACGAGGGTCTGCGCGGTGCCCGCGTGGAAGGCTGCCATGGAGCGCTCGCGCGCGTTCTGGCTCATGTTGCCCTGCAGCTCGACGGCGGGGATCCCGGCGGCGTTGAGCTGCCGGGCGATCTTCTTGGCGCGGTGCTTGGTGCGCGTGAACACCACGGAACGCCCCGGCGCGGCCGCGAGGTCGATCAGCACGGGGAGGTGCTGGGCGTCGGCCACGTGCAGGACGTGGTGCGTCATGGTGGCGACCGGCGACTCAGCGGAGTCCGCCTCGTGGACGACGGGGTCGTGCATGAACTGGTCCACCAGCGTGCCCACCGCCTTGTCGAGCGTGGCGGAGAAGAGCATGCGCTGACCGGTCTTCGGCGTCTGCGAGAGCAGGCGGCGCACCGAGGGGAGGAACCCCAGATCGGCCATGTGGTCGGCCTCGTCGATGATGGTGATCTCGACGCCGCCGAGGGAGGCGACGCCCTGCTTGATCAGGTCCTCGAGCCGGCCGGGGCAGGCCACGATGACGTCGACGCCCCTGGTGAGCGCCGCAGCCTGAGGCTTCTGGTTGACCCCGCCGAAGATCGTGCGGGACGTCAGCCCGGCGGTGGCCGCCAGCGGGGCGAGGGCCTCGTCGATCTGGATCGCGAGCTCGCGGGTGGGGGCCAGGATCATGGCACGCGGGCGCTTGGGGGCGCGGCGCGTGCCCGACGCTGCGAGGCGCGCCACGAGCGGAAGCAGGAAGGCGTAGGTCTTGCCGGAGCCGGTGCGCCCGCGGCCCAGGACGTCGCGGCCGCTGAGCGAATCGGGCAGCGTCGCGGCCTGGATGGGGGTGGGGACGGTGATCCCGCGCTCCGAGAGGACGGCGCTGAGGGACACGGGCACGCCGAGCGTGCCGAAGGACATGGTGGTCACGAAGAAAGTACTCCCAGGTGGGGTGATGCAGCGGTTCTGCCCGGCGCGGAGGTGCTCCGCAGCGCGATGGCATCAGGAAAATGAAGCTCGGGGGCTCGGAGCAGAACGATCCGAGTGCTGGAAGGAGTCTACCCCAGCGGTGGACGGATGCCCGCATCGTGCGTGCCGCACCCACCGCCCCCGCGGCTGCGCGGCGGGCGTCGATCCTTCTCAGGCCGCCATCCGATGCCTGGGCGTTGTCCACAGCCTGCCGGTCGAGCGGGAAATCGCGGCGTCGCCACACCAGAGTGGGGGCGACCCCGTCCCCATACTCCAGGAAGCACCCACGTCATGCGCCGGTATCTCGCCCCCGCCCTCCTCCTTTCCCTGCTCCTCATGGCGCTCATCCGGCCGGACCCCGCCCTCGCCGGTCCGCAGGACGGGCCGCGGGAGGGCTCCGGCCACACCGTGACGATGCCGCGCACCGGCCGCGACTGGTACGGCGCCTACCGCATGGGCCAGACCACCGCCTACTGCGCCGACCTCATGTCCGCTCCCCCGCGCCGGGCGACGGCATGGACCGAGGCCGCCGTCGGGGCTCCACTCGTCAAGCAGGCCGGACCGGCCGCCGGGTCCCTGCTGCCGCACGGCAACGGAACCGCGGCCGCGACCGCCGACGAGCTGGCGGACCTCGCGTGGGTCCTCACGCACACCGGGCAGGCCCCCTCGGCCGACACCGGCTCGGCCGTCGAGCACTTCGTCCGGCTGCGGACCGTCAGCGGAGCCGAACAGACCGCACGCGAGGGCACCCGCTGGGCCGCGGTCGTGGCCGCGCACCCGTCGGCCCGGGCGGAGTTCGACCGGCTGACCCGAGGGGCGGCGCTCTTCGCCGGACCGTACGCCGCACGGCTGGAGTGGGACAGGCGCCCCACCCTCGAGGACCCCACGGGGCGGCTGCTCGCCTCGGTGGTGTCGCGGTCCGGCAACGCCGTCCCGGGAGTCGCCCTCGCCGCTCGCGGCACAGGCTCGATGACGGTTGTCTCCGCTCCTGCGCGCACCGGGGGCGACGCCGTCGCCATCGACGTGGCGCTCCCCTCCCCCGGGGTCGACGCCAGTGCGGGAGGAGTCGAGGTGTCCTTCGCCGGGCTCGCCGGTCCTGCCCCACGCGTCTTCGTGCCGGCGGAGCGCACGGTGCAGCGCCTCCTGGTGGCGCCCGACACGCGGAGGGTCACGGCAACGGAGTCGGCGACGCTCGAGCCCCGGTTCACGCCCAACGTCACGACCCGGACCCGCGACGTGGTCGCCGTGGCGGGAGAACCGGCCGTCGACATCGTGACGGTGTCGGGCGGTCGGCCCGGGGCGCAGTTCGCGGGCTCGACCACGCTGTTCGGGCCGTTCGCGTCGCTCGACGAGCTCGCCGCCGCAGACCCGGGCGACGCCCCCGTCGTCGGAGCCGCCCGGTTCGGCGGCCGCTACGACGACGACGGGGGCGCCGAGGTCCACAGCGAGGAGCTCACGTTCCCGGGTGCCGGCTACTACACCTGGGTCGAGGCCTTGGAGCCGGCCGAGTTCGTCACACCTCCCGCACCCCCCGCCTGGCCCCAGCTCCCCGAGACGAGCCTGGTGGTCGCGCCCGAGGTCAGCACCGAGTTGACCCCTCATGGCCTCGCGGTCTCCGGCGTCGAGGCCTCGGACACCGTCCGCCTCGCCGGCGTGCCCGCCCTGGCGGTGCCCGATGGGTCCCGGCTGCAGGTGCGCGTCTCCGGGCGCCTCGTGGGGCCGGTCCCGCCGCGCCGGACAGACGCCGGCGCCACCTGTGAGGGCGTGGACTGGGCCGGCGCCCCGGTGGTTGGGCGGTACCAGGATCTGGATCTCCGTGAAGGCCCCAGCGGCCCGCACCTCGCGGGGCTCGCCTCGGCACGGCTGAGCGAGCCGGGCTGCTACTCCGCGGACGCGAGCCTCACCCTCACGCACGACAGCAGGGACCCCATCGTCGTGGAGCACGAGGTCGGGCACCCGGCCCAGACCGTCCTCATCGGCGAGGCGCCCGCGCCGGCGCCCGCGCCCCCGCCCACCCCCACCCCCCGGCCCACCCCCCGGCCCGCCCCCCCCCCCCCCCCCGCGCCGCCTCCCCCCCCCCCGCCCGCCGCGACGGTGACGGTCCCACCCGTCCAGCCACGCCCGGGCCTTCCCTCCACGGGGGCGTGACCTCACCAGCCGAGCACACAGCACCGCGGCCCGCCCCCCTAGGAAGGGGGACGGGCCGCGGTGCTGATCTGCGGGTGCGAGCCTACTTGGCGCGCTCGATGATCTCGACCAGGCGCCAGCGCTTCTGCGCCGACAGCGGACGGGTCTCCATGACGCGAACGCGGTCGCCGATGCCGGCCGAGTTCTCCTCGTCGTGAGCCTTGAGGCGCGACGACTTGGTCATGACCTTGCCGTAGAGCGGGTGCTTCACCCGATCCTCGACGAGGACGACGATCGTCTTGTCCATCTTGTCCGACACGACGATGCCCTGCAGCACCTTACGGGCGCCGCGCTGCTCAGTGGTGGTCTCTTCACTCATGTTCACTTCTCCTCAACAACCGGCTCGTCGACGATGCCGAGGTTGCGCTCCTGCAGCACGGTGTAGATGCGTGCGATGTCCTTGCGGACGTTGCGCATCCGGCTGCTCGACTCCAGCTGGCCGGTGGCAGCCTGGAACCGGAGGCCGAACAGCTCCTCCTTCAGCTCAACGACCTTGGCGTTGAGCTGATCACGCGACAGACCACGCAGGTCGTGTGCGGCGAGAGAATTACTCATCAGATGTCACCTGCTTCGCGCTTGATGAAGCGTGCCTTGAAGGGCAGCTTGTGGATGGCCAGGCGCATGGCCTCGCGGGCGACGTCCTCCGGAACTCCGGAGAGTTCGAAGAGCACACGACCCGGCTTGATGTTGGCGATCCACCACTCGGGGGAACCCTTACCGGAACCCATGCGGGTCTCGGCCGGCTTCTTGGTCAGGGGGCGGTCCGGGTACACGTTGATCCAGACCTTGCCGCCACGCTTGATGTGGCGGGTCATGGCGATACGAGCGGCCTCGATCTGACGGTTGGTCAGGTAGGACGACTCGAGCGCCTGAATCCCGTACTCACCGAAGGCGAGCTTGGTGCCGCCCTTGGCCGCACCGTCACGCGTGGGGTGGTGCTGCTTACGGAACTTGACTCGACGAGGAATCAGCATGATCAGGCTCCTGCGTTCTCAGTTGCGGCCGCAGCGGGGGCGTCGCCCTGGGCTGCGTCGGCGCGACGGCGACCGCCACGCTCGGGACGATCCCCACGGCCCTCGCCGCGTGCCGGGCGACGGCCCGGACGCTGCTGACGGCCACCGGGGGCGGCGTTGCGGGCGGCCTTCTGGGCCGCGCGCTCGGCGCGGGTGCCGGTGACGTCGCCCTTGTAGATCCACACCTTCACGCCGATGCGGCCGAACGTGGTGCGGGCCTCGTAGAAGCCGTAGTCGATGTCCGCGCGGAGGGTGTGCAGCGGCACCTGGCCGTCGCGGTAACCCTCGGAGCGCGACATCTCGGCGCCGCCGAGACGGCCGGAGCACTTGATGCGGATGCCCTTGGCGCCCGCACGCATGGCGGTCTGCTGGGCCTTGCGCATGGCGCGACGGAAGGCGACACGGGCACCGAGCTGCTCGGCGACACCCTGGGCCACCAGCTGCGCATCGATCTCGGGGTTCTTGACCTCGAGGATGTTCAGCTGCACCTGCTTGCCGGTGAGCTTCTCCAGCTCGGCGCGGACGCGCTCCGCCTCGGCGCCGTTACGGCCGATGACGATGCCCGGGCGGGCGGCGTGCAGGAAGATGGTCACCCGCTCCGAGCGGCGCTCGATCTCGATCGACGAGATGCCGGCGCGCTCGAGGGTCTTGGTGAGGTACTCCCGGATCTTGACGTCCTCGCCGACGAACTCGGAGTACTGCTTGTCGCTGTACCAACGCGAGTTGTGGTCGGTGGTGATGCCGAGGCGGAAGCCAATCGGGTTGATCTTTTGGCCCATAATCAGGCTCCCTTCGTCTCGCGGGGTTCGACGACCACGGTGATGTGCGCACCGCGCTTGAGGATGCGGCTGGCCGAACCCTTCGCACGCGGACGGATTCGACGCAGCGTCACGCCCTCGTCGACGAACGCCTTGGAGATGTAGAGGTCGTCGGACCGCAGTGCCTCGGCGCTCTCCGCGTTGGCCACGGCCGAGGCCACGACCTTGAAGACCGGCTCAGAGGCGGCCTGCGGAGCGAACTTCAGTGCGACCAGGGCGTCCTTGACGTCCATGCCGCGGACCAGGTCGACGACGCGGCGGACCTTCGTGGGGCTCATCCGGACGTGGCGCGCAATGGCGTACGAGCCAGGACGATCACCGAGCAGGTTCTCGCGACGACGGCTGTTGCCGTTCTCGTTGCTCATAGTTGAATCAGTTCCTTTTCTCGCGCCTTAGCGGCGACGGGCCTTCTTGTCGTCCTTCACGTGCCCCTTGAAGGTGCGCGTGGGAGCGAACTCGCCCAACTTGTGACCGATCATCGACTCGGTGACGAACACCGGGATGTGCTTGCGCCCGTCGTGCACGGCGATGGTGTGACCCAGCATGTCGGGGATGATCATCGAGCGGCGCGACCAGGTCTTGATCACGGTCTTGGTGCCCTTCTCGTTCTGCACGTCCACCTTCTTCTGCAGGTGGTCGTCGACGAAGGGGCCCTTCTTCAGGCTGCGTGGCATAGTTCCTCAGGCTCCCTATCAGCGCTTCTTGCCGGTCTTGCGACGGCGGACGATCAGGCGACTGCTCGCCTTGTTCTTGTCGCGGGTGCGGCCCTCGGGCTTGCCCCACGGCGACACGGGGTGGCGGCCACCCGACGTGCGGCCCTCGCCGCCACCATGCGGGTGGTCGACGGGGTTCATGACGACACCGCGGACGGTCGGGCGGACGCCCTTCCAGCGGCTGCGGCCGGCCTTGCCCCAGTTGATGTTGGACTGCTCGGCGTTGCCGACCGTCCCGATCGAGGCGCGGCAGCGGACGTCGACCATGCGCATTTCGCCCGAGGGCATGCGCAGGGTGGCGTACTTGCCCTCGCGGGCGACCAGCTGGATCGCCGCACCGGCCGAGCGGCCGAGCTTGGCGCCGCCGCCCGGACGCATCTCCACCGCGTGCACCGTGGTGCCGACGGGGATCTGGCGCAGCTCCAGGTTGTTGCCCGGCTTGATGTCCGAGCCCTCACCTGCGGTGATGATCGTGCCCTGCGACAGGCCGTTCGGCGCGATGATGTAGCGCTTCTCGCCGTCGGCGTAGTGCAGCAGCGCGATGCGGGCGGTGCGGTTCGGGTCGTACTCGATGTGAGCGACCTTGGCCGGCACGCCGTCCTTGTCGTAGCGCTTGAAGTCGATGATGCGGTAGGCCTGCTTGTGGCCGCCACCGATGTGGCGCGTGGTGATGCGCCCGGTGTTGTTGCGGCCGCCGGTCTTCGGCTTCGGCGCGAGCAGAGACTTCTCCGGCGTCGAGCGCGTGAGTTCAACGAAGTCGGACACGCTGGAGCCACGGCGGCCCGGCGTAGTCGGCTTGTACTTACGGATACCCATGAGTGTTCGTTCCTTCTCTCAGCGGCTCGCCGGTCAGTTGACCGGGCCTCCGAAGATGTCGATGCTCTGGCCCTCAGCGACGGTGACGATCGCACGCTTGGTGTCGACCTTCTTGCCGTACCCGTACTTGGTGCGGCGACGCTTGCCGGTGCGGTTGAGGGTGTTCACTGAGGTGACCTTGACGTCGAAGATGGCCTCGATGGCGATCTTGATCTCGGTCTTGTTGGCGTCGGGCGAGACGATGAAGGTGTACTTGCCGTCATCGAGCAGGTTGTAGCTCTTCTCGCTCACCACGGGACGCAGGATGACGTCGCGGTGATCGCGGATCTTCAGCGCTGTCGTCACTTGTCCTTCTCCTCAGTCTTCGTGGCCTTGGCCTTGGGCGCCTCGGCGGCCGGGGCCTCGTCGGCGATCTCGACCGTCTCGGTCGTGGTGTCCTCGGCGACGGCCTCGGACTCGGTGGCGACGGCCTTGGCCGACTTCCCTCCGGCGGGGCCGGCCGAGAACGCGGCCAGCGCTGCGGAGGTGAAGACCACCTTGTCGTTGACCAGCACGTCGTAGGTGTTGAGCTGGTCGACGGCGAGCGCGTGCACCGTCGGGACGTTGCGCAGGCTCAGCCAGGCCACATCCTCGAAGCGGTCCAGCACGACGAGCACCTTGCTCAGGTCACCCGCGACGCCGGTCAGGGCCTCGATGGCCGCCTTCGTGGAGGGCTTGTCCCCCGCGACGATCTCGGAGATGACGAAGACGCCACCCTCGCGGGCGCGGTCGGACAGGGCGCCACGGAGGGCCGCCGCGATCATCTTCTTGGGGGTGCGCTGCGAGTAGTCGCGCGGCTGCGGGCCGTGCACGACACCGCCACCTGCCCACTGCGGGGCGCGGCGCGAACCCTGACGGGCGCGGCCGGTGCCCTTCTGGCGCCACGGCTTGATGCCACCGCCGCGGACCTCGCCGCGGGTCTTGGTGGAGTGCGTGCCCTGGCGGGCCGCGGCCAGCTGGGCCACGACCACCTGGTGGATCAGCGGGATGTTGGTGGGCGTATCGAACAGCGCCGCGGGGAGATCGGCCTTGCCGGCCTTCTTGCCCTTGGCGTCGACGACGTCAACGGTCAGGTCGCTCATGAGACGACACCCTTCTTGGCTGCGCTGCGGACGACGACGAGCGACCCGTTGTTGCCGGGGATGGCGCCGCGGACCAGCAGCAGTCCACGCTCAGCGTCGACGGCGTGGATCTTGAGGTTCTGGATGGTGACCTTGGCGTTGCCCATCCGGCCGGCCATCTTGAGGCCCTTGAAGACCTTGCCGGGGGTGGAGCAGCCGCCGATGGAGCCCGGTGAGCGGTGCTTGCGGTGCACACCGTGCGAGGCCTTGAGGCCGTGGAAGCCGTGGCGCTTCATGACGCCCGCGGTGCCCTTGCCCTTGGTGGTGCCGGTCACGTCGACGATCTCGCCGTCGGCGAAGACCTCGGCGGTCAGCTCCTGGCCCAGGGTGAACTCGGAGGCATCCGCGGTGCGGAGCTCGACGAGGTTCTTGCGGGGGGTGACGTCTGCCTTGGCGAAGTGCCCGGCGGCCGGCTTGGTGACCTTCTTGGCCTTGATCGCGCCGAAGCCGAGCTGGACGGCCGAGTAGCCGTCGGTCTCGGGCGTGCGGACCTGGGTGACGACGCAGGGGCCGGCCTGGATCACGGTCACGGGGACGACCTTGTTGTTCTCGTCCCACAACTGGGTCATGCCGAGCTTGGTGCCCAGGATGCCCTTCACGATTCGTTCACTCATCTCTTCAGACCTCACGGAAGCTTGATCTCGATGTCGACACCGGCAGGCAGGTCGAGACGCATCAGCGAATCCACCGTCTTCGGAGTCGGATCGAGGATGTCGATCAGACGCTTGTGCGTACGCATCTCGAAGTGCTCGCGGCTGTCCTTGTACTTGTGGGGCGAACGGATGACGCAGTACACGTTCTTCTCCGTCGGCAGCGGCACCGGGCCGGCCACCTTCGCGCCCGTGCGGGTCACGGTGTCGACGATCTTGCGCGCCGAGCTGTCGATGACCTCATGGTCATACGCCCGCAGCCTGATGCGGATCTTTTGTCCAGCCACGTCGTTCCTTCTTCTCTAGCCCTTTGGAAATTTCAAGTTCCTTCGGGGTATTACCCCTTGTCACTCCAACCCCCGAGGTCGGGAGTGTCGTGCTCGTTGCCACAAGTGAGGGCGAACCTTCCGGGCGGGAAGGCCACATCTCGCGCTTGGGCGTCTGCTCGACCTCGCTGGGGCACGGCGTCACAGGACGCCAACCCCTCGCGGAGCAACCGGACCATTCTGGCACGGTCTGCCCGGCCCGCCAAATCGACGGTGGGTCCAGTGCGGACGCTCAGTAGACGAGCAGCCCGCGGTCCCGGAATGCGCGGCGCGCCTCCTCAAGACCCTCCTGGGACGGGGGCTGAGTGTGCGCCAAGGCATAGTCGAGCCCGAGCTCAGCCCACTTGTCGCGCCCCATCTGGTGGAACGGGAGCACCTCGACACGCCCGACCGCGGGGAGTGAGGCAGCGTACTCGGCGACGCCGTCGATGCAGGCGGGATCGTCGGTGAGGCCGGGCACGAGGACGAACCGGATCCACGTCTCGATCCCGAGGTCGCCGAGCCGGCGGCCGAACTCCAGGGTGGGCGCCAGCGGGCGGCCCGTCACGAGCGAGTGCGTCGCCTCGTCGCCCGCCTTCACGTCGAGCAGGACGAGGTCCACGTCGGCCAGCAGTTGGTCGGTGGCGTTGCGCCCCAGGAAGCCGGAGGTGTCCAGGGCCGTGTGGATGCCCATGTCCTTCGCCCCGCGCAGGATCCGCGCGGCGAAGGCGGGCTGCTGGAGCACCTCGCCGCCGGAGAGCGTGATGCCGCCCCCCGTGGCCCGGAACACGCCTCGATAGCGCCGGATGCGGGCCAACAGGTCGTCGGCGAGGATCGGGAGGCCGCGGGAGGCGGCCATGGTGTCCGGGTTGTGGCAGTAGAGGCAGCGCAGCGGGCACCCGGCCAGGAACGTGGTCATCCGCGTGCCCGGCCCGTCGACGGCGGTGACCAGTTCCCAGGAGTGGACCGAGCCCACCTCACCCGCCCGTTGCGCCGCGAGGAGTTCGCCCCGGTCGAGGTGGTCGGCCACCGGCAGCCCGCCCAGCATCGAGGAGGGCCGCGCGAGGGTCGCCGTCACCGCTACAGGGCCTCGTGGAAGGTCCGCGACAGCACGTCCAGCTGCTGTTCCCGCGTCAGCTTGACGAAGTTGACGGCGTATCCCGACACGCGGATGGTGAGCTGCGGGTAGTTCTCGGGGTTCTCCATGGCGTCGAGGAGCGTCTCGCGGTTGAGCACGTTGATGTTGGCGTGGTAGAGGCCCTCACCCATGCCGGCGTCCAGGATCCCGACCAGGTTGGCGACGCGCTCCTCACCGGTTCGGCCGAGCGCCTGGGGCGTGATGGTGTTGGTCAGCGAGATGCCGTCGAGCGCGTCGTCGTAGGAGAGCTTGCCCACGCTCATCATGGAGGCGAGCATCCCGTGCGTGTCCGCCCCGTTCTCCGGGTTGGCGCCGGGCGCGAACGGGGTGCCGGCGGCGTGCCCGCAGGGGAAGGCGCCGGTGGCCTTGCCGTAGACCACGTTGGACGTGATGGTCAGCACGGACTGGGTGGGCACCGCGTCGCGGTACAGCTTGATGCCGCGGATCTTGTCCATCACGGTCGCGACGACGAGCTGCGCCAGCTCGTCGGCGCGGTCGTCGTCGTTGCCGTAGCGGGGGAAGTCGCCCTCGGTGATGTAGTCGACCACGAGGCCGGTCTCGTCGCGCACCGGGGTGACGGTGGCGTACCGGATGGCCGCCAGCGAGTCCGCGACGATCGACAGCCCGGCGATGCCGCAGCCGAGGGTGCGCACGATCTCGTCGTCGTGGAGGGCCATCTCCATGGCCTCGTAGGCGTACCGGTCGTGGGAGTAGTGGATGATGTTGAGCGCCTCGACGTAGGTCTCGACGGCCCAGGTCAGCATCTCGTCGTACCTGGCCCACACCGTGTCGAAGTCCAGCGGCTCGTCGCCGGTGATGGGCGCGAAGCCCTCGACCACCTGCTTGCCGCTCATCTCGTCGCGGCCCCCGTTGACGGCGTACAGGAACGCCTTGGCGGTGTTGAGGCGCGCGCCGAAGAACTGCATCTGCTTGCCGATGGCCATGGGCGAGACGCAGCACGCGATGGCCGTGTCGTCGCCCCAGTGGCACCGGATCTGGCTGTCCGACTCATACTGGAGCGCGGAGGTCTCGATGGAGATCGCGGCGCAGAAGTCCTTGTAGCCGGCCGGGAGTGCCGGGTCCCAGTAGATGGTGATGTTGGGCTCGGGCGCCGGACCGAGGTTGCGCAGCGTCTGCAGCAGCCGGAAGGAGGTCTTCGTCACCAGCGTGCGGCCGTCGTCGGCGAATCCGCCGTCGGACCAGGTGGCCCAGTACGGGTCGCCGGAGAAGATCTGGTCGTAGTCCTTGGTGCGCAGGAAGCGCACGATCCGCAGCTTGGTGACAAGGGCGTCGATGACCTCCTGGGCGCCCTCCTCGCTGAGGGTGCCGGCGGCGATGTCGCGCTCGGCGTAGACGTCGAAGAAACCGGAGAGGCGGCCGATGCTCATGGCGGCGCCGTCCTGGCTCTTCACGGAGGCCAGGTAGGCGAGGTAGGTCCACTGGACGGCCTCGACGAAGGTGCCGGCGGGGCGGGCGAGGTCGAAGCCGTAGCTCGCGCCGAGGTTCTTCAGCTTCTGCAGCGCCTTGATCTGCTCGGCGTGCTCCTCGCGGTACCGGGCCCAGTTCTCGGAGAAGGGCTGACCCGCGACGGAGTCGAGGTCCACGCGCTTGGCCTCGATGAGGCGGTCGACGCCGTAGAGCGCCACGCGGCGGTAGTCGCCGATGATCCGGCCGCGGCCGTAGGCGTCCGGCAGGCCGGTGATCAGGTGGGCGCTGCGCGCCTTGCGGATGCGGGGGGTGTAGATGTCGAAGACGGCCTCGTTGTGCGTCTTGCGGTAGCGGGTGAAGATCTCCTTGACCTGCTCGTCCGGCTCGAGGCCGGCCTCGCGGATGGCGGTCTCCACCATGCGCCAGCCGCCCTGCGGCATCATGGGTCGCTTGAGCGGTACGTCGGTCTGCAGCCCCACCACCACGTCGTCGTCGGGGCAGATGTAGCCGGCAGGGAATGCGTCGACGTCGGCCGGGATGTGGGTCTCGACGTCGTAGACGCGCCGGGCGCGCTCCACGCTCAGGTACTCGCGCTGAAGCGTGTCCCACACGCGCAGCGTCTTGGCGGTGGGACCGGCCAGGAACGCCGCGTCACCGAGGTAGGGCGTGAAGTTGGCGAGGATGAAGCCGCGGACGTCCACGCTGCGCTGCCACTCCCCCGGGGTGAATCCGTGCCACGGGTCGGCGGCGGAGGTGCTGTCGTGAAGTGTGGCCGAGGCCGTCATGCTGCTCCCTGTGAGATGAACGCTTGGGTTCGAGTGCACTGGCAGCGCCGCCGACCGACAACCGGGGCGGATCCGTCCAGGAGCCGGCCACCGCGGTGTCGCCAACGATTGAGATAAATACTACTCCTCGTAGGAACCCCGCCGGACACCGGCCCCCTCCCGTCCCGGTTACGTCGCGGACAGCCTCAGCGCCCACGCGGCGGCCCGCGGCCGCAGCATGTACTCGGGGCGCACATCCGGCCCGCACGAGCGCGAGCCGAGACCGTGCTGCTGCGCGTCCAGGTACAGATGCGTGGCCGTCGGCTCGGGCAGCTCGTGAGGATGCCGGGCGCCGGTGACCTGGTGCGCGTCGTGGGCCCGGAGCGAGAAGCCGGGCAGCTCGCCGCCGACCCGCTCGGCGGAGATGGTCAGGCCCAGCTCGGGCAGCTCCAGCTCCCGCAGGTCGAGCCGGTGGCCGCTCTCCTGCGGGACTGCGTAGTCGACGACGAGGTCGGCGATCGCGGACTCGAACCGGCCCACGAAGGCCGCCGTCGCGGAGTCGACGTAGCTCTCGTGGGGACCGGTGCCGAACCAGGACGTCCGGCTGAGGCCGACCGGGAGCTCCAGGTGGAGACCGAGGCGCGGCCACGTGCCGGTCCAGCCCCTCGTCGGCTCGGCCGAGGCGTCCAGCCGGAGGGCGTCCCCGTCGAGGCTCCAGTCGAGCTGGACGGTGACGGCCTCGCGGGTGGCGGCCGGCGCGTAACGGTGCAGCACGGTGAGGCGCCCCGGCGCCGCTGTCACCGACAGGACCCGACGGTGCAGGCGGTCCAGGCCCGCCTCCCGCCACTGCTCGAGCGACGAGGGCGCGGGCGCGCCGACCCCCCGGGAGGCGGTGGGCTCCACGTCGACGTAGGAGTTGAACCCGGCCAGGGAGTCGTTCTCGGTGGGCGCGCGCCACAGCTCGAGCCGGGGCCCGGCGATGTCGCGGCCGGCAAGCTCGAGCAGATCGCCCGTGCGGGCGTCGAAGCGAGCCGGTCCGAGCGTGTAGCGGCCGTCGGCGACGGTGGGGGTGGCTCCGGTCACGGGGCGGCGGGGGGCGGCGGGCGGGTCCGCCAGCAGCGACTGCACGCGGCTGACCACGTGCCCGGCCTGGGCCCACGGCGCGTCGGAGGCCGTCACGGCCTCGACGGTGCGCCACAGCTCGCCCGCCTCGGGCGCATGGAACGCGGGTAGCTCGACGCAGACCAACTCCCCGGGTGCGACGGGGCGGATGTGCACCTCGCCCGAGGCCACCTCGCGGCCGTTGAGCTCGTCGCGCCACAGGATGCGCAGGTCGCCGGTGTCGCCGTCGTGGCGGCGGTTCTCCACGCCGAGCTCCTCGTCGGTGACGGTGAGCTTGATGGGGGTCACGACCGCCGCGTACTCGGCCAGCATCGTGGTGGGCGTGCCGTCGGACAGGACCATGCCGTCGCAGACGAACGAGCCGTCGTGCAGCTGCTCGCCGAAGTCGCCGCCGTAGCCGAAGTACTCCACGCCCTCGGGTGTGGTGGTGCGGATCCCGTGGTCGCGCCACTCCCACACGAACCCGCCGTGCCACTGGGGCAGCGTGTCGAAGCGCTCCTCGTAGTCGGTCACGGCCCCGGCGCCGTTGCCCATGGCGTGCAGGTACTCGCACAGGATCATGGGGCGGCCGGCGAGCACGGCGCTGCGCCCGGCCGAGCCGCGGAGGTTGTGGCCGGTGCCGGCGGACAGGTCCTCCATCTCCTCGACCGTGGCGTACATGCGCGAGACCATGTCGGTGTAGCGGCCCTCGAAGTCGGGCTCGTAGTGCACCGGGCGCTCGGGATCGCGGCGGTGCAGCCAGGCTGCCATGGCCGCCGCGTTCGCGCCGGTCCCGGCCTCGTTGCCCAGTGACCAGGCGACGATCGACGGGTGGTTCTTGTCGCGCTCGAACATCCGCTCGGCGCGGTCCACCAGCGCCTCGCGCCAGCGGGGATCGTCGGTGGGGTTGTCCACCCAGCCGCCGCGCTCGAAGCCGTGGGTCTCGAGATCGCACTCGTCGATCACCCACAGGCCGATCTCGTCGGTGAGCTCGAAGAAGCCGGGGTGGGGCGGGTAGTGGGAGGTGCGCACCGCGTTGATGTTGTGCCGCTTCATGAGGTGCAGCTGGGCGCGCACCTTGTCCGCGTCGAAGACGCGGCCCTGGTCAGGGTCGTACTCATGCCGGTTGACGCCGCGGATGCGCAGCTTGCGGCCGTTGACGCGCCACTCGTGCCCCACGATCTCGATCCGCCGGAACCCCACCCGCAGCGTCCGGGTCTCGACGGCGTTGCCGACCCGAGCGTCGTAGAGGCGCGGGCGGTCCGCGCTCCAAGGGGCGACGGTGCCCACCGGGATCGGGGCGACGTCGGCGGCGGTGTCGAACGTCGCGGTGAGGCCCAGCTCGTCGATGGCCACCGTGACCGGGTAGGCGTCGTCGTCGGCGCGTACCTCGGGCAGCAGGGTGCCCTCGCCGGTCTCGGGGTCGAAGTCCGCCCGGAGCCACACGTCGTCGATCCCGGCCGCGGGGCGCGCCAGCACGGTCACCGGGCGGAAGATGCCAGGGAGCCACCACTGGTCCTGATCCTCGACGTAGCTCGCCGCTGACCACTGGTGCACCCGCACGTGGAGTACGTTGCGGCCGGGCCGGGCCTCCTCGGTGACATCGAGCTCCTGGGCCAGCCGGCTGCCGCGCACCACGCCCACCTGCGAGCCGTTGAGGGAGACGATGGCCAGCGATTCCACCCCGTCGAAACGCAGGTGGATGCGGTGGCCGAAGTCCTCGGGCAGGTCGAACGCGACCCGGTAGTCCCCCGTCGGGTTGGCGTCGGGGACGAAGGGCGGCTCCACCGGGAACGGGAAGTTGACGTTGGTGTAGGCGGGCCGGCCCCAGTCGTCGCGGCCCTGCAGCACCCAGTGGCTGGGCACGGGGATCTCATCCCACGCCGAGTCGTCGAACTCCGGCGCGGCGGCGCCCTCGGGGGCGAGGTTCGGCCGGGGGGAGAACCTGAATCGCCAGGTTCCGCTCAGGTCGATCTCGGGGGCGTCCGACGCAACCCGCGACCTCGGCTGCACCCGTCGCCCCGACCCCGGCGCGAACGACTCGATCTCCGACACTGCTCTGCCCTCCATGGCTCGTCCAGACTCCCCTCACCCTATCCAGCGCCCACTCCCCGTGCACGACACGCCGACGCACCGCCACCCCGGCGCCCTCCCGGTACCCGAGACCCCACTCGGACGGCGAGTCGTGCCCGCACCCCTCCCCGTGCACGACACGCCGACGCACCCCCACCCCGACGCCCTCCCAGTACCCG
>JAPUEL010000068.1:39146-50610 GCA_027492545.1 Propionibacteriaceae bacterium
CTCCCCGTGCACGACACGCCGACGCACCCCCACCCCGACGCCCTCCCAGTACCCGAGACCCCACTCAGACGGCGAGTCGTGCCCGGGGCATTGGCGACGGGTAGGCTGCGGCCACCGACTGATCGAAGGGGATGAGCCGTGTCCGAGCTCGCCGACATCACCCAGTTCCTCGCCGCCCGCGAGCCCTGGTCCCTGCTTCCGCCGGGTCGCATCGCCGCGTTCGCGAAGCGCGCCGTCGGCCGCTACGTGCGGCGCGGCACGGTGATCCTGGCGGCCGGCGCCGCCCCCACCGCGATGTTCCTGGTCCGCTCCGGAGCCGTGGAGATCGTCGACGCCGACGGCGCGCTGGTCGATCACGACGAGCAGGGCGCCTGCTTCGGCCAGTTGTCGATCATCGAGGAGCGGCCCTCGCGCTTCACGTTCACCGCGCTGGAGGACACGCTGCTGTGGGGCTTCGCCCCCGAGGTGGTGCGCGAGCTCCTCGCCGTGCCGGAGGTGCGGCGCTACTTCACCGAGTCGCGGCTGAGCGATGCCACCCGCCAGGTGCCCGAGGGCGGGCCCGTCCTCCAGGTGCCGGTGGCCGAGATGATCACGCGCTCACCGATCACCATCCACGCGGGGGCCACCGTCGGGGAGGCCGCCCAGGCGATGGACGAGGCCCGGGTCTCCGCGATCCTCGTCACCGACGGCGACCGCCTCGCGGGGATCCTCACCGATCGCGACCTCCGCCGCGTCGTGGCCCGGGCCGTGTCCCCGTCGTCGCCGTTGGCCGAGTCCATGTCCAGCGCCCCCCACACCATCGCCCACGACGCGCTGGCGCTCGACGTGCTGCTCCACCTGGTGGAGCACAAGATCCACCACCTCCCGGTCATGGACGGCGACCGGATCCTCGGCATGGTCACCTCCGGCGACCTCATGCGCCTCGAGCGGTCCAGCCCCCTCTACGTGGTGGGGGACCTGGCCAGGCAGCACGACCCGGCCTCCCTGGCGCGGGTCATGGGCCGCGTCCCGAGGCTGGTGGGCCGCCTCCTGCGCCAGGACGCCACCGCCGAGGACATCACCCGCATCGTGAGCCGCACCACCGAGGCGCTGTGGCAGCGGCTGATGGACCTCGCCGAGGAGCGGCTCGGACCTCCGCCGGTGCCCTATTGCTGGGTGGCGCTCGGCTCGTTGGCGCGTGGCGAGCAGGCCCTGGCCTCGGACCAGGACCATGCCCTCATCCTCAGCGACGACCATCGCGACGAGCACGACGCCTACTTCGCGCAGCTGGCCGAGTTCGTCACCGCCGGCCTGGTGGAGTGCGGCTTTCCCCGGTGCAAGGGCGAGGCCATGGCCACCAACCCACAGTGGCGCAAGCCGCTCGCCGCATGGAGCCGCGAGTTCGGCCAATGGCTGTCGGCGCCCACGTCGGAGGCGGTGCTCAACTCGTCGATCTTCTTCGACATGCGCCCCATCCACGGCGACCAGTCCCTGCACGTGGCCCTGCAGCAGCGGGTGCTGCGCACCGCGCCGTCGTCGTCGCGGTTCCTCGGACACCTGGCCAAGCACGCCAACGACGCCGAGGTGCCCATCGGCTTCCTGCGCGGCCTCGTCGTCGAGAAGAAGGGTCAGCACCGGGACCGGCTCGACATCAAGCTCGGCGGGATCAACCCGATCGTCGACGTGGCCCGCATCCACGCACTGCACAAGGGCCTGCCGCAGGTCTCCACCCGCGGCAGGCTGCTCGCGGCCGCCGAGCACGGGGCCGAGGTGGAGAACCTCCTCGACGCCTACGAGTTTCTCGGCTACACCCGGCTCCAGCACCAGGGCAGGCAGGTGGCGGCCGGGCTCGAGCCCGACAACCACATCGACCCGGGAGACCTCTCCGACTTCGAGCGCCGCCACCTCCGCGACGCCTTCACCATCGTCGGCAAGGCCCAGGCCGCGCTCACCGTGACGTTCCAGACCCAGTTCATCTCATGATCTGGCCCTTCCGGCGCACGAACGCGAGCGCCGCGGGGAAGGTGCCCGACGGCCCCCTCCGCCGCTACCTCCTCTCGGAGCCCCAGCCTCGCACCACGCCGCTCGGCGAGGTGGCGCTCCTCGCGATCGACTTCGAGACCACAGGCCTGACGCCCGGGACGGACCACGTCCTGTCGGTCGGGATGATCGACGTGGACGGGCTGAGCATCCCGCTCGGCACGGCCACCAACTTCTACGTCAACCCCGGCCGCGACGTGGGCCAGTCCGCGGTCATCCACCAGATCACCGACGACGAACTCGCCGGCGCCATCCCCAGCGCCGAGGCGGTGGACCGGATCTTCGAGCGGCTCACCGGCCGCGTCCTGCTGGCGCACCACGCGGCCATCGAGGTGGGCTTCCTGGCCGCGGCCGTGCGGCGGCTGTACGGCGTTGGCATCGACGTGCCCGCCGTGGACACCATGGGGCTGGGGCATCGCGCGCTGGGCTTCGACGAGGACCACCCGCGCGACGCGCTGCGCCTGTGGAAGCTGCGCGCCAGGGCGGGCCTCCCCCACTACCGCGGCCACGACGCCGTGGTCGACGCCCTGGCCTGCGGCGAGCTCTACCTCGCCCTCGCCCAGGAGCTCGGCGTCAAGGACCTGGGCCAGCTGCTGCGGCTGTCCTGAGCGGCCCTGGCTACACTCGCCCCACACCTGCCCTCCGGGCCGCACCGAGCACAGGAGCTTGATCTGCCGATGACCACGATCTGCTGGTTCAGGCGCGTGCTGCGTCTCGACGACCACCCGGCCCTGGTGGCCGCGGCGGCCGAGGGCGCCGTCGTGCCCCTCGTGATCCTCGATCCGGGCGAGGCCGGGGCGCATCCGGCCTCGGCGCAGCGGCAGGCCATGAGCCTGCCCGTGCTGGACGCAGAGCTGCGGCGTCGCGGCAGCCGCCTCATCGTCCGCCGCGGGCGCCCCGCCGACGTCCTGGCGGAGGTGGTGCGGGAGACGTCCGCCACGGCCGTGCACACCACCGTCGGGTTCCCGTTCGCCGACGACGAGGGCATCGGTTCCGCGGGGGTGACCGTCCACCTGCACCCCCTCGCCGACCTGGTCCCCCGCGGCTCCGTGCGCACCGGTGCCGGCGGCGTCTTCCGGGTGTACTCGCCCTTCTTCAAGGCGCTGAAGCAGGTGCCGATCCAGGCGCCCCTGGACGCCCCGGAGCTCCGCGCCCCCGAGGCGTGGCCGCGGTCCGAGGCTCTCGACTGGCCGGAGGCCCGCGCGTCGATGCGGCGAGGCTGGGACGTCGTGGCGGGCCACGTCGAGGCGGGCG
This sequence comes from Propionibacteriaceae bacterium, assembly GCA_027492545.1. Classification (GTDB taxonomy): domain Bacteria; phylum Actinomycetota; class Actinomycetes; order Propionibacteriales; family Propionibacteriaceae; genus Arachnia. The sequence continues at coordinate 42,420 of JAPUEL010000068.1, forward strand.
AGGACGCCGCCCACCGGCGCTTGGTCTCCTTCGTCGACGGCGCCGTCGCCGATTACCCGTTGCATCGCGACGAGCCGTGGCGCCCCGCCACCTCGGGGCTCTCCGATGCCCTGGCCGTGGGCGAGATCAGCGCCCGGCGCATCTGGCACCACTGCCTGCCCGCCCTGCGCGCGGGGGCGCCGGGAGTGGAGTCGTTCCTCTCCGAGCTGGCGTGGCGGGAGTTCGCCCGCGAGCTGTTCCACGAGTCACCGGACCTCGGAGAGCGCTGCTGGCGGCCCGAGTGGGAGGCCTTCGGGTGGGACGGCGACGGCGAGGCCGCCCAGCGGTGGCGTCGCGGGCTGACCGGGGTGGAGATGGTCGACGCCGGCATGCGCGAGCTCTTCGCGACCGGCCGGATGCACAACCGGGTGCGGATGATCGCGGCCAGCTACCTCACCAAACACCTCCTCACCGACTGGCGGGTGGGCCTGGCCTGGTTCGGCCGCACCCTGACCGACTGGGACCCCGCATCCAACGCGATGAACTGGCAGTGGGTGGCCGGCTGCGGCCCGGACGCCTCCCCGTACTTCCGGATCTTCAATCCGGACACGCAGGCCACCAAGTTCGACCCGCGCGCGCGGTACCGATCGCACTGGCTCGCGCCGCACCAGGACGGTGCGCGACAGTTCGCCGCCGCCGCCCCCCTCGCCTGGCGGGTGGATCTCCACGAGCGGCCGGAGCCGGTCATCCCGCTCGCCGACGGTCGCCACCGCGCCCTGGCGGCCTACGAGGAGCTGCGGGCCCGATCGGCCGGCTGACCCCCTGACCGGCGTGTCGGGGCTTGGGTGGGCGCCCTCCCGTTGGCTAGAGTCACCGACCGTATGTCTTCCTCCGCGCTGGACCACCTGTCTCCCGCCTTCCCGCAACGCGCGGCGTGGGGTACCGCGTCGTCTCTGCGCACGTGGCAGGCGTCGGCGCTGGAGCAGTACGAGCGCGACCAGCCGCGCGACTTCCTGTGCGTGGCCACGCCCGGGGCGGGCAAGACCACCTTCGCGCTGCGCATCGCGCTCACCCTGATGGCGTCGCGCACCGTGCGGCGCATCGTCGTGGTCACCCCCACCGAGCACCTCAAGGTGCAGTGGGCCGACGCCGCGGCCCGCGTCGGCATCCAGCTGGACCCGGGGCTGGGAGGGTCGTCGCGGCGCGGACGGGCCAAGGAGTACCACGGGTCCGCCGTGACCTACGCCGGTGTCGCGGCCCGCTCGTACGTCTACGAGGCGCTGTGCCACTCGAAGGAGACGCTGGTCATCTTCGACGAGATCCACCACGCCGGCGACTCGAAGAGCTGGGGCGAGGCGATCACCTTCGCCTTCACCCACGCCACCCGGCGCGTCGCGCTGACCGGCACCCCGTTCCGCTCCGACGAGCACCCCATCCCCTTCGTCGCCTACGACGAGCTGGCGCCCGGGGTGATGCAGTCGCGGGCCGACTACACGTACGGCTACACCGAGGCACTGGCCGACCACGTGGTGCGGCCGGTGCTGTTCATGAACTACGGCGGCCAGATGCGCTGGCGGACGAAGGCCGGCGACGAGCTCGCCGCGGACCTCGGCGTGCCGATGACCAAGGACCTGACCGCGCATGCGTGGCGCACCGCCCTGGCGCCCACCGGCGAGTGGATTCCGGCGGTGCTAGCCGCGGCCGACAGGCGGCTCACCGAGGTCCGCCGCCACGTCCCCGACGCCGCGGGGCTGGTCATCGCGACGAACCAGACCACCGCGCGCGCCTACGCACGCCAGCTCCAGGAGTTGACCGGCGTCAAGCCCTGCGTCGTCCTCTCGGACGACTCGAAGTCCTCCGGGCGCATCGACGAGTTCTCCTCCTCCGACGAGCGGTGGATGGTCGCGGTGCGGATGGTCTCCGAGGGCGTCGACGTGCCCCGCCTCGCCGTCGGGGTGTACGCCACCGCCACCTCCACCCCGCTGTTCTTCGCGCAGGCCGTCGGGCGGTTCGTGCGCAGCCGGCGTCGCGGCGAGGTGGCCACCGTCTTCCTGCCCACCGTGCCGGTCCTGCTGGCCCACGCCGCCACCATCGAGAAGCAGCGCGACCACGTCCTGGGCAGGCCCAAGTCGGACGAGACGGACATCTGGGCCGAGACGGAGGCGCTCATCGAGCGGGCCAACCAGAGCGAGTCCGCCGCCGACGACCTTCTCGGCCAGTTCGAGGCGCTCGAATCCACCGCCACCTTCGACCACGTGCTGTTCGACGCGCAGGCGTTCGGCATGCACGCCGAGCCGACGTCGATCGACGAGCAGGACTACCTGGGCCTGCCCGGCCTGCTCGAGCCGAGCCAGGTCAGCGCCCTGCTCGCGGATCGGCAGAGGCGCCAGCTGAAGCGCCGGGAGCGCGACGACCGGAAGGCCGAGCCGGAGGTGGCCCTCCACCGCGCCCTGGCGTCCTCGCGCAAGGAGCTGAACTCGCTGGTGGCCCAGTACGCGCGCCTCAAGGGTGTGCCCCACAGCCACGTGCACGCCGACCTGCGCCGCGAGTGCGGCGGGCCGGCGCTCGCTCAGGCCTCCCAGGCCGAGGTGGAGCAGCGGGTCAAGGCCATCCGCGTCTGGTTGCGCGGCTGAGGATCCCGGTCTCCCGCGGCACGTAGGGTGGAGGCCATGAGCAAGCACGACGAGCACGCAGCCGGTGGGGTCTACTCGGTCAAGGGGCAGGAGTTCTCCCGGGACTCCCGCTACATCGAGACCCGCATCGTCGCCGAGCCCCGGCCCGGCACCGACGACTACCCCGTCGAGCCCGGCCGGTACCGCCTCGTCGCGGCCTACGCCTGCCCGTGGGCCAACCGCAGCATCATCGTGCGCGAGCTGCTCGGCTTGGAGGGCGTCATCTCGCTCGGAACCCCGGGCCCCACGCACGACGCGGACTCGTGGACCTTCGATCTTGATCCCGGCGGTGTCGACCCCGTCCTCGGGATCCCCCGGCTCAAGGAGGCCTACGAGAGGCGCTTCCCCGGCTACCCGCGCGGCATCACGGTGCCCGCCATCGTCGACGTGCCCACCGGCCAGGTGGTGACCAACAACTTCCCGCAGATCACCGAGGACCTGTTCTTCGAGTGGAAGGCCTTCCACAGGCCAGGTGCTCCGGACCTCTGGCCGGCGGATCTCCGCGCCGAGATGGAGGAGGTCATGCGACGCGTGTACACCGAGGTCAACAACGGCGTCTACCGGTGCGGCTTCGCCGGCTCGCAGGAGGCCTACGACGAGGCCTACGACCGGCTCTGGGCGGCGATGGACTGGCTCGAGGAACGCCTCGGAGAGCGCCGCTACCTCATGGGCGAGGCGATCACCGAGGCCGACGTGCGGCTGTTCACCACGCTGGTGCGCTTCGATCCGGTCTACCACGGCCACTTCAAGTGCAACCGCTCCAAGCTCACCGAGCTGCCCAACCTCTGGGGCTACGCCCGCGACCTGTTCCAGACGCCGGGCTTCGGCAACAACGTGGACTTCGAGCAGATCAAGCGCCACTACTACGTGGTGCACACGGACCTCAACCCGCTGAGCATCGTGCCGAAGGGCCCGGACCTGAGCGGCTGGACCACCCCGCACGGGCGAGCCTGACGCCGGCACCTGACCCGCACGCGACGACGGCGGGGCGCCCCGCTGTGGGGCGCCCCGCCGTCGTCGTGTGGGTCAGCCTTCGGGCTGGGCGTCGGTCTCGACGCTGCCCTCGATCTGATTGGCCTTGGCCGTGTGCTGCACCTCGATCTTGCGAGGCTTCGCGGCCTCGGCGACGGGGATCGTGAGCGTCAGGACCCCATCGGAGTACGAGGCGCTGATCTTCTCCGTGGCCAGCCCGCGGCCGAGCGTCAGCTGGCGGGCGAAGGTGCCGACGGCGCGCTCACGGGTGAGCCACTGTGCTCCCTCGTCCTGGGCGGGCGAGGTGCGCTCGGCGCGGACCGTGACGGTGGCGCCGTCCATGTCGATGTCGATGCTCGCGGGGTCGACGCCGGGCAGGTCGATGTGCGCGACGAACTCATCACCGGTGCGGTAGAGGTCCATCGGCATCGCCACTGAGGCCGGGGTGCGGGTCACGTCGCCGAGGAGGCGGTCGATGTCGCGGAAGGGATCAAAGCCAGGCATGGTGTCGTCCTTTCTGAGGTGTCGGGTGCCGGACTTGGTTTCAAGTTGAGTGTACCTCGCTCAATCCGTGAGTCAAGTCAGGTTGAGTGTGCCCCGCTCAATGTTCGGAGTGCCTGGTGAAGCCTCTCAGAGGGTGGCCCGGAGGCGGCGCAGGCGGGCCAGCGACGACTCCCGGCCGAGGATCTCCATGGACTCGAACAGCGGCGGCGACACCTTGCGGCCGGAGATCCCCACGCGGATCGGCGCGAAGGCGAACTTCGGCTTGATGCCCATCCCCTCGACGATCCGCTCCCGCAGGCCGGCCTGGATCGCGTCGGTGGTGAACGGGACCGACTCCGCCACGGCGATCGCCGCGTCGAGGATCTCCCCCGCGTTCTCCGCCAGCCCTCCGCGGGCGTCGTCGTCGATCGCCAGGGCGTCGTCGGCGGCGAACAGGTAGTCCAGCTGCGGCCGGGCGTCCTTGAGCAGCACCAGCCGCTCCTGGATGATCGGGACGGCGCTGCGCAGGATCTCCACCTCCGCAGGGGTGGGTGCCCAGTCGCTCTCGAACTCGAGGATCCGGTCGGCCAACTCGTCGGCGGTCAGGGCGCGGAGGTAGTGCCCGTTGAGCCAGTCCAGCTTCTTCAAGTCGAAGATCGGCCCCACGGTGTTGACCTTGGACCAGGAGAAGGCCGCGACGAACTCGTCGAAGGTCGACACCTCGTGGTCCTCGTCACCGGCGTAGCCGAGCAGTTGAAGGAAGTTGCGCACGGCCTCGGGAAGGTAGCCCTGCTCCTTGAACCACATGAGCCGGGCGGCCGGATTCTTGCGCTTGGAGATCTTGGACTTGTCCGTGTTGCGCAGCAGCGGCATGTGGGCGAACGCCGGCCGCTCCCACCGGAGCCAGTCGTACAGCAGCAAGTGCTTGGGCGTCGACGAGATCCACTCCTCCCCCCGCACCACGGTGTTGATGCCCATGAGGTGGTCGTCGACCACGACCGCGAGGTGGTAGGTCGGGAACCCGTCGGCCTTGAGGATCACCTGGTCGTCCGGCCTGGGCGCCTTGACCGTGCCGCGGACGATGTCCTCGAACTGCAGCGGCACGTCGTCGGGGATCAGCATCCGCACCACGGGCGTCTCCGAGAACCCGGGCAGCGCCGCCCGCTCCTCCCGGGTCTTCCCCAGGCAGAGCCGGTCGTAGCCCGTCACGGAGAGCTTCTGCGCCTCCTGCTCCCTGCGCAGCTCCACCAGCCTCACCGAGGAACACCAGCAGTGGTACGCATGCCCGTCGGCGATCAACTGCTCGACGAACGGGCGGTAGGTATCCAGCCGCTCGGACTGGCGGTAGGGACCGAAGTCACCCCCGACGTGCGGGCCCTCGTCGGCCTGCAGGCCCAGCCACTCGAGGGAGTCGTAGATCTGCTGCTCGCTACCCTCCACCAGCCTCGCCTGGTCCGTGTCCTCGATGCGGAGGACGAACGCGCCACCTGTCTTTCGTGCCCACGCCAGGTCGAAGAGCGCCATGAAGGCGGTGCCCACGTGGGGGTCTCCGGTGGGCGACGGGGCAACCCGGGTGCGCGCGGGAATCGCATCAATGCTCATAGTGGTTTCACCCTATCGGGCATTCTGGAATGCATGACCATGGAACCCGGCCCCACCCCGGCCAGGGCGCTGCACCAGGCACAGCCCGGCCCCGATCCGGCTGCCCGTGCGCAGATCCGGGCTGACCTGGCCTCCTCTCCCCTGCCCAAGCCCGCCCAGATGACCCGCACCTTCAGCTACATCCTCGACGACCTGGTCCAGGTGCCGGGCACGAAGGTGCGCATCGGGGTGGACCCCTTCCTCTCCTTCATCCCCTGGGCCGGCACCGCCATGGGCGCGGCGTTCGGAAGCGTGGTGATGGCCGACGCCATCCGGCTACGGGCACCGCTGCCCGTCCTGCTCCGCATGGGCACCAACTCCCTGCTCGACTGGGCGCTCGGCATGATCCCCTTCGTGGGTGCCTTCTTCGACGTGGCGTTCCGCGCGAACAAGATGAACCTCGAGCTGCTCAACCGCACGATCGAGAACCGAGAGCTGGTCCGGAAGGCGTCCATCCGGTACTGGATCGGCGTGGCCGCCCTCGTGGTCACGATGGTGGCGCTGATGGTGGCCGTTCCGGTGCTGGTGATCGCGGGGATCAACCACCTCATCGCCACCACCGGCTGAGGGCTGCCACCGCTGGGAGCGTGCTAATTTACCCGCATGACTGAGCCCTCCTCCACGCCGTCGAACTTCATCTACGACGCCGTCAACGCAGACGTGACCGGAGGCAAGCGCGGGGGCCGGGTCCAGACCCGGTTCCCACCCGAGCCCAACGGCTACCTGCACATCGGACACGCGAAGGCCATCGTCGTGGACTTCGGGGTGGCGGCGGACTTCGGCGGGATCTGCATCCTGCGGCTCGACGACACCAACCCCGAGACCGAGGACACCAGCTTCGTCGAGGGCATCGTCGACGACATCGAGTGGCTGGGCTACGAGCCCGCGGACGTGCGCTTCGCGTCGGACTACTTCGAGCAGCTGTACACCTGGGCTGAGCAGCTGATCGCCGCAGGGCTCGCCTACGTCGACGACCAGGACAGCGAGGCGATCTCGGCCGGCCGCGGCGGCTTCGGCAAGCCCGGCATCGAGTCACCGTTCCGGGACCGGCCGGTGGAGGCCAACCTGGACCTCTTCCGGCGGATGCGCGCCGGCGAGTTCGCGGACGGCTCACGGGTGCTGCGGGCCAAGATCGACATGAGCCACGAGAACATGCAGATGCGCGACCCCATCATGTATCGCATCCGCCGCGTCGACCACCACCGCACCGGCGACGAGTGGTCGATCTACCCCACCTACGACTGGGCGCACGGCCAGTCAGACGCGATCGAAGGCGTCACGCACTCGATCTGCACACTGGAGTTCGAGTCCCACCGCCCCCTCTACGACTGGTTCCTCAACCGGCTCGGCGTGGAGGAGCCGCCGCGACAGTACGAGTTCGCGCGCCTCGAGCTCACCCACACCGTCACCTCGAAGCGCCGCCTGGCCAAGCTCGTCCTCGACGGCGTGGTCGACGGCTGGGACGACCCGCGCATGCCCACCCTCCGGGGGCTCAGGCGTCGCGGCTACCCGTCCACCGCCATCCGCGCGTTCTGCCGCGAGGTGGGCACCACCCGCACGAACTCCCGCCAGTCGATCGAGGCCCTCGAGAGCTACGTCCGCCGCGACCTCAACGCCACCGCGCAGCGCCGCATGGCCGTGCTGCACCCGCTGAAGCTCCGGATCACCAACTGGCCCGTCGGCGACGACGGGGCGCCCGTGGTCGAGCACTTCGAGCTCGCGAACAACCCGGAGCGCCCCGAGGACGGGACGCGGCTCGTCGCGTTCAGCGGTGAGCTGTGGATCGAGCGCGAGGACTTCCAGGAGGTGCCGCCGCCGAAGTACTTCCGCCTCTCCCCCGGCCGCGAGGTCCGGCTGCGCGGCGCCTACTTCGTCACGGCCACCGACGTGGTCAAGGACAGGTACGGCATCGTGACCGAGGTGCTGGCCACCTACGATCCCGCCTCGAAGGGCGGGAACTCTCCGGACGGGCGCAAGGTCAAGTCGACGATGCACTGGGTCTCAGCGCCCCACGCGGCCGAGGCGACGGTGGCGCTGTACAACCGCCTGTTCCTCGCCGAGGCACCGGGCGAGGCCACCGGCGAGGCCCTGGACGACCTCAACCCCGCCTCCCGTGAGGTGCTGACCGGCTGCCGCGTGGAGGCGGCGCTGCGGGACACGCTCCCCGGCGAGGTGGTGCAGTTCGAGCGGCTGGGCTACTTCGCCGCGGACCTCGACGAGCCCATGCGGTTCCACCGCACGGTGGGTCTGCGCGACGAGTGGGCGGCCATCCAGAAGCGGGGTTGACGCCACCCGGGCGGCGTCGCCACCGAACGTCGCCCGGCCGCGACACGCAACGAGGGCCGGGGGGGGGGGGGGGGCCGGGCCCCGGGGGGGGGGGGGGGGGGGGGGGGCTAACTGTGGGGTCGTGGGGGGGGTTGGGGGGCCCGCCGGGGGGGCGGCCG
>JAPUEL010000069.1 GCA_027492545.1 Propionibacteriaceae bacterium
GACCAGACTCAGCCGATCTCCAGCCCAGTAGCGCCATTCATCAGCACTTCCTTAGATAGCAACTTGTCCGCGGCAGATCCGGCACTTCAAGACTTCCTGCGGACGCCGCAACTCGGGTCAAGACGTGTTGCTCAGCTCGTCTTCGAAAGGGTTACATCGATCAGGGCTATGGCGCACAGCGGTCCGACCGGAACTATGACTCATCGGGGAACCCAACCGATCTTCAACTCGTTGCCTGACGACGTCGGTCATTTCGGTCGGCCCTACTATGCGGAGATTCTCGACGGGCTGCGGCATGAGGCCCCTGATTATGTTCTAGACGTGCTCGCGGATCAGGCAGTCCCAGACTCAATCGCAAGTCGTGTCTCGGGTGTTGCAGTGTTCAGATGCTGAGTCGCGGACTCCACTGCGCGAGTGGTTCACCACGAATGGGAAGTGCCGTCCGGACACGCCAAAGTGCTCCTTGCGCAAATCATCGACGATGCACCCACGTGATCGTTCGCGACGAATGCGCGATCATGCCGCGGACTGCGAGGGCAGCCTTCGGCTCCCGGGGACGCCGGGGCACGCCGCACGGGCCCAATTGCCGCGCACCGGATAGCGTCAAGCTGGAACATCGCCAATGCAGCTTTCCTACCGTGCCGGCGGGGCTGACTGCGGACCCGGTTGGCAGTGCAGCAAACCCGCCTGGGCCCCCTGGCGCCAGGCGTGGGTGGCTACACGGCTAGGGTGCCTGGTGTGATCGACCCGCAGCCCACTGTTGCCCTACTCATAGATGCCGACAACGCCCCGTTACGCAGCCTCGATCATGTTCTGGCCGTGCTTGCCGAGCATGGTGAGGTGCGGATCCGCCGGGCTTACGGCAACTGGTTCAAGGCGGCGCTCAAGCCCTGGGACCCTGAGTTGAACCGTCGAGGGATCCGACCCGTGCAACAGTCCGATCCGGTGAAGGGCAAGAACGCCACAGATCTTGCGCTGGTCATCGACGCGGTCGACCTTCACCACACGGCCAAGCCGGAGGTATTCGCGCTCGTATCGAGCGACAGCGACTACGCCCCCTTGGCGCACTTCCTGAGGGAGCGTGGCGCGAAGGTTCTCGGATTCGGCCGACCGAACACGGCAGAGTCCTTCCGGGCCGCCTGCACGCTTTTCATTCCGCTGCCCGACGCATCCGCTGATGCGGGGGCTGTAAAGGCGAAGCCTGAACCCAAGCACGAGCCGGTACTGGCTGAACTGCTCGCCTCGGCGATCACGAAGAACGCCGACAAGCAGGGTTGGGCCCGAGTCAGCGCCGTCGCCAACCACATGCGCCAGCACCACGGACAGGCCGCGAAGGACCATGGAAAGGCGACGTGGACCAAGGTGCTCAAGGGCCTGCCGGGCTACGAGTTCCGCAACGAGGGCACGACGAACGTGGCTGTGCGCATCAGGTAGAAGACTCGTTCGACCGTGGTGTTCGGGGTCCGCGCGAACATCCGCTATTGCCGCGAGGAGCATCAGCACTGGGCACTCTTCTACCGCGCGCTCATGGCGGTGTGTGGCGATGACCCTCCGGCCGCAAGTGGCCCGGTCCGGGCGCAGCCTTAGGTGTCGCGGTCGTCGTGAATGACCTTGGTAACTGTGGGGAGGTCCCAGCCGGCGATCCTGGCGCAACGCTCGTAGCCGAGCGTCGGCTGTGTCCGCACGAGTGGCCGCTGACGTTCCCGACCCAGAATCGAATCGTCGGTCCTTTCATGAAGAATGGGGCTGATCAGACAGAAGGGGGCACAGTGGATCCGGCAGTATCAGGCGCGGCCGCCATTGGTTTGACCAAAGGTGCTGGCAGCGTTGCAGGGAAGCAGATCCTCGGCTTCCTGGCAAAACGGACCCAGAGGTGGCGGGTCGCTCTGGCGGTCTCAAGGGCCGCCAGAGCGGATGGGATTCTCATCGGCTGGTACCCGCTGGGACGGTGGCTTAAGTCTGCTGACGTTCGGATCGCAGTTGAATCAGGAGAGCCAGCTGCGCTTGCTGAGTGTTCCCATCGACTTGCTGTTGGGATCCGAGATTCCGCCTCTACTTTGGATGTTGCCGAAGGTCGCTCTCGCGTCGTCGAACTGGTTCGTGATGAATCATTGCGGCGGATGAGTGAGGGGGAGGGTCGTCTCGTCGCGACCCGTCGACTTGAGCACGCCATCGGCTCGGCAGGCGAACGGGCGTTGCTTGTGGACCGAGGCGACAAGGTCGCGTTCGAGGGTGCACTCGAACTCCTTCACCCATGGAGGGCCGAGGATGCCGCTCGACTCGGGGACCGATGGGGACCATTCCGTGGCGTCGTCATCGCTCTCGCTGCCGAGCGGGACCGCTGCTCGCTCCTCCGGCAGTGGGGCGCAGCCCCGCCCGTCGGACTGACCGGTGCACCGCCCGAGTGTTGGTGCTGGCTCGCAAGCGTAGCTAGTGACTACGGCCTGGTCGACGCAGCCCTGGCCTTCGTGGCCGAGGGGATCGCGTTGGGGGCATCCGCTTCTTATTGGTGGGCGCGTGCAGGGGTCATGGTTGGCACGGGAAGCCCTGCGAGCGTGGCCCGGGCTCAGGAACTCTGGGCTCGCTCAAGTCCGAAGCATCCACTCGCTGCTGCGGGGGAGGCGATCGTGTCCGGCGAGTACGCCGCTGCTGAGCGCATTCTGGATGGTTGGGATGCAGACAATCTGAACGATCAGTCTCTCAGGGCGCTTCTCCAGTCGGCCGCAGCGACCGGTCGTGGAGAGTACAATCGCGCGGTCGCCATCGGCGTGGCAGAGGCTGCGGCGCATCCTGAAGGGAGTGCCAACGCTCTGAGGGCGGCAGAAGCCTTGGTGTCCCGAGGCCACTTTGGCCACAGCGAGCATCCGCTCGATGACTTCGCCCGAGCATTCGAGTTGGCAATTCAAGCACGCGATGCCCGCCGGACTTGGCTTGGAGACAGCGTTGCTCCGATCCTCACGGCCGTGAAGGCTGCAGCGCTCGCCACCGACATCGATCGGGCGTGGAGGCTTACCCAAGCCGGGCCGAACGGTGACGCGCTGCCGCACGAGGCGAAGGATGTGCGGCTGCAGCAAGAAGCAGCTATCCTCGCCGCTGCCATGGGACGCTTTGAGAGCGCGCGGATCATTTCCGAACATGTCAACGACCCTTATGTCCCTCACATGGTTGAGGGCTGGCAGGCCCTCACGGAGGACCGATCAACAGACGCCGAGAAGGCCTGGCTCCTGGCATGGGATTGTGCGCCGGACGATACTTCGCGACTTCAAGTTGCAGCAGCGTTGGCGCCCCTAGGAATGCGTATGCCTGACCTTGGCTCGCTCTCAAGTAGTTTCAGCTTGGCGATCGATCGGATCCGCACCGTGCACCAAGTGATGAGCGCCAGCCGCGGCGAGGACATGTCATTACTCCGAGCTCGAGCTTCCGACTCGGAACAACTCACTGTTCTGCTGGCAGATCGGCTCATGGCTCAAGACCAGGCAACAGACGCGGCCGCGGTGCTCGAGGCAGGCGGTATCCGCTGGAATCATCCCCTTCTGATGCGGATGGCTGCTGCCCGATATCTGAAGACGGGCGACTACGAAAAGGCACACCTGGTCGCCTCCACGGCACTATCACTCGGTGGGATGGTGTGGGCGGGGCGCTTGGAAACCCTCATGATCCAGTTCGAGTCTCTTGAGGCCCAAGGTCAATTCACGCGTTCCCTCGCCGTAGTCCGAGAGATGGTGACCGTAGCTCCCTCGAACCTCACGGTCCGTTGGGCTCTCATTCACTGCCTGGTTCGAGCTGGCAGGATCTCTGATGCCTGGAGTGCCCTCACGTTCGAAGGCAAGCCGGTAGCACCGCGAGATCCCGGTGATGCACGCATATGGATCGGGTTGGCTGCCGAGTGCGACAACAGCCCGGAGTTTGTTCAACGCGCGCTGGCGACCATGGCCGCCTGGTCGCACGAGCCAGACCTGGTAGCGGTCTTCCTCCTCCAGATCTACCGCGGTCTGCAGCTTCACGAGCGCGAAGTGGCTGACTCCGATGTGCGTGAGCTTCATAGGGCCACTGAGGCCTTCACCGAGGCGCACCCCGAGAGCCAGGTCTTTCGCAAGCTCGTCATTGACGAAGGCGACCCTCTAAGGTCACTGACTCCGTGGCTGATGGAACAGTCTTCCGAGGACCCAGCTGTCACGGACGTTCGTGAGCGCGTGGAACGGGGGGAACTGCCGCTCGGGCTCGCAGCCGAGTTGCACAATCGGACCTACGCCGAAGTTTGCATCAAGACCGCCGCTGGCCTCGTCTACAGCCACCAGCCGCATAGGGGACCCGAAGGCCAGGCAGCCGCGACCGAGGCGCTTGGTTCGCACGTCGTCGTCGATGCCACCGTGGCTGCGACGCTAACTCTGCTTGATCGTGCGACGGCAGACATGCTTCTTGGTGCTTTCCTTGCGTTCGAGACGACCGACTCTGCCTTCCGTGACGCTCTCGGCGCTCAGCAGAGCCTCAACATGCTCTCCACCATGAACCTAGGTTGGGACCGTAAGCGGAACGTTCCGCTCATCTCTGAGACGACACCTGAAGATGCGGAAGCTCTCGCACGGCGATCAGATCGCCTGGTCGAGATCCTTGCTCGTTCCGAGCGGCGCGGATGGCCCGGTCTCAAGCGCTTCCCTGGCTTCGATGGAGATGGAACCTGGCTTAGCGCTCTCGATATGGCGCTATCTGAGGGGCGGGCATTCTGGTGCGATGACCGTGCGCTCCGTGAGTTGGCGCTATCCCAAGGGAGCAGGACGTTCGGCACCGTGGATCTGCTGAAGGCTTTGGAGACCAAAGACAGTCTCGAACACTCCGTCGCGTCGGTCATTCGCGCCCGTCTGGTCGCTTCGTACCACGTCGACGTGGACTTCGATCGTAGTGTGATGACACTGGCGGCAGAGATCGACGGTTGGCTACCGAAGGGCGCGGCGGCCGCCCTGACGCGAACTCCCTCCTGGACCAACGCCAACGAGTGCGTTCGGTTTGCCCTCGACGCGATGGCTCGAATCGCCCCGACATCACCAACCGCCATCACTGGTTGGACGGCTGCGGTGGCTCTCGGCCTAGTGCGCATCACCCAAGGGGACACGATGGGCGCTGCGGACAACCTGCGGATCCTGCTCAATAGGCAATTCGCTCAACCCTGGCTTCGGGCCGACACCTTGCCATTCGTGATGGAGGGTATCAGGGCTGCGTTGGCTGACCATCCAGGAACCGCCGACCCACTCCGTCCCGTGCTCGCCCACACCTACGCCCAACTCGCGATGGAATATGGCCCACCACAAGCCGCCGAGTTCATACTCTTTCTTGTCAAGAATCTCGCCGACGACGATCGTCTAGCGGCAGCCAATATCATCCTCACAACCGACGTGAGGCCGGCTGGTTAGCTCTGTTGCCGCACAGCAACGGAGCGGCGGAGAGAAGGCAACGTCCACCCACGGGAGGCATGCGCCTAGTCGCAATGGGACTTCGGGAGGTCCCCTCTTGTCGTGAGCCGGGCCGTTGGATGACGGCGCGGGCCTGAATACCGGAAGGGGACATACGCTCATGGCGGGAGGAGCGCTAGTTCAGGGCTACGTCCGTGAGCCATTGGGCGATCGCACCGGTAGCTGCGAGCCAAACCCCGCTGTCGAACACCCACCAGATGAAGCCTGCGAAGGCAACCATGAGAAGTCCCTTGATCATCCAAGTGCTGACAGCCGCCCTGCGCGTGCGCATGGTGTTCTCCCTTCCGGGGCACGCGCCTTCGGCGTCCAGCCCCTCGGCGGATAGCTTCGCAGGTGGCACCGACAGAGTCGGTGGGAACCTCACTGGGTGGCTCGCAGGAGCTCACTGTCATGGCGGGTGGAGGCGCCCGAGTAGAGGCAGGAGCCCGAGCTCGGCTCGCTCTCAGTTCCTGTGGTCGTCGTGGTCGATCGTGCCGAGTCGAGGCTGTCCATCGTTGACCGGCGAGTCAATCAGGCGCCCCAGTGGGGCCTCTGACCAGACAGACGGCTAGGGTGGTGTCGGCTAGAGGGGGATATCGCATGTTGAGCCAAGCCCAACCCGGTTGGTACCCGGACCACGAGAACTCCAACGGGTTCCGCTACTGGGATGGCATCCAATGGACCGACCACCGCATGGATGCGCCCCCGCCCCCTGTGCCGAGCGCCTCAGTGGTGGAGGCCGACGCCGCGGGAACCCAAGTCATCCCCGCTCCAAAGACAGCGCTCCAGCGGTTGACTCCGGAACCCGTGCACCACATGGGACCGCCCAAGGTTGCATGGTTCGCGAAGTGGCCGGCCATCGTCGTCATCTCCTTCCTGTATTTGGTTCTCGGAGTTTCCTCGCAGGGTTGGCTGCTCATTCTGTTGGCTTACCCGATTTACCTCTACATCCGCGTGGTGCGCAAGGAGTACTACTTCGCGAGCCGGGAGTTTCAGGCGCACAAGTGGGCTGTAGCGTCGGTCGTCGCTGAACACAATGAGGTAAGCGGGTACACATCGGAAATTCGCGCGAACGGCTCTTTCCAGCTGGGGGTATCGCACACCGGACAGAACGCGAATCTGGCAACGTTCCAGAACACGAGCCGCCACCAGTACCGGCGGGATCGCAACGTCGCGACATACGAACCGCACGTTCACAACTGCTCGATGCAGGTGGTGCGAAATGCCAGCGCTGACCCAATCAACTATCTGGTGAAGTACTTCGGCATCAAGGCCGAGGAAGCCACGCTCAGTCAGGTGGAAGCCTTGGGGGAGAGCGTGGGGCGGCTAGAGGCTGCTGTGTCCAACCTGCAGGTGCGTGAGGCTGAAATCGCCGATGAGATCAAACCCCCCAAGTTTATCGCCAAGCACTATCTCGGCGAGTTCATGGCGCAGGTTGGGGTCGAGTTATCACCCGTGACGATCCCCTACCAGCAGTACTCGTTCGAGTATGTCAGCGCGGGGGGAAACAGCAGCCAGCGGACAGAGATCGTGCTGAATTCGCCAACTATCGACGCGCTCGTTGAGACCCTCTCGGGCAAGATTCGATGGAGAAAGAGTACGGCTGGGCAGCGCGCCCTGATGACGGCCAAGTTCCGAGAACACATCAAGGCTCGAGACAACTACACCTGCCAGCAATGCTCAGTTGCGCTGGCAGAACAACCGCTTCTGTTGCTTGAAGTGGATCACATCATCCCGGTTTCGCGGGGCGGCATGTCTACCGAAGAGAACCTGCAGACGCTGTGTTGGCGATGCAACCGCACCAAGTCGAATAAGTTGCCTGCGGCCTGATCCGGGACCCTGTTGACGGTTGCTTTCCGACGATAGACAACGATTCAGACAGACGAGCGCGCGGGCGGACAACCACTGACATTCAGGAAACGAGCCGGACGAGAGTCTTGACCGCGTTCGGGGGAGGGTGCTCGCTTTCAGCCCCTCAGCGGTCCTGCCCGGTGCCCGAGTTGCGTCCGCTCCTGCCCGTACCCGGTGAGCCCGCAAGTGGCGGTGGGGACCCCAACAACTCACTCTCATGGCGGTGTGCGAGGGCCCTTGGTTCGGCACGAGCGCTCCGCGCGCTCTCATGCCACGCCGTGCGATGGTAGCCGTCGGCATCGGTTGGCAGCACACGGTACCCCCTCCTGCATCTCGGTATCTCTGACGGCTGGTCGGAAATGATCCGCCCGGCCAGCGCCATCGAGGCGTTCGGCTGCCCGTGTGCCGTTCCGAGGACAGATTGCACATAGCCCGACGGTGACCCCTGGTCGTCGGTTTGGTGTGCGTCCTACGGCCTTATCGGAGGCACGCTAGCGCCGGGCAGGATTGCGTCCCGTTGTGTGGTGGGCTTTCGGGGTAATTCCCGGCCTCACGCTTCGCCGCCGGTGATGGCGGCGATGGGTTCATTATCGCGGGAGGGCAGCAGGAGCGCCATGGATCCCTCGGACAGGTAGCGGCGCTCGTCGGTGATCCATTCGTCGTTGGTGTCAGCTGTCAAGGGCCACTGGTTTCTGCCCGGAGGCGGACTTGAAACCTGCCCGGTGGCG
>JAPUEL010000070.1:0-17989 GCA_027492545.1 Propionibacteriaceae bacterium
CAGCGCGGGGAGCCCTGACGCGTCTCTCGTCGGCCCGCGTCTCTCGTCGGCCCGCGTCTCTCGTCGGCCCGCTTCCCGCGTCGGCCCGCTTCCCGCGGTTGTTCCCTTGGTGCCTGCTTCAAGTCAGAGCGCCCGCGTAACCTGACCTGTCGTCGACGCTGTGGTGAGATGGGCTCATGACCACAGACGTTGATTTCTGGTTCGACCCGATCTGCCCTTGGGCGTGGATGACCTCCCGCTGGATGCTCGAGGTGGAGAAGGTGCGCGACGTGAAAGTCACCTTCCACGTCATGAGCCTGGCCGTCCTCAACCACCGCCGCGACCTCCCGCCTGCCTACCGTCGGCACATGGACCGGGCCTGGATGCCCGCCCGCGCCGCGCTCCTCGTCGAGCAGCGCCACGGGTCGGACATGCTCCGCGAGTTCTACACCGAGCTGGGCACGCGCTTCCACCCGGGCGGTGAGAAGCAGGGGCCCGAGACGGTCGCGGCAGCGCTCGCCTCCGTCGGGGCCGACGCCGACATCCTCGACATCGCGCAGACGGAGTCCATCGACGACGACCTGCGCAGGTCGCACCACGA
Source organism: Propionibacteriaceae bacterium (assembly GCA_027492545.1). Lineage (GTDB taxonomy): Bacteria > Actinomycetota > Actinomycetes > Propionibacteriales > Propionibacteriaceae > Arachnia. The sequence continues at coordinate 581 of JAPUEL010000070.1, forward strand.
GGGCATGGACCCGGTGGGCGACGAGGTGGGCACGCCGGTGCTCCGGGTCAACGGCATGAGCCTCTTCGGCCCGGTCATCTCCCCCGCCCCGAAGGGGGAGGAGGCGGGCAACCTCTTCGACGGCTTCGTCAAGGTCACCGCCTACCCGGGCTTCTTCGAGCTGAAGCGCACCCGCACCGTCGACCCGATCTTCGACTGAGGCAGACCGATCCCGCTTCCCTGGAGGAGGGGGAACAGCGGAAGAGTGGCGGCGGCGTCTGAAGCGCCGGCGACACCCAGACTCGTGCAGACCACCGGACGGTGGGCGTCGCTCATCGACACGCATCGGCGGAACGGCCGCGGCACAGCGGACTGCTCGGGTCCACGGTGGTCGTCGAGCGACGTCTCGACGAGGTCGAAGCTGCTCGTCCCGCCGCGAAGTTCGTACGTGACATTTGGATCTATTAGTCCACCCCGGCTGCCGGTCGGCGGCACGCCTTGGCTAGCGTGTGAGACATGGGCAAGGTTCTGGTTGCGTACGCGACCCGCGGGGGCACCGCACGTGACATCGCCGACACCGTCGGCTCCACCCTCCGCTCGGCCGGGCACGAGGTACGTGTGGCGGACCTCAAGTCCCGCCCCGCCGTCGACGATGCGGAGCTCGTCGTGCTCGGGAGCGGCGTCAATGCGGGGAGCTGGTACCAGGAGGCGACGGCGTGGGTCTCCGCCCAGGAGCCCGCACTCGTCGTGACGAGGGTGGCGGTGTTCAACGCCTGCCTCAACGCGGCGGACCCGGCCAAGCGCGCCGAATCGCTGGCCTACAACGCGTCGATGGCGGACCGGGTGGGAGCGGAGGCGAGCGAGTCGTTCGCGGGGCGCTTCGTCCCCCAGCACGTCAGCTGGTGGCGGCGGATGTTCCTGCACACCATGCAGAAGCCGACTCAGGACCACCTCGACCTCGACGCGGTCCGTGCCTGGGCGTCCACCCTGATCCGCACCCCCGCCCACCCTGCTGAGTGAGCGGCGCGGGCCCACCAGCCCCTGCCCCAGGAGAGCGACCCCGAGGCGCGCATACCATCGAAGCCATGCGACGCCGTGCCTTCCTCCTCGGAGCCGCCGCCCTCCCAGCGGCCGCCTGCTCCGGCCCCGTGTCGCTGCCCATCCCCGACGTCGGCGGGGTCGTCGGGTGCCGCACCCCGGACTCCCTGGCCTCCTTCTCGACGCTCGGCGGCGCGCCGCTCACCTACGAGGTCACGGGTGCAGCCCAGTCCTTCCGGGCGGACCCGAGGTTCATCGAGCTGCTTGAGGAGTGGGCCGCGGACTGGGTGTCGGCCAGCGGACTCGGCCCGCTGAGGGAGGTGTCCACCTACGGCGCCTTCGTCGACAGGTGCGACTCCTGGCACGCCGCGGGCAGGGCCTTCGACTTCGCCGAGCTCGTGCACGAGGGAGGCACGGTCTCCTGCCGCTACGACGTCTGGGGCGACGATCCCGCCCAGCTTCCCGGCTACTGGAGGCTCGCGGCCTCCGTCGCCTCACGATTCACCTACACGCTGACCTACCGCTACAACGCCCAACACCACAACCACATCCACATCGACAACGGGGTCAACGGCTTCGAGGACCCCTCGTTCCGGGAGCGGTCGCGGACGCAGGTGCAGCTGGTGCAGGGCGTGCTACGCCACGTGTTCGGGCGTGACGTCGAGGCGTCGGGCAGGTACGACGAGCAGACCAGGTCCGCCGTGCGGGCAGTTCAGCGGGACCTGGGCATCACCGTCCCCCTGTCCAACGCCGACGGGTGGCGCGAGTTCCTCACCGGCGCCGCAGCAGCCTGAACCGCCGTCGCGTTCCCTCTGGTCAGCGCGTCCGGAGGGCCTCACGGAGCACGTCGAGGCCGACGGAGCCCACATCCAACGCCCGACGGTGGAACTCGCGCAGGTCGAACGCCTCCCCGGCCATCGCCGCCGCCTCGTCGCGCGCCTGCTCCCAGAGCCGCTGCCCCACCTTGTAGGCGGGCGCCTGCCCGGGCCAGCCCAGGTAGCGGTCCAGCTCGAAGCGCACGAACTCCTCGGCCATGTTCACGTTCGCCTTGAGGAACGGCCACGCCTTGTCCGCGTCCCACGTGCCGCCGCCCCACTCCTCGGGGGCGGGCTTGCCGAGGTGGACGCCGATGTCGAGGACCACCCGCGCCGCCCGCATCCGCTGGGCGTCGAGCATGCCCATCCGGTCTCCCGGGTCGTCGAGGAAGCCGAGCTGCTCCATCAGCCGCTCCGCGTACAGCGCCCAGCCCTCGCCGTGGCCCGACACCCAGCAGATCAGGCTCCGCCAGCGGTTGAGCTCGCCCGCGCGGTAGGTGGCCTGGGCGATCTGCAGGTGATGCCCGGGCACGCCCTCGTGGTACACCGTCGTCTTCTCGCGCCAGGTGCCGAAGTCCTCCACGCCCGGGGGCACGGACCACCACATTCGCCCGGGCCGCGAGAAGTCGTCCGTGGGGCCCGTGTAGTAGATGCCGCCGTTCTGCGTGGGGGCGATGCAGCACTCCAACCTGCGGATCGGGTCCGCGATGTCGAAGTGCGTCCCCGCCAGAGCCTCGATCGCCGCGTCCGAGGTCTCCTGCATCCACCGCTGCAGGGCGTCCGTGCCGTGGAGTTGACGGTTGACGTCCTCGTCGAGGCGGCGCATGGCCTCGTCCGCGGTTGTGCCATCGCCGTACAGCTGGTGCGCCACCTCGTCCTGTTCGGCGACGATGCGGGCCAGCTCCTCGCGGCCCCACTCGTAGGTCTCGTCCAGGTCGACGGTGGCGCCGAGGAACAGCCGCGACAGCCGCCCGTACCGCTCCCGCCCGACGGCGTCAGCCTGCGGTGCGTGGGGGGCCAGCTCGCGCAGGGCCTCCGCGAGCCGCGCGTAGGCGCCCCGGGCCACGTCGGCGTTGCGGTTCAGCGCGGTGGCCAGGCCCTCGGGCGCCTGGGGCGAGGCCGCGAAGGTGGTCCAGAACGAGCCGTCCCCGGCGAGCTCCTCGGCCTGCTTGATGCCGATCTCCAGCTGGCGGACCGCAGGCGCGGGCCCCTTCTCGACGGCGAGGCGCAGCGACTCGATATAGCCGTCGACCGCCCCCGGCACCGCGCCCATGCGGGCGGCGATGATCTCCCAGTCGTCGGAGGTGGCGGTGGGCATGAGATCGAAGACATCGCGGATGTTTTGCAGCGGGGAGGCGATGTTGTTGAGGTCCGCGTAGTCCTCGCCCGCCTCGAACAGCTCAACGCTGAGACCGAGGCGCTCACGCATGGCGGCCGCCGTCACCCGGTCCACCTCGTCGACGACCTCCGTCGCCTCCACCTGGCGCAGCACGGCACGCGCAGCCTCGGCGCGCTCGGCCAGTCCGGCGGGCGAGAAGTCGTCGAGCTCGTGATCGTGGCCCGGCGCGCCGATGCCGGTGGCGGTGATGGGGCTGAGGGCGACGATGGTGTCGACGAAGGCGTCGGCGACCTGGTCAAGCGGTGTACTCACGCGGGTGCTCATGCCGCCGACGCTACCAGCGAGGCCTTGTCAGCTGTCCGAGAGCATGTCCTTGACCAGGGGAACCACCTCGGTGCCGTAGAGACCGATGGTGTCCATGATCGCCTCGTGCGAGAGGCGGCCCGTGGAGACCTTGAGCTGGAACCGCTGCGCGCCGAGGGTGCGGAAGCCGTGCGCGACCTTCGCCGCCACCGTCTCCGGCGATCCGACGGCCATCGCGCCGTGATCGGCCTCATCGTCGAAGTGCGCGCGGGTCATGCGGCCCCAGCCGCGCTCGCGCCCGATCTTCGAGGTCTGCTCCAGCCACGGCCTGAACATGCGCTCGCGGGCCTCGTCGTCGGTCTGCGCCAGGTGCCCGTAGGAGTGCCACCCCACCGGTTGCGGGTCCTTGCCAAGCTCGTCGAGGGCCCGGCGGTGCAGGTCCGCGAACGGCGCGAACCGGTCGACGGGTCCGCCGATGATCGCCAACATCAGCGGCAGGCCGTAGTTCGCGGCGCGCAGCACCGACTGCGGGCTGCCTCCGACGGCCACCCACATGGTGAGCGGTGTCGCGGCCAGGCGGGGGAACAGTTCCACGTCGTCGAGGCTCTGGGTGAGCGTGCCCGTCCACGACTGCCGACCGCCGTGGATGAGCTGGGCCATCATCTCGATCTTCTCCTCGAAGAGGGCCTCATAGTCGGAGAGGTCGTAGCCGAACAGGGGGAAGGACTCGATGAAGGAGCCACGTCCGGCTATGAGCTCGGCGCGGCCGTTGCTCAGCGCGTCGAGCGTGGAGAAGCGCTCGAACACGCGGACCGGGTCGTCGGAGGAGAGCACCGTGACCGCGGTGGCCAGCTTGAGCCGGGTGGTGCGGGTGGCGATGCCCGCCAGGACCATGTCCGGGGCGGAGACCGCGAAGTCGTCGCGGTGGTGCTCGCCGATCCCGATGGCGTCCAGCCCAACCTCGTCGGCCAGCACGGCCTCGTCGATGAGGTTGCGGATCACCTGGTCGTGGGGGAGGAGGGCGCCGTCGGGCCCGGCGGTGACGTCGCCGAAGGTGTCGATGCCGAATTCGAGCCGTTCGATGTCCATGGGTTCCTCGCAGAGATTGAGAGCTCAACTATTCCTAGCCTAGCCCAGAGGTCAACCGCGGGGGCGGGACCCCAGTGACGGCCCGTGCGCTCAAGGTGGAGCAGGGTGACCGCCACTGCGGACTCGTTACCGCGCCTCGAGCTGCCTGATCATGGCCGACACGGATGAGGGCATCGTCTCCATGGTCGAGTCGGTGAACCGAAGGACGGTCCATCCGGCGAGTGTGAGCTGCACGTCACGATGGCGATCCGCGATGAACGAGTCAAACGATCGGTGGAACTCCCATCCGTCGAACTCGAGCGCGAGCATCAGGCGGGGGAAGGCGGCGTCCAGGAAGTAGTCCTTGTCCTTCACCGACACCCGATGATTGGTCGCCCACCCCTTGATGTGGGCCTTGCGCAGCGCAACGTGGGCTGCGCGCTCCAGCTCGGACCAGGGAAGGTCGCGGGATTCGCGGAGCAGACGCTCGCGTTCTCGATTGCCCGCCCGTTCCTTGCCGAGACGAAGGGCGGTCCAGAGGTCTTCCAGCGTGGTGGCCTTGCGCCGAAGCGCCTCGTCGATTGCCGCTCCGCCCATCGAGTCGATCAGGTCGAGAACAGTCTGGGCAGGAGTGGTGACGAACTTCGCCCCGGCCCACTCGCGGAGTTCAGTGCCAACCGTGCGCCGTTCGAAGCTGAACCCGGGAGCGCGGCGCACGCGCGGGCCCGCGACCTGCACGGCCTCGAGCTTCAGCTCCGGCCACCAGGTCAGGTGGGCGGCGGTTTCCCGCACGAACGTGGCGTTGGGATAGAGCGCCCGGATGGCAGCCACGCGCGCCTCCACGGTGGGCGCCCAGTCCGGAAGCCCGTAGGCACCACGAAGAATCGGCGCCAAGTGGCCGGATTTCACGGCGCGGTCGACCCGGTCCGCCAGATGAGGATGATGCCTGGGGCAGATGATGCCGTGGTCAGTGAGGATGGCGGTGATGTCGCTGTGCATTTCCCCTTGATCGGAAGTGCGCGGCCGGGTTTCCCAGCTGGGGTCGACCTGTGGACAGCGCGGAGACGTGCCCGTAGTCGCGACCACCCTGCTGGTGCCTGAGCGTAGGGGGCCGCGCTGGAGGACACCCTCCGCGCTGCGTGCTAGCGTGATCGACGGCGACCCGCCCCGGACGACGGATCAGTACCCGGTGAAGACAAGACTGGCCATTCCTTGAAAGGATCAGTCATGGATTGGGTCATCCTGCTGGCGTCCGGCGTCCTGGAAGCCGTGTGGGCCACCGCGCTCGGCCGCTCCGACGGCCTCCGCCGCCCCGTACCCACCGCGATCTTCGCGGTCACCGCCGTGCTCAGCCTGGTCGGGCTGGGCTTCGCGCTGAACACCCTCCCCACCGGCACCGCCTACGCCGTGTGGACCGCCACCGGCGCCTCCCTCACGGTGGCCTGGGCGATGATCACGCGGGTCGAGCCGGTGAGCCTCGCCAAGGTGCTGCTCCTGGTGGGCATCGTCACCTGTGTCGTGGGTTTGAAGGTGGTCGCATGAGCGCGCGCTGGGCCTGGCCCCTGCTCCTGGCCAGCGCCGTCCTAGAGGCGGTGTGGGCCAATGCCCTGTCCGCCAGCGAGGGGTTCACCCGACCGGCGCCCACCGTCGTGTTCCTCGTGGCCACGGTGGCGTCGGTCGTCGGCCTGGCGTTCGCCATGCGCCACATCCCCACCGGCACCGCGTACGCGGTGTGGACCAGCGTCGGCACAGTGCTGACCGTCGCGTACTCGGTGGCTATCGGGGCCGAGTCGATGAGCTGGCTGAAGGCGCTGTTCCTCGCGGGGATCATCGGCTGCGTCGTCGGGCTCAAGCGGCTGGACCACGCGCCCGACGCTGCCGCGTGACCCGCACCGGGCGCGAGGTGGTGTCGACGCGGCTGCGGTGCTTTGCGCGCGCCCGGCTCAACCCGTCAGGGAGGAGCCGGGCGCTACGACGTCAGGAGATCTGCCACACCGTCGTGGTGCCGCTCAGCTCGTTGCCCACCACGAGGAGCGGGGAGCGCGTGGGGCTGTCGGAGGCCGGGACGAAGAGCAGGCCCTCGGGGGCGAAGTCTCCCTCGTTGCGGAACACGCCCTGCGGCACCGGGGCGGCCGGGTCCGTGACGTCGAAGACCGCGATGGCGCTCGCCCGCTCCAGGCCGGCGAAGACGTAGGTGCGGCCGCCGATCGTGCCGGTGGCCACGCCCTCGGGCTCGGGGCCCTTGTTGTCGGAGCGGTCGTCCAGGCCGAAGCCGAACAGGAACACGCCCTCGTTCTCCGGGTCCTCCTCCCGGAAGGCCTCGCCGTTGAACGACGCGGGGTCGAACTCGGCCATCATCTGCTCCAGCTGGTCGCCGGAGTCCCACACCAGCGCGCCGGAGGCATCGCGGATGGTGATCGAACGCGCGCCGTAGCTCCACAGCTCGGTGTAGACCCCATCGCTGTTCGGCGAGTCGACCACGACGTTCAGCCGGCCGATCGCCGCGTCCTCCTGCAGGGCTACGGCGTCGGGGAACGCCGACGTGTCCAGGTCGAGGCTCTTGATCCGCGCCTCGTCCTCCCAGCCGTCGTATTCGCGCGCGTCACCCTCGTTGGCGGTGACGGTGAAGGTCCTACCCTGCGCGGAGAACGTCGCGATGCCGTCGGGCATGTAGAGGCCCTTGACCGGCCACTGCGCGATGTTGATCTCGCCGTCCTTGTCGGAGGCGTCCAGGTCGGAGCCCTCGAGGAAGTGGTCCTTCAGCCCCAGCGCGACGATGTCGGTCACCGTGGCGCTGCGCACGTCCACGATGGCCATCGCGTTGTTCTCCTGCAGCGTCACGTAGGCGGTGTGGCCCGACTTGTCGACGGCGATGTACTCCGGCTCGAGGTCCTCGGCGGCGGTGGCGCCGGGGCCGCTGATCCGCACGCCCTCGGCGCGCAGGCCAGCGGCGTCGAACGCGGAGAAGCCCGCCGTGCGGACCGTGGCGCGGGCTGCGCCACGGGTCACGTCGATGACAGAGACCGAGCCCTCGGGGTCGATCTGTCCCTCCTCATAGCCCTCGGGCTCCCCCTCGTTGGCCACGAGCACCGTCTTCCCGTTGGGCGTGAACGTCACCATGTCAGGCAGCGCGCCGGCCTCGACCTCGCCGGTCTGCGCGAGCGTCCGCGCGTCGAAGAACGCGACCGTGCCGTTGTCCCACGCGTCCTCGGCGGCCTCGGCGACGGCGATCAGTCCGTGGCTGGCCGCGACACTGTTCGCCCCCGGGGTCTCCAACACGCCCACGAGGGTCAGGTCGGACGGATCGGAGGCGTCCAGCACGTCGACGGTCCCCGCCTGGGCGTTGACGACGAACAGCCGGGCGGTGTGCTTGTCGAAGGCCACGATCTCGGCGGCCGCCTCCTCCCACGCCCCGGTGGCATAGGTCCCGAGGGGAGTGAGGTCCAGCGTGTCCCGAGGCGCGGCGGGGGCGACTGCGGGGACGAGGACGCATGCCCCGGCCACGACGGCGGCCAGGGACACGCGCGCGGCGCGGCGCAGCGATGTATGAGTTGTCATGGCCGCGACGCTAAGCGGCCGGGGCCAACGCCCGGTGAACGCCGGGTGACTCCCAGCCGAACAAACCTCGGGTCAGCGGAACAGCGACACGATCAGCGGGGCGGCGGTGGTGCCGCCGGAGTCCCCCACCTCGACGAACGACGCCACCGCGTAGTCGGCGTTGTAGGCGATCATCCACGCGCTGGTCTGCAGCGCCCCCGTCTGCCCCCACTGGGCCGTGCCGGTCTTCGCGCCGGTCATCAGGCCTTGGAGCGACCGCCCCGTGCCGGAGGTCACCGTCGCGGTCATCAGCGCCTGCAGGCTCTGTGCCTCCGCGGCGGTCAGTGGCGCCGCCGTCGGCGTGGCCTCCTCGCCCTTCACCAGCCAGGGCAGGACCGTGCGTCCCGCCCCGATCGAGGCCGCGACCGTGGCCATCCCCAGCGGCGACATGGTGACCTGCCCCTGTCCGATCATCGAGGCCGCCAGGTCGATCGAGTTACCGGGCTGGACGGTGCCGAAGTTGGACGTGAAGCCCGCGTCGTAGTCCGTGCCCACCCCCAGCGAACCGGCCGCCGCATTCAGCTGCTCACCGGTCACGGTACCCGCGGCCCCGGCGAACGCGGTGTTGCAGGACTGCGCGAAGGCCGTGGTGAGCGGGATCCGCCCGAGTGCGCTGGAGGGGTATCCGGAGTAGTTGCCGAACGTGTATGTGCCCACCGTCAGCGACGACGGACAGTTCACGAGCGACGACGGCGTGAGCCCGGACCGCAGCATCGCCAGCGCGGAGACGGTCTTGAACGTGGAGCCGGGCGCGTAGTTGCCGTAGGTGACGTGCGGGTAGGTGCCACCCGCCGGCGATTGGGCGGCTGCGAGGATGCCGCCGGTCTTGATGTCCAGCACCACGAGCGCGGCCATGCCGGTCTGGCTGCTGAGGACCTCCTCCGCCTTCGTCTGGAGGTCCCGATCCAGGCTGAGGTCGATGCCGGCGCCCACGCTCTCGTCCTGCTGGAACAGCGCCTTCTCCGGCGCGGGCGAGGCCGACGGCGCGGAGGAGGCGTCGGTGCGCGGCACCAGGTCGACGCGCACCAGCGGCACGCCGCGCAGCTGCTCGTCGTACCGCGCCTGGAGGCCGCTCAGCCCGACGCGGTCGTTGACCGTGAGCGTGCCCCCGGACTCGTCGATCATCTCCTTCGTGGGGGTGCCGACGCTGCCCAGGATGGGCGCGGCGAACGAGCCGCCCGGCCCGACGATGGCCGAGATCTCCCGCACGTAGGCGCCCGGAACCTGGCTGATGGTGGGCGGGATCTCGGCCTGCACCATCGTGGCCGCGACGACGAAGGCCCGCGGGCCGTTGGCCAGCACCTTGCGGGTGAAGGCCGCGGCGTCCACCTTGAGGATGGCCGCCAGGTCCGCGGAGGCGGTCTCCCATTCCGCCGCCTCCACCGAGGACTTGTCCAGACCCACCTCGAACATGGCGCCCTCTTCGACGATGGCCACGCCCTCGTTGTCGTTGATGGGGGAGCGCCGTCCCTCCCGTTGCGTGTGCCGCAGCCGCGTGGTCTCCGTCAGCTCCGGGTGGATGATCGACGGCGCCCAGTCCAGCCGCCACCTGTCGCCCGAGTACCGCAGCCGCGCCTCCGTCTGGTAGGTCCACCCCTCACGGCCGAGGGGGTAGGTCATGGTCAGGTCGACGATGGCCACGTCGTCGTCGGCCTGATAGGCGACTGGGCCCGACGAGACCTCGGGGTAGATCTCGTCCATGCCGGCGAAGATGGTCTCGAAATCCGCCTGCGCGTCCGCGGCCGGCCCCACCATGGGCAAGCCCGAGACGTCCTTCGCGTTGAGCGCCTCGACGGTGGCGGTGATGGCCTCATCCGCCGAGGGGAGGTCTCGCCGGGGCGACGACGAGCCGCTGGGGTTGGGTTCTGGGTCGTCCGGTCCGGGGGCGCACCCGGCCAGGAGCAGCGTCAGCGACATCGCTGCGGCCAGTAGTCGTCGTCGCATCGGACCTCCTGTTCGCGCCCAGGCTACCCGCTGCCCACGGCAGGGCTCCGCCGACAGTCCCCTCACCACGGTGTTTGTCGACGGGCCCGGCGCCGGTACCCTGGAAGGGCGCCTCGCAGGCCTCGCCTCGGCGCGCCAGTCCCCGAAACAGGAGCAGATCTCAGTTGAACGTACCCCTCTGGGTGTGGGCCATCACCATCGTCGTCATCCTCGGCCTGCTGGCCTTCGACTTCTTCTTCCACGTCCGTAAGGCTCATATCCCGACCCTGCGTGAGGCGGCCATCTGGTCTGCGATCTACGTGGGCCTGGCCCTTCTCTTCGGCGTGTTGGTCTGGATCTTCGGCGGTGCCCAGATGGGCGCGGAGTATTTCGGCGGCTACATCACCGAGAAGGCGCTCAGCGTCGACAACCTCTTCGTGTTCCTCATCATCATGTCCAGCTTCGCCGTCCCGCGGCAGGACCAGCAGAAGGTGCTGCTGTTCGGCATCGTGTTCGCGCTGATCGCCCGCACCGGGTTCATCTTCGCGGGCAAGGCCATGATCGAGGCGTTCTCGTGGACGTTCTACCTCTTCGGTCTCATCCTCATCGTCACGGCCGGCAAGCTGCTGGCTCCGGAGAAGGACGGCGAGGAGGAGGGCGCGAACAACTTCATCATCCGCCTGGCCAAGAAGTACCTGCGCACCACGGACCACTACGACGGCGACAAGCTGTTCACCATCGAGAACGGGCGCCGCGTCCTCACCCCGATGCTGCTGGTGATGATCGCCATCGGCGGCACGGACATCCTGTTCGCGCTGGACTCCATCCCCGCCATCTACGGCCTCACCCAGAACGTCTTCATCGTCTTCACGGCCACCGCGTTCTCCCTGATGGGGCTCCGCCAGCTGTACTTCCTCATCGACGGCCTGCTGGACCGCCTCATCTACCTCAAGTACGGCCTGTCGCTGATCCTGGGCTTCATCGGCGTCAAGCTGATCCTGCACGCGCTGCACGAGAACAGCCTCCCGTTCATCAACGGGGGCGAGCCGGTGCCGGTCTACGAGATCGAGATCGGCCTGTCGCTGTCGGTGATCCTGGGCATCCTCGTCGTCACGGTGCTGGCGTCCGTGTTCAGCCCTGCCGGCAAGATGCTGACGGCCGTCCGCCAGATCGATCGCCTCGCCTACGGCTACATCCACACGGAGTACCACGGCGACGAGGCGGAGCGCGAGGCCAACTACCAGCGCATGCTGGACGCCGAGGCGTCGCTGACCCAGTTCAACCAGGACAAGCTCATGGAGCAGATGGAGGAGAGCGGCGCGCTCCGGGCGGTGGAGAAGGCCCACCGGATGCACGCCGAGGCCACGCGCTCCTAGCGCGCCCCCCCACCATGCAGGTGATCGCCGCCCTGAGGCGGTTGTGGCGTCATGCGCCGTTCCGTCGACTCCTGGCGCTGCGCACGCTCAGCCAGGCGGCCGACGGCACCCTGCAGGTGGGGATGGCCTCCTACATCCTGTTTTCGCCGCAGTCCCAGCCGGACGCGGCGTCGATCGCCGGGGTGCTCGCCCTCACGCTGCTGCCGTACACGCTGCTGGGGCCGTTCGTGGCCCCGATGCTGGACCGGTGGCCCCGGCGCGACGTGGCGCTGTATTCGGACGTGACGCGCGCGGCGCTGGCCACGGTCATCGGCCTGATCATCGCCGCCGACGCCACGACGGGGAGCTCCTCCGTGCTGCTCTACGTGGCGCTGCTGCTGGCGATGAGCATCAACCGGTTCATGCTGGCCGGGCTGTCGGCAGGTCTGCAGCACACCGTCGACGCCGATGAGTACCTGACCGCGTCGTCGATCCTGCCGACGGTGGGCCCGCTGGGGGTGGTGATCGGCGCGATCCTGGGCTTCACCACCAGGGCCGTCCTCGGCGGGGTGGTCCCCGCGCATCAGGCCGACGCCGTCGTGTTCGGGCTCGCCGCGGCCATGTTCGTGGGGTCCGTGCTGGTGTGTCGCGGGTTCGCCCGGGGCGCGCTGGGCCCTGATGTCGCGGCGGAGCGCGTAGGGGTGGGCGCCGTGCTCGGCGGCCTCGCGGCGGCCGGTCGGTACATGGTGTCGCGGCCGGCGTCGATGCTCGCCCTGGCGCTCATGTCGGTCACCCGCCTGCTGTTCGGGCTGTGGAGCGTCGCGGTGATCCTCGGGGCGAGGCGCCTGTGGAATCCGGTCGACCGGCCCGGGGGCGCCCTGGCGGACCTCACGGTGTGGGGACTGTTCACGGGCGCGGGATTCGTGCTGGCCGCGCCGCTGGTGCCGGCGCTCGTGCGCTGGCTGGGGCTGAGGCGCGGTGCGTCGCTGATGCTGCTGGTGGCGGCGGCCGTGTCTGTGGGCGCCGCGTTCAGCACGGCCAAGCCGGTCCTGTTCGCTGCGAGCTTCCTGATCGGGTTGGCGGTGCAGTCGTTCAAGATCTGCGTCGACACCGTGGTGCAGGCCCACGTGGACGAGGAGTTCAAGGGCCGCGCGTTCACGTTCTACGACATGGGATTCAACGCCGCCTTCGTGCTGTCCGGGGTGGTGGCCATGGGAGTGCTTCCTCCCACCGGACTCTCCGCCCCTGCCTTCGTCGGGGTCGCGGTGGGGTATGCCGCGTGCGCGGCGGTCCTGCTGGCTGTGGGCCGACGGCTGGGCCCGGACGTGCTGGAGCGCGGCACGGGGGATCTGCTGCGCTCGTGAGCAGTGCCCCGATGGGTCAGGAGTCGAGCAGGCCGGCCTCGTGGGCGATGAGCACCAGACCCACCCGGTCCCGGGCGCCCAGCTTGCTCAGCAGCCGCCCCACATGCGTCTTGACGGTGCCCTCGGCCATGTAGAGGCGCTGCGAGATCTCGGTGTTGTTGGCGCCGTGCGCCACCTCGACGAGCACCTCCCGCTCGCGCTCGGTGAGGGCGTCAAGTCGCGAATCGGGCCTGTGGTCAGCCCTGGGCAGCAGCGGGGCGAACCGGCTCAGGAGGCGCTTGGTGGCAGACGGGGCCACGACGGCGTCCCCGGCCGCCACCGCCCGGATCGCGCCCAGCAGTTCCTCCGGCAGGGCGTCCTTGAGCAGGAACCCGCTCGCGCCGTTGCGGATCGCGGCGAAGACGTACTCGTCGAGGTCGAAGGTGGTGAGGACCAGCACCTTCGTGTCGACGCCGAGCGCGGTGATCTGCCGGGTGGCCTCGATGCCGTCCATCACGGGCATCCGGATGTCCATCAGCACCACGTCTATCTGGCCGGCCCGCACCGCGGCGACGGCGTCGCGGCCGTTGTCCACCTCGCCCACCGTCGTCATGTCGTCCGCCGAGTCGATCAGCATCCGCAGACCGCTCCTGACCAGCGACTGGTCGTCCGCCAGTAGTACCGAGATCATCTACGATCCTCTCAACCAACTCTTGCCCAGCCGGCTCGGCATCGGAAGCCGGACCCGCACCTCGTACCCTCCGCCGGGGCGTGCCCCGGCGTGGAACTCGCCCCCCATCGCCGTCACCCGCTCGCGCATGCCGGGCAGTCCCGACCCGTGCCCGTCAGGGCTGGAGAGCGCACCCATGCCGTCGTCGCGCACGGTGAGCTCGATGGCCTCGGGGGTGTAGGTCACGCGCACCTCCGCCGTGGCCGTGGGCCCGGCGTGCTTGAGGACGTTGGTCACCGCCTCCTGCAGCACCCGGAACGCCGTCACGCCGAGAGAATCGGGCACCAGCGGCACCTCTCCGTCGACCGTCAGGCTGATCCGGTCGCCCGCCCCGGCGATCAGCTCCGGGATCTGGCTCAGGGTGGGGGAGGGGCCGAAGGAGGGCGAGCCGGCGTCGCCGCGCATGAGGGCGACGATCCGCCGCACCTCTGCGATGGACTTGCGGCCGGTGTCGGCGATGACGTCCAGGGCCTCGACGGCGGCGTCGGGGCGTTTGGTGGCCAACGCCCGCGCACCCTCGGCCTGCACCACGATCACGGAGAGGGAGTGGGCCAGGACGTCGTGCAGCTCTTGCGCCACCTCGGTGCGTGCCCGCCGCTCGGCGAGCTCCGTCCGCTGCCGCTCTGAGCGTTGCGCGGCGGCGAACCGTTCGGTCACGATCTCGCGGTCCAGCGTCTCGGTCAGCGCCCGTTCGCGCAGGAAGCGGCCCCACAGAAACGCCAGCGCGACGATGGCCAAGCAGAGCAGCACCAAGAGGGTGGTGCCGAGGAGCCGGTAGGGCTGCGGCATGCCGACGGTCCAGCTCAGGGGCCCGGCGAGGGAGCCGGCCACGCCGAAGGCGGCCACCAGCAGCACCGTCGACATCCTCTGGTAGCGGCCGACGCTGTAGACCACGACGGGGACTGCGAGGAGGGCGGGGACGGGTGTGTCGAGTGTCGCGGCCATGCCGATCCCGGCCGCGGTGAGCACGGCGAGCGCGGCCAGCGGGGCGATGCGACGCAGCGCCAGCGACGAGCACATCAGGAGCGACCACATGATGGCCCGCCTGGAGAAGTCCGCGTCGGGCACGGCGAGGACGGGGACGCCGGTGCCGACGGCGAACACCGCTGCCAGGGCGGCGTCGCGCAGCACGGTGCGCCCGTCGCGCGACCACCGGAAGTCCATCATGATGGGGCCAGCCTAGGCGGAGGTGTCGCGGCAGAGTGTCAGACCGTCGGTGCCGATCCGCCGCCGCGGGTGCACCTCGGTCTGACAGCCGGCCTCATGGCCGTCGATCGCCAGGCACAGCGAGGTCGAAGCCCGCGGCGGGCGCGCCCGAAGGGCTGGCGTGGACCGTTGGTTGCGATGTGTGTGGACGGTGGCACGATCATTGTGGTGGAGGAGCCGCTGCAGTGGATCGACCCATGTGCGCTCGTCTCCATCGTCGACGACGGGGCTGACAGCCATCCGCGACGGTCGATTCGAGCGCCGCGACTCCCGATCGGTTCAACAAGGAAGAAGACATGACGGACCAGAGGACCATCATCATCACCGGCGCCAGCGACGGCATCGGGGCCGCGTCGGCGCGGCAGCTGGCGGCGAAGGGCCATCGCGTCGTCGTCGTGGGGAGGTCCCCTGAGAAGACCGCGGCGGTGGCGTCGGCGCTCGGGGCGCCGTTCCACGTGGCCGATTTTGCGGAGCTGGCCCAGGTCCGGTCCCTCGCGTCGGACCTGCTCGGCCACTACCCGCGCATCGATGTGCTCGTCAACAACGCCGGCGGGGTGTTCACCCACCAGGTGACGGCCGACGGCTTCGAGAAGACCTTCCAGGTCAACCACCTGGCACCCTTCCTGCTCACGCACGCGCTCATGGGCCGGTTGCTCGAGTCGAGGGCGAAGGTGATCCAGACGTCCAGCATCGCCCACCGGGCATACGGTCACATCGACCTGGACGACCTGGCCAATCCCAGGAAGTGGAGCCCCCACAAGGCCTACGGCGACAGCAAGCTGGCCAACGTCCTGTTCACCCGGGAGCTCCACCGGCGCTTCCACGGCTTGGGCATCAACGCCGTTTCCTTCCATCCCGGCGGCATCGCCACGAACTTCGCCAACGACACCACCAGCCCCATGCGGTTCGTCTACCACTCCCCGATCGCCAGACTCCTCACCAGCGTCGAGACCGGTGGGGCGCGGCTCACCTGGCTGGCCGACGGCACGCCCGGCAGCACATGGCAGCCGGGCGGCTATTACGAGCGCAACAGGCCGGGCCGAGTGAATCCGCAGGCCCGCGACGACGGCCTTGCTGAGGGGCTGTGGGCTCGGAGCGAGGCGTGGCTCGGCCTGTGACCGCACCCGACGGGGGACCGGCCCGAGACATCTGCAGACCGTGGCATCGCCGACCCTGAAGCGGAGAAGCCCCGGGACGCCAAGGCCCATCGTCGACGACCACAAGGAGCCCCAATCAGACCGATGGTTCGCCGTCGGCGGGGCGAGGGGCGTCAGGCGGGGTCGGTGGCCTCGGCCCAGAGTTCGCGGCGTCGCGCCGCCTCTCGGCGGTCGACGATGGTGGAGACCGCGGACACGATCACCAGGATGGCCGCCATCCACACCAGCTTGCGCAACATGAGTCCCACTCTATGGCCGGCTTCCGCGGGGAGCCAGCCGGTGGGGCGGACGGGAGCGGCGCAACCTTCTCGCTGTGGAGCCGGAGCTGCGCATATGCACACCATCGGCCTCACAGCGAGAAAGTTCGGGGGCCTCAGTAGCCGAGCATCTCCTTGCGGACGGGCAGCCAGGCGATGGCGTCGCGGACGGCCTCCTGCTCGGTCAGCTTCGCCTCCCAGCCCAGCACGTCCTTGGCCTTCGACGAGACGGTGTAGACGCCGGCCACGTCGCCCGGGCGCGACGGGCCCTCAGCGACGCTCAAGGCGTCGCCGGAGATCGCCTCGAATGACGCCGCCAGCTCCTTGACGGTCACCCCGTTGCCGGTGCCGATGTTGAACACCTCGTAGGAGGAGTTGGCGGTGGCCTTGTCGAACCCCTCCAGCGCGGCGACGTGCGCCTGGGCCAGGTCCCAGACGTGGATGAAGTCCCGGATGCCGGAGCCGTCGCGGGTGGGCCAGTCGACGCCCGTGACGGTGAAGGTCTCACCCTTGCTCCACGCCTCGAGCAGCTTGGCCAGCACGTGGCTGGGCTTCTCGAGCTGCTGCCCGGAGCGCAGCTTCGGGTCCGTGCCGATGGGGTTGAAGTAGCGCAGCGACAGCACCTTCATGGCGGAGGCCCTGGTGAAGTCCTCCAGGATCATCTCGACGATGTACTTGGTGCGCGCGTACGGCGAGCCAGGCGACAGCGGGGAGTCCTCGGTGACGATGAAGTTCTCGTCGGGGGCGTAGATGGAGGCCGACGACGAGAACAGGAAGCGCAGCACCCCGGCGCGCTCCATGGCACGCAGCAGCGTGATGGTCTTGGACACGTTGTTCTCGTAGTAGTCCAGCGGCTGCTCGACAGACTCGGGCACCACGATCTTCGCGGCGCAGTGCACCACGGCGTCGATGGCGTGATCGGAGAAGACGCGCTCGAGGAGGGCCTCGTCGGCGAAGTCGCCCTCGTACACGGCCCGGCTCCCGATGAACTCGCGGCGCCCGGTGGAGAAGTCGTCGAGGATGACCACCTCGTGGCCCGCGTCCTCACACGCCGATGCGACGGTGCTGCCGATGTAGCCGGCGCCGCCGGTGATCAAGACCTTCATACCTAACCTTCCGTGGTGACTCGCCCCATCCTATTGCGGGGCCGCCGTACGTGCTGCCGAGCCCCCGTCGCGGGTGCACCGCCCGTGCCTGCGCCCCGGGTCGCGGTGGTGACGCCGTAGGTGGGGGCGGGGAGGTGTGGGTGGGTTGGGTGGGGGGGGGTGGGGGGGACGCAAGGGTGGGCGTCACCCCCCC
>JAPUEL010000070.1:17999-24935 GCA_027492545.1 Propionibacteriaceae bacterium
GCCCGGCCGGGCGCCGGGGGGCGGTTGCCCCCCGAGTGCGGCGGGGCGGCGTTTGGTCCGTCCCACGGGGCGGTCCCGCGGGGGACCCCCCCCGGGGGGCCCAACCCCGCCCTCCGAGGGCCGTGTCCGGCTCAACGCTGGGGGAGGGTGGTGGGGTCACCAGCCGCGGCGGACCCACTCACCGAGGTGCGGGCGCTCAGCGCCGACAGACGTCGACGGGCCGTGGCCGGTGTGGACCACCGTCGCATCCGGGAGGGTGAACAGCCGAGCCTGGATCGACTCGATGATCTGCTCGAAGCTTGAGTAGTCCCACCGCGTGGCACCCGGGCCGCCCTCGAAGAGGGTGTCGCCGGTGAACACGCAGCACTCACCGTCCCCGACGCGCGGAGACACGCCCGTAGTGGCACCCTCCCCGGCAGACCCTGAGCGTGAGCCCCGCGACTGGGGGCCAGTTGCCGCGGCGACGAACGAGGTTGACCCAGGGGTGTGGCCCGGCGTGTGCCGGGCCTCCAGGGTGAGGTCTCCGGCCACGAAGGTGTCGCCGTCCTGCAGCGGGGTGAACGCGGCATCCCCGTGTTCGGCCGCCCACAGGAAGCGGTCCGCCTCGTGCAGGTACACCGGCGCCCCCACCAATGCGGCGAACTCCCGCGCTGCCCGCACGTGGTCCCAGTGGCCGTGGGTCAGGAGGATCGCGGCCACCCGTCGGCCCGCGACGGCGCGCTCCACGGCCGCGGCGTCGTGCGCCGGATCGATCACCAGGACACCAGCGTGTGCGAGGTCGGTGCCCGCGCCCGCGGGCTCGCCGACGATCCACACGTTGTTCTCGTGCACCGGCGGGCCTGCGGGGTCGTGGTTCCCGGCGGTGACCAGGCGTTCCACCTGCGCGCTCATGCCTTCCCCCTGGTGAGGCGGCTCGCGACGGCGGTGATCAGCCGGTTCCGCAGCCCGGCCTGCCCACTCCCTGCGGTGCGGGGGTGGTGCCAGATGGCCTCGAAGATCAGGAGCAGGTCCTCGACGTCCACCTCGAACTCGACGCCGGCGCGCTCGGCCGCCGAGGTGACCAGGTCCACGTAGGACGGCCAGGCGTCCTTGCGGACCTCGTCCACCCGCTCGCCGAAATCGGGGTCGCGGTAGGCCCGCAGGTCGATCTCCATCAGGGTGCGCAGCACCCCGGGGCCGGCGTCGTTGACGTTGAGGATGCCGGCGATGATCTGCTCCGTGGTCATCTCGTCGGGCAGCGCGGCCAGGGCGGAGCGGTAGGTGTCCACCTGCTCCTGGGCCACGTGGCGCATGATCTCGACGCAGAGGTCGTCCTTGGTGGCGAAGTTGGAGTAGAAGGCACCGCGGGTGAACCCGGCCGCGTGGCAGAGGTGCTCGACGCTGGTGGCGTCGATGCCGCGGCGGCTGAACTCGTCGATGGCGGCCAGGACGAGCCTTCGGCGGGTGTCCTCGCGCCGCTTCGTGGGTTCAGTCGTCATGGTCCAGGTCTCCCGCCGATTCAGGTTTGTAGGCAACTCGATGCATAGTTGTATCCTCAGAGAGCGAGCCTAACGCGCCTCCTCACTCTACGGATAAGGCCCCCCGCATGTCTGCTGTGTTGTACGCCGTCGGCCGCTGGTGTTACCGGCGTCGGCTCACCGTGATCGGGCTTTGGCTAGGCCTGTTGGTCCTCCTGGGCGGCTCCGCCGCCGTGTTCTCGGGCTCGTTCAACAACGCCTTCGAGATCCCCTCGTCGAAGTCCCAGGAGGCACTGGACAAGCTTCGGATGACCTTCCCGCAGGGGGCTGCGCTGTCCGCGCTGGCCGTCGTCGTCGCACCGGAGGGGGAGCAGGTCGCCGACCATCGCGCCGAGATCGAGGACGCCATCGAGGAGTTCGACGAGCTCAGCATGGTGGAGGCCGTGACCTCGCCGTGGAACGAGTACGTCGACGGGCTGGTCTCCGATTCAGGCCGGGCCGCGATCATCCAGCTCAGCCTCGACTTCGACGGTCAGGCGCCCACCGAGGCCCAGCTCGAGCCCATCACCGAGGTGGCCGACGCGCTGGAGGCGGCCATGCCCGAGGGCACCCAGGTCAGCATGGGCGGCGAGGCCTACAACATCGAGCTGCCTCACCTGAGCGTGATCGAGGCCATCGGCCTGCTGGTGGCCATGGTCGTGCTGACGGTGGTGCTCGGCTCGATCGTCGCCGCCGGTCTGCCGCTGCTCACCGCCGTCACCGGCGTGGGCATCGCGATGGCGCTGATGTTCCTACTCACCCGCCTCTTCGACATCAACTCCACCACCCCGCTGCTCTCGGTCATGCTCGGGCTCGCTGTCGGCATCGACTACGCCCTCTTCATCCTCTCGCGCCACCGCGACCAGCTTCGCGACGGACTCGAACCCGAGGAGTCGGCGGGCCGCGCCGTCGGCACGTCCGGCTCCGCCGTCGTGTTCGCTGGGCTCACCGTCTTCATCGCGCTGCTCGGACTGGGGGTAGCGAACATCCCGTTCCTGACCGTGATGGGCATCTTCGCCGCCGTCACCGTGGCCATCTCGGTGGCCATCGCGCTGACCTTCCTGCCCGCGCTCATGGGCCTGTTGGGGGAGCGGATGCGCCCCCGGCCACGCAAGGCGGCCGCCAAGCCGCGCCCGCACGGCGGGGCGTTCGCGTGGTGGGTCAACCTGACCACCACGCACCCGATCGTCACCATCGTGGTCACGGTGGGCGCCCTGCTTGCGATGGCCGTCCCAGCGCTGGGGCTGCAGGTCTCGCTGCCGAACGCCGGGCAGCAGCGCCCCGAGCAGCCCGCCCGTGTCGCGTTCGACCTCATCAGCGAGCACTTCGGAGCCGGAGTGAACGGCCCGCTCATCGTGACCGCGGACATCATCGGGTCCACCGACCCGCTGGGCCTCATGGCCAGCCTCAAGGAGGACATTGAGGGCATCGACGGCGTCGCCAGCGTGCCGCTCGCCACCCCCAACCCCAACGCCGACACCGGCCTCATCCAGGTCGTGCCCGAGACCGGCCCCGACGACCCCGCCACGGCGGACCTCGTCCGGGTGCTCCAAGACCGGGCCGACGAGTGGGAGGAGAGGTACGGCGTCACCACCAACGTGACCGGGCTCACGGCGGTCCAGATCGACATCAGCGAGAAGCTCACCGCCGCGCTGCTGCCCTTCGGCGTGCTCGTCGTCGGCCTCTCGCTCATCCTGCTCGCGGCCGTGTTCCGCTCCGTGTGGGTGCCGATCAAGGCGACGGTGGGCTACCTGCTCAGCGTCGGCGCCGCGTTCGGCGCCACCGCGCTCGTGTTCAACTACGGCTTCCTCAAGGAGGTGGTCAACCTCGAGCGCGGCATGCCGATCATCTCGTTCCTGCCCATCCTGCTCATGGGCATCCTGTTCGGCCTCGCCATGGACTACGAGGTGTTCCTGGTCAGCCGGATGCGCGAGGACTACGTCCACGGCAAGACCCCGCTGGAGGCCATCCGCGGCGGCTTCGTCGCGTCCGGCCCCGTCGTCATGGCGGCGGCCGTGATCATGATCTCGGTCTTCGCGTTCTTCGTGCCCCAGGGCATGAGCGCGATCAAGCCGATCGCCTTTGCGCTTGCTGTCGGTGTCGCGGTGGACGCCTTCCTCGTGCGCATGACGCTGGTGCCCGCCGTGCTGGCGCTGCTCGGTCACCGCGCCTGGTGGCTGCCCGCGTGGCTCGACCGGCTGCTGCCCACCTTCGACGTGGAGGGCGAGGTGCTCTCCACCGAGATGGCGCTGAAGGGATGGCCGGGCGACGGCTCGGTGCTGTACGCCGACGGGCTGGAGGTCGAAGGCGTGGTCGGCCCCATGGACCTCAGGCTCGTGCCGGGCAACGTGATCGGGCTGGTCGGGCCTGTGGGGGCGCGCACCGGCGCCGCGCTGGCGCTCACGGGCCGGCTCGAGACCACGGGCGGCCGGGCCCGCGTGGCGGGCGCCCTCCTGCCGCAGGCCGCGGGCAACGCCCGCCGCCGGGTCACGTACCTTGATCTCGCCCACGTCGACGACCCGGCCGCGGCCCTCAGCGCGGTGAGGCCGGGCACCGTCGTCTTCATCGACTCGGTGGACCTGGTCACGGGCCCCGAAGCAGAGGCGGCGCTCACCGGGCTCATCGACCAGGTCCGGTCCGACGGCGCGGTGGTGCTGTGCGCCGCCGTCGAGGACCACCTCAGTCACTTCGCGCTGGACGGCACCTACGCCGCCCCGGCCATCGCTCACGAGGGGAGCCGGGCATGACACCCGACACAGCATCCGGACGCCGCGTCACCTGGCCGGCCATCGTTGCGTTGGTGCTCGTGCCGTTGCTCGCGGTGGCCGCGCTCATCGGCCTGACCGCGCCGGGGGCCGACGAGCAGGTGGAGGCCGCCGTCGTGAACCTCGACGAGGCCGTCACGGTGGGCGATCAGATCGTGCCGCTGGGCCGCCAGCTGGCCGCGGCGATGATCGAGCGCGAGGGGGAGAACGTCACCTGGACGTTGGCCGACGCGCCCAGCGCCTCCGAGGGGCTGGCCTCCGGCCGGTTCTCGGCCGTGGTGACCATCCCGGAGGATTTCTCGGCCTCCGCCACCTCGTTCTCCGAGAACGACGCCGACGCCGCCACCCAGGCCACCATCCAGGTCCAGGTCAGCGAGAACGCGCCCGTGACGGACGCGCAGCTGGCCCAACAGGTCGCCCGGCTGGCCACCGACACGATCAACGCCACCCTCACCGAGGGCTACCTCGACGGCATCTACGTGGGCTTCAACACCGTCGGCGAGCAGTTCGCCACCATCGTCGACGGCGCCCGCCAACTCAGCGACGGCTCCGCGCAGCTCGCGGACGGCGCGCTCCAGTCCTCCCAGGGCGCCAACCAGCTGAGCGACGGAATGGCGCTCCTCGGCGAGAACGGGCCGCGGCTCGCCGACGGCGGCGACCAGCTCGTCATCGGCATCGGCGAGCTCCGCACGGGCACGTCGCAGCTGGCCGACGGGGCCGGGGAACTGGCCGACGGCGTCGAGCAGTACGCCGACGGGGCGGACCAGCTGCTGGGCGGCATCCCCGCCTTCGCCGACGGCGCCGCCCAGGCCATCGGGGGCGTCGGGCAGCTGCGCGACGGCCTGGATCAGGTCATCGCCGGGTTGGACCAGCCGCAGGACTTCTCGCAGCTCGATCAGCTGGCCGCGGGCGCGCGGCAGACCGCCGACGGGGTGGCCGGGCTGTCCGGGGGGATCGCGCAGGTGAACCAGACCATGCAGGGCTTCAGCTCCGGCGCCATCCCGGTGCCCGACCAGGTGACCGCCATCGGCGGCCAGATCGCGGCGGGCTTCCAGTGCCCGGACGCCGACCCCGCCACCTGCGAGATGCTGCAGCAGACCTTCGCGGCGGGCGCGTCCGCGGGCGTCACCGCGGGATTCCAGGCCGGCACGGGCACCGCGTCGACGGCGCTCACCACGCCCGACCCGGCCTCGGGGTTGTCGCTCGTCGACGGGGCCTCGGCGCTGGCCGCCGGCGCGAACCAACTCGCCGACGGCGTCGACCAGCTCGCCACCGAGCTCCCCGCGCAGACCGCAACCCAGACCGCCGCACTCAAGGCGGGGCTCACCCAGATCCGCGACGGCGCCGACACGCTGGCCACGGAGGCCCAGCCCCTCGTCGACAACGCTCCGGTGCTGTCCGCCGGCGCCACGGAGCTCAACGCGGCGACCGGCCAGCTGGCCGACGGCGCGTCACAGCTCGCGTCGGGGGTCGTCCAACTCGATGAGGGCGTGGGCGAGCTCGAGGAGGGGGCGGCCACCTTCGTCGACGGCGTGACGCAGTACACCGAGGGCGTGGTCTCGGCCGCCGACGGCACGGCCCTGCTCGCCGACGGGCTGGCGCAGCTCTCCGATGGCGCGGCCCAGCTCGACGACGGGCTCTCCACCTTCGCCACCGAGCTCGCCAAGGGCGCCGATCAGGTGCCCACCTACTCGCCTGAGGACCGGCAACGGCTCTCCCAGGTGGTCGCGGCCCCGGTGGACGCCCCCGACGACGTCATCTCGAGCGGGCGGGTGCCGATGGTGTCGCTGCTGCTGGTGTCGGCGCTGTGGTTGGGTGCCCTCGCCGGATTCGTGGTGTCGCGGCCGGTGCCTTCAGATGTGGTCAGTTCGCGCGCCTCCAGCCTCGCCCTGTGGGTGAGGACCGTCTGGCTGCCCTTGGCCATCGTCGCCGGACAGGGACTGGTGCTGGGCATCGTCGGCGGGGTGATCCTTGAGGCGGGGATCGGCGCCACGCTGGGCCTCGCGCTGCTGCTGGCCGCGCTCGGCGCGTCCTTCGTCTTCGCCAACCATGCCCTCGCAGGCTGGCTGGGCAACGCGGGCCGTGCTGTGTCGGTGCTCCTCCTCGTGGTGACGGTGGCGCTCGGGTTGTCCTCGGCGGCGTCATGGCTGGCTCCCGTGGCGGCGGTCTCGCCGCTGCACAACGGGCTGCTGCTGGTGCGTACCTGGCTCGCCGACGGCAGCGGTGGAATCGGTCTGGCCTCCATGGCGCTGCTTCTGGCCGCGATCGCACTGACGATGTCGGTCCTGGCGATCTCGAGCCGACGGCGCCTCACGGTGGAGCAGTACCGCAGGGCAGCCTGAGTCAGGTGAGCTAGCTGTCGGTGCCGACAGCCACGTGTGTCTCGCTCACAGGTGCCGGGAGCCCTGGCACGAGGCCCATGCGGCCCTTGTCCGCCATTTCTTCGTTGCCCGCGAGTCTGTCTCCGGTCGGGTAGTTGAGGCCGCCCGGGCCTCGTCCCACGTCTCCCTGCACTCGTCCGCCTGTGGCGTGGTCGGCCCCGGGCGGGTGCCGGCACGGCGGCCCTGGCGAAGGTCTGCTCGGGCGGGACGCCAGTTGGGTGATCGTCGAGTTGGGCATCACTGCGCACAGCCGCCCTGCCGTCCCCCACCCTCCTGCGGACGTCGCGTCGTCGG
>JAPUEL010000070.1:25035-48839 GCA_027492545.1 Propionibacteriaceae bacterium
TCCACGGCCGAGGCCACGCCGTCCCCGCGGTTGGGCAGCACTGCGCGCAGCCGCCCTGCCGTCTCCCACCCTCCTGCGGACGTCGCGTCGTCGGTCCACGGCCGAGGCCACGCCGTCCCCGCGGTTGGGCAGCACTGCGCGCAGCCGCCTGCCGTCTCCCACCCTCCTGCGGAAGGCGCGAAGTTGCCGCGCCCTCGTAGCCAGGATTGTCTGGTCGTCGTGGGCACAATCGTGTGACGTTTGTCTGGTCGTCGTGCCCCGCGCGGCGGCTGGAGGTGTGGACATGCACGCCGAGCAAGCCGACGCGCAGTTAAAGCCCGAAGTGCAGTGTGAGAGCACGATCGTGCACGAACGTGCATGGTACTTGCAACGACGTGCACCAACGAGTTGGGTTGTCAGCGGCGGCCGATCCGGCCGTCGCGAAGTATGCGCCATAGTCGGCGCCGATCTGACAAAGTTGTCAGGAACGGAGTGAGGGATGGAAACCTCTTTGGGTGTTGTCTTCCTCTCGGAAGTCGTGGGATCAGCAATGCTGCTGCTGCTTGGTGGTGGTGTCGTCGCCAACGCGATCCTCACCAAGACCAAGGGCAACGGGCAAGGGTTCCTTTTCATCAACTGGGGCTGGGGTATCGCGGTCTTCGCGGGCGTCCTCGTCTCGTACAAGTCGGGCGGCCACCTCAACCCCGCCGTCACGCTGGGCATCCTGGCCTCCGGGTCTGAGACCTACGCAGCCAACGTGCCGATCACCGCAGCGTCCACGGTGGTGTATCTCGCCGCCGAACTCGTCGGCGCCATGATCGGTGCAGTCCTCTGCTGGCTCGCCTACAAGGACCACTTCGACGAGGAGCCGGATCCGGCCCTCAAGCTCGGCGTGTTCGCCACCGGCCCTGGCATCCGCAGCTACGCCATGAACACCGTGACTGAGGCCATCGCCACCTTCGTGCTGGTCTTCGTGATCCTGGGCGCAGGCAAGTTCACCGGAGCCGGCGGCTCGGACCCCGTGAACCTCGGCTGGCTCGGCGCTCTCGGCGTCGGCATCCTCATCGTCGGCATCGGCGCCAGCCTCGGCGGCCCCACCGGTTACGCCATCAACCCGACGCGTGACCTCGGCCCCCGCATCGTCCACGCCATCCTCCCCATCAAGGGCAAGGGCAGCTCCGACTGGGGCTACGCCTGGGTGCCGGTCGTCGGCCCCATCATCGGTGGCGTCCTGGCCGGCCTCCTCTCCGGCGTTCTCCTGCCGGCAATCTGATCGAAAGGAAATGAGTTAAGTAATGGCTGACAAGTACGTACTCGCAATCGACCAGGGGACCACGAGTACCCGGGCCATCATCTTCGACCACAGCGGTCGCAGCATCGCCAGCGGGCAGAAGGAGCACGAGCAGATCTTCCCGCGGGCCGGCTGGGTCGAGCACGACCCGAAGGAGGTGTGGGCCAACACCCGCGAGGTCGTGGGCCAGGCGCTGTCGGCGGCCAACATCAACCGCCACCAGCTCGCTGCCGTGGGCATCACCAACCAGCGCGAGACCGCCGTCGTGTGGGACCGCAAGACCGGTGAGCCCGTCTACAACGCGATCGTCTGGCAGGACACCCGGACCGCGAAGATCGTCGAGGAGCTCGGCGGCGCCGAGGGCGCCGACAAGTACAAGGCGAAGGTGGGCCTCCCCCTGGCGACCTACTTCTCCGGCCCCAAGGTCAAGTGGATCCTCGACAACGTCGAGGGCGCCCGCGAGCGCGCCGAGGCCGGCGACCTCGTCATGGGCAACATGGACACCTGGCTGATCTGGAACCTGACCGGCGGGGTCGAAGGCGGCGTCCACGTCACCGACGTGACCAACGCCTCCCGCACCATGCTCATGGACCTCCAGACGCTGTCGTGGGACGAGGGCATCGCGGCCGACATGGGCATCCCCATGTCGATGCTGCCCGAGATCCGCAGCTCGGCCGAGGTCTACGGCGAAGGCTCCCCGGAGAGCCTGCTGATCGGCACCCCGATCGCCGGCGACCTCGGTGACCAGCAGGCGGCCACGTTCGGCCAGGCCTGCTTCGAGCCCGGCATGGCGAAGAACACCTACGGCACCGGCAACTTCATGCTGCTCAACACGGGCACCGAGATCGTTCCGTCCAAGAACGGCCTGCTGACCACCGTGTGCTACAAGATCGGCGACGACGCTCCGATCTACGCCCTCGAGGGCTCCATCGCGGTCACGGGCTCGCTCGTGCAGTGGCTTCGCGACAACCTCGGCATGATCTCGACCTCCCCGGAGATCGAGAGCATGGCGGCGACCGTCGACGACAACGGCGGTGCGTACTTCGTGCCGGCGTTCTCGGGCCTCTTCGCGCCGTACTGGCGTTCGGACGCCCGCGGCGCCCTCGTCGGCCTCACCCGCTACGTCAACAAGGGCCACATCGCCCGCGCCGCCCTGGAGGCCACCGCCTACCAGACGCGCGAGGTGCTGGAGGCCATGGAGGCCGACTCCGGCGTGAAGCTCGCGGAGCTCAAGGTCGACGGCGGCATGACCGCCAACGAGCTGCTCATGCAGTTCCAGGCCGATCAGCTCGGTGTCGACGTGGTCCGCCCCGTCGTCGCAGAGACCACCGCCCTGGGCGCCGCCTACGCAGCCGGCATCGCCGTCGGCTACTGGGAGGGCGAGCAGGACGTCATCGACAACTGGGCAGAGGCCAAGCGCTGGACGCCCAACGTCGACGAGGCCGATCGCGACCGCCTCTTCCGCAACTGGAAGAAGGCCGTGACCCGCACGTTCGACTGGGTCGACGAGGACGTCAAGGAGTGATCCTCCGAGGCTGAATCACGCGAGGGGCGCCGGGAGACCGGCGCCCCTTTCGCGTCCCCACCGGACCGGGGTCGGTTCCGCGGTGGTCGCCGGGGACCCACCCGATGCGGTTAGCCTGAGCACATGCCAGAGCATGAGGTGCTGTCAGTGGGCGGTCGTGAGGTCAAGCTGACCTCACCAGACAAGGAGCTGTGGCCCGGCGCCGGAATGGCCGACGGCGTCCCGGTCAACAAGCGTGACCTTGCCGGCTACCTCGTCGCCGTCGCCGAGCCGTTCCTCCACCTCAACGGGGACAGGCCCATGACGCTGCAGAGGTTCCCGGAGGGGATCGAGGGGGAGGAGTTCTTCTCCAAGCGCCCGCCGCAGGGGGCGCCGTCGTGGATGAGGCGCGTGACCTGCACCTACCCGTCGCGGCGCCGGCACGATCAGCTGACCTTCGACGAGCCCGCGTCCCTGGCCTGGGCCGCCCAGATGGGCACCATCACCTTCCACCCCTGGCCGGTGCGCACCTCCGACCTCGACAACCCGGACGAGTTCCGCATCGATCTCGACCCCCAGCCGGGCCGCGACTTCCGTGACGCCGTCGAGGCCGCCCTCGTCCTGCGCGAGGTGATGGCGGAGGCGGGGCTCAGGGCGTACGCCAAGTCGTCGGGCAACCGGGGCATCCACGTCTATGCTCGGATCAGGCCGACGCACGAGTTCCAGGACGTCCGCCACGGAGTGATCGGGATCGCGCGCGAGCTGGAGCGGCGGATGCCGGAGCTGGTCACCACGTCATGGTGGAAGGAGGAGCGCGGGGAGCGCATCTTCGTCGACTTCAACCAGGCCAACCGCGACCGCACCATCGCCGCCGCCTACTCGCCGCGACCCCTGCCGTGGGCACCGGTGTCCACGCCGCTCACCTGGGACGAACTGCCCGACGCCGACCCCCGCGAGTTCACCGTCCGCACCGTGCCCGCCCTCCTCGAGCGTCGCGGCTGCGCGTGGGCCGACATCGACGAGGAGCCGGGCGACATCGTCGGCGCGCTGGCCCTTTGGGAGGCGGATCTGGAGCGCGGCCTCGGCGAGCTCAACTTCCCACCCGACTACCCTAAGATGCCGGGCGAGCCACCCAGGGTGCCGCCGAGCAAGCGCAAGGCCGACCGGGCCGACGAGGAGTACATGGCCCCCAAGGCGGAGCGCGACGCCGAGTGGGGCACCGCCATCGCCCCGCCCTACGGGCCCATGCTGGCCAAGCCGGTCAAGAAGCTGCCGCAGGGGGATGTCCTGTACGAGCCCAAGTGGGACGGCTTCCGCTCCCTGGTGTGGCGCTCGGGGGACATGGTGGAGATCGGCTCGCGCAACACCCGCCCGATGACCCGCTACTTCCCGGAGCTCGTCAAGGCCATCGTCGAGAACTTCCCGGACCACTCGGTCATCGACGGCGAGATCATCATGATCGACCCGGAGACGGGGGACCGACTGAACTTCGATCTCCTGCAGCAGCGGATCCATCCCGCGGCCTCGCGGATACTCAAGCTGAGCCAGGCGACGCCGGCGAGCTTCGTCGCCTTCGACTTGCTGGCGCTGGGTCAGGAGAACTTCGTCGAGCGGCCGTTCCGCGAGCGACGGGCAGCCCTCGAGAAGGCCCTCGCCGACGCGCGTCCCCCCATCCACCTCACGCAGGCGACGCTGGACCCGGGTGTCGCGGAGGAGTGGTTCGAGCAGTTCGAGGGCGCGGGCCTCGACGGCGTCATCGCCAAGCCCATGGGCGAGCCCTACGCCGAAGACAAGCGCGTGATGTTCAAGTACAAGCACGAGCGCACCGCCGACTGCGTGGTGGCGGGGTACCGGCTGTACAAGGACGAGCACGACGCCATCGGGTCGCTGCTGCTCGGGCTCTACACCGACGACGGCACCCTCAACTCCGTCGGCGTCATCGGGGCGTTCCCGATGGAGCGACGGCGGGAGCTGTTCCGGGAGCTCCAACCGCTGGTGACCAGCTTCGAGGGGCATCCGTGGGCCTGGGCCGAGCCGGAGGAGACGACGGCGGACAACCGCGATCAGTCCTTCCCCCGCACGCCGACGGCGGCCGCCCACTCGCGCTGGAACGCGAAGAAGGACCTGTCCTTCACGCCGCTGAGGCCCGACCGAGTGGTCGAGGTGCGCTATGACCACATGGAGGGGGCCCGGTTCCGCCACACCGCCCAGTTCGTCCGCTGGCGCGAGGACCGCGATCCGCAGTCGTGCACCTACGACCAGCTCGACGAGCCCGTCAGCTACGACCTCGCCAACGTTCTCCGGTAGCTGCTACTGCAGCGTGATCTCCGCGATCTCCCCGCGGAACCCTCCCTCGACGGGGGGCAGGCTGGTCAGGTAGACCATCAGGTACTGCGTCTCCGTGGGGGTTTCGAGCGCGATCGTCGCGCTGCCGGACGCCGTCGGGTTCGCCCCGACGATGGTCCAGTCCGCCTCCGTGCGCATCGACGGCTCCGAGCCGGACGGGACGCGCAACTCTACGGCGGTCTCCCCACCCACCAGGGTCACGGTGGCGCTGGTCACGGTGCGCGGCTCACCCAGATCAAGGATCAGCCCCACGCCCGGCTTCTGGCCGCCCATGTCGGGACGGCGCAGGTACCGCATGGTCACCCAGGTGGTCTCCGGGTCGCCGTCGATCACGTTGGCGGTGCGGTCCGCGTTCTCCTCGCCGTTGCCGTTGTCCTCCTCGGGATCGAAGTCGCGCACGCCGACGATGGTCGGCGCCCCCGGCGCGGTCTGGGACGGGGTCTGGGACTGGGACTCGGCCGTGGCGCTCGGCGAGCCGGGGCCCGACGGGGTGGTGGAGGCCTGGTCCGGGTCCGCCGTCCACAGCGCGACCAGGGAGACGATGGCGATCAGAGCCACGAGCGCGAGCAGGGCGAACAGTCCCCTCCGCGTCCTGGGTGCGTCGTCGGCCTCAGGGGCGGCCACCCGGGTGGGGGGGCCACCCGCGGAGGCGCCCCCACCCGCGGGTGCGCGTCGCGGGCCGGCGAAGATGTCGTCGCTCAGGGCCGCTGACGGCGTGGGCACGTCCCGGGACAGGCCCGCCGACCGCGCGAGCGTCGCGGCCTCCAGGTCGTCCTCGTGGGCGGACCCCTTGGCGACCGGGGTCCAGGTCCCAACCTGGGTGGCGCCGGGCCTGCGGAACGACTCGTATCCGGTTCCCGTCGACCCATCGCGCGCCTCCAGCCCGCGCACCCGTTCCTCAAGATCCGCCGAAGCGTCGGCACTGCCGACCACCATCGACAACGCCTCGGCCAGCTGCGAGGCGGAGGTGATCCGCGGCTCGCTCACGCTGCCGCGCTGGGTGAGGGTGACGGTGCACAGCCGGTCCAGCGCGGGCGAGACGCCGGCCTGGACGATGTGGGCCGGGGCGGTCTCGCCGGCGACGATGGGGGCCGCAGGCATCCCGAACGCTGGGCCTCCGGGCCAGTGCCGCACCAGCATCGCGTACAGCAGCTTGCCGAGCCCCACCACATCCGACCGCTCGCGGGCGGACCAGGCGTGCTGATGGTCCTCGCGGCCCGCCAGCGCGGCCTCGACGCCGAACCCGCCCAGCCGCACCGCGCCGGAGGTGGTGATGATCACGTTGTCGGGGGTTAGCTGCTCGTGGAACAGGCCCTGGGCATGCACACCGACGAGGGCGTCGGCGAGGTCCCGCGCGATGTGCGCCGCCTCGATGGCGCTCAGCGGCCCTGCGGCGAGCACGTCGGTCAGTGACCGCCCGGGTGCGTACTCGCGCACCACGTAGGCGCCGATGCCCTGCTCAGGGTCGAGCACCTCATCGGCGTCGAGTACGCGCAGGAACCGCGAGTCCGTGGCCACCGCGCCCTTGCGCGCGGCCAGCATCAGGTCCTGGATCCGCGGATCCCCGGGGGCCACGACGTGCACGACGACGTCGCGCGAGAGTACCTGGTCGTGCGCGCGCCACGTCTCGGTGCCGAAGCGGTCCGCCAGGCGCTCGACCAGCTCGTAGCGGGTGCTCAGCAGCGTGCCGACGGCGGCGATGCGTCCGGTCGGCGCGTCCCGGAACAGCCCCGGCATGTCCAACGCCCCCGTGGCTTCGTCGTCCGGCTCGTCGGCGTCCGCGGCCCAGTCGGTCACCGCGACGGGGGCCGGGCTTGGGGAGAAGGGGCTCATCGGCCCCGTCGCCTCGTCCTCGATGGCAGGGGGCGTCGACGAAGGCTCGGACCCGGGGAACGTGTGGGTGGTGACGGCGGGGCGGTTCCGGATCACGGTGGCTGGGCCCGTGTCGAACGAGTCGATCATGTCGTCCCGGATGGCAGGAACCACCGCCGTCGGCCGGTGATCGTCGGTCCCCGCATCGGATCCGGAGCCGGGGCCGGTGACCGCCCTGCGGCGCCCGAAGCGGCTGCCCACGAGGTCCGCGAGGCTGCTGAGCTCCTTGACCTTCAACAGCTTGCCGACCGCGAGGAACGAGGTGAGGATCACCACGCCGCCGAGCAGGATCGCGACGATGTGCCCCAGCACCGCGCCGGGGATCACGGAGGTGAGCCAGGCGGACAGGTAATAGGCCGCGACGCCGCCAACCCCGGCGCCCAACACCAGCCTCAGGACGTGCATGGTCACGGCGCGGCCGTCGAGGCCCGGCACTCGACGGCGCAGGGTGCGCCAGGTGACGAACACGCCCACGCTGTAGGCCAGCGAGTAGGCCAGGGCCAGCGCGGCCGCCACCCAGGCGTCGGAGTGCGCCCACCACACCAGCGCGATGGCGCCGAGGATGTTGAGCCCAGCGATGAGGGTCTGCAGGAAGAACGGGGTGCGGGTGTCCTCGAGCGCGTAGAAGGTGCGCAGGCAGACGAACTGCACGGTGAAGGGGATCAGGCCGACGGCGAACGCCATGAGCGCCCACGCGATCCAGATCGCGTCGCTCGAGCCGGTGCCGTGGCCGAACAGCAGGCCGGACATGGGGCCGGCGAGGGCCAGGAACGCGACGGTGGCGGGGACGATGGCCACCATGGCCAGCCGCACCGTCTTGGTGTACTCCTCCGCGACACCGCCCAGGTCCCCCTGGGCGGCCAGCCGCGACGCGTTGGGCAGCATGGCCGTGGCCAGCGACACGGTGATCAGGGAGTGCGGCAGGATCCACAACAGGTGGGCGTTGGCGTAGACGGTCACGCCCGCGCCGTGACCGCCGGCCGTGGCGGAGGTGGCCAGCCGGTTGACCACCATCAGCGCCACCTGGTTGACGGCGACGAAGCCCATCGTCCACTTGGTCAGCGAGAAGGTGTGGCCCAGGCCTGTGCCCTTGAGGTCGAACCGGGGGCGGAGCCTGAAGCCGAGCCGTCTGATGGCCGGCAGCATCACGAGGGTCTGGGCGGCGATGCCGAGTGTTGAGCCGATGCCGAGCAGCAGGATCTGCGGCGTGGTGAACGCGCCGCCGTGGTCCTCCTGGTTGCCCCAGACCACGAAGTAGAGGGCCATCACGGCGATCGAGATGACGTTGTTGGCGATGGGCGCCCACATCATGGGGCCGAACTTGTCCCGCGCGTTGAGGATCTGGCCGAGCAGGAAGAAGG
This sequence comes from Propionibacteriaceae bacterium, assembly GCA_027492545.1. Lineage (GTDB taxonomy): Bacteria > Actinomycetota > Actinomycetes > Propionibacteriales > Propionibacteriaceae > Arachnia. The sequence goes on from JAPUEL010000070.1 coordinate 33,389, forward strand.
CGCCGTAGAAGAAGATCTGTGGCAGCGTCAGGTAGGTCAGCGCCACCATCGAGGCGTACTGGGCGGCGAGGTCGGCCTCGCGCCAGTCCGGCGAGGTGTAGATGGCCGTCACCAGGGGGGCCGCGATCGTGACGAGCACCGCCACCGTCGTGATGATCAGCATGAACGCCGTCACGATGCGGTTGGTGTAGGCCTCGCCCCCGTCGTCGTCGTTCTTGATGGCCCTGACGATCTGCGGCACCAGGACGGTGTTGAGCGCGCCGCCCGCGAACAGGATGTACAGCGAGTTGGGCACCATGGTGGCGAGGGCGAGCATGTCCGCCTGCCGCGTGCCGTTACCGAGGATGAACGCGATCAGCATCACCCGGATGACGCCGAGGATGCGCGAGATCATCGTGCCCGAGGCCATCACGGCCCCGGCGCCCACGAGTTTCCTGGTGCTACTGACTTGGCTCATCGTTCTCCTTGGCCGCCCGTTCTCGTTGCACGGCGCGGATGCGCAGGGCGGTGCCCCCGACCACTACTGCACCCGAAACCAGGATGATGATCCAGCCGACGCGCCCGAAGTCGGTGGCGGTGATCTCGATCGGCACGGGCGTGCCGAGTGGTTCGCCGCCGGCGGTGGTGAGCTGCGCGCGCACGATGGCCACCCCGTTGGCCGTGGCCTCTGGGGTGATGTCGACGGTGGCTGACTCGCCGGGGCCGACCGCCACCGGGCCCACCGAGGGCACCCGGATGCGCTGCGGCGAGTCGGAGGTGAAGTCCACCCGCACCTGGGCGGGCACGCCGAGGCCGTTGGTGACGGTGACCGGGAAGGTGTTGGTGCGCGATCCCATGACGAACGACTGGGCCGCCCTCAGGGTGATCAGCGAGGCGTCCACGCGCGCCGGGGTGGCGGCGTCGAGGTAGGCGAGCGCGGCCGTCTCGTCGGCGAAGTCGCTGGAGAAGGCCGTCGCCCCCACCCTGGAGAGGTCCACGGGCTCGTCGGCGCCCATGAGGGCTTGCAGGAAAGTTGCGTCGGTCTCTGCGGCGTTCAGGGCGTCGGAGACGGCCGCCCACGCAGCGGGCGCCGTCGCGTCCGGCCACACCAGGGGGGCCTCCGGTGTGGCCGCCGGCGCAACGTGCCGGCGGGACCCGCCCAGCGCCGCATCGGCCTCGGCCCCCTCCACCGTCGCGATGACGTAGAGCGGGGGACGATCCGCCAGGAGTTCCTCGGCGATGAGCCGCCCGGGGCGGACCCCGGCGGGGAGCGCGGCGAACGTGCTCAGGGGCGCTGCACCCAGCAGCGTGGGCGTCCCGGCTTCCGCGCCGGTGGCGTTGCGCACCACCACGGTGTCGAAGCCGGTCAGCTGCGCCGTCAGCTCCTCACCGGCGCCGGCCTCGAGCACCGCGACGGTGGGCAGGTCAAGCTGGTCGTCCGGGGTGGCCGCGTCTGACCAGGCGAGCACGCGCTCCAGCTCATCGCTGGCATCCGCCCTGGCCAGGTCCGGGTTGCCGTACGGGAGTCGCCACAGCCGTCCGGCCTCGGCCAGCGCATCCAGCCGGTTGAGCCAGCCGATGGCCACCCCGCTGCCGGGCGTGCTCACGCCACCCACGACATGCTCCCCGGTCATCCGCTCCACCGCGCCCGCCAACGCGGGATCCACCGCCGCCACCACGCCGTCGCGCTCTGCGCTGGCCAGCAGCGTCTCGAGCCGGCCGCTCAGGTCGGTGAGGAGCGAGCCGTCCGTGAAGTCGCCGTCGGGCGTCCAACTCGGCGGCGCGCTGAGCAGGACCAGGGCGCTCGACTCGACGGGGTCCGTCGTGGCGGCCACCACCACCTGATCGGCGCCCACCACCTGATTGCCCCCGTCCGAGGGAATGCCTCGAACCTGGACGCCGAGGAGGTAGGCGGCGTCCGTGGCGGTCAGCGCGAACCGTCCGGCGGTCAGCTGGGCGACGGTGGTCCGCACGCTGAAATCGGCCCGCTGGCCGGGGGCGAACTCGTCGTCGCGGGTGAGGATGTGCAGGTTTCCGGCGGCCTCGTCGGTGAGCCGGGCGCCGATCGGCACGCTGGCCAGGGTCTGCGCCAGCTGCGCGCTCGTGGTCTGGGGCGTGCTCAGGCGCCAGAAGTGGACGTTGACGTAGCGGATGGGGACCGTCGAGACGTTGGTGAGCGTGCCCTTCAGCTCCACCACCTGCGCGGGATCCGCCAGATCCAGGGTGGGCGATGAGACGCTGGTCAGCTGCACGTCGAGGTACTCCGAGGCCGCGACGGCGGGCTGGGGGGCCACGACCGCCGCCAGTGCGAGCAGCGCCGCGACCACCAGCGCACGCGCGAACCGACCGACCATCACGTCCTCATGGTAGTTGCCGGGGGCCGCGGCGCCGGGGTCACTGGCCGCCGCGATCGGCCCACCACTGTCTGAGCAGCTCGACGGCGTCGTCGTGGGGGATGGGTCCGTGCTCGGTGCGGTGCTCCAGCAGGAAGGAGTAGGCCTGGCCGACGTCACGCCCGGGCCCGATGCCGAGGATCTCCATGATCTGGGTGCCGTCGAGGTGCGGGCGCAGCGAGGCGAGCTCCTCCTGGGCGGCCAACTCGTCGATGCGCCACTCCAGCTCCTCGTAGGCGCGCCGAAGCTTCGTGGCGCGCTGCCGGTTGCGGGTGGTGCAGTCCGCCCGGGTGAGCATGTGGAGATGTTCGAGCTCAGCGCCGGCATCGCGGACGTAGCGCCGCACGGCGGCGTCGGTCCACTCGCCGTCGGAGTAGCCGTGGAACCGCAGGTGCAGCTCGATCAGCTTGGCCACCGACTTGACCACCTGGGTGGGGTAACAGAGCGCCTTGAGGCGCCTGGTCGCCTGCTTCGCGCCCACGATGTCGTGGTGGTAGAACGTCACCTTCGGGCCCTCGAAGCGGCGCGTGGCCGGCTTGCCGATGTCGTGGAGGAGGGCAGCCAGCCGGTTGACGATGTCCGGCGCGTGGCCGCGTGCCTTCTCCAGCTCGATCGCCTGGTCCAGCACCGTGAGGGTGTGCTGATACACGTCCTTGTGGCGGGCGTGTTCGTCGACCTCCAGCTGCAGCGCCGGCAGCTCGGGGAGGATGTGGTCGGCGATGCCGGTGGCCACCAACAGGTCCAGGCCGACGCGCGGGTTGTCGGTGAGCAGCAGCCCGGTGAGCTCGCCCTGGACCCGCTCGGCGGAGACGATGGTGATCCGCTCCGCCATGTCCGTCATCGCGGCCACCACCTCCGGCGCCACCGTGAACCCCAAGCGTGAGGCGAACCTCGCGGCGCGCATCATCCGCAAGGGGTCGTCGGAGAACGACTGCTCGGGGGTCGACGGGGTCCGCAGCACCCCCTCCGCCAGGTCCTGCAGGCCGCCGTACGGGTCGACGAAGGCGCGCGTGGACACGTCCACCGCCATGGCGTTGACGGTGAAGTCGCGGCGGTGGAGGTCCCCGTCGATGGTGTCACCGAAGGACACCTCGGGCTTGCGGGACTCGCTGCGGTAGACGTCGGCCCGGAAGGTGGTGACCTCGATCTGCCAGTCCTGGTCCTCGGCCCGCTTGAGCGCGCCGATGGTGCCGAACTCCTTGCCGATGTCCCACGTCGACGGCGTGAACCGCTTGAGCAGCTGGTGCGTCTGGTCCGGAGCGGCGGAGGTGGTGAAGTCAAGGTCGTGGCCGAGCTGGCCCAGCAGCGCGTCGCGGACCGATCCGCCGACGAGGTACAACTGGTGGCCCTCGGCCCTGAAGAGGCGGCCCAGGTCGTCGATGACGGGCGCGATGCGCAGCAGTTCATGCATCGCGTTGGTCTGCGCTTGGGTGAGGTTCGGCACGAGGGATGAGTCTACGTCGTGGCCGCGTCCCGGCCCCTCTCGGCATGGGCGGGGGTTCCGGGCTCCCCCGGCGGGTGCGCCATGATGGGGGTCATGACTGAGTTCTGGGAGCAGCTGCTGCTGAGCGGGATCGTGCTCGTGTTCGCCCTGATCCTGAGGGCGGTCCTGGTCCGGGTGATCAACCGCGGCGTCAAGGTGCTGGCGAGCAGGCCGAAGGAGCGCAACGACGATCTCGGCGCCAAGGCCGCGTCGATCCTGGCCAAGGCGAGCGGACTGCACGACGAGCGGCAGCGCCAGCGCGTGACGACGCTCGGGTCGCTGCTGCGCAGCGTCGTCGACGTGGTGCTGATCGTGCTCGTGGTGCTCACCATCCTCGCCACCTTCGGCGTGCCGATGGCCCCGTTGCTGGCCTCGGCCGGCGTCGGCGGGGTGGCGCTCGGCTTCGGCGCGCAGTCGCTGGTCAAGGACTACCTGTCCGGCATCTTCATGCTCGCCGAGGACCAGTTCGGCGTGGGGGACCTGATCCAGGTGGGGGAGCTGCGCGGCACCGTGCAGGAGGTGACGCTTCGGGTGACGAAGCTGCGGGACCCGTCGGGCACCGTCTGGTACGTCCGCAACGGTGAGGTGCTCACGCTCGGCAACGTCTCGCAGGGCTTCTCGACGGCCGTGGTCGAGGTGCCCGTGGCGATCGACGAGGACCCTGAGCGGGTGCAGCAGGTGCTGCGCACCGCCGTCGGCACCATGGGCGAGGAGCCCGAGTGGTCCGAGGTGCTGCTGGAGAACCCGACGGTGCTGGGCGTCGAGTCGATGAGCGAGGGCACGATGGTGCTGCGCATTCTGCTCAAGACGGGCCCGGACAAGCAGTGGGGGCCGATGCGCGAGGCCCGTGCCCGCGCCCAGCGCGCCCTCGCCGCCGAGGGGGTCCGCGGCCCCATCCTCCCCGGGGTGCGCACCACCCCCTGACACTTCAACCTGCTGCGGCGAGGTCCGGCCTGACCGCTGGGGTGTCGGGTGAGCCCCGCTGCCGGTGCCGGGAGCCCTGACACGAGACCCGACCGTTCTGACAGCGCGATTCGGAGTAACGTGGGAGCTACTACTCGTGGTCGGAGGGCCTCATGGTCAAGCGGGTTTTCATCAATGTGGCGATCGGCCTGGGGCTGGCCATCGCAGGCCAGTTCGTGCAGTTGGCGGCCGGCCTCATCGCGCCTGTGCTGGGCATACCGACACCCTTTGAGTCCGCCCCGGAGGACGGGAGCATCCCCGCCGCCCTGCTGGAGCAGATCAACGCGATGTTCCTGCTCGCCTCCGTCGGGATGCTCGCGCTCTCGTTCGTCATCGGGCTGCTGGTGCGGGTGAAGAACGTCAGAGAGGGCGCGGCCAGGGGAGCGGCATGGGTGGCGGTCGTGGGTCTGAGCCAGCTGCTGCTGAGCCTGGGCAACGGCGTCGTGCCGGTGTTCGGCCTGCTCGGCACCTGGGTCTATCTGCTGGCGATCATCCTCGGGCCGGTGCTCGCCGGTCTCGTCGGAACCCGTCACGCCTCACCTGCCCCCGCGCCCGTGTGATCCGCATCGGCGAGCGCACTCTCAGCGGCTGGGGGTGATCGTCGGCGGGTGCCGTCTTTGGCCTCCCGCGCCGCGACACCTACCCTTGAACCGAAGCGGTGTCAAGAAGAAGCGAGTTGAGGACCTCTATGGCTAAGGCGAAACGGGCGGCTGCGAAGAAATCGTCGGCGGGGAAGATCTGGAAGCGGATCGGGATCAGCGCGCTGGTGCTGTTCATCATCGTCGGAATCAGCGGCCTCGGCGCCTTCGCCTACCTCTACTCCACCACGGACCTGCCGGACCCCAACGCCGACTTCCAGACCAACACCACGTTCCTGTACTACGACGACGGCACCAGCCAGCTCGGCTCGCTCGCCGTGCAGAACCGCGTCACCCTCGACTACGAGGACATGCCGCAGCTGATGAAGGACGCCGTCGTGGCCGCGGAGAACCGCAGTTTCTGGGAGGATCCCGGATTCTCGATCAGCGGGATCGCGCGCAGCGCCGTGTCCATCGCCACCGGCGGCGAGCTGCAGGGCGGCTCCACCATCACCCAGCAGTACATCAAGATCCTCTATCTGGATTCCGGGCAGCGGCTGTCGCGCAAGGTCAAGGAGCTGTTCCTCGCCATCAAGATGGGCCGGGAGCTGTCCAAGGAGGAGATCCTCGAGGGCTACCTCAACACCATCTACTTCGGGCGCGGCGCGTACGGCATCCAGGCCGCAGCCAAGTCCTACTTCCTCAAGGACGCCAGCGCGCTCACCGTCGCCGAGACGGCAGCCCTGGCCGCGATCCTCAACAACCCCGCGGGCTTCAACCCGTCCGGTGGGCCGGAGAAGCTCGAGCGGCTGCTCGGGCGCTACCAGTACGTGCTCGACGGGATGCTCGAGATGGGGGCCATCACCGAGGCCGAGCACGCCGAGGCCCGGCCGCAGCTGCCGGTGTTCCCGGAGGTTCCGGTCAACGACCGCTACGGCGGCCCCAAGGGCTTCCTGATCAAGGCCGTCGAGGACGAGCTGCTGGCCCGCGGGTTCACCGAGGCCGAGATCCAGGGCGGCGGGCTGAAGGTCACCACCACCCTCAACCAGGCGATGCAGACCGCCGCCATCGCCACCGCGCAGAAGTACGTCGCTCAGGCGGCCGAGGACGCCGACGGCGACCCGGATCCGTCGAAGCTGCACGTGGCCATCTCGTCGGTCGACACCTCGACGGGGGGCGTGCTCGCCATGTACGGCGGGCCCGACTACGTGTCCAGTTCGCGCAACTGGGCCATGACCGACCGCCCCGCCGCCTCCACCTTCAAGACCTTCGCCACCATCGCCGGCCTGCGCAACGGGTTCTCGCTGAAGTCCATCTTCAACGGCGACACCTTCACCCCGCGCGGAGACACCAAGACCATCCGCAACGAATTCGGCAACGAGTACGGGCCGGTCACGCTGCGTGAAGCCACGGCGGAGTCCATCAACACCGCCTTCGTGGACATGACCGAGCAGATCGACGACGGCGCCAACCAGGTCATCACCGCGGCCAACGACGCGGGCGCCCCCACCAGCCGCGGCTGGGACCCCAACAACCGCATCGCTCTCGGCGCCGCCGAGGTGAGCCCGCTCAACATGGCCAACGCCTACGCCACGTTGGCCAACAGCGGGCGCCGCAACTCGACGCACATCGTCGCCAAGGTCGAGGCGCGCAACGGTGAGGTGCTGTTCCAGGCTGAGCCGGAGGGCGAGCAGACGATCGACCAGAACGTCGCGGCCAACGTGACCGACTCCCTGACCGCCGTGGTCCAGGAGGGCACCGGCCGCCGCGCCTCCGAGCTCGGCCGTCCGGTCGCCGGCAAGACCGGCACCAATGGCGTCGACGACGACATCACCTCGGCCTGGTTCGTCGGCTACACCCGCCAGATCTCGACCGCGGTGATGTATGTGGCCGGCGACTCGGGCAACGAGGACCTGGACGACTACAAGCGGCCCGAGGACCGGACGTTCTTCGGCTCCAGCTACCCCCTCATGACCTGGGTGGACTTCATGACCCAGGCCACCGAGGGTATGCCGGTGGAGGGCTTCGACACCCCGCGCGAGATCGATGCGACGAACGGCTCGGAGAGCGCGTCCCCGTCACCGACTCCGTCGCCGTCGGAGTCGCCCACGCCGTCGCCCACACCCTCCGAGGAGCCCACGGAGACGCAGGAGCCTGAGCCGAGCGCGCCGCCCACCACTGCCGAGCCGATCCAGCCCACGGAACCGCCCGGCCAGTCGGGCAAGCCGACGCCGCCGGGGCAGAGCCCGGATCCCACACCCACGCCGAGTGCCTCCGAGACCCCCGAGGCTGCGCCGGGAGTGGGCGGCGGGCCCGCACCGAAGCCGTCCGCTACGAGATAGCGCTGGCACCCGCGGGCGAGTGTCCCGCGTAGAGTGACGCCCGTGGAGAACGCGCTGGTGCCCGGCCTCGGGGGGCCGATGGGACGCCACGCGGCCAGCCGCGGAGCCTGGTTCAACCCCCTCCCGTGGGCGTTCGCCGCCGGCACCGTGCTGTTCCTGGTGCTCTTCCTCCGCCACGCCCAGTGCGTCCAGACGGACGCCGCCACCTCCATCAACAGCTACGCCTTGCTGTGCTACTCCGACATCCAGGGCACCTTCCTCGGGCAGGGCTTCGGCGCAGGCGCCACGCCCTTCAGCACCGCGACACTCACGTTCTCCCCGCTCGTCGGCGTCCTGATCCTGCTGTCGACGCGACTGGTCGGCGCTTTCACGCCCATCGGCCCCGGCACCCCGACGCAGGCACAGATCGACGCGAGCGTCGCGTTCTTCGGGATCACCACCGTCGCGCTGTTCGTCTGCTTCCTGCTCCTGATCCTGGCCACCGCGAAGCTCGGCCGACGCCGCAGTGGTGCATCCTGGGACGCGATGATCGTCGCGTCGTCGCCCATCGTCCTGGCCTCGGGGCTGATCAGCTGGGACCTCCTCCCGCTCGCGATCACGGCGATCGGCCTCGCCCAGTTCGCCCACGGCCGGGTGATGGAGGCGGGCATCGTCATGGGGCTGGCGGCGTGCGCCGGCACGATGCCCATCGGCGTCGCGCTGGCTGTCACCGTCGTGGCGGGGCTGCGGGCTGGAACGCTGACGGCGGTCCGGTTCGCGGGCCCGGCGGCGGTCACCTTCGCCGCCGTCCACCTCCCTCTGCTCCTCGCCGACCTGGACAGGGTCTATGCCTTCTACCACCAGGAGATCCACCGCGAGGCGGGCTACGGATCGCTGTGGTACCTGCTCTCGCTCATCGGTGTGCCGCTCAGGCACGCCGGCTCGCTGGGCTTCGTCCTCCTGGCGCTATTCCTGGGTGTGCTGGTCGCCTGGTTGTACGTGTCGGGCAAGCGCCCCCGCGTCGGCTCCCTGGTGGCCGTCTTCATCCTCGCCGCAACCATCCTGGGTCCGTCGTTCCCGCCCCAGACGTCACTGTGGGTGCTGCTCGCCGTCGTGGTGTCGCGGCCGCTGCGGCCGGAACTCGTCGCCGCGACGGTGGCCCACGTCGCGTACTACCTGGCCATCTGGGGGTGGCTGGCGGGGTCGCTCACCACCAGCCAGTGGGGGCCGTACGGTCTCTACTGGGCCGCGATCCTCGCCCGCGCCGGCGTGGAGGCCTGGGTGCTGGGTGCGTCGTTGGCCGACATCGTCGAGCCCACCCGCGACCCTCTCCGCACGCCGGATCAGCCGGACCCCCTGGGTGGCGTCCTCAACGACGGCGAGTTCGCACGCGCCTGAACCGCCGCGCTCAGACCAGACGGATCTCGTCCGCGGTGACGGTGGTCATCCGAGCGGTCACCGGGAGCTCGTCGCCCACCTTGGCGGGGGCGTCGGCGCCGGGCACGAAGACCATCGACGAGTGCATGTGGGGCGGCTCGGCGAAGGCGCGCTTGCGTCCGCCGATCGTGAAGGGCGACAGCGATCGTCCCAGCGAGTCCAGCACCCCCTGCGCCACCGTCACGCCACGCTGCCGGAGCGAGCGCTGGGGGGTGGGGGCGGTCATCGCCAGGCCGTGCGCCGTTCCGCCGGAGGCGATCACGATCCAGCCGTCGCGCGGTGCCTTCACCCCGTGATAGCCGAGCGGGGCGCCCCGCCGGATGCGGTGAACGTCGAGCACCGTGGCGGTGGTGCGGTAGGCGCGCTTCTCGCCCAGCCACAGGCGCGTGCCCACCCGCAGGTGCGTGCGGACGCCGAGCGCGGTGCGCAACACCCTGTAGTCGGTCACGGTGAGGTGCGACACCCACACCGGCGCCCTCCGCACCGCCAACCCGGCCGCGGCAAGCCGCTTCGCCTCCTCGAGCGAGCCGCGGGCAGGCAGGTGGATGGCCCAGCCCTCGAAGGTGAGGCCCCCGAAGTCGCGGTCCGTCAGCTCCCGCGGATCCAGGCCGTGCCGGTGCATCGAGGTCTCGACCTCGACGATCACGCGCGCCCCCGGATGGGTCGTGGCAAGGGCTCGCAGGTCCTCGGCGCGCGACACCGTCGTGACCACCAGCGGGTCGTCGAGGAGCGAGGTGACCGCATCGTCGAACGGCCGCCATGGGTTGAGCACCACCACGTCGCCCGCGAACCCGCCCGCGCGCACCGTCGCGACCTCCTGCGCGATGCCCACCGCCAGCGTCTTCACGCGCAGCCGCGTCGCCTCGGCGGCCAGGAGGCGCAGGCCGAAGCCGTAGCCGTTGCCCTTGGCGACGGGGACCAGGCCGGGTGCGTCGTCGAGGAGCGCCCGGTGGTGCGTGTGCCAGAGCTGGCGGTCGACCGTGAGGGTCAGGGGCATCGTCAGCGCCTCTTCAGGTAGAGGTCGAAGGCCCAGTAGAGGGGCTTGTTGATCGGATGATCCCATTCGCCGAGGTAGGCCACCGCCTCGCCGCCGGTGCCCACCTTGAACTGGATCAGGCCGATCTCCGGATCGTCGGCCCCCACCCCCTCGACGATGCCGCGAAGGTCGTAGACGGCGCAGCCGGCGCCGTTGGCGTCGCGGATCATCCGCCACTGCACCGCGTTCGAGCCGCGCACCTCGCGCTTGGCGTTGGTCGAGGCGCCGTAGGAGTACCAGGCGTGCTCCCCGACGCGGACGAACGTCGTCGCGGCCACGAGGTCGCCGTCGTGCTCGGCGAGGTAGACCCGCATCCGGTCCGCGTCCTCGGCATTCAACGCGTCCCACATGGTCTGGAAGTAGGAGAGGTGCCGCCCGGTGAAGCCGTCTCGTTGGGCGGTCTCGAGGTAGATGCGGTGGAAGCCGGCGAGGTCCTCTCGGGTGCCCTGGCGGACCACGACCCCCTCTTTGTCCGCCTTCTTGATGTTGCGCCGCCACAGCTGGTTCATGCCCTTGAGGAGTTCGTCGTCGGTCTTCTGGGTGCCGTCGGCGTGGCGGAGGGGCAGCTGGAAGTTGAACATCGGCTGGCCGGCGGCGAAGCCGTGGCCGGACTCGTCGGTGTGCCAGCCGCCGTGGATGAGCTGGTTGATGACCCGCGTGCCGACGAGGGTGGTCTCGTCCGGCGTCACCTGGGAGAGCGTGGTGACCGCGTCGTCGGCGATGGCCGCCTTGATGGTGTCCGCACGCCAGCGCCGGTGCGGGACGGCCGGGCCGATCCGCACGGCGAAGGCCTTGCTCCGCTTCGCGTAGGACACGAGCGCGCGCAGGTGATCGTCGACGTCCGGCCGCGACCAGTCGAGCACCGGGCCCTCTGGGAGGTAGGCGAGGTAGCGCTTCAGCTTGGGCAGCTGCCGGTACAGGACCAGCGCCACGCCGGTGAGCTCGGTGCCGGCGAAGAACCCGATCGACTCGCCGCGCCATTCGGGCTTCACCTTCGCCCACGCGGGCGTCTGCAGGAACGAGGCCGATCCGCGCTGCTGGACGAACGCCAGGTGCTGCTCGGCGGAGATGGGGCGACAGGTGATGCTCACCGCACCAACCTACCGCGACGGCTCCGGCTGAGGCCTACTGTCGAGGCAGGCGCTCGTGCACGTCCTCGGACAGCCGGACCACCGCGAAGTACAGCTCGAGCGTCATCCTGGCCAGGGCGAGGTAGACGATCGACACCAGGGGAACGCCCACCAGTGCCGCGACGATGAGCCCCGGCTCGCCGCTGAGGACCGCGGACAGGAGGAACCCCACGGCGGCCAGCCCGATGACCGCGGTCACGACGATGTAGACGGCCTTGATGATCTTCGGCGTGATGAAGGTGTCGAAGTTGAAGTCGAACAGGGCCGCGAGGAACCCCTTGGCGGAGGCCGCGACGGCGCTGCCCTGGCTCGGCGGGGCCGGGGTCCACGCCTGTCCCACCGGCGCGTACGGCGGGGGAGGGGTGCTCTGCTGCTGGTAGTGGTAGCCGGGGTCCGGCGTCCACGGTGCCTGCCCGGCCGGCTGGCCGCCGTAGCCGGTGGGGCCAGTGGGGCCGGCATCGCCGTACTGCGGCGATTGCCCGTACTGAGGGGCCTGTCCGTACGGCCCGGACTGGGCGGACTGGCCGAAGGGGTCGTCGATGCGCCTGGTCTGGTCGTTGTCACCCTGCTGACGGGGAGCCCCGTCGCCGGCTGGAGGCTGGTACTGCGGGTACTGGTCGCTCATGACTCGGTCCTTTCTAAGGGTGCCGCCGTCACTGTCGCACATCGGCGGGTCGAGGTCACGGGTTGGGTGGGCACGAATCGCCGTCGGAGGCAGGGGTCGGTGTCGCTGGGGGCGTCGGGGTGAGGGATCGACGGCGTGTCGTGCCCAGAGTCCGGTGGACAGGGGCGGGGCGGTCCGGGGTTGGGGAGGCGTCGGCGCGGTCCGGGGTTGGGGAGGCGTCGGGGCGGACGTTAGGCTCGTCGCCATGACGAACATGAACGAGAAGCCCGAAGTCGACTTCCCCGGCGGCGAGGCGCCCGCGGACCTGCAGATCACCGAGATCGTCGAGGGCGACGGCGCCGTGGCCAAGGCCGGCGACACCGCCCACGTGCACTATGTCGGCGTGGCTTTCAGCTCCGGCGAGGAGTTCGACTCCTCCTGGAACCGCGGCGCGCCGCTGTCGTTCCCGCTCGGCGCGGGGCGGGTCATCCAGGGCTGGGATCAGGGCATCCAGGGCATGAAGGTGGGCGGGCGGCGCCAGCTCGTCATCCCGTCGCACCTCGCCTACGGCGAGCGCGGCGCCGGCGGTGTCATCGCTCCGGGGGAGACGCTGATCTTCGTCTGCGACCTCGTCGCTCTCAACTGATCGCGCTCCGTCTGTTCTTTCTTCAGGTCTTCGGACGGTTGAGCGCTCGCTGGGAGTCTTGAGGTCGCCGGACCGCGGTGAGCCACCGTTGCGGTTCCCTGGTTCTGCTGCCAGCGCGTGGATCCGGCATCCGATGCCCGGGCGGCCCGAGGTGGTCCGGTCCGAGCTCCTCCAGACCAGCGCGCTGGCCGGGGCCTGCGGCGCTTCTTAGGGCCGCCCGGCCATCGGATCCCGGCTCCCCGCCGGCTTCTGCTGTGGCGTCGTCGGGTTCGTGGGCCGGTGGTCGGGGCGGCCCTGGGTGGGGTTGGTCCCAGGCGGCATGCCAGCCGGGCGATCCTCCGATGTGCACCGCTGCGCAGTGCCGCCCCGACCACCGGCCCCCTCGAATGGACGCCGCCGCCCTGAGGTGACCATCGGGGACCCGCACCCTAGTCAAAGGGGCCCCCGGCGGACACCCCGAACCCGACTCCGACGACGCAACAGAAGCGGATCCGAACCCTCGCACTCAGGCCGCAGCGCCTACTTGCCGGCGTTCTCGTCGGGCTGATGGATGCCGAAGACGTTGCCTTCCGTGTCCAGGTAGTACCCCTGCCAGGCCATGCCGGTCAGCGGGTACTTCGGCATCGCGACGGTGCCGCCTGCGGCCTCGATCCGATCGGCCACGGCGTCGAAGTCCTCCACCTCGACGGTGAGCACAGCCCCGAGCACAGGGCTGCCCGGCTGAGGGTTGGCGCCCTCCCGCTGCATGATCGCGCCGTTGATGCCCGGTTCACCCTCCGCGCGCGTGTGCACGCCGATGTACGGAGAGCCCGTGAACTCGGACCAGTCCTCGGTCTTCCACCCGAAGGCGGCCACATAGAAGTCGACGGCGCGTTGGACGTCCTCGGCGTGGATCTCGAAGTGGACGACGCTGCTCATCTTCTGCACCTTTCGACATGGGCCGATCGATGTGATCGGGCTCCCCAGTCTTTCACCGGGACGCGACGAGGGCCAGAGGCAGCAGCTGCCCCCGGCCCTCGTCGTGGTGAGAGGTGCGATCAGGAGATGGTGACCTTCTCGGCGGTCTCGGTCCTCACCGGCGTCGGCTCGTCCTTGAGGTAGGCGAAGTCGGCGGAGGTGAGCATCGGGGCGTCGATGCGCATCTGGTAGAAGGAGCGGTAGACCATGTAGGCGCTCGCCAGCCCGAAGGTGACGGCGAGGATGCCGTTGATCAGCGGGTTGCCGATGATGATCGACAGCTCGATGGCCAGCATGCCGAACAGGGTGGTGAACTTGATGACCGGGTTCAGGGCCACCGAGGAGGTGTCCTTGAACGGGTCGCCGACGGTGTCGCCGACGATGCTGGCGTCGTGGAGTTCGGTGCCCTTGGCCTGCAGGTCAACCTCGACGATCTTCTTCGCGTTGTCCCAGGCGCCACCGGCGTTGGCCATGAAGATGGCCTGGTAGAGCCCGAAGATGGCGATCGAGATCAGGTAGCCGATGAAGAAGAACGGCTCCACGAAGGCGAACGCCAAGGTGGCGAAGAAGATGCCCAGGAAGATGTTGAACATGCCCTTCTGGGCGTACTGGGTGCAGATCTCGACGACCTTGCGGGAGGTTTCGACGGAGGCCTTGGTGGTGCCCTCGAGGTCGATGTTGGCCTTGATGAACTCCACCGCACGGAACGCGCCGGTGGTGACGGCCTGCATGGAGGCGCCGGTGAACCAGTAGATGATCGCGCCGCCGGTGATCAGGCCGAGCAGGAACGGCACGTGCAGCAGGGACAGGTTCTCGACGTTGGTGGTCAGCCCGGAGGTCAGGCCCATGATGATCGAGAAGATCATCGTGGTGGCGCCCACCGCCGCGGTGCCGATGAGCACCGGCTTGGCCGTGGCCTTGAACGTGTTGCCGGCGCCGTCGTTGGCCTCGAGCAGGTACTTGGCCCGCTCGAAGTTCGGCTTGATGCCGTAGTCGCGCTCAAGCTCCTCGTGAATGCCGGGCAGCGACTCGATCTGCGACAGCTCGTAGACGCTCTGCGCGTTGTCGGTGACCGGGCCGTAGGAGTCCACGGCGATGGTGACGGGACCCATGCCCAGGAACCCGAAGGCCACCAGGCCCAGGGCGAACACGCCGGGCACGAGCATGACGCCGCCGGTGATCACGCCGTCGACCATCGAGCCGGGGGTGATCAGGGTGGAGACGCCGTAGGCGCCCGACATCAGGGCGACGATCGCGATGCCCAGCCAGTAGGCGGAGAAGTTGCCGGCCACCAGGCCGGAGAGGATGTCGAGGGAGGGCCCGCCTTCCTTGGCGGACTTGACGACCTCCTCGACGTGCTTGGCCCGCACGCCGGTGAAGACCTTGACCAGCTCCGGGATGACCGCGCCGGCGAGGGTGCCGAAGGAGATGATCAGGGAGAGCTTCCACCACAGGGTGGTGTCGCCGCCGACATTGGGGATGAGGAGGGCGGACATGATGAAGGTCAGGACGATCGACACGATCGAGGTGATCCACACCAGCGAGGTGAGGGGGGTCTCGAACTCCATCTCGTCGGCGTCGCCGAACTTCGCCTTGGCCCACAGGCTGTTGCCGAAGTAGGACAGGGCCGAGGCCACGAGCATGATCGCGCGGATGAAGAAGATCCAGATCAGGAAGTGGGCCTGCAGTTCCGTCTTGACGCCCAGCAGGATGAAGGTGATCAGGGCCACACCGGTGACGCCGTAGGTCTCGAAGCCGTCGGCGGAGGGGCCGACGGAGTCTCCGGCGTTGTCGCCTGTGCAGTCGGCGATGGTGCCGGGGTTGCGCGGGTCGTCTTCGCCGATCTTGAACACGATCTTCATCAGGTCCGAGCCGATGTCGGCGATCTTGGTGAAGATGCCGCCGGCGATGCGCAGGGCGGAGG
>JAPUEL010000071.1:0-6669 GCA_027492545.1 Propionibacteriaceae bacterium
ATCCCCAACGGGATTCGAACCCGTGCTGCCGCCGTGAAAGGGCGGAGTCCTGGGCCGCTAGACGATGGGGACCAGACAGAGGGATTCTACGGAAAGTCAGCGCGGCGGCGCAAACGCGCGGCCGGCCGTGTCACACGAACACGGTGAACGGCGCCACCCAGGGGGGATGGGTGGCGCCGTCCGGGGGAAGACTCTACCCGTAGGTGTTGATATGCACGTGGTTGTAGTGGTTCGCGTTGTCGCTGCCGCGGTCCGCCATCGTTCTCCAGCCCTCGCTGGAGCGCTGCACGGACCAGATCTTCTGGGCGAAGATGATGTAGTTGATGTTGTACTTCGCGGCGTTGGCCTTGTAGTACTGCGCGATCTCCCAGCCCAGCGCCTGGTTGGACTTGTAGCTCGGGATCATCACATCGACGGCGCGGCCGGCGGGATGATCCGGGGTGACGTCCTTGCGCCAGCCGTACATGGTGGTGATCGCGGGGTAGCGGTTCCAGATGTCGCGGACGATGGCCTGGACGTTGGCATTGGTCTGGTCGAGGCCGCTGGAGTACCCGCGGTTGAGGCTGGTGCTGCTCCCGCCGGAGGCCGTCCCGTCGGCCGGCTTGGTGGTCGACAGGTAGCGCGCGGTCACCCAGCGCACGGCGCCGTTGACCACGGCCTGGGCGCGGCCGTTGGTGACCAAGCCGGTGACCTGCACCACACCGCCCTTGGGGATCTCACCCACGTACGCGGTGCCGCTGCTCGCGGTCCAGATGTTGAGCACCGTGGTGGCGTACCGGGTGGTCGTCGCGGGGACGGCCGGGGCGGTCGGGGCCGGGGTGGTGGCGGAGACCGCGACCAGGTACTTCGCGTTCACCCAGCGCACGGCGCCCTTGTAGACCACCTGAGCCATGCCGTTGGTGACCACCCCGGTGGTGTCCAGGATGGTGCCGGCGGGCACGTCTCCCAGGTTGACGAAGCCCGTGTACGGGGTGGTGCGGATCATGAGGGCCGCCGTGGCGCGGCCCTTCCCGGTGACCTTGGGCAGCTCGCCGTAGGCGGCCGCTGCGGTGGAGCTCAGGTACTGGGAGGCGGCCCACAGCAGCTTCCCGTTGTACGTCACCTGGGCGTAGGCCCCGCTGACCTTGCCCGACAGCTTCAGGGCGCTGCCGCGCTGCACGACGATCGAGACCGCGTCGGACAGCGACGGCCCGACGCGGAGGTTGAGGTTCGCCGTCGTGTACACGGTGCCCGTGGAGGCGGCGGTGCTTCCGTTGGACGTCTCGGACGAGGGGCTGGAGGCGGCGGTGCCACCGGAGAGGTAGGCGCTGGCGACGTAGGCCGTCTTGCCCTGGTAGGTGACGGTGGTCCATCCGTTCGCCGAGCCCGTACTCGGCAGGCTCTGGCCGCGCTGGAGCACGGCCAGGCGGGTGCTCGACGTCGTGGGCGCCGAGCGGATGTTCACGTTGGTGGTGGCGGTCACGTCGGCGATCTCCGCGTCCGCCGCGGGTCCCAGGGCGAGCGTGCCGAGCCCCTGGACCAGGACCGCGATGCCCGCGGCGGCCCCGATGCCGCGCAGGCTCTTGAATGCTGTTCTCACGTCTCTCCTCGTCCACACGTCAGTGCTGCTGTGAGGTCGGACGCGCCGCTTCCTCGGAGCTTCATAGCCCCCGACACGTCCGGCCACTGCCCCGGAGACTAAGAGCGGCCCTCATGATCGAACAACGCGTTGTGAGAATTGCCTGAGAGGACGCAAGCCGACACGCCGTGCGCGGGGGAAGAGTTACATGCCTGGGATTCGGTGGACGTTGGTGGTGGTAAAGCCTCTTGACTAGGCATGTTGTCCGAGCAACTGGCCGAAAGTGAATACTGAGCCGCCGATGAGAGAGTCTTGGGCGCCTCAGAATCAAGGTGAGGTCAACTCTGACTTGAGGTTCACGGTCCCAGGTTGAGGTTCAGGGAAGGTCCAGGGGGTCCACCCAGGCGCGCTTCAGGGTGCTGGTCCACTCCAAGGCCAGACCGTACGAGTCCGGGGGGAGATAGCCGGCCCGCAGATCCGAGGCGGGCACCTGCGCCACGCCGAGCAGTTCTGCGAGCCGGACGCGATCGCGTGCGCCGGCGGCGGCGGCCACCACCGGCAACCTCAGCGCGCGTCGGTTGGCGGCCAAGGTGGTGAGCACCTCGGGGTGGAGCCCGGCCGCCACGACCACCAGTGGGCGCTCCGGCGTCGCCTCGGCGAGCGGCGTCATGAGCTCGCGCATGGCCGTGACCTCCCCGTCGACGACGAGGATCCGCGGATCCTCGTAGCGTGCCCCCTCGCGGTCGGTGGCGAAGTCCGGGTGGGCGTGCCCGAACCCGAACCCCTCGCCGGCGTGCGGGAGTGGCCCCGCCCCCTGGCCCGACGCGGGGCTGGGCAGGGCGTCGATCTCATCCTGGGTCACGTAGCGGGGCACGTGGCGGTCCACCTCGTCGAGACCGCGGCGGGGTGCAGGCTCCCCGGCCCCGGTGACGCGACGGCGGGCGCGCCGGTCGGCGAGGACGGCGACGGCGAGGAGCGCCGCTCCGATCACCAGGGCGATGACGAACCAGGACCAGGCGGGCATGTCCCCAGCCTGCCACGCGCCCGGACCGGTACACTGCTGACGCCCCTATAGCTCAGTTGGCAGAGCAGTGGACTTTTAATCCATGGGTCGCGGGTTCGAGCCCCGCTGGGGGCACCGTGTCAGGCCGCGAACCAGTGCACCGCGTAGGGGCGCAGGGTCATCGTCCAGGGCGTCAGGTCCCACTCCACACCGTCGAGGAGCTCGCGGGCGCGTTCTCCCAGGGTCTCGCTCACGCACGCCATGGGCACCGTGATCTCCGTGGGCGAGAAGCTGTACACCTGAACCATGGGGCCCGTGGGGTGGTCCCGCTTGATGGCCAGGACGCGCGGGTCCCCGGTCTCGAGGAACACGGCCTCCCTGGAGGCGTGCAGCTGGGCGGCGTGGCGCCGAACGGACAGCACGTGCCGGAGCCAGGCGTTGACCCTCGCCGCGGGCGAGGTGGGGTTGTCGGCGAGCGCGGCCACGGCGGCCCAGTCCATCACCGGTCGGTGGACCCACCGGTTGTCGTCGGCGTGCTCGGGGTCTCGGGCGAAGTCGTGGTCGTTGAGCATCGCCACCTCGTCGCCCATGTAGAGCAGCGGGATGCCGCCCCACCCGCAGATGACGGCGTGCAGCAGGTTGATCCTGGCCACCGCCTGCTCCTCCTGGTAGGCGTTGCCCGACTCCAGCGCGGCCTCTAGCCCCGCCAAGGAGGCCATGGAGCCGGAGATCCGGCGGTCGCCGGTGGCCGGGTTGGCCTGGAACACCAGCCCGCGGGCGAAGGAGTCGGGGTGGATGCCGGAGTAGAAGTCGCTGAGGAAGGAGCGGTGGTGGAATCCGTTGAGCCCGGACGTGGCCGCGTCCACGTCGTCGATCGCCCAGCCGATGTCGTCGTGGCAGCGGATGTAGGTGCCCCACGTGGCCGTGGCCGGCTTGGGCGGGAAGCCGCCCAAGGCGCGGCGCAGGAGGGTGGTGTCGTGCGTGGCCAGGGTCGACCACAGCTGAGCCATCAGGGAGTTGTGGTAGGCGATGTCAGAGACCTTGCCGTAGTGCTCGCCCGCCCCGAAGTAGGTGATGAGGTCCTTGGGACCGACGATGGCCTCCGCCTTGAACGCCACCGCGGGTGCCGCGATCCGCACCGCGGCCCGGAGCGCCTGCGTCAGCGCGTGCACGGGGGGCTGGTTCTGGCAGTCGGTGCCCATGACCTTCCAGATGAAGGCGATGGCATCGAGCCTCAGCACCTCCACGCCGCGGTTCGCCAGCTCGAGGATGATGTCGAGGTACTCGATGAAGACGTCGGGGTTGGCCCAGTTCACGTCCCACTGGTAGTCGTTGAACGTGGTCCACACCCAGCCGGCCAGGTCGTCGTCCCAAGTGAAGTTGCCGGGGGCGAAGTCCGGGAAGATCTCCGGCAGCGTCGCCTCGTAGCGGTCCGGCATGGTGCGGTCCGGGAAGACCATGAAGTAGTCGCGGTACTTCTGCTCCCCGGCGCGCGCCCGCTGCGCCCACTCATGCTCCCGTGCCACGTGGTTGAGGACGAGGTCCACCACCAGCGAGATGCCGTTGGCCCGGAGGCTGGCCGTCAGGTTCTCCAGGTCATCCATGGTGCCCAGGTCCGGCCTGATGGTGCGGTAGTCGGCGACGGCGTAGCCGCCGTCGTTGGCGCCCTCGCGCGGCTGCAGCAACGGCATCAGGTGCAGGTAGGTGACGCCCAGGTCCTGCAGGTAGTCGAGGTGGTCGGCGATCCCGTTGAGGGTGCCGGCGAAACGGTCCGTGTAGGCCACGTAGCCCACCTGCGAGGGGAGTTGCAGCCAGTCCGGGCGCAGCAGCCGCGCCTCGTCCAGCTCGCGCAGGTCGTCGCTGCGTGCCTCGAACCGCTCCCGGACGAGGTCGCGCACGCGGTCGGTGACCTCCCAGGCCCGCTCGCCGTAGACGCTCTCCAGCGCCGCGATCAGCTCCGCGCCGTAGCGCTCCCACCTGAGGTCGAAGGTCGTCTTCACCCTGCTCAGCCTAGTGGTCAGCCTCGCGCGGTGAGCGGCATCCAGGGGGGTTCGGTGGACGGCGTGACCGCGTGGCGTTCCCACGTCGTCCACCAGTCCTCGGCGCCGTCGGGCAACGGCGTGTCGTGGGCGGAGCGGACCGCGTCGCGCAACTCGACCTTGGCGCCCCGCAGCGTGAGGAAGTCCCGCCGGCTCGGCTCGGGGTTCTCCATCAGTCGCTCCTCCAGGCGGATGATGCGCATGCGGAGCGTGATGATGCGGCGGTGCAGTTCCTCCGCCGCCTCTCCCAGGCCCAGGTGCCGCTCGGCGGCCCGGAACCAGCCGTAGTCGCGGTTGATGGCGATCAGGCCGGGGTGGACGGTCATGGTGTCGTGCACGGCGAGCTCGGGGTGGATGACGATGGCGCCGGCCGAGTGCGCGTAGGCGAGTTCGTCGCGGCCGGCCTCGTCGATCAGGATCTCGGTGGAGCGCATCACCACGCTGAACATGTCGGCGTCCACCATGCTCGCCCGCTGGGGAAGGCCCTGCGCCTGGGACGAGATGACATAGTTGCGCGCCCCGCCGAGGTGGCCGATGGCCAGTTCGGCGGGCAGGTTCTCCCGCGCGCCGCCGTCGACGTAGGTCTCGTCCCCGATCGGGACGGGCCGGAATACGGCGGGGATGGCGCAGGAGGCGAGCACGCCGACGGCGAGGTTGTGCTCGGTGTCGTCGACGGGGCGGTCGGCGCGGTCGACGAGCGTGCCGGTCTCGGTCATGAACCGCAGCTCGCCGCTCTCCA
Organism: Propionibacteriaceae bacterium; assembly: GCA_027492545.1. Lineage (GTDB taxonomy): Bacteria > Actinomycetota > Actinomycetes > Propionibacteriales > Propionibacteriaceae > Arachnia. Next base: position 5,340 of record JAPUEL010000071.1, read on the forward strand.
GCGAGACCATGGCGATCCGGAGCGTCACACCGGAGGCGGCCACTCGCTGAGGGTCGAAGGTGCCCGGGTCGAGCAGGTGGGCGAGCATGGGACCTGGCCGGTACATGGAGCGCGAGCGGCCCATGCCCTGCCAGATGCTGCCGAGGCCGCTGCCGATGCGGGGCAGCCTGCCCAGGTGGGCCGCGATGCCGGACAGCACGGAGAGGGACCACTCGGACGGCACATCCTCGTCGGGCGTGAGCGCCAACTCCAGTGGATCCATCGACGGCGGCTCCTCGGGGCTCTCTGGGCTCACCGGCGAGGAGCGCAGGAACGGCAGGAGCGCCGGTCTCCGCGGGGGCCGGGGCGGTGCCTGTCGCGGCAGGGAGACCACCTCGAGCCAGACTGGCGCCTCGGCCTGGAGCCGCTGGAACCAGGGGCGAGGCGTGAACATGTCCTCAGGCCCGGTCATGGCCATCCACAGCCCGGTCAACCGCTCCAGGTAGGCCCGCTGGCCCTCCCGGGTGGGGTCCTGCGCGAGGGCGGAGGCAAGGATGGCTCCGGCGGAGGCCCCGACGAAGACGCTGGGCGCGAACGCCTCGTCGTGTCGGTACAGGTAGTCGAGCGCGCCCAACTGGAAGCCGGCCCGGGACCCGCCGCCCGAGAGCGTGCAGGACACCACCTCAGGGCGCGGGCTACGCCCGAAGAGAGGAAGCCCGAACCATCCCTTGTCAGCCATGCCACCAGCCTAGTCAGCACCCCGGCCCGGCACTCGGGGGCCTGCAGAGCGTGCAGCGCCTGCGGACTCGAGTCCGCGGTGGCGCGCGTGTGCTCGTCCAGTGCCGTCGAACAGTCCGCGGCGGCTGGTCGTCGTCGGGGTCTCGGTCGGGTTCCGCGGCGGCGGGTGTGGAGTCCTCAAGGGTTGGGGTCGGGTTCCGCGGTGGCTGAGGGGGACCGGCCTCGCCCATGGGCGCCCTCGGCACGCCCAAACCGCCGGCGTGCCTCGCCCAACGCCCGACCCACCGCGACCGGTCCCCCTCAGCCACCGCTCCGTGGACATGTCGCGTCTTCCCGTGGACTGAGTTGTGAGGAGCGCAGCGACGAACATCGAAGCCTGACAAACGTTCCTTGTCAGCCTCACGTTCTCTAGGCTTCGAGGCCGCTGCGCGGCACCTCAGCCAGCGGGGGAGGATCCTCGAACCGGTTGTGGGGGGCTTCGACGCGGTCGGTGGCGCTTCGCGCCCGACCGGCTCACCCAGCGAGACTCGCCTCCGTCGGGTCGACGCGGTCGGTGGTGCTTCGCGCCCGACCGGCTCACCCAGCGAGACTCGCCTCCGTCGGGTCGACGCGG
>JAPUEL010000071.1:6769-7803 GCA_027492545.1 Propionibacteriaceae bacterium
TCGGTGGTGCTTCGCGCCCGACCGGCTCACCCGCCGGAACTCGCCTCCGTCGGCACGCCGGGGCCTAGTGGTTGAGCCGGGTCCGGTCATGCAGCCTGGGCTGGGTCTCTGGCCCGACAGCTGGTTGAGCCGGGCCGCGAGGAGCGTCAGCGACGCGCGCCCGCGTCGAAACCCTCCCGCACCCGGTTCATGGACTAGGGGATCCCCAGATAGCGGCGCTGCGCTCGATCAGCTCATCGAGGCTGTGCTCGGCGTACCTGTCCCGCGCGTCGCGGGTGTCCGGGTCCGGCGGATCCCAACCTGGGGGATCGGGCTCGTGTGGGCACAGTGGTGCCCCGATGTGGGGTGTGAGTTCTTGGAGCCTGTGGCGTTGGTGCTGCCTGGGCCGTCGGGCGGGGTCGATGTGACGCGGTGGGGTGAACCACGGCAGGCCGGTGGCCTCGTCGAGGTGGACCCGCCACTGCGACTCCTCCGACTGCAACGGATCGGGTTCCACGAGCCGATGATGGAACGGGCACAACAAAACGCCGTTGGCTAGGCATGTTGCCCCGCCCTGCCACCAGGGAACGATGTGATGCGCCTCACACGCGGCCGGGGCGGCGGCGCAGCCGGGGAACACGCACCCCTGGTCCCGCTGCAGCAGTGCGGCGCGGAGGGCGGGGGTGAACAGGCGGTGGGTGCGGCCCACGTCGAGCGGCCGCGAGGCGGTGCCGAGCACCATGGGGATCAGGCCGGCGTCGCAGGCCATCCGGCGTGCCTCCGAGGCGGACAGCCCGTCGACGCCGCCGGCGCCGAGCACGCTCACCGATCCGAGGCCGGTGACCAGGGTGTCGTAGTCGAGGGTGAGGTGGATCTGGGGCCGGTCCACCCCATGCGACGGCAGCGTCCCCCCGCCGGCGGCGTGCTGGATTAGCAGAACCAACGCGTCGGCGCGGCGCGCATCCCGGCTCGGCGCCTCGCCGGTGCGGGCGTAGGCCGTCGCGGGGGGCATCAACGCATCCAACTGCGCCGACAACAACGCGGCATCCGCCACC
>JAPUEL010000072.1:0-2461 GCA_027492545.1 Propionibacteriaceae bacterium
GCAGACGACTGCCCACGACTCGGACTTGGCCATCTGGCGACATCCGACTCTCGGCTTGAGCGTGGAACCAGCCCTGGCGCATTCGGGCAACACGCCGGCACGAAAGCCGGTCATCCGCCGTGAGTCGATTGCGGCGGATCCGAGAGTGCCGCCACGATCGCATCGCGGACATCACGCGTGCGCCGCGGCTCCCGGTTTCCCACCACGCCCACCGTCACACCCCGCACCTCCGCCGTCGCCGGGGTCCACGCCGAACCGCCGCGGGCGTCGTCGGCCCGCACGCAGAACGTGTGCCTCAGCTCCGCGCCCTCCGCGACCTTCGCATTCACCTCCGGCGAGTCGGTGGCCGCCATCACGTACCAGGTGCCGTCGAGGTCGGCGTCGTCGAACTCCCGCGCCAGCCAGGTCAGCCGACCGGCGTCGGCAAGGGCCTCCACGGCCCGCGTGACCGACGGCGCCACCACCCGCACCCGGGCACCTGACTCCACCAGCCGCGACACCCGCCGGCTGGCCACCTTGCCGCCCCCGACGACGAGCACGTCACGCCCACCCAGCATCAGCCCGGCCAGGTAGGCCGGCGACCCGCCCTCCGACACCGGCAGCGTCTCCCGGTACCGCTCGGCCACCACGTCGGCCAGCGCCGCGCACGCCCCGATCACGTTGGCCACCCGCACCTCCGCGTCCGGGTGCGCCCCCTGCCACTCCGCGGCCTGCTCTCGGGTCCAGCCCTTGAGCCGGCCCGCGAACAACCAGTGCCCCATGACGACGATGCGCCGCGCGCCGTGCGCGTAGGCCCGGTCCAGCGCCTCCGGCAGCGACGGCCGGGTCACCTGGATGAACGCCGACTCGACGTCGGCCCACCCGCCCCGCTCGTAGAGCAGCCGCGCCACCCGGAGGTGGTCGGCGTTCGCCTCGGGCACCAGGGCGCCGCGGCCGACGAACACCACCGTCGTCTCGCCGGGGACCCACTCCCCCGCGGCCTCAGTCAGCCGCGCCTCGACGGCCTCGATCAGCCGCGGCTCCGGGCCCAGGTGCCGCGCGTATTCCACGCGGCTTCCCGGCACCCGCGCCGTCGCCTCGGCGATGAACTGCGGGATGTCGGAGCGGACGTGGCCGCCGGTGCCGAGCATGAGGGGCACGACGACGGCACGGCGCCCGCCGTCGGCCAATGACGACACCAACGCGTCGGTGATGGTGGGCTGGGCGAGCTCGACATAGCCGACCGTGACCGGGACACCAGGCAGCCGCTCCGCCACCAGGCCGGCCAGCTCCTCGCACTGCGCGACGCCCTCGCCGACGCGGGTGCCGTGGGCGGCGATGATCAGCGGCACGCTCATGCGTCCACCTCCTCCGCGTCCGGCATCCACTGGTAGTCCCGCGGGGTGACGATCAGCCGCCGCCCGCCGCCCGAGGTGACAAACCTCGTCGTCGACGATCCCACCACCACCAGCGAGTTCATGTCCACCCACTCGGGCTGGAACTCCGCCAGCGTGCTCATGATCACCTTCTGCCGCGGCCGGCACGCCTGCTGCACCACCGCGACGGGGGTCTCCGGCGAGCGGTGCGCGCCGAGGATCTCCAGCGCGCGGGGGAGGTGGGCCGTGCGGGTGCGCGACCGGGGATTGTAGAGAGCGACGACGAAATCGCCGACGGCCGCGCCTTGCAGCCGGCGCTCGATGTTGGGCCACGGGGTGTGGAGGTCGGACAGCGAGATGGTCGCGTGGTCGTGGCCAAGGGGCGCCCCGAGGATCGCGGAGACGGCGAGGCTGGCGGTCACGCCGGGCACGATGTCGACGTCGATCCCGTCGGTGCCCTGCTCGAGGACGGGGCTGGCCATGGCGTAGACGGCGGGGTCTCCGCCGCAGACCAGTGCCACGTTCTCGCCGTTGCGCGCGGCCTCGATCGCGGCGGAGGTGCGGGCCTCCTCCGTGCCCATCTTGGAGGCCATGACGCGGACGCCGGGGCGGATGAGGTCGCGGATCTGCTTGACGTAGGGACCGTAGCCGACCACGAACGTCGCCTGCTGGAGGCGCTCCTTGGCTCGCGGGGTGAGGAGGTCGCGGACGCCGGGGCCGAGACCCACCACACTCAGCCGCCCCCGGGCGGGGATGCGGCCGACGGCGCACGTCGCGTCGGTGCTGCGCTGCTTGGGCACGATCAGCTCGGCGCCGTGCGCGAGGACGGACGCCTCGGCCACCGACGGCGTGCCGACGTGCCCCTCCACCATCGGGCTGGGCGTCGGGACGGGTTGGGCGGCCAGTTCGTCGGCCGGGTAGTCGATGAGCTTCACGCCGAGCTGCTTGACGAGTTGGAGCAGCCCGATCTCGCCGGCCTTGAGGTCGACGGTGGTGATCGCGGCGACGGAGTCGAGGGCGAGGCCGTGGTCGGCGAGGGTGCGCTCGAGGAGGTCGCGGAGGTGGGCGACGTCGGTGCCGCGGTTGCAGCCCATCCCGACGACGAG
>JAPUEL010000072.1:2561-5075 GCA_027492545.1 Propionibacteriaceae bacterium
TCCTCGGCGTCCGCCGACACGTTGGCGGGCAACGGCGGCAGCGGCCAGGGCTGGGACTTTTCCACCCGCACGGGGCGACCATCGAGGATGGCCCTGGTCACGCCCGCGACGTCGCCGTGATACGCCCACCCGAGCGTGTCGAGGGCGGGGATGTTGAGCGCGTCGGTGGCGGTGGTGAGCACCGGCGTGCCCCCCGTCGCGTCGGCGATGCGCTCGGCCAGCTCGTTGGCGCCGCCTGCGTGTCCGCCCACAAGCGGGACGGCGAACCGGCCCGCCTCGTCGACCACCACCACGCCCGGGTCGGACTTCTTGTCCGCGAGCAGCGGGGCTAGGATCCGGGCGGTCGCGCCGAGCGCGAGGTGGGAGACGATGAGGTCGCACTCCTGCCACGCCCGCACCAGCCCCTCGGCGGCCGGGCCGTCGTAGCGGCGGGTTGCGGCGCCGAGGGCGGCGTCGATCGCGTCGGCGTGCCCGCGCGCGGCCTCCGAGTTGGTGACCTGCCCGATGACCGGGCCGTCGGCGTCGCGCTCCTCGGGCACGGAGTCGTCGAGGATCAGCACGACGTTCGGCTCCGCCACCTGCGCGACGGCGGCCTCCTCGGCGCTCAGCTCATGCACCCGCTGATCCGGCTCCCCGAGCCTCTCCGCGACCACGTAGCGCCGCGACCATCCCTCGAGCGCCCCGGCCAGCTCGCGGACCCCGGCGCCGGGCCCGGTCAGCACCGCAACCTTGGGGTGCCGCCGGGCCGCCGCCACGGCGTCGTCGATGGGGCGGCCGTGGGCGGAGACCACGACGGCGTCGTCCCACGGCAGCGCGACGGCGGCGAACGCGGCCGCCACCGAGCTGACCGCCGGCGTCACCGCGAGGTCGAGCCCCTCCTCGCGGAGGCGGCGGACGATGCCGTGGAATCCGGGGTCGCCGCTGGCCAGCACCAGCGCGTCGTCGCCGTCGGGCAGTGCCTTCAGCCGTTCGACGGCGGGGCTGAGCGCGCCGAGCACGACGCGCCGCTCGTCGGGCACGCCGAGGGCGTCGAGGTGGCGCCGCCCGCCGACGACGAGCGCCACCCGTCCGGCGAGGCTGCGGGTGGCCGGCGAGATCTCGCCGAGGTAGCCGTGCACGTGGATCATCGGTCCTCCTCCAGGACTCCGCGGGTGCCGTGGGCGCGCAGGTCGGCCTGCGCCTCGGGTTCGGCCGCGCGGTACTCGTGCCGGAAGCCGGGGTGGTAGAGGTGGCTGCGCGTGGCGAGGGGGCCCTCGGCGAGAGCCGGGCCGACGAGGACGACGGTGTGCTTCCACAGCTTGTGCTCGCGCATGGTCTCGGACAGGTCCTTCAGCTCGCAGCGAAGCATGAGTTCGTCGGGCCAGGACACCTGGTAGCCGACGATGCAGGGCGTCTCGGGTGGGTAGCCGCCGGCGAGCAGTTCCTCCTGGAGCGCCTTGTTGCGGGCGGCCGAGAGGTAGAGCGCCATGGTGGTGCCGTGGGCGGCGAACCCGCGGACGGTCTCGCGCGGCGGCATCGGGGTGCGGCCGCCCTCGAGGCGGGTGAGGACCAGGCTCTGCGACACCTCCGGCACCGTGAGTTCCACCTCCATCCGCGCGGCGGCTGCGGAGTAGGCGGAGACGCCCGGGACGGACTCGAACTCAAGGCCCAGGCTGCGGATGAGGTCGCGCTGCTCGGCGGTGGCGCCGTAGATGGCCGGGTCGCCGGTGTGGACGCGGGCCACGAGCAGGCCCTCGTCGCGGGCGCGGCGGTAGAGGGGCTCGATGTCCTCCAGCGACGCGGACGCGGAGTCGACGAGTTCGGCCCCCGGCTTAGCGCCCGCGACGATCCCGGGGTGGACCAGGCTGGACGCCCAGATGATGATGTCAGCCTCCGCGATCACGCGGGCGCCGCGGACGGTGACGAGATCGGCCGCGCCTGGGCCGGCGCCGACGAAGACGACCTTGCCGCTCACAGCCGGCCCCCCGTCGTCGAGCGGGTGGGGGCGGCCAGGACGGTGGAGAAGTAGGGGGCGGACTCGCCGTCGGCCAGGTCCGAGAGGCGGACGAGGCGCTGGTTGGGCAGGGACACGTCGACGCCCATGACGGCGTCGCGGTCCTCGCCGCGCAGCAGCTCCGTGACCTCCGGGAGGCGCCGTCCGCCCTTGTAGGCGACGGTGGAGTCCGCCATGGCGAGCACCTCGCGGAGGCGGTCCAACCCGGCGGTCACCGGGACCAGCGCGAGCACCTCCTGCCCCTCGACCAACGGCGTGCGGCTGGCCGCGGCCAGCGCCTGCATCGCCGTGATGCCGGGGATGACCTCGACCTCCACGTCGGGCAACTGCTCGACAACGTGCGCCGCCAGGTACGAGAACGTGGAGTACACGCTGGGGTCGCCGACGGTGGCGAACGCGACGGTCGCGGCGCCGTCGGCAAAGGCGCCGACGGCGGCCTGGGCAGAGGTCAGCCACGCCTGCTTGCGACGCGGGGAGACTCCCGACTTGTCGGCCATGGAGAAGGGGACGCGGACGATCCG
>JAPUEL010000072.1:5175-7743 GCA_027492545.1 Propionibacteriaceae bacterium
GGAATGGTGGGTACGGACATCTGCCGTGGCCTCCTGGGGTCGCTCGCCCGAATGGTTGGCCGCGCAGGCCCGAGTTCCTGACTCCCCCCATCTCGGGGTCACAGTGGCGGCACCGTCCCGGACTCACACCGGGTTCCTCGACGTCGCCTGCGCGCAGCGTCAGTCTGTCAGAGCCCGCAGTTAGACCTGACTTGGGGTCGTCTAGCAGATTCGCGCCTCCAAGCCGTCTGCGACGGCGCAGAGCGGCGCGCCCCGCGGGCGGGCGGGGGACTAGGTTGGTGGCATCGAGAAGGCGGGGTCGGATGAAGAGGTTGTTGGCGGCAGCAGGGTGGCTGGCGACGGGTGCCGCGCTCGGCGTGGGCGCCGTGGCCGGGGCCACTGCCTGGACTCTGAACGGGCCAAGGCGCCCCTGGCCGAACTACACCTTCACTCCGTTCGAGGTTCGGGCTCCGTCAGAGGACGTCACCTTCACCGCAGCCGACGGAGTCTCCTTGGCGGGCTGGTGGCTCGACCAGCCAGCGTCGTCCACGGTCGTCGTCTGCGCCCACGGCCATCGTGGCAACAAGGCGGACATGTTGGGGATCGGCTCGGGTCTGTGGAGGGCGGGCCACAGCGTCCTGCTCTTCGATTTCCGTGGCAACGGGGACTCCGGTGATGGCCCACAGTCCCTCGCCCACCACGAGCAGCGGGACCTCAGTGCCGCCTTGGACCTGGTGCGCGAGCGTCGCCCGGACGCCCGGATCGCCGTCGTGTCATTCTCGATGGGCGCGTCCACGGCCATCCTCACCGCCGCTCAGGATTCCCGGATTGAGGCTCTCGTCGCCGATTCACCGTTCGCCACCCTCAGTGACGTCGTCGCCACGGGATATCGCCGACACCGCCTGCCGAGCGAGCCGCTCATCCCGATCGCCGACCTGGCGAACCGATTGCGCTACGGCTACGCCTTCTCCGAGGTCCGTCCTCTCGACAGGATCGGCGCGATCTCCCCTCGTCCGCTTCTGCTGCTACACGGGACGAACGACAGGGTCATCCCCTACGACCACGCGTTGCAGTTGGCCGCAGCAGCGGCCCCGGGGCCGGTCGAGCTCATCACCTTCGACGGCGCGGACCACTGCGGCGGCTATTTCGCAGACCGGGCGGCCTACATCGCGCTGGTGGCAGATTTCCTTGACCGTTGCCTCGGTAACCAACAGGACTTGGAGTTGCGCCGTGCCGACAACGCTTGACCTGACGTATCCCTTCGCGGGACGGTGGCTGGCCCGGAACAGCCCCGCCACCAGGGTCGCGAGCCACGGCACCACCCAGTTCGCCTCTGCCTTTGCGATCGACTTCGTCGGGGTGGATGACGCTGGCCGGAGCGCGCCGTTCACCGCGACGTCGCTGGTCCGGCCCGAGCCGCCGACGCGTTTCGTCGGGTTCGGTCGGCCCGTATTGGCGCCGGCCGACGGGTTGGTCGTCGCCGCGCACGATACGCAACCCGATCACGCGGCCTTCCGCGGTCTGCCTTCACTCGGTTACGCCCTCGGCCAAGCGCGCCGGGTCGCGGCCGGCTGGCCCGCCCTGGCCGGGAACCACGTGATGATCCAGACCCCCGCTGGCCCGGTCGTGGTGTTGTGTCACCTGCAGCAGGGCAGCGCCCGGGTGCGGCTCGGCGAGCACGTCGCGGCGGGGCAGGTCATGGCCACCTGCGGCAATACGGGCAACAGCACTGAGCCGCACCTCCACCTGCAGGCCATCAGCACCATGGACGTGACGGTCGCCACTGCAGTGCCCATCACACTGCATGGCGGACTTCCGCGCAACGGCGTCGTGGTCGAGGCGAGATAGCGGCCACACCGGCCCTTCCTGCGCACACGCACTTCAGCAGGAACGGCGTGAACGCCCCTCCGTGGCCGCCCAGCCGCATGAGCGGACACGAGTGAAGACCTCCCCCACAGCCGGAGCCGGGGTAGCGTGAAGGTGTGACCGAGAACCCGTGGTACTCGCAGCTTCGTGAAGCCTGGAAGCCCCGCCACGTGAGGCTCCTACTCATCGCCGAGTCCGCCCCTGACGATAGCGGCGACCCGGGCAACAGGCGATTCTTCTACTCAGAGCGACTCGGTCACGACAATCTCTTTCGCGGAGTGGTGGCGGCAATGTACGGGGTCACCAGGGACGACCTGGCGAAGCGAGGAAAGCGTCCGTGGCTCGAACGCCTTCGCGACGACGGCTTCTATCTGATCGATCTTGTGCCCCATCCTGTGAACGCCAGTCGAGCACACCTGCGCAAGAGACGCGCAGAGTATGTCAACGACTGCGTGCAGCGCGCGTCTGAGTTGAACCCTGACGGGGTCATCGTGGTCAAGAAGGACCTCTACCCCCTACTGCAAGACCCGATCCAAGCCGCGGGGCTTACGCTACTCCACGAAATCGGCATCGCCTTTCCTCGGGGGAACAGAGGTGAATTCATCACCGGATTCAACGCCGCCCGCAGGCGGCTTCAACCGTCGAGCAGCGGTCCAGACGACGCCTAGCCTCGATATTTCATGACGGCCCCGTTCGGGGGTTGTCGGCGCCGGTGGCGTCGAT
>JAPUEL010000073.1 GCA_027492545.1 Propionibacteriaceae bacterium
GGCGCCCCCGGCCCCCCCGGGCACCGCGGCGGGCTCGGGGCCGCGCGGGGGGGGGGGCGCCGGCCCCCGCGCTGGGTCCCCCGGCCCGCGCCGGGCCCGGGTGGCGATGCCACCGGGCCACTGCGTCGTCCGTTGGACGGCTGCGCGATCAGGCGCAGCTCCAGGGCTGGGTGCCACGGATCTCGTACAGCCGGTTCGCCACCGTGATCTGCTCGGCGCGGCTGGCCTGGTGCGGGTACGCCGCGAAGTCGTCCCCGTTGACCGAGCGCCAGGTCTGAAGGTTGAACTGGAGGCCGCCGTAGTAGCCGTTGCCGGTGTTGATGTCCCATCGGTTGCCCGACTCGCACTCCGCGATTCGGACCCACATGGCCTCACGGGCCAGGTTGATCGACCCGCCCGAGGACGAGGAGGACGAGGTGGAGCCGGACGAGCTGGAGGAGGACGGCGCGGGGGCGGTCACCTTGGTGCCCACGGCGGTCACCTGAGCAACGGGCTGCCGCGACACCACACGCTCCGCGAGGGTCGAGGTCACGAGAACGCCGTTCTCGTACACCTCGGTGTATGTCTCACGGGCCAGCCCCTCGACGCCCTTGGTGGTGACCTTGGTGGTGCCCTTGGCCAGCTCGTCGGTCTTGACCGACGACTTGGTGAACGCGATGGCGACGTCCTTCGTGGCCTGCTTCACCTCGACGTCGACCAGGGTGATGGTCAGCCCGTCCTCGAGGACTGTGGTGGCCGCGGGGGTCAGCTTGTCGTCCGCGTCCGGCGCGACGCCCGCCTTGGCCAGGGCGTCCGCCACGGTGCCCGCCACGGTCAGGGACTGCGGCGCGCCGGCGACGGTGAGCGTGACGTCCTTGGCGGTGGCCACCTCCAGCGTGAGGCCCTGGCGGCCGATGGCGGTGGAGCGTGAGGCCGACAGCTTCGAGTCGGTGGCGCCGAGGTTGAGCATGGCCAGGGCCTCGCCCACTGTCCGGGCGGTGGTCCAGACCGTGCGCTCCTCGCCGTCGACGGTGACCTGGAACTCGCGGCCATAGGCCACGCTGATCTCCATCTCGTCGGTGACCTCGGCCTCCGGGCCGGGGAGGACCACGTCGTGCTGGCCGAGGGTGATGTCCTCCAACTCAAGCACCTCGGCCACGGTGTCCTCGCGAACCGCGATGGTGCGCGACACGCCGTCGACGACGAGCGTGACGTCATTCTTGTGCAGGGCGGTCGCGACGCCTGCAGCGGAGACCAGCGCGAGCGCGCAGCCACCGGCCACGGCGGGGATCCAGAACTTCTTCGCCTTCAACACAACTCCTCATACAGGGGTGCTTACATGAAACAGGCTAACCCGGGAGTTGAGAAAAAACCAAAAAAATCCTGAGATTCTCTCAGTCGACGGCTAGGATCCGCCGCGATGGGCCTCGTACAGGGCCTCGGCCTCGACGTACCACGCCAGCGCCTGGTCCCGCCGGGAGGCCATCCAGACGGGGTCCGCCGAGGCGGCCAGGTCAGTGAGTTCGTACGGGTCCTGCGCCAGATCGAACACCTCGTCGCGGCGGTCCCCGAAGTGGTGGATGAGCTTCATGTCGCCGTCGACGACGGCGGTGCACTTGCCCCGGGCCAAGCACGTGGCCACCAGTGGGCCCTGGGGCAGCCCGCTGTAGAGCGACGGCTGGTAGGCGTGCTCGGAGAGCAGGTCGAAGCCGAGCGCGTCGACGGCGGTGGGCAGGACGGCCAGCTGGTTGGCCGGCTGGTCGAGCTGCTCACCGGCGCGCAACGGGTCGTGGACGAGGTAGGGGATCTGGATGCCCTCCTCGTAGATGGTGTTGTCGTGCTGGAAGATCCGGTGCTCGCCGAACCCCTCCCCGTGGTCCCCCACCACCACGAACACGGTCTCCTCGTAGAGGCCGAGTTCCTTGAACATGTCGATCACGCGGCCGACGAAGGCGTCCTGGTAGTGGATGCTGTTGAGATAGTCGTTGAGCAGCGGATCCTCGACGAAGCTGATCGGCTCATAGCCCTCGAGCGCGTAGTCGTGGTGGCCGGTGACGGTCAGCATGCTGAGCAGGAACGGCTCGCCGCCCGTGCTCTCGATCCAGTCACGCTCGGGCCCGAGCATGATGTCGTCCTCGTAGCCGAAGTAGTTCGACTTGTTGAAGCCCGCCTTCGGCATCGCGTCGACGGGGCGGAAGAAGTCGAAGCCCAGGTTCTCCACGGTGCTGCGCCGGCGTTCGAAGTGCTCGGTCGCCGACTGGAAGAATCCCGTCTTGTACCCGTTCTCGCCGAGCAGCTCGGCCAGGCACGGCATCGGCAGGCCGTCCGGGTCCGCCTCGGAGTTGTCGTGGTCCGTCGGTGGCGTGACGCCGCAGTGGACGGCCGTGATCGCCTTCGACGTGTGGGGCAGCACGGTGTAGCCCCGCGAGGGGGTGAGGCTCGACGCGGCCAGCGCGTCCAGGACCGGGGTGACGGGCTCGCTGGTCTCCGGGAGCGTGGAGGTGGCGCGGTGGGACTCCAGGACCATGACCACCAGGTTGCGCTCGGCCGTGCCCGGCCGCTTGACCAGGCGGGTGCTGTCGATGCGGTCGGCCGGGACGACGGTGGACTCCTCCGGGTAGGCGCCTGCCTCCCTGATCGGTGAGACCACGAGCTGCACCGGCGGCGCCAGGGCGAACGCTGCCGACACGGTCGGCGCGCTCCACGCCGACGCCACAAGGAGCACCGCTGCCGCGGCGGTGAGCAGGCGGCGCACGGTGCGCGACGGCCGGCGATGCAGAAGCCGCGACACCACCGGCCCCAGCAGCAGAGGCGCGACGAAGGTGCTCACCACGACCACGGTGAACAGCATCACCAGCTGCGGGCTGAGCTGGGAGCCGAGGAGTCCGTCGAGTTCACCGCGGCCGCGCCACGCGTAAACGATCTGTTCCCACGACAGGGGGTTGCCGGTCTGCATGACGTACGCGTGGCTCACCACCGTGAAGAGGCCGAGGATCAGGGTCCCGAGGTGGGCGAGGTGGAAGGCCCCAGCGCGGAACCAGGCCGGTCCCAGGGCGCACAGCAGACCCCACACCAGGATCCAGGCGGCCCCGAACGCCACGTCCGAGGACACCCGGGCCACCACCTCGCCGAAGCCTGCCTCTGGGAAGTACTTGGCCGTGCGTTCGAGCTTCAGCAGCACGCCCATGACGACCACGGGGATCAGGAGCACGACAAGCCGACCCCACGTGTGGCGGGGCTTCAGTAAACGGGAAGCGAACGAAAGGTGAACAGGCATCGTCCGGACATGCTACGTTATCCGGCCGCACCCGCCGTTATCCGGCCGTGTCCGGCTGGATGTCGATCCGCCACCCGGTGAGCCTGGCCGCGAGCCGCGCGTTCTGGCCCTCACGGCCGATGGCCAGCGACAGCTGGTAGTCCGGCACGATGGCCCGGCAGGCCCTGGCCCCCTGGTCAACCACGGTCACCGAGAGCACCTTCGCAGGCGACAGCGCCGCCGCGACGAACTTCGTCGGGTCCTCCGAATAGTCGACGATGTCGATCTTCTCGTCACCCAGCTCGTTGGTGACCGCGCGCACCCGCTGGCCCATGGGCCCGATGAACGCGCCCTTGGCCGACACGTCGGCATGGTTGGAGCGCACCGCGATCTTGGTGCGGTGGCCCGCCTCCCTGGCGATCTCCATGATCTCGACGATGCCCTTGTTCAACTCCGGCACCTCGAGCGCGAACAGCTTCTTCACCAGGTTGGGGTGCGTGCGCGACACGATGACCTGCGGGCCGCGCAGCTCCCGGCGGACGGCCACGACGTAGACCCGCAGGCGGCGCCCGTGGGAGTAGTCCTCCCCCGGCACCTGCTCGGCCAGAGGCATCATGGCCTCGAGCGTGCCGAGGTCCACCCGCACCGCGCGGGTGTCGCGGTCCTGCTGGATGGTGCCGACGATGATGTCGCCCTCGGTGCCGGAGAAGTGGCCGAACTTCTGGTCGTCCTCGGCCTCGCGGATCCGCTGGAAGATGACCTGGCGGGCGGTCGCCGCGGCGATCCGGCCGAAGTCGTCCGGGGTGTCGTCGAAGTAGCCGATCACCTCGTCGTCGTCGTTGAACTCGGGCGCCAGCACGCTGACCTTGCCCGTCTTGCGGTTGACCTCGACCTTGACGCCGCGCAGCGCGTGGGGCGTCTTGTTGTACGCGTTGAGCAACGCGTCCTCGAGGGTCTTGATCAGATACTCCTCGGAGATGTCCTTGTCCCGCTCGATCGCGCGCAGCGCAGCCAGATCGACGTCCATCACTGATCCTCTCCATCCTCGTCGTCCAGGGAGCGGTTGAGCTCCACCTGGACGACTGCCTTCCTGATGCCGCTGAGCGCGACGATGGTGCTGGTGCCGTCGACATCCAGGGTCACGCCCGCGTCGTCGACCTCGACGATCCGCCCCGTGGTCTCGCCGCCCTCGGTGAGCCACAGCCTGACCAACCGGCCCCTGTTGCGTCTGTAGTGCCTGACCGCCGTGAGCGGCGTGCTCACCCCCCGGGAGCTCACCTCCAGCGTGTAGGGGCGGTCACCGACGGCATCGCTCTCGTCCAGCGCCGCCGACAGGGCCGACGAGGCCCTGGCGATGTCGTCCAGCAGTGGACCGTGGCCGGTGGGCCCGTCCCCGTCCACCGCGATGCGCAGCACCGAGCGTTTGCCGATGGGTGTGACCTCCATGCTGTCGAGCTCCAGCCCGTGCTGCGCGAGGATCGGTTCGATGACCGCCGCGAGCGTGTCCTGCTGCATTTCGGCTCCCTATCCGGTTGTTGGCCCAATTGTGAAGGCCAAGCATACCGATAGGCTGAAAAGCATGAACTGTGGCAGGAGGGCGGTGCTGCTGGCCTTGGCGCTCACCGGCTGCGGGCTGGACCCGACGGTCGCGGGGCCCAGCGTCCCGGCGCCCGAGCCGGCCCCCGAACCCACTCAGGCCCCGGAGGTCGCCCAGGCGGCCGCTGCGGTGTCCGGGCTCGCCGTCGAGATCGAGGCCGCCCGCTCCCTGGCGGACCCACCCTCAAGCTATTCCACCTGGGCCGACGCGGCCACCCTCGCGCTGAGGGGGATCCTGGAGCGCCTCCGCGCCGTCGACCCCGTGGCAGGCGGTGAGCCCGCCTTCCAGGAGCAGGAGCCCTCGCCGTCGACCTCCGGCTCGTTCGCGGAGGCCGGCGCCGCCATCGCCGCGGCCTCCGGAGCCGCGGAGGCGGCCCTGCGCGCCGCCGCCCTCACCGCGGGGGGACAACCACTGCGCCTGCTCCTGGCGTCGGCGGCGTGCACCGCCCGGTCCCTGGCCACCGTCGCAGCGCCGTCGGTGGAGGGTGGCACATCGCCGCGTCACTTCCAGGGCACCACGGTGGCCGCGTCGATCCCGATCGCGTTGAGCCACGTGTGGGCGCTGATCTACGGGCTCGGCGTCGGTTTGGGCCGGCTGGACGACGACGACGAGCTGGCCACCCTCGGCGCCGCCCGGCTGGCCACCGCCAAGGGGCTCCGCAACGAGCTGCGCGACGCCCTCCCAGGTCAGCCGCCCACCCAGCCCGCCGCCTTCGAGTTGCCCACCCCGATGACCACCCGCGAGGAGATCCGGGCAGGCTGGGGCGGGCTGGAGGTCGCCGTGCTGGAGGGCCTGGGTAGGGTGGTCGCCGCGGGTGGGCCCGACGTGGAGCGCTGGCTGGATCTGATGATTGCGCAGACCGACGAGGTCGCGGCGGTGGGCCAGCCCCTGACCCGGTGGCCCGGGTGGGCCTGAACGTCAGCCCGCCGCGGCCGCCAGCACCTCGTCGACGATCTCCCCGACCGGGACCTCGCGCCTGTCCCCCGTGCGACGGTCACGCAGTTCGACCACGCCGTCGGCCAGCCCCCGCCCCACCACGACGATGAGCGGCATGCCCATCACCTCGGAGTCGGCGAACTTCACCCCGGGGCTGGCCTTCCGGTCGTCGTAGAGCACGTCGAGGCCCCGGCTGGCCACCTCCCCCGCGATGCGCTCGGCCTCGGCGAAGACGGCCGCGTCCTTGCCCGTGGCAAGAAGCTGCACCTGGTACGGCGCCAGGGCGAGGGGCCAGCAGAGCCCCTTGTCGTCGCACGAGGCCTCCGCGACCGCCGCGACCGCGCGGGAGACGCCCACGCCGTAGGAGCCCATGGTCACGGTGACGAGCTTGCCGTTCGAGTCGAGGACCTTGAGCCCCAGCGCCTCGGCGTACTTGCGGCCGAGCTGGAAGATGTGGCCCATCTCGATGCCTCGCGCCAGCGTGAGCGGGCCGGAGCCGTCCGGTGCGGGGTCGCCCTCGCGCACGTCCGCGACATCGATGACGCCGTCGGCCACGAAATCGCGCCCGGCGGTGACGCCCACCAGGTGCCGGTCCTTCTCGTTGGCGCCCGTCGCCCACGACGAGCCCGAGACCACCCGCGGATCGACGAGGTACTCGATGCCGGTGGCGGAGTCGGCGCCCAGGACGCGGGTCCCGTCGAGCGAGACCGGGGAGATGTACCCGACCACGAGGTCCGGGTAGCGGGCGAAGTCCTCAGGACCGAACGGCTCGGCTGTCGCCGGCTCCAGCGCGGCGGCGAGCCGCTTGACGTCCACCTCGCGGTCGCCGGGGAGCCCGACGGCGAGCGCCCGGGTCTTCCCGTCAGCGTCCTTGACCGCGAACAACACGTTCTTCAACGTGTCTGCCCCCGTCCACTGACGCTCCGGCAGGTCGCGGTTCAGGGTCCCCACCACCGCCGCGATCGAGCCTGCATCCGGGGTCTCGACGACGCGCATCGGCGGCGCCTCGGCCACGGGCAGCTCGGCCGGTGCGGCGACGCGGACGGCCTCCACGTTGGCCGCGTAGCCCCCGGGCGACCGCACGAACGTGTCCTCGCCGTTCGCGGCGACCGCGAGGAACTCCTCGGAGCGCGACCCGCCCATCGCACCGGCCATGGCGGAGACGATGACGAACTCCAGCCCCAGGCGCTCGAAGATGCGCTGGTACGCCCGGCGGTGCAACTGGTAGCTGGCCTCCAGCCCGGCGTCGTCGACGTCGAAGGAGTAGGAGTCCTTCATCACGAACTCGCGGCCTCGCAGCAGGCCCGCGCGGGGGCGGGCCTCGTCGCGGTACTTGGTCTGGATCTGGTAGAGCGAGAGGGGCAGGTCCTTGTAGGAGCTGTAGAGGTCCTTCACCAGGAGCGTGAACATCTCCTCGTGAGTGGGGCCGAGGAGCATATCGGCACCCTTGCGGTCCTGGAGGCGGAACAGGTTGTCCCCGTAGTCCGCCCACCGGCCGGTCTGCTCGTACGGCTCACGCGGGAGGAGGGCCGGGAACCGGACCTCCTGGGCGCCGATGGCGTCCATCTCCTCGCGGACGACGGCCTCCACCTTCTGCAGCACCTTGAGGCCGAGCGGCAACCAGGAGTAGACCCCGGGGGCGGCGCGTCGGATGTACCCCGCGCGCACGAGCCACCGGTGGCTGGGGACCTCAGCGTCGGCTGGATCGTCGCGGAGCGTGCGGACGAAGAGGCTCGACAGGCGAGTGAGCATGGGAGGCGCCTTTCTCGGGGTGACCGGGGGTCAGCCTAGTACCACTGCTCG
>JAPUEL010000074.1 GCA_027492545.1 Propionibacteriaceae bacterium
GGGCAGGTTTCAAGTCCGCCTCCGGGCAGAAACCAGTGGCCCTTGACAATGGGGCTCACCTTCGACGGAACAGAGACCCACCCGACAGTGGAGCACCGGCCCATGCAGACTGCAATCTCTCGTCCGCCACGAGACAGGGAGAACGGGTTCCCTAGTGGGTCACACGGTGTTGAGGAGCTCCGGGGCGGGCACACGCCTGAGCACGCGGTACCGCAGCTGACCCTCGAGGTTTCCGATGACAGCGCCAGAGAAGATCGCCCACGCCAACAGATCCTCAGTCGAGCGACGTGCCTTGATCCACCGGATGGGGATCAGCATCGTCTGCTTGACAGACCATTTCAGTGACATCCCGCTCAGAAGGCGGTCACCTGACTGGCTTCGTACCCAGGTGAGGACCCTTGTCCGTCCATATCCGCGGCGCTGCCTGAAAAGGGCCTTCGGGCTCGACCTCAACCGGTAGTGCACGACGGCTTCCTCGACGCACAGTAGAGGGAGACCTGCCTCTTGGGCCCGCCATGAGAAGTCGGTGTCTTCGTCTCCTCCGCGGTAGGAGTTGTCCATCCCACGAAGCCCGATGTAGTCGTCGCGGCGGATGCCGAGGTTGCAACCGTAGACGAACGGGAGGTATCCCTGCACGGCATAGGCCTGAGGAGTTCTGTTCCGCTGCCTGCCGAGTACGCCCGGGCCACCTCCGGACTATTGAGCAGCGCGACGTCGATGGGTCCGGTAGCGAGGGCGGCACGCTGGGACAGTTCCTCGTGCAGTGCCCGCACCCAACCGGGCGCCACGACATCGTCCTGGTCACAGATGAGGATGTGTTGGCCACGCGCCGTGAGCACGCCGAGGTTCCGGGCATAACACTGTCCCTGACGGCGGGTCGCAGGGACAACTGTCGCGTTGAGCGCCGGATATCGGGACACGACATTACGCACGTCGTCGCTGGAGTTGTTATCCATGACAAGCACCTCGAATGATGGCGCACCGATCTGTGACTCCAGCGCAGCCAGTTGGGCACCGCGGGTCGACGACCCGTTGAACACAGCGATGATCACCGACACCTGCGGCATGCCCTGATCACCTGCAAGGTTCGAGGGGCAGATGTCCACGGGTCCAGCCTACGGGACACAGGGCTGAGCACGAGAGCACGTTGGCGGGCGATTCCGGTTGGGACACCGTGACGCCATGCGTATCCTCATCGGGACCCACCACCTAGAGCGCCTCGGGGGAACCGAGATGTGGACGCGAGTGATGTACGACGCGCTGTCCAAGGATCACCGTGTCGACGTGTTCGCAAGGACAGCGAACACCATCTTCCCTGACATGCATCCCTACGATGCGCACGCCCGATACGACCTTGCACTCATCAACCACAACCAGACGATGCGGGCATTGCGCCACGTGAGGGCATCCAAGGTGATCGTGACGGTGCATGGGACCACTCCGCCGCTGGAGTGGCCTGTCTTCGGCGCAGATGCATATGTATCGGTCTCTGAGTGGGAACGCGACTTCATCCCCTCCCTTCAACTGTGATCCGCAATCCCATCGAGACTTGGCGGTTCGCTCCTGATCACCCCCCTGCAGAAATCCTGACTCGGGTGGCGATGATGACCAACTACGGCGGCCCGGCCCGAAAGAACCTCAGCGAGGCTTGCGAGATCCTCGGCGTGGAACTGTGAACCGCTGGGATGGTGTCGTCCTCAGGTGAGACGAAGCGGCCAGAGCAACTCATGAACTGGGCGGATCTTGTCGTCGGCGTGAATCGCACTGCGCTGGAAGCGATGTCCAGCGGTCGGAACGTGTACCTGCTCGGACAATGGGGCGCGGGCGGCACGGTGACCCCGGACAACGTTGAGACGCTCGGCAAGGCCAACTGGTCTGGAGCCCAACGCGGCGACTGGCCGACCCCTAGAGACCTCGCTGGTGAGATAGGGAATTCGTACGATCCCCGCCGCACCCTTCGCCCCTACGTGCTGGCACATCACGACCCAGACCTCATCGCCGAGCAGTACTTGGAACTCGCGCGTTCCATCGGTATGGTAAGGCGTCTAGCGGGCACGGCAATCCGGCATGGCCCGACCGTCCTGACCACCTCCCGTTTGATGACTGTTGCCGATCCCCTCCTGCGAGAAGCACGAGGCCGAAGGGCTATCGACGGAAGGCCTGGCGTGCTCACCCCGGTCGCGAGGTCCTAGCAGGAGGAAGCATGTGGCCTGAGGAGTGCTCACGATTGGTCTTCCTCGTGACGAGAACGCCCACGATGGACGGGGTCAACACGGTTCTGCGCACGCTGACGGCCGAGTTCACCCGGAGAGGAGTTCAGGTCGAGTTCATTTCAATCTGGCCCGGATCAGGTGAGCCGCTGGGCCCCACTTTCACTGTTGACGTGCGCGAGTCATGGCATCGGGGTCCTGTCTTCCGCGGCAGTCCAGTCGACTGGCGTCGCCTCAGTCGCCTTCCGATCGTCGGGCTGAAGCGTGTAGACCGCTGGCTCTCGAACCGCGCGGTCCTGCGCCGGCTCCGCGCGTTCGGACCAGAGACTGTGATGGTCTTCACAAACGTTCGAGCCAAGACGCGTTTGGATCAAGCTGGGCTGCGTCGCAACTCAGCCGGCCCTCTATGGGTCGGCCAACATCATTCCTCTTCCGCGAGTGTGGTGGCATCTCCAGCCGCTCTTGAGGAGACCCAACGGCATTTCTCAGACATCGACTTGTTCATCGCTCTGACCCCCGAGGATGCACGTGGGTTCTCCGCAATGCTCCCGGGAGTCCGTTGCGCAGCGGTAGGCAACCCATTGCCGATTGGAAGCTTCCCGGAGTCAACCAGACAGCCCATCGCTATAGCCCTGAGTAGGTTCTCGCCGGAGAAGCGGCTAGATGTGATGATCAGCGCCTTCCTGGAGGCGACAGATGTCCCAGACCTCGAGCACTGGCAACTACACCTGTACGGCGAAGGCTATGACGAGCAGCGCCTGAGGGGCATCGTTACTGACTCCGAATCAGCGGGTCGCGTGAGCATTCGTGGTCGCGTCGACGATGTGGGAAGGGTCACGAGCTCCGCCTCAGTCCACCTCCTGACCTCCGAGTTCGAGGGCTGGGGCATGTGCATCGTTGAGGCCGCACAGTCTGCGGTACCCACCATCGCCTACGATTGCGCCCCAGGAGTGCGCGAACTCGTGGCTGCGGGATGTGGGACCCTAGTTCGATCCGGGGACAAGGAAGGACTCGTCACGGCGATTCGACGCTCACTGCGGGATCCAGAGGGGCTGCATCTACAAGGCAAGAGAGCCCGAGACCATGTCGCGCAGTACAGCGCCGAGCGGATCGGTGACGAATGGGCTCGATTGATCAGAGAGAGCCTCAACGTTCGACGGAGCTAGGGCCACGCTCAATGAGGGGCGTCTAGATTCCCCAGCTCAACAAGTCGAGCGAACTCACGCGACTCCACCCGCACCTCATCAAAGCTCCCCACGGATTGCACCGCACCACCGCTGAGAAACACCAACTGGTCCACATGGCGAACCGTCGAGAGCCGGTGAGCCACGATCACGGTGGTCACCTTTCCGCTCAATTCTTGGATGGTGCGCGCAACTCGGTCTTCGGTCTCATTATCCAACGCGGACGTGGCTTCATCGAGGACTATGACTTTGGGCCGACGATACAAAGCTCGCGCGATCCCAATTCGCTGCCGCTGGCCACCGGAGAGCCGCGACCCACGTTCGCCCAGCATCGACTCGAGACCCCCTGGAAGCTGTGCGACCAGGCTCTCAAGCTCAGCCATCCGCAGGGCTTCGATCACACGGCTGCGATCTCGGCGCTCGAGAGGGATCCCGAAGGCGACGTTCGCCTCCACTGTGTCGTCGATGAGGTATACGTCTTGGGGTACGTAGGCGACGAGTTCACGCCACAAGGCTCCTAGTTCGGCGGGCGTCTCACCGCCGTATCTCACCTCCCCTTCATCCGGAGTGATCAGGCCGAGGATCACGTCGACCAAGGTTGTCTTGCCTGATCCGGAGGCACCACACACGGCCAGCGCAGTTCCCGGTGGGATTCGGAGGGTGACACCCTTCAGGACGGGTTCACGGCCGTCGGGGTACCTGAAGCTGACGTTGTCGATGTCGATCGCCCGGAGCTGTGGATCTGCGTCTCCCTTCAGCATCCCGAGACTGACCCGTTCTGTCACTGGCTCAGTCCGCCGTAGATTCACGACCACCAGTTCCAACCCAGCCCGCCCGTTCTGGACACTGCCGAGCGTGCTCGTCAGCCCTGACATGCTCGGCAGCAGCTTGATCGACGCTGCGATGAAGAGACTCACCGTCGGCATGACCGACTCGGTTCCGCGCGTGGTGGCGAGAACTGCGAGCAGGACCCCGATGCCAGTAATGGCGGCGACCTCCAGAAGGTAGCGCGGTGCGCTCCCGTACATGATGGCACGCCTGGCAGCGCTCCCTGCCTCCTCATTGGCTTGGTCGAATCGCCTGATGAAGTCCTGGCTCACGTTGTGCATCCGTATCTCCCGAAATCCGGACACTGCGTTGATGAGTGCAAGGCTCCGTCGCCAGGCAGCTTCGACCGCTGCAGCTCCAGCACTGCGGTTACGAGCCGTCAAGAAGCGTTGAATGACGAAGACGACCAAACCGAAGTAGGCGACTGCGGCCAATGTGGCGAGTGGAGAGACGACCACCAGGAGCCCGAGAATGGCACCCATCGAAAGAATCGAAGCCGAGAGTCCCAGAAGACCTCCCAAGACCTTGCCGTGAGCATCGCCCACGCCAGCGTCAAGAACGCGAATCATTTCTGCCATATTGCTGCGCCTGTAATCGAGGTAGTCCTGATCAAGGAAGCGGCGCAACAGACGCGATGCAGTGCCCATCTGGAGCCTGATGACCAGCCCCGAACTCCACCAGCCGAGAGAAAGGCTGGCGGCAGCCTTCACGGCGAAGGCTGCGACCATAACTACGGCCATCGTCACAACAAATTCCTCGCGCGAAGGTGCGCCCAACCAGCGACTGAGGGTTCCGAGGTAGCCCTGAGCCATGTCCGCCCCCAGAAGCACGTCCATGAGCGGAAGGACTGCGGCCAGGCCGAGCAGGTCCATCAATGAAGCGAGGAACTGCCCAAAGACTAGCAGGACCAAGAGCGCACGGTCTTTCACCCGGAAGGTGCCGAGCAGGAAGCGGATATCGTCTATCACTAGGGAGACTCTCCCCTACCCTCTGGGTTGCTGCAACTGGGATGGGAGAAACTCCAGCGGCACAGGAGTCTCTCGATGGCAAAGGCGAACGCCGCCGGGGAGAAGTCCTCGGCCCGGATCCGACAGGCCTGGCCCAGGGAATCGAGGGCCGGAGGAGGCATCTCGGCGAAACGTAGAGTCTCGGCAACTAGTTCGTCGACAGACATCCAGCGACGGATGCCATCTACCACCGTGACCACTTCGCGGGGACCCGCCGTGTCGATCACGACGGGGATGCAGCCGGCCGACATGGCCTCGACCGTCGTGATGCCAAAGTGCTCCTGCGTCTCGGGATGAGCACTGGAATCCTCGCCGTAGCCCTGGGCATGCCAGTAGAGCCGTGCGCGAGCATAGAGGCTGCGCAGCTGCCCGTGGGAGGCATTAGCGTGGAAGGTGACAGGGGCGTTCCCCGCTAGCGCAGTCAGCTCGACCAAGTAGGGCATGTTAACGGGCGCGCACGCTCCCACCACGTCGAGGGCCCAGCCTTGAGCATGGAGATCGGTCATCCCAGCGAAGGCCGTCACGATCGCGTCGAGCCGCTTGTTGGGCACCCCCGCGCGGCGAGGCTCGATCCGTCCCACCGCGATGATTCGACTCTCCTTCGGCACCCCTGGCAGCGACATGGGGGTGCAGGGCGGGTAGACGACGGTGGCCTCGACCCCCCACCGGTCGCGGACGTGACCTGCGGTGAAGGCGGAGTTGGCGACGAAAACGTCATAGCTGGAGCGGAAGTCTCGCCGCCCCAGGAGCGCCCTCCGGAGCCCTCCGACGGCATGCATATAGAGCTGCCGTGGCCATGGCCTCCAGCGACGAACCAGGCGGTGGGGGAAGTGACAGACGTAGATGTTGTGCCTGCCGAGGCCGGGAATCTCGCTGCGGTAGAGACCGTTGACGAACAGTGCTGGCCGAAGCCTACTCACCTGACGCGCCCAGCTGACATCCTCCAGGAGATCGAAGAGTGCCTGCGGGAGTCGCTGGGTCCAGCTGGGGGGGTCGTGAAGGATGCGGATCGACATCGCGGAGGGATCGATCCCGAAATGCGTCTCGATGAAACGCTCGTTGACGTCACCCGTTGTGGCCAGGACAACCTGATGAGTGGGGTCCGCGGCCAGGGCTTCGGCCAGTGCGACCGCGTATCGTTCGGCCCCGCCCCCGCTCCGCACACCGGGCATGAAGACAACCATGGTTCCGACGTCAGAACGGTCACGGTGGGCTGTGAAGCCAGCGACGGAGGCGGCCTCAACCAGGAGCGCCACGCCCTTGCGGCCCAGAGCCGGCGGCAGAAGCGGGAGGGCCGTGTCGACGGTCGCCGCTGCCACCGCAAGTCGCCCTGGCCCCGTGATGCGCGCCACGCCGGCCACGAGGCGGTTCCAGGACCCAGTGCCCGGCTGCCTCATGCCCGAAGACCCTGGGCCGTGTAGATCCTCGAAGTGAGCTCTGGCGCGCCCCGATTCCCACGCACGCCGCACCCGGATCCGCGTCGTCACCGCCGCCATGTGGTGCATCACATCTGCGTCAGGGACGAGGACAATTGGCAGCCCGAGACGGTGAAGCCGATAGCCGAAGTCGACGTCCTCCCACCCATAGCCGCGATACGAGGTGTCGTAGCCGCCTAGGCGGTCGAAGGTCTCGCGGGTGACGGACACGTTGCCCCCCCACAGCCTCCAACGTTCCTCGGCGGGGAGGGACACGGCGTAGCCGCGGAATCTCCGGTCAGCGTCAGCGCCATAGACACGGTGGTAGGGGCTGTCCGGTGCCACGTTGAGCGGGAGGCCCACCGCCCCGACGGGCCCGCGGCTATGCGCCGCGATGTGGGCAGCGATGTGACCACGCGCCGGTTCGAAGTCGTCGTCGGCGCGGATCAGTACCTCACCGACCGCAGCGGCGAACCCGGCGTTGAGCGCGGAGACCCGGCCGCGGTTCTCCTGAAAAACGATGGAGGTGAGCGGCAGATGGGTGAACCTGGCCAGGACGTCTGCGCTGTTGTCGATGTCGCCGTCGATGACGACGATCACTTCCCAGTCGTCGACGGTCTGTTTCTCGAGAGCCCTCAGAAGGACGGGAAGACGCTCTCTTCCGCCACGGCTAGGCACCACCACCGACGCCTTCAACTCCGCTCCCCCGAGAAGGCCCGCTCAACCGCCCGGGTGAAGGCCACTACCGAGTACCGTCGCGCGAGTCTCTGGATCGGGCCAGAGTCCAGCGGCTCCTGCTCCAGTCGGGCAACGGCGGCTCGGATAGCAGCGGGTGAGGCCTCGTCGAAGAACCAGCCGTTCTCCCCCTCAACGACAGTGTCCAAGTAGCCACCGGCGCGAAGCGCCAGCGCCGGCGTTCCGAACGCGAAGCCCTCCACCGGGGTCAGGCCGAAATCCTCCCAACTGGGCGCGATCACCGCGGCGGCGTGCGCGTAGGCCCAGCGCAGCTGCGCGTCGGACACGCCCTCCGCGAGGCTCACGTTCGCGGGCAGGTCGCGGCGGAGATCTTCAGCCAGCGGGCCTCGGCCGATGATGAGCAGGTGGCGCTCCGGCATACCCCGGAATGCCCCGATGGCGACATCGACGTTCTTGTACGGCATCAACCGCGACACCACCAGGTGGAACGGCCGTCTGCCGTCGACGACCTCTGCTGGTAACGACTCGAGCGGCTCCTGGGAGTCATTGGGGTCGAGGACAGCGGGCGGCGGGACCACCGTCGCATCGATCCCGTAGATACGCCTGATCCGGTCCCGCACGACGGTCGAGTTGCACAGATACACATCCGCGGAGTGTGCGGCCCGTTTGTCCCACCAGATCAGTGCCGGCCGCAGCGCCATCAGCGCCCAGCCGGTCGGGGACTTCCACCAGGGACCGCCGAGGTAGTCGTCGACCAGATATAGGAACCTGGCGGGCGAGTGGCAATACACGACCTTAGGCTTGTCAGTGCGTATTCCGTGCGCGAAACCGGTGGTCGACACCAGGACAACGTCGGCTGCATCGCCCAGCCGGAGAGTACTGAAGGCTATCGGGAAGAGCGGAAGCGCGGCTCGGAAATGCCTGCGGAAGAACCCGACCCGGTCGAGGAACGACGTGCGGATGGCGACTGCACCGAACTCGGGGTAGGTGCCCTCGGGGTCGTACAGGCTTGTGACCAGCTCGGCCTCCGGGAACGCCTGGGCTAAGACCAGGGCAACACGCTCCGCCCCGCCACGCTGTGTCAGGTAGTCGTGCACCAACGCCACACTGGTGGCCCGCTGCGGTTCGATGTCGTCCAGCAGCGCACTGAGGCGCGCCAGTCCCGCAGGGGCCGAGAACAGCTGTAACCAACGTTGTCGTGATGCTTCGATGTATCGGTCGGGATCCTGGGCGGCTTGCTCAATCACGTCGGCGAGGTCCGATGCGCTTCCGGCTTGCGCGACCCACGCGTGACCGGCAACCTCGCTGAGCGCCCCGGCGTCGGACACTACAAACGGCACCTCGGCCGACATCGCCTCGGCCACGACAAGCCCAAAGGGCTCTGCCCACACGGAAGGAAACACAGCAAGGTCGATGTCACGGAAGAACTCCTCCCGGTCCACCCAACCCCTCTGGTCGGCGAGACCGCCAAGGCTCGCGACCGCACCGGACACGACCGCCGCATCGCTGGCGGCGACGAATCGACTCTCGCCAGCGAGGAGGAGCCGGAAGCGACCGGGGTGACGCGTCTCCAGCTCAGCCATGGCATGGCACAGGACAACCACGCCCTTGTCGCTCGACAGCCGGCCGAGGAAACCGACGATGAACGGCTCGTTCGGATCCCTCAACCCCCGCTGAGCTTCGACCCCGTCTGTCCAGTTCCACATGACCCGCGCCCCGGGGACAGCCGTTGCCATGGACGCCGACGGGACTACTACACGCTCCGTGTGCCACATCGCGACTCGGGCAAGAGCTTTGAGTGCACCCTCGGGTCGCTGGTGCAACTCAACAACACGGTTGGGGTGACCTGCTGTCGCGACGGCGGGGCGCAACCCGTTGCACCACATGAGCCCTCGGCGATGCTGCCGATCCCAGCCGCGCAACCCGCGCAGGTAGGCAGCAGCGCCTCGGCCCTGGATCGCGACTGTGTGAAATCCACGCCGGCGAGCCTCCTCAACGACGTCGCCCGGGGCCTGCGGCGCGACCACCGTGACATCGCGGCCGAGCGTCCTGGCCGCCTCGGCGATGGCGAACAGCATCACCTCCCCTCCACCCATAGAGCCCTGATTGGCGGCAATCGTGAACGAGGTACTCATGGTCGGCTCATGACTGACGAGTAGACATCGACGATTTGCGCGCACATCTCCACGACGGTTGGGATTGAGGGCGGCAGCACAGGGCGTCGGCTGGGGTCTAGCGCCTGCACTAGCGCTGCATCCACGAAGTCTTCATCGGTGTCGGCAATGCAGTGCGCCGGCAGGATTTCGGGGTTGCCCCCGATTGAGCTTGCTACGACTCCCAAGCCGTTCGCGACGGCGTCGATCAGCGTGTAGGAGAGATTATCCGACAGCGAAGGCTGCAGGATCACATCGTGCTCCGACATCGCCACGATCGGGTCGATGAAGCCCGCAAAGTTGACGGCGTCCGTGATGCCGAGGGCATGGGCCTGGGCCTTTAGCCGCATCTCCTCGTCGCCGGTTCCGGCCACTGTCAGGCGAGCCTGAGGGTGGGAGGCGTGGATTCGGGCGAACACTCGAACAGTCATCGCGACGTTCTTTTCTGCTGACAGACGGGTCAGCGAAAGGAAGCGCAGACCCGAGGGTCTGACGGAGGGAGTGGCCGGCCGATCGACACCATTGCGGATGACGACGACATCCTGACGTGGCCGCCAGTACCGCAGAAGGTCGCGACGCGTTGACTCGCTGACGGCGATCAGCGCCGCGAACCTCTTCAGACGGAGGTGATGAACCGCCTCCATGATCGTGGCCCTCATCGAATTGCTGTGAAACATCAGTCGGTCGGGTGAGATGTGGTGCTCGGTGCTCACAAGCAATGGTCGGAGCCCGGGCGTCGCCAGTGCGCTCAGAATATCTGCCCTTGCCAGATGTGAGTGGACCACGTCTGGGCGGAGTGTCCGGATCACACTCCGCAGTTGCCGCACCGCAGTGGGCACCGGAACTCCAGGCTCGACCCGAACCGGCTGGACCGCCGCACCAACCCGGCGGAGATGCTCGAGTAGCGGGCCTTCTGGAGCGGCGACCACCACCCGCCACCCGGGCAGGCCCACCGTGGCAACGTCGATGATGTGCCGGGCTACTCCAGCAAGGTTCGAGACTGGCGCGAGCAGGAGGGCGGTCGCGATGGGGGACGCAGGCACGCGCAGCCGGACGCGTCCGCTCACATGGCCCACTCGGCGCACCAGGTCGCGCGCTACTGTTCGCGCAGTCACCCAGCTGGGCGATCGTATCAGTGCGTGGCCGGCTGACACAGGCCACACCGCCAGGGCAGCAACCGTCCGGCGCCGACTCGGGATAGCGCCGGGGTTGTGCCGAGCCTGCACGAGGACTTCGCCCTTCGCGTTCAGGTAGACCTTACGCAGCAGCTCACGCGCGGATGCCGTCGGTCGAAAGCGCACCACCATCCGAGGCGCACTTCCGATGGCGGTCCCGTGTGCCCGCAGGCGAAGCGAGAAATCCATGTCCTCCGCAGCATAAGCGGGAAGGCTCGCGTCGAAACCTCCGACCGCGTTGAAGGTCTCGGCGCGGATGGCGAAGTTGCCACTCAACACGCGCCAACTCGTCGGGGCTTCCTGAACCTCTGGATTGAGAGGAGTTCCCTCAGACTGCGTGACCAGGCCCGCCGCGACGCAGTGATGTCTGGTGGCCTCAAACGCCGCCTGAACCCAGCCCTCGCCAGCCCAGTCGTCAGCATCACAGAAGGCCAGGACCGTGCCGGATGTGTTGGCTGCACCGACGTTTCGGGCGTAGGCGGCGCCGGGCCTCAGCGATGCATCCACGACCGTGAGTGCGGGAAGCCGATCGCGCCACCCTTCAACGACCCCCCGTGTGTCGTCTGTGGAGCCGTTGTCCGCGACGACTACCTCGTACGCGAGATCCGTGGTCTGACGGGCCAGCGCCGCGAGTTGCTCACCCACGTGAGCAGCAGCGTTACGCACGGGAATCACAACGGACACGTCCATGGCTGCCCCCTCCCAGTCGCGTCCCCCGATGCTACCGCGTAAGGCGACCTGGTGTCGGGCCCGGCCTGCTCGCCTGCACCAGGGCTAGACTCGGACGCACAGAATGGAGAGGCGGCAGCTGAGCGTGTCAGATTGTGAGCTGTCGGTCGTCATTCCGGCGTTCAACGGGATGGGGTTCATCAAGGAACAGCTGGACTCACTCGCGAACCAAGCCACCACCCTTCGATGGGAAGTGATAGTCGCGGACAACGGATCCACCGACCAAACGCGAGACTATGTCACCTCGCGTGCACTTGAGTTTCCCGTTCCGTTGAGAGTGGTCGATGCGTCAGCACGGCGAGGCGTGTCGCACGCCAGGAATGCTGGAGCGATCGCCGCACGATCTGATCATGTCGCCATCTGCGACTGCGACGATGCGGTTGATCGGCATTGGATCGACGAAATCTACAAGGCCCTACAGACCGCGGATGTTGTCGGGGGCGCGCTGAGCACACTCCACGTCAACGACCCGGTGTTCACGTCAAGCGAACTGGCGTTGCCCCGAGTCGTCCATACTCGCGTGGGACCCGTTCAAGAACTCAATGGGTGCAACATGGGCCTCCGCAGGGAAGCCCTCCTCAAAGTGGGGGGATTCGACGAGAGCTACGATCGGGGTGCTGACGATATCGACATGGGCTGGCGAGCGTCTCTCGCTGGGCTTCGAGTCAGCGTCGCTCCGCGGGCTATCGTCTATTACCGGAGGAGACCCAAGGCCATCGAGGAATGGCGTCAGCGTTCCCGTGGCGGACGCGCCTATGTCCTTCAGCGTCTGCGGAACTCGGAATTGCTCATTGCCCGACCAAGCTGGTTGCGGACCTTTGGCGGTGTCGCTGTCGCGACGATGCAGATACCCCGCCGCGTGTTCAGCAGACTTGGCAGGCGCCACATCGTCTCCGACTTCGCTTGGAGATGGGGAGAGATCGGCGGTCTGCGCGAGTTCAGGCCCGGCCGACCGCTTCCGGAACGGATCCTGATGACCACGCCGGGGTGGCAGCCGTAGCCAGGCCTGGGCACAACAGCTCAGAACCACCGCTCCAGTCGTTCAAGCGCCGTCCAGAACCCCTCGCCGTTGTTGACGTGACCCATCCAGATCTCCGGGATGAACGGCACCCCGGGGGCCAGCTCGTCGAGCTGCCGGGCGAGCAGTGGCCAGTCCACCTCACCGTCGCCGATCTGCGGCCCTTCACCGTCGACACCCTCGGCGTCGACGATGTGGAGGTGGTCCGACAGGGGCGCCAGCGCCTCGACGTACTCCGAGAACGGGCGCTTGTGGAAGTTCGCGGCGAGCTTCGAGTGCGAGATGTCGAGAGTGAGTCGCTGGCCGTACTCCCGGCAGAAGTCGACCGTGTCCTCCAACCCCATGAAGAGGTTGTGATACTGCTGGCCACCCATCAGCCACGGGTAGGGGGGCAGGGTCTGCGCCGTGAGACGGACTTCGGAGTGGTCCACCCGCTCCAGCGCCTGCGCGATCCGCGCGTACATGGCGGGGCGCTCATTCGGAGCGACGAATCGATCCGACGTGAAACCACCCATGGTCGCTATGACGACGGGAGGTGCGTCGAGCGTGAAGTAGCCGCTCATCCGGCGGGTCACGTCGATGACCCTCTGCAGTTCCGCGATCGACCGCTCCCAGGTCGAGTCGTCGGTGCTGGCGAGGTTGACGATGAAGTCGCCGTCGTAGAGATCAGGCAGGTGGACGGTGTATGACATGTCCAGCTTGCGGTCGAAAGCCTCGTCGACGTCGATGTCCACGTCCTTGTACGACATGTGGAACTCGATGAAGTCCGGCGTGACGTCCGCCGTCAGCTTGGCGTAGTCGTGGTGCCGGACAGGAAGGCCCCAAGGGCGGCGGAAGCGATACTGCCGCCCGCCGGTCACCGCATCGCTGAGGTCGCCCGGGTAGAAGAAGTCCCCCGCCTCAACCACCCTCTTGACTCGGCGCCCGATCAACTCCTCCAGCCTGTTGGGCTGCAGCCCGCGCCCCGGGGACTTGGCCTCTACGTCAGATCGGCCGACCGTTTCGCCCATCTCGATCCGCCGCGTCGCCACGAGCGACTTGGCCAGGTTGACCCGGTTCATCGACTCGCCGGTGGAGACGGCGCGTGGTCCCCCGCTGCCCAGCGCCTCCTCGAGTTCACGGATCTTGCTCACCATCTGGCCGAACTCCGCGGGCAGCAGCGACACCTTGTGGTCGTTGCCCTCCAAGCCCCTGTCCGTGGTGAAGTGCTTCTCGATGATGCGAGCGCCCATCGCGACCGCCGCCACAGGGATGTGGAAGCCCCGCTCGTGACCGGAGTACCCGACCGGGCCGCCGGTGATCTCGGCCAGTCGCTTCAGGTAGCGCAGGTTGATGTCCTTGAAGGGCGCCGGATAGGTCGACTGGCAGTGCAGCATGGCCCATGGCGATCCGGATGACCGCAGCAGCGAAGCCGCCTCGATGATCTCGGCCTCCGTCGACATCCCTGTCGAGACCAGCAGGGGCAGCTGGGTGGCGAACATGTCACGCAACAACCCGTGGTTGGTCATGTCCGCGCTGGCCACCTTGAGCGCCGGGATGCCGTACCCGGCCAGCGCCCGGACGGAGGGTGGGTCCCAGGGGGTGCACAGCACCTCGACGTCGCGGGCGCGGCAGTGATCGAACACCTCGAACATCTGCGACGGGGTGAGCGAGTACTTGGACAGGAGGTTGAGGGTGTACTGGGCGCCGAGATCCTCGCCGGCCGTCTCACCTCCGGACTGTCGGTACAGGGCATCCAGGTCACGCAGCTGGAACTTGACCGCGTCAGCACCGGCCTCCGCGGCGAGGTCCACGAGCCGCTTGGCGAAAGCCACGTCCCCCTGATGGTTGTTGCCGATCTCGGCGATGATCAGCACCGGATCCTCGTTCGAGACGCGGTGCCGGCCGATCTGGAGGTGGTCGGCTGCAGTGGTGGCGACGGCGACCACGCGGCGCTGCTCGTCGAGCAGCGGCAGGTGCGTGATCGCCCCACCGAGGAGTGCCGCAATGTCCTCCGCGGGCAGCGACGCCGAGGCTGAGCGGACCCCGCGGTTGGCGACCGTCTCGACGTCAGCCGAAAGATCGGCGTCGCGGGTGGCGATGAGCCATCGGCGGACATCACCGTCGGACAGCGAGCCGACCAGGTGGCCATGCGAATCGATGACGAACAGGATCCGGGCCTTGTTCGCCGTGATCTTCGTCAGCGCCGAGAGCACGGACTCGCTGCCATTGATGACGAACGGGCCGATCTGACGGTCAACCTGCATTGCGGCCTCCCCACGAGCGTCCACCAACCGTAACAGAGCGCCGAGCTCCGCTGCCCGATCGCCGGCGCCGCCCGGCCGCCCGCGACGGCCTGCGCACTACGCTCGGCATGTGCCGCTGAACAATGGGCTCGACCGGCCCGTACTCCTGCTCTCCCCACACCTCGACGACGCCGTCTTCAGCGCTGGGGCGCTGGTGGGGCGACCCACCGTCGAGGTGTGGACGGTGTTCGCGGGCGTCCCCGAGAGCCCTGGCCCAACCGCATGGGACTCGTCCTGCGGCTACGAGGACTCGAGGGTCCTCATGAAGGACCGGTTGGCGGAGGATGCCGCAGCACTGGGCGAGACTCGGTTCGAGCAGCTCCCGTTTCTCGAGCGTGCCTACACGACACCTGCCCGGAGGACGGCGGACCTGGCCAGCCTCGCGGGGCGCATCGGCGAATGGATCGACCGTAACCCGGGCGGATGCCTGGCCCTGCCCGCCGGAGCAGGCGTGACCATGCGGCCCGCGTGGCACCAGCAGGCGCGCCGGAGGCTCGCCGGAAGGCGGCGAGGGACATCGCCGGCGGGAGAACGCGACGGTTCACAATCCGCAGGCCCAGCCGGGGAACCCGCACCGGCCGGGAAGGCCAAGCGCGTCGTCCGCTGGTTGCTGCACGTCGACTACCAGCGACGCCGGCGGGCGGCACAGCGTTCGGGGATGCTGGCCAATGAAGATCACCTCGCGGTGCGCGACGCCGGACTCGCCTTGGCCAGCCGCCGGGGCGTGGACGTCTTGCTCTATGAGGAACTGCCCTACCTGTGGGCTGCGCGAGGTGACGCCGCCGCGGTGAGCGCCGCCTCCGCTGCCGGCCGCAGCGCTCACCGACTCGAGCTCACCCCGGACTTGACGGACAAGCACGCTCGGATGACCCGGTACCGGACCCAGCTGCGGGTCATGGACCCAGAACATCGCCGTCTGGAGGACCCGGCCCGCCTTCCGAGCCAGGAGCGCTACTGGTGGCTGCCTGCGGCCGCCGACCCCGTCTGAGGTCGACCGCGACCCGCCCGAACCTCAGACTGCCTCATCCGCGAGGCGCCTCAGCGCTGCCTCGGCCGAGGCCAGGTCGTGGAGCGTGTCGATGTCCACGCCCTCGATCTCGTCCATCACGAAGAGCCCGATCTTTCCGCCAATCCTGTTGTCGGTGTCGGTGTACACCTCGGTGCGGGTGACGTAGAGCGAGCCCGTCTCGCGGTAGCGGAGTTGGTCCGGCGTCATGTCCTGGCGGCGCCGTCGGTGCTGCCAGTCCCAGTGAGGGACCGCCGAGTCGCCGTCGAGGCCCCACAGGAACGGCGGACAGGGGACGACCCCCACCAGCGAGTCCGGACCTTGCTCCATGAACTGGGTCAACGACCGCTCCAGTGTCCCCGCCAGCCTCACCGGTGACGTCGCCTGAAGCAACATCACCTGATCGGGGCGGGCAAACCTGGCCGAGCAGACGTCTATCGCGTGCCGCACCACGGGTTCGGTGGGCGTCTCGTCCTGAGCCAGCGATGCCGGGCGCTCGATCACCCAGGCCCCAGCAGCCTCGCTCACCGCCGCGATCTCGACATCCTCCGTCGACACCGCCACACGCACCCCGGGGACGGCGAGGGCCTGCTCGATGGTCCAAACGATGAGCGGTTTGCCTCCCACGTCGATGAGGTTCTTGCGGGGAATGCCCTTGGACCCGCCTCGTGCGGGGATCACGGCCAGCGTCTGCATGGGCCTATTCTGGCCCCCATCGGGGCCGAGCGCCCCGCCGCAACTGGAAGGGGAGGTCGTGCCGACCCCAGAGGTCTCCGTCGTCATCGCCTCCTACAACGGCGCGGCACGCATCGGGCTCCAGTTGGAGGCGCTCGCCACACAGAGCGACGCGCCGCCCTTCGAGGTGATCGTCGTGGACAACGGCTCGACCGACGGACTGCGCGAGGCTGCACTCTCCTGGGCTGACCGACTGCCCGGTCTGCGCGTGATCCCGGCGAAGCGTCACCAGGGCACCAGCTACGCCCGCAATGTCGGGATCGCGGCGGCACGCTCCGACAAGATCGCCTTCTGCGACGACGACGACTGCGTGGGCGCGCGCTGGGTGGACGCGGCCTCGCGCAGCCTGGACGCCGCCGAGTTCGTCACCGGGGCCGTGACGGATCTGGAGGCTCATTCATTCAGCAGCGTCGCCGACGTGCGCGCCCTGGTCCCCGAGCCCGCGACGTTCAAGGCCCCGCATCACGAGACGGGATTTGACGCCTACCCGGTCCTGATGGGCGGCAACAGCGCACTCCGCAAGCCAGTGGCCCTCCGGTTGGGGGGCTTCGACCAGCGGTTCTTCCCGGGCGCCGAGGACAACGATCTGGCGTTGCGCCATGTCGCGTCCGGCGGGGCGTTGTTGCGGGCCCCGAGCATGGTGGTGGCCGCGCGAACGCGCCCCACCGTCGCCGGCGCCGCGAGGCGAGCCTTCGACGGAGGACACATGCACATGCGCCTGTGCCGTGTGCACGGCCTGTGGGCCGTCTCCCCGGCCCTGCACGAGCCGGACTTCCGGCTGGATCTCCTGCGCGCAATCGCGGCGGCGGCGCGGGACCACCTCAGCCGACGCCGCGACGCCCGCGGCTCAGCCACCCGCATCGCGCTGCGGGCCGGCCAGGTGCTGGGGTGGGTGGAGTCCGGCCTGCTGCGCAGGGTCCCGCCACAGCGGACCCGCCTGGGACTGGACGGACAAGACGTCGAGTGAGACGCGCCGCGGGCGCAACCGGACGCTACGCCGTAGGGCAGTCTGTCTGACGGAACGCCTCCGCGGGACGAAACGCAGTCATGCGCCCAGCAACCCTGCGATTACCCTGGCCGGCTCCTCAGCCGCCGCGAGGGCGCGGGTCGGCTCGCCACCCCATCGACCGATGCCGTAACGCGCCCACACCTCGAGTAGCCACGACGGAGGCTCGGGATGGACGCCCCAGGCGGGGCGCCCTTGCGCCGCCGCCTCGAGGATGCCGGTGGAGAAGATCGACACGACCGGCCGGGAAAGCTCGGCGAGCGGAAGCCCTGAGGCTTCGAACTCCACACCCGTGCGTCGCCACAATTCGTGCAGCGCCCGCGACACCATGTCGCGCTCACCGGGATGGGGCCGGTACTCCGCTTGGGTCATTCGGCAGAAGTGGGACGAGACTCGGGCGACGTCTAGCCGCGGCAGTTCGACCCCGTGCAGCTGACCCAGGAACACCGCCCGGCCGGAGCTCGCACTCAGAGGACGCTGCGCCGCCCGCCAGAGCAGTTGCGATCCCACCGTGTTGGTGGCGACGTCCGGACGCCCCTCGGCCCAGAAGCCGGCGTCCGCCTCGGACCATGCCAAGAGACGGCTGGCCTCGGGCAAGGGAGGGGCGAACGGTGTGAGGAGTCCGTGCTGAACGACGAGGAACTCGACGTCGCGCTGGCGGGCCCAGCCGTGGACGGGGAGCGACACCGAATCGAACGCCCCCGCCGAGAGAACGCGTCTGATCGTCGACGGCAACTCCGACAGGTGGGCGAGCGGCATGCTTGACCAGGCGCCCGGCAGCAGTCCCGCGGGGAGTGGGCCACGAGTGAGCACGGCCGCCGACCCGGCGTAGTAAGGAAGCGGTGCCAGGAGCGCTTCCACGGAGGTGCCCCGCGGCACGTCCAGCGCCACCAGCACGGAGGGGTCGCCGCCCCGTTGGTGGAGGACCAGTGACGGCGGGATCGATGGGCGAACGCGCCGGACCACGGCGGCTTTGACGGCCCTGACCCGATGCCGGGACCGTTCCCACTCCGTCCAGTCCTCGACGCTGCGCGGATGGATCAGGCCCACAACGACTCCAGACTCCGAGCCCGGTGGACGAACGTATGCTCCGATAGGGCGCGCTTCGCGCCGCGCTCACGGACGGACATCATCGCGCGAGGGTCAGAGACCGCGCGGCGGGACTGCTCAACAAGCGAATCGAGGTCGGTGAATACCAGCACCTCGCGCTCCGGCTCGAAGTACTCCTCAACCTCTGGCCTGTCGATGAGCTGCACCGCCCCCACTCCTGGCGCCTCGAAGGTACGCATGGTGAAGCCGTCCTGATCGCCATGGATGTTGACGGTGGCCAGCGAGTCGCGCATCACGCCCCAAGCCTCCTCCAGCGGGAGATCGCGGGCGTTGGCGAGGCGGGGCGTAGTCCACCGCCAGGTCCGGAGCCGATCAACCGGATGCGAGGACCAGTCGCGCCCGTACGCCCGCACCGGAATGTCGGCGTCCGCCAAGCCCATGAGAAGCGTCTCCCGCTTCGGCAGCCGAGCGCCGACGAAGCTGATCTCCGGGCGCGGGCGCATCGGAGGGAGGGGCCGGGTGGGGTCGTAGGCATTGGCCACATGCATCGTCGCGACCCCGAGACGGCGCAACCATTCCTCGTCGTGCCGGCTGTACGTCGCGATCGGAGACAGTCTCAGCAGGTCGCTGGGGCTGTACTTCATCCGCCGGACCTCGTCGTACAGCCACAGCGCTCGACGGGCACCCGACTCGTCGACCGCCTGCCAGAAGTCCGACGTCAGGTCATCGCCTCGGATCACAAGCACGATATCGGGCCGGTGCTGACGCAGCGCCTTGATCGCGCGCTGCGAGACCACCTCCGGTGACTGCACGTGCATCCTGTCCCCGCGGAGACGGCCCACGAGTTCGAAGCGCACCTTGTTGAAGGCCTTCTCCGCAGGCGGGGCATCGTCGTAGCGGTGAGTGGAGACGTCGTAGCCCAGTTGGCGGAACGCCCCCTCGATCGACTTCCAGTAGCTGTGAAACTTGGGGCTGACGACCAGGAGCCTTCTCTGCGTCACGCGTTCACCCGATCACCCTGGCCGGTACGCCACCGACGATGGCACCGGCCGGCACGTCCTTCGTGACGACCGCACCTGCTCCTACAGTGGCCCCGTCACCGATGCGCACTCCGCCGAGCACCACCACGTTCTGGCCGACGAACACCCGGTTCCCGATGACGACCGGACCGGTCCCGACGACCTCGTGTCGCGAGCCGCGGCCGTGGTCGGTGCTGGTGATCATCACGTTGTCCGCCATCACACAGTCCGATCCGATCGTGACGGGGTCAATGGAGTGCAGGTGCGTCCGGTGGCCGAAGTAGTTCCGGTCCCCGACGGTGAGTGCCGACTTCTCGCCTTCTGTCGCGAGCCACGCTCCGTCGCGGAAGAGCGTGTCCTGTCCGATCCTGATCCGCACAACACCCTGGAGCATCAGGGGCGACATGATGACGCTCCCCCGGCCGAGATGGGCGAACGCCCGCCGGTAGACCACGTTCGCCAGCTGCCCGAAGCGGTAGCGCAAGCCTGGCAGCTTCTCGATGAGGAACACGGCGATCACCCTTCCCCCCTCCTGACGACAGCCGGTTCGAGCGTATAGGCCGTTGGTTCGATCACGTCGTCGCCGGGCACCGCCGAGCCCTCGATCGGGGTGCTGTAGCGGGCGCGGAGCGCCAGGGCTAGCGCGATGAAGCCGCAACTGGTGAAGAACACCTCGCCCAACTTCCACGCACATACGAGCACGGCGACAAGCGCCGCCTCCGCCGCAACCGCCCCCCGACTGACCACCCGCGAGCTGAAGAGCCCTCCGGCAAAGACAACCCACAGGGTGACGATGAACCCGAGCAGTACCACGCCGCCTTCGACGTAGAGGGCCGCGTAGGAGTCGTGGAACCACTGGCGTTGGATGTCGGTCAACCACACCCAGGCCTCGGTCAGTCCGCGGCCTTGCCACGGCGTCTGCTCGAGTTTCAGCGCGGTGGCCGCGTCCACCCGGGCACGGTAGGAGTCGGTGCCGGCGCGGTCGGCGAAGATGCCCGACCGGGCGAGGTTCTCCTCGGCGAACGCCAGCACTGCGATCAGTCCCCCGGCCAACGCGAGGCGCAGGGGCACGACCAGTCTGTTGCGCGCCCAGAACCAGACCAGGGCGGCCACAAAACCGGACATCGACGTGCGTGATCCGGTGAGGAGTAGGAGGGCGCCGATGACCAGCACCCAGAGGACCTTCCACAGCGTGCGACGCCAGAGGACGATGCCCAAGATGCCGAAGGTGGCGTACCACATGCCCGCCACGTTCTTGTCTCCAAGCCACCCCGTCAAGAACGGTGGGTAGGCGTCCGTCGTCAACCCGGCGTAGTAGGCGGCGGCATTGACCATGAGACCGACGCAGATACCCGTGACTGCCGAGTAGGCGTCGAACCGGCCCTCCACCAGCACCCAGACGAGGATGGCGAGGATTGCGAACCGCAGTGCCCGCTGCTGCCAGTCCACCCCCGCATCCTGTGAGACGACCGCCAAGTAGACCAGGAGCGCAGCGTAGGCACCAGCCAGCAGCGGCAGCCCGCGCATCTTGAGCTTCGGCGCCCTGGAGAAGCCGAGGGCGCCGATGACGAGCGTGAGGATCACCCCGCCGGGGACTGGTCCGACGGGCACACGATCCAGCATGAAGAGCCCGAAGAGCAGGGCGTCGAGCGGGTACACCTGAGCCATCCAGCTCGAGGTGCGTTCGGCAAGGGTGACGCTGCGCCCCCGCTGGGGGGCGCCCTCGGGCGTCAGCTCAAGGAGCATCCCGTCACCTGGGCGCGCGACGGGCCGGGTGTCGCTCGGCCCTGCGTCCGATCCGCTCCAGGTTTCCGGAGTCCTCGATGGAGAGGGTTGGCCGTCCCTGCGCCACCACCGGGGTGGCGTCCTCGGGGGGCGCCTCCTGGTAGTAGTGCTGCGAGTACACCGACTGGTACTTGCCGCCGTAGCCGGCGCCGTACACCACATCCCCCATCGCCCTCTGCGGTGCCCGGTGCAGCACGGTGCCCAGGATTCGCCCGCCAACCTGATCAACGAGCTTGACGGCCATGCGCAGCTGTTCGCGTTGCGTCTTGCCGACGCGGGTGACGAACACGGCGCCGTCGGTGGCCGCGGACAGCAGTCCAGCATCGGTGACGGCGAGCATCGGGGGCGCGTCGATGATGACGAATGAGCTCCGCGACAACGACGAGATGAGCTCGCGCATCCGCCGCGATCCGACCATCTCGCTGGGGTTGGCCGGCACCTTGCCGGAGGTCAGGATGCGCAGGTTGGGCTCACTGGTGCCCTGGAGGGCATCGTCGACCGTGGCGTCACCGATCAGCACCTGCGACAACCCGACGGCAGCGTCGGAGCGGAAGATCTTGTGTTGCACCGGCTTGCGCAGGTCGGCGTCGATGAGCACCACAGGCTGACCCGAGCGTGCGATGAGCACGGCCAGGAGCGACGCGATGGTGGACTTGCCCTCGCCGGGGTGGGCGGAGGTGACGACGATGGCTCGCGGTGGATGATCGACGTCCACGTAGCGCAGATTCGTCCGGAGCTGGCGCAGCGCCTCTCCGGTCAGCCCCAGAGCCGAGATACTCAAGGGCGCCCCCTCGCGCTGCTTGGCGAGTTCCTTGTTGTCGGGGATGACACCGAGAACGCTGTGCCCGGTCTCCTCCTCGACGTCCTTCATGGTGCGGACCCTGACGTCCAGCTTCACCCGCACCCACGAGAGGAGGGTGCCCAGGACGAGCCCGGCGCCGGTGCCGATGAGGAGCAGCCGGATCCAGTTCGGAGCGATCGGCTGCGCCGACGCGAACGCCGGCGTATACATGGCCAGTCGGACGGCCACGGTGTCAGGGTCGATGGCGGCGCCAGTCTCGCCCGGGGTGAGTGTCTCAAGATTCAGCGCCTCATCCGCCAACGCCTTCAGCGCGGCGTCCGCAAGGATGCGCGCGTTTTCACCGGATGAGCCTGTGGCCGCGACGTTGATGAGAGACGTCGCCCCGGCAACGCTTGCGCTGATCCCTCCGTTGCCGGCTTCCGGCCTGGCCTGGATCTCGGGGGATGCGAGCGCACGCTGACGCACCGCTGAAGTGGAGGCCAGCGCCGCGTAAGTCTCGGCGCGCTGCTGCGCAAGGGCGGTGCCGCTCATGGCCCCACCGACGGTGCTTGCGTCGCCTGCCACGACAATGCCGGTGGCGCTGGACTCGTACACCACCGGCTGCAGGTAGGCGTAGCCAGCGGCCGCTGCGAGGCCGATCAGCGTCATCAGTGCAATGAGACGCACGTTGTGGCGTAGGAAACGGACGAATTCGAGCAGCGTCACGTGGTACCCCCGGACGGTTGCGCGGGCGCTGTCCCCGCGGTCCACACGAGTATAGGCACCGGCGGGCGAGCACGCACCGCCGGCAGATTGGGTGCTACCACGGCCTGTCGCTAGAGTGACGCCAGGGGGTGTGGGGACCGCTATGCGCAGTTCGTATCGATGGACGCTTGTCGCTCTGGATACTGTCATCGTTGCCGGAGCGACGATCGTTGCCGTCGCGCTGCGCCAATGGCTCCCCTTCCTCCCCAGCGCCAACGATGCGGACAGGCTCGTCCTCCCCGTCGCCCCCTTCATCGTGGTGGGATGGTTGATCGGATTGGCGCTGGGCGGCGCCTACCGTCCGCGCCATTGGGGGGTGGGGGTTCAGGAGTACCGGCAGGTCCTGAACTCATCGGTGATGTTCCTCATGGCCCTCGGCTTCTCCGCCTTCATCCTCGGTTACCCCCTGTCGCGAGGGTTCGTCGCGATTCTCGTGGCGGTCGGGGTCCCTGCGCTTCTGATCGGGCGCGTGACACTACGTCGAATCCTGCAGCACTTCCGACGGATCGGTCGGCACTGCGTCCCCACCCTCGTCGTTGGAGACCAGGGTGCAGTTGAAGACGTCGTCGCCGTTCTACGACGCGAGACCTGGCTCGGATACACCCCCGTGGGGCTCGTGGCCAGCCCTGACGAGGACTCGGTGGAGGCGCTTCTCGGCGAGGTGCCAGAGGTCCCCGAAGTGGGAACCATGGACGACCTCATCTCTGTGATCGACAGGACGGGCGCCCAGGCGGTGATCTTCACCACCGGGTCGGTTCGGCGCGGCCGGGAGTTCAACGAGATGGCCCGCAAGCTGGAGGGGCACCGCGCCGAGATGATCGTGGTTCCCGCGATGACGGACGTCTCGAGCGAACGGATTCACGTCACGCCTGTGGCGGGCCTGCCCCTCATGCATGTGGGCAAGCCGCAAGCGGAACGCTCGCTGAAGTTCACCAAGCGCGCCTTCGACCTGGTGGTCGCAACGGTCGTCCTGATCCTGCTCTCCCCTGTGCTCCTGGCTACCGCCCTGATCATCAAGCTGAGCGACGGCGGACCCGTCCTGTTCAGGCAGCGACGCGTCGGTCGTGGCGGACAACCGTTCGAGGTCCTCAAGTTCCGCTCGATGGTCACCGATGCGGAACGGATCCGCCACGAGCAACTGGAGGAGGCCAACGAGTCCGACGGCGTGCTGTTCAAAATCCGCGAGGACCCACGCATCACCCGGTTCGGCAGGTTCATCCGCCGCTTCTCGATCGACGAACTCCCCCAACTCGTCAACGTGTTGCGTGGAGAGATGAGCCTCATCGGCCCGCGGCCCGCCCTCGAGCGCGAGGTGCAGCAGTATAAGGTCCACGTGCGCCGCCGGCTGGACGTGCGCCCCGGGATGACGGGTCTCTGGCAGGTATCGGGCCGATCAGATCTGGACTGGGACGACACGGTCCGCCTCGACCTCTACTACGTGGACAACTGGTCCATGATCCAGGACGTGGTGATCCTGCTGCGCACGTTCAAAGCCGTCGTCAGCTCCAACGGCGCCTACTGACCACCCTCAGCGGGGCAGCAGGCCGCGTAGGTAGGTGCCGTAGCCGGACTTCTCGTAGCGGGTGGCGCGTTCGGCGAGGTCGTCGTCGGTGAGGAAGCCGCGACGCCAGGCGGCCTCTTCGGGGCAGCCGACCTGGAGGCCTTGGCGGGCCTGGATGGTGCGGACGAAGTTGCTGGCGTCGTTGAGTGAGTCGAAGGTGCCGGTGTCGAGCCAGGCGGTGCCGCGTGGGAGGAGGTCGACGTGGAGGCGGCCTTGTTCGAGGTAGGCGCGGTTGACGTCGGTGATCTCGTATTCGCCGCGGGGGGAGGGTTTGAGGTTGGTGGCGATGTCGACGACGTGCTGGTCGTAGAAGTAGAGGCCGGGCACGGCCCAGTGGGACTTCGGGTGGGCGGGTTTCTCCTCGATGGAGACCGCCAAGCCGGTGTCGTCGACCTCGACCACCCCGTAGGCGGTGGGGTCTGCGACCTGGTAGCCGAACACGAGGGCCCCGTCGATGGAGCGGGTGCGTTCGACGAGTCTGGTGCCGAGGCCGGGTCCGGAGAAGATGTTGTCGCCGAGGATGAGGCAGGAGGGTTCACCGGCGACGAAGTCGGCGCCGATGGTGAACGCCTGGGCCAGGCCTTTGGGTTCGGGTTGGACCGCGAAGGTGAACTCCACGCCGAACTGCTCGCCGTCGCCGAGGAGGTGGTGGAACGCGTCGGCCTCGTGGGGCGTGGTGATGATCAGCACCTCGCGGATCCCGGCGAAGATCAGCGTGGCGAGCGGGTAGTAGATCATCGGCTTGTCATAGACGGGCATCAGCTGCTTGCTGGTGCCGAGCGTGATCGGATGAAGCCTGGAGCCGGTCCCGCCGGCAAGAATGATCCCCCGCATGGGGCTTACCTTGGCACACCGTCGGCTCACCCGCGGGCCCCGGCCCGGAAGCCCGACGCGGCGGTGGGGCGCCGCGTGGTGGACCGGTAGGCTCCCAGGGGTGAAGAGGATTCTGGTCACTGGGGGAGCCGGGTTCATCGGCAGCAACTTCGTCCATTGGTTGATGGCCAACACCGACGTGACGGTCACGGTGCTGGACGCGATGACGTATGCGGGCAATGCGGCGAACCTGACCGGTGTTGATCCCGCTCGGGTGCGGCTGGTGGAGGGGTCCGTGACGGACCCGGTGCTGGTGGGCGAGTTGGTGGCCGGTCATGACACGGTGGTGCATTTCGCGGCGGAGTCCCACAACGACAATTCGTTGGAGGGGCCTGGGGTGTTCGTCGAGACCAACATTGTGGGCACGTTCCACGTGTTGCAGGCGGTGCGGGAGCATGACAGGCGGCTGCATCACATCTCCACCGACGAGGTGTACGGGGATCTGGAGCTCGACGACCCGGCGAAATTCACCCCGAACACCG
Organism: Propionibacteriaceae bacterium; assembly: GCA_027492545.1. Lineage (GTDB taxonomy): Bacteria > Actinomycetota > Actinomycetes > Propionibacteriales > Propionibacteriaceae > Arachnia. Next base: position 25,764 of record JAPUEL010000074.1, read on the forward strand.
CGTACAACCCGTCGAGTCCGTACTCGGCGTCGAAGGCCGCCAGTGATCATCTGGTGCGGGCATGGGTGCGGTCGTTCGGGGTGCGGGCCACGATCAGCAACTGCTCGAACAACTACGGCCCGCGGCAGCACATCGAGAAGTTCATCCCCCGCCAGATCACCAATGTGATCGATGGGATCCGCCCGAAGCTGTACGGGGCGGGCGCGAACGTGCGGGACTGGATCCACGTCGACGACCACAACTCCGCGGTGTGGCGGATCCTGGAAGACGGCCGCATCGGGGAGACGTATCTGATCGGCGCCGACGGCGAGCAGGACAACAAGACAGTCATCGAGCTGATCCTCGAGCTGATGGGCCAACCCTCGGATGCCTACGATCGGGTCACCGACCGCGCCGGCCACGACCTGCGCTACGCCATCGACGCCACGAAGCTCCGCGACGAGCTGGGCTGGACCCCGGCATACACCGACTTCCGGCACGGGCTGCAGGCCACCATCGACTGGTACCGGGCCAACGAGGCGTGGTGGCGGCCGTTGAAGGCCGCCGTCGAGGCGAAGTACGCCGCGAAGGGCCAGTGATGCAGGGACCCCGCGTGGACACCACGGCGATCCCCGGCCTGCTGATCCTCACCCTCCCCCTGCACGGGGACCCGCGGGGCTGGTTCAAGGAGAACTGGCAGCGCGCGAAGATGACCGCCCTCGGGCTGCCGGACTTCGGCCCGGTGCAGCAGAACATGAGCTTCAACGCCCAGGCCGGCGTCACCCGCGGCATCCACGCCGAACCCTGGGACAAACTGGTCTCCGTCGCCACCGGGCTCGTGTTCGGCGCCTGGATGGACCTGCGGGAAGGCGACACGTTCGGCACGGTCGTGACCTGCGAGATCGGCCCCGAGACCGCCGTGTTCACCCCCCGCGGCGTCGGCAACGCCTACCAGGCACTCGAGGACACCACCTGCTACTCGTACTTGGTCAACGAGCACTGGTCGGCCGACGCGAAAGCCCAGTACACCTTCGCCAACCTGAACCACCCCGGCATCGCCTGGCCCCTCCCGCTCGACACCGCGATCGTCTCGGAGGCCGACCGCACCCACCCGCCACTCGACCAGGTCATCCCCATGCCCCGGCCCCGGCCCGTGGTCACCGGAGCCGACGGGCAACTCGGCCAAGCGCTGCGCCGCCTCCTGCCCGACGCCACCTTCCTCGGCCACGCCGAACTGGACCTCACCGACCCCGACGCCGTGGCCGGCCACCCCTGGGGCCAGGCCTCGGCGATCATCAACGCCGCCGCCTACACGAAAGTCGACGCCGCGGAAACCGACGGCCGTGCCGCCTGCTGGGCCGTCAACGTCACCGGCACCGCGCACCTCGTCGCCGCGGCCGCCCGCCACCGCCTCCCCCTGGTCCACATCTCCTCGGACTACGTCTTCGACGGCACGGCTGAGGTCCACGACGAGGACGAACCCTTCACCCCACTCAGCGCCTACGGCGCCTCCAAAGCCGCCGCCGACGCCCTCGTCGCCACCCTCCCCCGCCACTACATCCTGCGCACCAGCTGGGTCATCGGCGACGGCCCCAACTTCGTGCGCACCATGGCCCGCCTCGCCGACTCCGGGGTCAGCCCCGCCGTCGTCGACGACCAACACGGCCGCCTCACCTTCGCCGGTGACCTCGCCGCCGCCGCCCTCCACCTGCTGACCAGCCAGGCCCCCGCCGGCACCTACAACCTCACCTCCGACGGCGACCCGCTCACCTGGCACGACATCGCCAGCACCGTCTTCCACGCCCGCAACGCGACCGGCCGCGTCACCCCCACCGACACCGCGACCTTCACCGCAGGAAAGACCACCGCCCCACGCCCCCGCCACTCCACACTCGACCTCACCAAGATCACGGCCACCGGCTTCCAGCCCACCGACGGCACCGAAGCCCTCCGGCGCTACCTCGACTCCCTGCCATGAGCCTGGAGCCCTCCCTCAACGTCCGCCTGCGCCTCACCCATGGGGTGCTGCAGCGCGTCGCGGACAAGGCCGGCGCGGACGTCCTCCACATCAAGGGACCGGCCGTGGCTCCGGAGCTCCTCGACAGACGCACCGTGCAGGACCCGGACGGGGACCGGACCGAGACCGTGGCGCGCAACAGCTCGGATGCGGACCTGCTCATCCGCCCGCAGCACGTGCGCCGCTTCCTCGACGAGGCCACCCGACACGGCTGGATCTTCAAGACCAGCTTCTCCACCAGCTCCGCGTTCGGCCACGCCATGAACATCTTCCATCCCACCCTCGGCAACGCCGACGTCCACCGCCACTTCCCCGGCCTCGCGCCGGAGGCGTTCGACGAGCTGTGGCGGGACCGCTCCACCGTCCTGCTCGGGCACGTGCCGTGCCCCACCCCCTCGGTGCCGGCGCAGCGCCTCGTCCTGCTCCTGCATTCGGCCCGGAGCGGGCCGCACCACCCTGACACGGACCGCGCGTGGGGTCGCGCAAGCGACGACGAGCGCGCCGAGGTGCTGGCCCTGGCGCGGCATCTGGGCGCCGAGATCGGAGTGGCGGCGGCGGTGGGAGACCTGGAGGCCTTCAGCGATCACCCCGAGTACCTGCTGTGGAGGCACTTCCGCGACGGAAACCCGAGCCGCCTGGACGAGTGGCGGGCGCGCTGGCGCTCCGCCACCACCCTCCCCAGGAAGGCCGCCGTCGTCCAGGGGCTGCTGTTCTTCGACCCGTCGCTCCTCGAGGCCGAACTGGGGCATGCCCCCAGCCGCCGCGAGGTGGCTCAGCGTACGCTGCTGCGATGGAGACGACTGCTGGGCGAACTCGCCGCCCGTCGGCGCCCACGGAAGCGGGACCGATGAGGCACCGGCACCACCCGGACGTGGTCTGGGAGGACGACGAGGATCGCGTGATCGCCACCGCGCCCACCGTCGGGGAGGTGGTGATCCTCGACGGCACCGCCGCCCTCATCTGGGACTGTCTCGACGGCGCCACCACCGAGCAGATCGTCCGCGACGTCAGCAACGCGACGGGGGCGCCGGATGCGGACATCCACCCGCACGTCGTCTCGTACCTGGCGGATCTCGCGGCGAGGAAGCTGACGGTGTCGACAGATGACTGATCCCGAACCAGTGGTGACGCTGGCCGGCCTCGGCACCACCATCTCGGTGGACCTGTCCGAGTCCGGCCTCGACGTCGACGCCTTCCGCCACCTCTGGGCCCGCTGCCTCTACCGCGACACCACCCGCCGCGCGGAGGTCACCGTCAGGAAGGGCTCGTCGCAGGAGTCCGCCACGCAGCAGATCACCCAGGCGTTCATCGCCGCCCGCGCGGGCGAGCTGCTCATGCTCCACGCCGGCGCCGTCGCCCACCAGGGCACCGGGCGCGCGCTCGTCTTCGTCGCCCCTGGTGGCACGGGCAAGTCCACGCTGACCCGCCGGCTCGGGAAGCACTACGGCTACCTCTCCGACGAGACGGTGGGGATCAGCCCGGACACCCTGCGCATCCACCCCTATCCCAAGCCCATCACGCTCGCGCCCGAGCACGGCCACCCCAAGCTGGAGAATTCACCGGACGACCTGGGGCTGGTGCCAGCACCGGCCGTCCCCGTGCTCGCGGATCTCGTGGTCCTGCGACGGACCGCCGGCAGGGAGCACGCCACGTTCACCCCGCTGCCCGTGCTCGACGCGCTCACGATGATCGCGCCGGAGACGTCGTCGCTGTCGAAACTCCCGGAGCCGCTGCACCTCATGGCCGACGTGCACCGCCGGGCCGGCTGCACGCTGGTCGAGTACGGCGAGGGGCACCAGATCCTTCAGTGGTGCACCGACAGGCTGGAGGGCCCGGCATGACCCAGGAACCGGGCACGACCCAGGGGAGGTTCACGGCAGCGGAGGCGGGCATGGTCCGCCGGGCACCCGTCACAGACCTTCTCGCCGCGGACGGCGAGTCGTTGGTCCTCCTGGATGACCAGGTCCTGCGCCTGGGCCCCGTCGCCACCGTCGTCCTGCAGCTGCTCGACGACGGCCCGCGCAGTCAGGCCCAGCTGACCGCCGCCCTCGAGGACGAGTTCGGCACGCCCCCCGAGGGGAGCCTGCGCGACGCCGTCGAGGAACAGCTGAACGGGCTCGCCACCGCGGGGCTGATCACCCGCGGCGACGAGCCCGCCTGAGAACCGGACCTCAGAGCGTCGTCCACCCCGGAAGCTCCGGCAGCAGCGCCTCGAACTCGGCCACCAGGGAGGCGCTGCACGAGGCTGTCGCGGTGGCCGCCGAGGAGATCCTCGAACTCGAGGGCAACGCCGCGCGGGGCTGACCACGGCGCGGGAGCCCGCGGCGGTAGGGTCTTGAGCCATGCGGAAGGTGACACCCGAGGAGTTGGCGGACCGGATCGTCGCGGGGTCGCGGGGGCACATCGCCCGCGCGATCACGTTGGTGGAGTCGTCGAAGCCGGAGCACCGCGAGATGGCGCATCAGCTGCTGCGGCTGATCGCCCCGCTCACCGGGCATGCGTTCCGCGTCGGCATCTCCGGCGTCCCCGGCGCGGGGAAGTCCACCTTCGTCGACGCCATGGGCGTCAAGCTGATCGACGAGCGGCACCATCGCGTGGCGGTGCTCGCCGTGGACCCCTCGTCGTCGCGGACCGGCGGCTCCATCCTGGGCGACCGCACCCGCATGGCGGAGCTCGCGGCGCGGGAGGACGCGTTCATCCGGCCCTCGCCGTCGGGCGGCCACCTGGGTGGGGTGGCGCGGGCAACCCGCGAGTCGATGCTCGTCCTCGAGGCGGCCGGCTACAACGTGATCCTGGTGGAGACGGTTGGCGTCGGCCAGTCCGAGGTCGCGGTGGCGGGGATGGTGGACACGTTCCTCATGCTCCAGGTGGCCCGCACCGGGGACCAGCTGCAGGGCATCAAGCGCGGCATCCTCGAGCTCGCGGACGTGATCGCCATCACCAAGGCCGACGGCGACAACGAGCAGGCCGCGAGGGTCGCGGCCCGGGAGCTCAGCATCGCGATGAAGCTCATCACCAGCGACACGAAGAAGCGCCGCGCGCCGGTGCTGACCTGCTCCTCGTACACGGGCGCCGGCCTGGACGAGCTGTGGAACACCGTCGAGAAGCATCGTGCCGAGCTGGAGGCGGAGGGGTCGCTCGCCGCCCGCCGGCTGGACCAGCAGCGCGACTGGCTCTGGAACATGGTGCGCGACGAGCTGCTCGAGTCGCTGCGGACGTCGCCGACGGTGCGCTCTGTAGCAAGCGACGTCGAGGCACAGCTCGCCGAGGAGTCGCTGTCGGCGCTGGAGGGCTCGCAGGTGATCCTGCGCGCCTTCGCCGACGCCCTACCCACCTTCCCCTGGGCCCACCACTCCCACCCCGCCTGAGTCCCTCCCGACGTCCGCCTAACGTCGCGCGTTCGTCCGGTCGCCCGCCCAACGTCGGGCCTTCGTCCGGTCGCCCGCCTGACAGGTGCCAGAAGCCCTGGCACGAGGCCCGTGCGGCCCTTGTCCTCCGACTACTTGTTGACCGGGCTCTACCGTGGTCGGGTAGACGAGGCCGCACGGGCCTCGTCCCAGGTCTCCCTGCACTGGTCTGCCCGTGGCGTGGCCGGCCCCGGGCGTGCGCCGGCAGGGCGGCCCTAGCGCGGGTCTGCTCAAGCGGGACGCCAGTTGGGCGATCGTCGAGTTGGGCATCACTGCGCGCAGCCGCCCTACCGTCCCCCACCCTCGCGCCCGACGTCGAGACCCGGGACCCATGGCACGAAACGCCGCACGAAACCGGCCTCGTGTCCCCATGCGCACCCGACCACGGATCCCGACGGCGAGTCGTGCACACCCCACACCGTCAAGCAGGGCGGCGGGTGAGGGGCGAGGGCCGCGCTGGATCAGCAGGGCGGCGGCGCGAAGGGCGTTGTCGCGGCCCGATATCGCACCCTCGCAGACTCGGCGGTTAGACTGGCGGCGAACGTGTGCCTGGGGGGAGGCGCTGTCCGAGCACCGAGAGGAGGCACATGGGAGTCTTTGACAAGGCCGAGAAGCGGATCGAATCCGCCGTGGGCAAGGTCTTCGCCAAGGCCTTCAAGGGGTTCGTGCACCCCGTCGAGATCGTCGCGGGGATCCAGCGCGAGCTCGACGCCGAAGCCAAGCTCCTCTCGAGGGACAAGCGCCTCGTGCCCAACGCCTTCACCATCGGCCTCTCGCAGGCGGACCACGACAGACTGGTCCCCTACTCCAAGACCCTCAACGCCGAGATCATGCCCGGCATCCGGGACCATGCCGCGGACCGGCACTACGTGTTCAACGGCCCCGTCACCATCGACTACGTGCTCGACGAGTCACTGCCCACCGGCCAGTTCACCGTCGCCAGCCACGCCACCGCCACGGACGCCACCGGCCATGCCGCCCCGTCGGAGCTCTCCGGCCGGCTGGTCGTGGAGGTCAACGGTGTTCGCCATCCGCTCGTCGCACCGGGCCTGGTCATCGGGCGTGGCGCGGAGGCGGACCTGCGCCTGAACGACCCGGGAGTCTCCCGGCGCCACGCGCTGATCAGCGTCACCGGTGACCCGGACCATCCGGTGGTCACCATCGAGGACCTCGGCTCCACCAACGGCGTGCACGTCAACGGGAGCCGCATCACGAAGACCCGGGTTGGCGAGGGGGCCAGGATCGAGGTCGGCAACACGAGGTTGCTGATCCACTCACCGACGGGGTCGTGAGCCATGTCTGACCTCATCGTCGCCACCATCAAGATCGTCTTCCTGGCCATGTTGTGGCTGTTCATCCTGTTCGTCGCCAACGTGGTGCGCACGGACATGTTCGGCCGCAAGGTCCCCGTCGCCTCCCTCGCCGCGATCCCGGCTGACCGCGGGCGCGGCCGCAACAGGTCCAAGCTGCCCACCCGGTTCGCGATCACCGCTGGGCGCCAGCAGGGCACGTCGGTGCCGGTCGAGCCCACCATCAACCTGGGCCGAGCCGCGGACTCGACGCTCCTCCTCGACGACGACTACGCCTCCGCCCGCCACGCCCAGCTGGTGCAGAAGGACGCCACCACCTGGGTGATCACGGACCTGCAGTCCACCAACGGGACCTACGTCAACGGCAAGCTCGTGACCGAGCCCACCAAGGTCACGGTCGGCGACGTGGTGCGCATCGGCAAGACCCTCATGCGGTTCGAGATCTAGCCCATGGTGTACTCCCTCCGCTTCGCCGCCCACTCCGAGGTGGGCCGGATCCGCAAGAACAACCAGGACTCCGGCTACGCCTCGCCCACCCTGCTCGTCGTCACCGACGGCATGGGCGGCGCCGCCGCGGGTGACCTCGCCTCCGCCGTCGCGGCGCAGGAGGCGGCCCGCTCGGACCATCGCGCCGCCGAGGGCGAGGAGATGCTGGAGCGGGTGGGCGGCATGATCGCCCGCGCCAACTCGAAGCTGACGGAGCTGATCGAGGAGGACCTCGAGCTCGACGGCATGGGCACCACCTTCTGCGGCGCCATGTTCAACGGCTCGCAGTTCGGGATCGGACACATCGGTGACTCGCGCGGCTATCTGCTGCGCGACGGCGAACTCACCCAGCTCACGCACGACCACTCGTGGGTGCAGTCGCTGCTGGACGACGGGAAGATCACCCCGGAGCAGGCCGCGACGCACCCTCACCGCTCGCTCATCCTCAAGGTGTTGAACGGCCAGGTGGACTTCGAGCCGGACCTGGAGCTGGTCGACGCCCAGGTCGGGGACCGGATCATGTTCTGCTCCGACGGGCTGAGCGGCCTGGTCGACGTCGCCACCCTGCGCGAATTCCTCGCCCTGGAGGACCCCGGGGAGGCGATCGCGAAGCTGGCCGCAACCGCGAACGCCAACGGCGGCCACGACAACATCACCATCGTCGTCGGCGACGTGCTGCCTGAGGATGAGGCCCTGGACGCCCGCGAGGGCGTGCTCGTGGGCGCCGCGACGGAGGTCAAGGTCCCCCGCACCGGCGAGCTGGCCCTGGGGAAGGGCACGGCGACGAAGGCACCCCAGTGGCCCGCGTCAGCACCGGGCGTGGTCGTCGAGCACGACGCGTCCGAGGTGGCGCGCTACGCCCCCCACGAGCCGAAACGCCGCTGGCCCGGCATCACCGCGATGGTGCTGGCGGTAGCGCTGGTCCTCGGCGGGAGCGCCTGGGGCCTGTACGCCTACTCCACGACCCGCTACTTCGTGGCCGCCGACGACGGCTACGTGGCGATCTACAACGGGCTGCCCGGCTCGCTGCTGGGGCTGGACCTCAACACGCTCACCGAGCGCACCGACATCCCCGTGACGGACCTGCCGCGGTTCTACCAGCGCGTCGTGGACGGCACCATCACGGTGGCTAGCGTCGAGGCGGCGCACGGCACCACCCGCCAGCTCCGCGCCCTGGCCGAGCGCTGCGTCGAGGTGCGCGAAGAGCGGCGGCAGCCCACGCCGCAGGTGTCGCCGTCACCCAGCCCCTCGCCCACGCCGTCCTCGAGCCTCCCCGGCCTGCCGACCACCACCCTGACCCCCGAGCCCCTGCCGTCCTCGCCGTCGGCGGTCCCGAGCTTCCTGCTCCCCCCGGACGTCACCGCGACCCCCACGGCAAGCGCCGAGGCGGATCCGGAGGCCTGCTGATGTCCGCAGCTGTCCAGCCGGCGGTCTCCGACGAGGTCATCGTCTACAACAAGCGCCGCAACGTGGAGCTGGCGCTCCTGGTCCTGGCGCAGTCGTTCGGCTTCGCCGGCTGGCTGATCACCAGCCTCAACCTGTACGGCGAGCTGCCGCAGAACCTGGTGGTCGTGGCGGCGATCTGGTTCGGCCTCGGCATCGCCGCCCACCTCGTGGTCCGGTTCCGGCTCCCCTACGCGGATCCGGTGATCCTGCCGTCGGTCTTCCTGCTCAACGGCCTGGGGCTGGCCATGATCTGGCGCATCGACCAGATCCCCGAGCCGGTCAACGACGACGCCGCGACGCAGCTGCTGTGGACGGCCTTGGGGCTCACGCTGTTCGCCGCCGTGGCGATCCTGTTGCGCGACCACCGCAGGCTCCAGCGCTACCCCTACCTGCTGTTCATCTCCGGCCTGGTGCTGCTGTTGCTGCCACTGCTCCCCGTCATCGGGGTGTCCTCCGGCGGCGCGCAGATCTGGATCCGGGTCTTCGGATACTCATTCCAGCCGGCCGAGGTGGCCAAGATCGCCCTGTCGATCGCGTTCGCCGCCTACCTGTACGAGAAGCGCGAGGTGCTGGCGCTGGCCGGGCGACGCTTCCTCGGCATCGAGCTACCCCGCGCCCGCGACCTCGGGCCCATCGCGGTGATGTGGCTGCTGTGCCTCGTCGTCATGGTCTACCAGAACGATCTGGGCACCTCGATGCTGTTCTTCGGGCTGTTCACCGTGATGATCTACGTGGCGACGGAGCGGCCGGCGTGGCCGATCCTGGCCGGCATCTCCTTCGTGGTCGCGGCGCTCGCCGCCTTCCGGTTCACCTACCACGTGCCCCGCCGCGTGAACGCCTGGCTGGACCCGTTCAGCAACTACGACCAGAACCTGCAGATCATCAGCGCCCAGTTCGGGTTCGCCTGGGGCGGCCTGTTCGGGCGCGGATGGGGCCTGGGCCGGCCGGGGCTGACCCCCCTGGCGAAGAGCGACATGATCGCCGCCGCGCTGGGCGAGGAGATCGGGATCCTGGGCCTGATGGCCATCGTCATGGTCTACGCGCTGCTGGTGGCGCGCGGCTTCAAGACCGCCGTCACCTCGCCCGACGGGTTCGGCAAGCTGCTCGCCACGGGCCTCAGCTTCACCTTCGCGCTTCAGGTGTTCGCCATCATCGGCGGCGTCACCCGCCTGCTACCGCTGACCGGCCTCACCACCCCGTTCATGTCGCAGGGCGGCTCCAGCCTGATCGCCAACTGGATCATCATCGCCATCCTCATGGTGATCTCGCACCGCAGCCGCATGCCCCAGGCCGCGACAGCCGCGCCCCGCGAACTCAGCCTCCTCGACGACGCGACGACGGTGATCTCCCGATGAACGGCCCCATCCGCAAGGTGACGGTGTTCGTGGCGCTGATGATGGCCGCCCTGCTGCTCAACCTGACCGCCATCTCCGTGGTGCAGGCCGACGACCTCAACGCGGACCCGCGCAACCGTCGGGTCCGCGACGCCGAGTTCGCCCGCCCCCGCGGCGCCATCCTGGTGGGCAACGACCCGATCGCGGTCTCGGTCGAACGGCCGGGCCGCTTCCCCTTCGTGCGCACCTACCCGGCGGGCGAGCTGTGGTCCTCGGTCACCGGCTGGTACTCCTACGACTACGCCCGTTCCGGCCTGGAGAGCTACTACAACGAGGAACTGGCCGGCACGTCGCGGGTGCAGTCGGTCGGCCGCCTCGTCGACCTGATCACGGGCCGCCAGTCGCAGGGCGCCAACATCTCCACCACGCTCAACCCCCGAGCCCAGGCCGCCGCGGTGAGCGCGCTGGGTGATCAGCAGGGCGCCGTGGTGGCCATGAACTACGAGACCGGAGAGATCCTGGCCCTGGTGTCGACGCCCACCTACGACCCCAATCGTTTGGCGACGGTGGACCTCGAGGTGGCGCGGGAGGCCTGGACCGAGCTCCTGGACTCGCCGACGGAGCCGCTCAAGAACCGCGCCACCCGCGAGATCTACCCACCCGGCTCCACGTTCAAGCTGGTCACCGCCGCCGCGGCGCTCGAGGACGGCATGGTGCCCAGCAGCGAGCTGGACGCCCCGGCGTCGCTGCCGCTGCCCAACTCGAGCCGCTCCATCGGCAACTCCACCAACTGCGGCGGCACCACCGTCTCGCTGCAGCAGGCCCTGCAGACCTCCTGCAACACGGCCTTCGGGTCGCTGGCGCTGGACCTCGGCGACGAGAAGCTGCGCGCCATGGCCGAGGCTTTCGGCTTCAACCAGGAGCCCACCGTCGACATCGCGGCCGCCACCTCCCGCTTCCCCGCCGAGCTCGACGAGGCCCAGACGGCGCTGTCTGCGATCGGGCAGTACGACGTCGCGGCCTCGCCCCTCCAAATCGTCCAGGTGGCGGCGGCCATCGCGAACGACGGGGTGATGATGTCGCCCTACCTGGTCAGCACCGTGACCAGCCAGGACCTCACGGTCCTCAGCTCCAGGACCCCCGAGGCCATCGGGCAGCCGATCAGCGCGTCGTCGGCGGAGCTGCTGCAGCAGATGATGGTGGCCACCGTCGAGGACGGCACCGGGCGCCCAGCCCAGACCGACGGCGTGGTGGTCGGTGGGAAGACCGGCACCGCCCAGACTGCCCCCGACCGGCCCCCCTATGCCTGGTTCGTGGGATACGCCGAGGATCCCACGGTGGCGATCGTCGCGTTCGTGGAGAACGCCGACGTGGAGCGAGACGACATCTCCGGAGGCCGGCTCGCGGCCCCGATCTTCAAGGCCGTACTGGAGGCTCTCCTTTGAACATCTCAGATACCTCTCAGGTGTATGGCGCAGTATTGTCCGTGATCGACCGGAAGGATCTTCAGCGATGACAGAGCGAGGTGCCCTGCTCGGCGGCCGTTACGAACTCGACCAGGTGATCGGCCGCGGCGGCATGGCTGAGGTGTGGCGTGCCAGGGACCTCCGGCTGGAGCGCGACGTCGCGGTGAAGCGGCTCCGGGTGGACCTGGCGAGCGACCCCACCTTCCAGGCCCGGTTCCGGCGCGAGGCGCAGTCCGCCGCCGGCCTCAACCACCCCAACATCGTCGCCGTCTACGACACCGGCGAGGAGCGCGACGGCGACGTCTCCGTCCCGTTCATCGTGATGGAGCTCGTGGAAGGCGTGACGCTGCGCGAGGTGCTGCGCGACGGACGCAAGATCGTGCCGGACCGCGCGATGGAGTTCACCGCCGGCGTCCTCGACGCGCTGGCCTACTCCCACCGGGCCGGCATCATCCACCGCGACATCAAGCCGGCCAACGTGATGCTCACGCCGGGCGGCACCGTCAAGGTGATGGACTTCGGCATCGCGCGCGCGGTGGCGGACACGTCGGCCACCATGACGCAGACCGCGGCCGTCATCGGCACCGCCCAGTACCTCTCGCCCGAGCAGGCGCGCGGCGAGAAGGTGGACAACCGCTCCGACATCTACTCCGTCGGCTGCCTGCTGTACGAGCTGCTCACGTCCCAGCCGTTGTTCAAGGGCGATTCTCCGGTCAGCGTCGCCTACCAGCATGTGCGGGAGATCCCGGTGCCCCCGTCGGAGATCGACGAGGAGATCAGCCCGTCGATGGACGCCATCGTGCTGAAGTCGCTGGCGAAGGATCCGCGCGACCGCTACCAGGATGCCTCGGAGATGCGTGAGGACCTGATGCGGGCCCTCAACGGGCAGCCGGTGATGGCCGCCATGGCGGCGGAGCCGCCCACGCAGGTGATCGCCAGCGACCCGATGACCACGACGGCCCGCCGCGGCGTGGCTCCGGTCGCGGTGCCGGTCTCCCCGGCCGTGTCCCCGGCCACGGCAGACACCGATCTGCTGGAGCCGGAGAAGAAGTCCAACAAGGGCGTGATCGCGCTGGCGATCATCGCAGGGCTGATCGTGATCGCGATGGGCGTGGCCATCTGGACCATCCTCAACCCGCCGGAGCCGCCGTCGACTGCGACGGTCCAGGTGCCGACGGTGGTGGGCCAGACCGAGGTCGCGGCCACGAACATCCTCACCGACGCGCGGCTGGTGCCGAACGTGACGTACGTGGTGGGCACCGAGGACAACGTCGGCCAGGTGTTGAGCTCGGACCCTGCGGCGGGGACCATGGTGGAGCCCGGGTCCCGCGTGTCGATCGTGGTGTCCAGCGGGCCGGATGTGGAGACGGTTCCGGAGGGGTTGACCGGCGTCACGGTGGCCGAGGCCCGACGCCTCCTCACCGACGCGGGGCTGACCAACATCCGCGAGGAGGAGGCGGACCCGGCCACGGAGCCCATCGACGCGGTGGCCGGCAACGTAGTCTCGGTCAACCCCGTTTCGGGCGCGGAGGTGCCGCCGGATCAGGAGATCGTGCTGACGGTGGCCACGGGCCGCTCGATCGTGCCCGTGCTGACCGAGCGCACCGAGTCCGCGGCTCAGCGCGAGGCAGAGGCCAAGGGCTTCCGCGTCAACATCACCGAGGCTGAGACCTCGGAGGTGTCGCCGGGGCTGGTGTTCGATCAGGACCAGACTGCGGGCACCGCCCTGGACCGCGGCACGGTGATCCAGCTGCTGGTCGCGGTGGCTCCCCCGGAGCCGGACCCCACCCCGACGCCCACGCCCACCCCGACGCCGACCCCGGATCCGCCCACCTCGGTGTCACCGGAGCCCACGGCCTCCGAGACCCCGTAGCGCTGGGGGGCTGACCCCCGGGCAATGACGTCGCGGCCCCCTCCACGCAGGAGGGGGCCGCGTCGTGCCTGGGCCCGACCCTCGAGGGCGGGCGCACCCTGGGCGGGGGCCCCCGAAGGCGAGTCAGGTCAGGGGGGTGGTGACGAGCGGCGACAACTTCGCCGCGCGCGCAGGCGCATCGGCGTCGCCGCACTCCACCAGCCAGTTGGCCAGCATCTGGTAGCCGCCCTCGGTGAGCACCGACTCCGGGTGGAACTGCACCGCCTCGACGGCGAAGGCCCGGTGGCGCACCGCCATGATCACGCCGGTCTCCGTCCGCGCCGTCACCTCGAGCACGTCGGGCACGGTGTCCTCGACGATGGCCAGCGAGTGGTAACGCGTCGTCGTCACCGGCGACGGCAGGCCAGCGAACACCCCCTGGCCCTCGTGGAACACCGGCGAGGTCTTCCCGTGCAGCAGCTCGGGCGCCCTGTCCACGACGCCGCCGTAGGCCACCGCCATGGCCTGCAGGCCGAGACACACGCCGAACAGCGGCTTCACCCCGCCCAGGGTGCGCACCACGTCGACGCACACCCCTGCCTCCTCGGGCGTGCCCGGGCCGGGCGACAGCAGCACGCCGTCGAACGGGGCGTACCAGTCCGGCGCGTCGAAGCGCGGGTCGTCGTTGCGCCACACCTCCACCTCGGCGCCGATCTGCGCGAGGTAGGACACGATGTTGTAGACGAACGAGTCGTAGTTGTCGATCACGAGGATGGCTGCCACGCGGCCATTGTGCCACCGCCCGCCCGTTCGGCCGCCGCCCATATCGCGGCACACGCCTGCGACTCAGCCGGCGACCGTCGCCACCCGGACGCCCGTGGATCCGCTGAACCCCGGAAACTCGAGCTCCTGAGACCGCTCGACGGAGTAGCCCAGGCCGTAGGCCGCCACGTACTGGCGGTAGATCTGCAGCGACGGCGATTGGTCGAGTGCGACCAGCAGCAGCTCCTGGTCCCCGATGGCCTCGATCACGTAGGGGGGCGCGTACGGGATGCCGTGCAGGACGACGGTGTTGCCCACGCACTTGATGCCAGTGGTGGAGATGACGCGTTGCCCCTGGATGGTCATCGCCTCGGCGCCGCCCGCCCACAGCGCGTTGGCCACGGCCTGGATGTCCTGCTGGTGGACCACCAGCGCGTCGTCGTCCACCCCCGCCGGCTTGACCTCGTTGGGTGCGTCGGTGAGCGTGACCCGCACGCCCGGCCCCCCGACGGCCACCATGCCGGCCTTCTCCTCGGCGCGGGCCAGGTCGTCGGCCAGGTCTCCCGTGCCCACCTGCGCCGAGCCCAGCTCGGCGACCTCCGCGCGCAGCGCGTCGGCCTCGTTCCTCAGCTCGGTGTTGCGCCGGCCCTGCGACACGATCAGGTCCCGGAGGTCAGCCGTGCGGTCGGCGCGCAGGTCCGTCCCCCGGGCGGCGATGGCGGCGACGGTCATCATGAGGCCGGCGAGGACGCACACGAGGACGGTGGTCACCCGCCCGCGCGGCGAGCGCGTCCTCATCTGGTTCTTCCCGATGTTGGCGCGGACGCGGGGCACCCGCCGCTTCACCGCATCCCACCAGCTCATGCGCCCACGGTACCCGCCGGGCCGGCGCTCCCCGGGTGGTCCCGCCGGCGCCGATGCGCGCGATTCGCCGTCGCTCGCCTAGGCTAGGACACCGAAGAAGGAGGCAACAGTGCCCGAATCAAAGGTGCGCAAGTCCGCGGAGGACAAGAAGAAGTCCAAGGCGAAGGCCGAGCTCGCGGAGAAGCGCAGCGAGACCGCCCGCCTGGCTCCGGCCGGCCGCTCCTGGGTGCCGGCCGTCTTCCTGCCGATCGGCCTGCTGGGCGTCGCCTGGATGGTGACGTGGAACCTCGCCTACGAGTACGTCGGCTTCATGCGGGCCCTCGGGGACTGGAACCTGGCGATCGGCCTGGGGCTGATCGTGACCAGCTTCGTGGGAATGACCCTCTGGAAGTGAGCGAGCTCGGCACGTTCGACGCCGTCATCTTCGACTTCGACGGCACGCTGGCGAACTCCATGGCGTCCATGCACCGCGCATACGCGCTCTGGGCCGTCGAGTACGGCGTGGACCTGGAGACGCTGAGGCAGTACACCGGTCGCCCGGCAGAGGCCGTGGCCCGGGCGCTTCTGCCCGCGGACATCGCCCCGTCGGCGGGGCGTCGCATCGACGAGCTGGAGGTGTCGGATACCGAGGGAGTCGTGGCGCTTCCCGGCTCGGCGGAGGCGTTCGCGGCCATCCCCAGCGCCCGGCGGGCCATCGCCACCTCCTGCACGACGGCGCTTCTGGACGCCCGCCTGGACGCCACCGGGCTGCCCCGGCCCGAGGTCATCGTCACGCGGGACCAGGTCGAGCGCGGCAAGCCCGCCCCCGACAGCTTCCTGCTGGCCGCCGAGCGGCTCGGCGTCGATCCCTCCCGCTGCCTGGTCTGCGAGGACGCCCCCGCTGGCGTCGCGGCCGCGCGTGCCGCAGGGATGCCGGTGCTGGGCGTGCTGACCGAGCACACCGCCGATGAACTGGCCGCGGACTGGGCCGTCGAGAGCCTGGCCGGGGTGGTGTTCGAGGACACCGTCGACGGCGTGCGCGTGCGCCTGGCCTGAGCCACCGTCGTGACGGGTCACACAGCCCCACCGGTTAGGATGTCCCGCGTGACTGATACCCCCACCCCCCTGCCCAGCGACTCGGAACAGACCGCCGTCCGCAAGGAGAAGCGCGCCCGGTTGCTTGAGGCCGGGGTGGAGGTCTACCCCGCGGACCTGACCCGCAGCCACACGCTGCGCGCCATCCGGGCCGGGTGGGGGCACCTGGAGGCCGGCGAGGAGACCCAGGACGTGGTCACCACCGGCGGTCGCGTGGTGTTCATCCGCAACACCGGCAAGCTCGCCTTCGCCACCCTCCAGGACGGCTTCACCCCCGACGACAACGGCGAACGCCTGCAGGTGATGCTGTCGCTGGCCGAGGTGGGCGAGGAGGCGCTGGCGGCCTGGAAGGCCGACGTGGACCTCGGCGACTTCGTCTGGGTGACCGGCCGGGTCATCTCGTCGAAGCGCGGCGAGCTGTCCATCATGGCCTCCGAGTGGCGGATGGCGTCCAAGGCGCTGCGCCCGCTGCCCGTGATGCACAAGGATCTGTCCGAGGAGGCGCGCGTCCGCCGTCGTTACGTGGACCTCATCGTGCGCGACGATGCCCGCCAGATGGTCCGCACGCGCGCCGCCATCACCCGGGCGGTCCGCCAGACGCTGTACGCGCAGGACTACATCGAGGTGGAGACGCCCATCCTGCAGCTGGTGCACGGGGGCGCCGCGGCGCGCCCGTTCACCACCCACATCAACGCGTTCGACATCGACATGACGCTGAGGATCGCCCTCGAGCTGCACCTCAAGCGCACCATGGTGGGCGGCGCGGACCGCGTCTTCGAGATGGGCCGGGTGTTCCGCAACGAGGGCATCGACTCGACGCACTCCGCGGAGTTCACCATGCTCGAGGCCTACATGGCGTGGGGGGACCAGCGCACGATCGCGCGACTGATCCAGGACATCGTCGTGGCGGCGGCGGACGCGGTGGGGTCGCGGCAGATCGAGACGCCGAAGGGCGTCATCGACCTCGACGGCGAGTGGCCGTGGCTGTCGGTCTTCCCGGCCATGTCCGAGCGGTTCGGGGAGGAGATCACCGTCGACACGCCCCTGGAGACCCTGCACCGGATCGCCGACGCGCACGAGGTGGAGTACGACCCCAAGTGGGCCGCGGACAAGATGGCGATGGAGCTGTTCTCCGAGGTGATCGAACCGGACCTGCTGCAGCCCACGTTCGTCTATGACTACCCGTCGATCGCCCAGCCGCTGGCGCGCCAGCACCGCTCGGAGCCGGGCAAGGTCGAGGCGTGGGACCTGATCATCGGCGGCCTCGAGCGCGGCACCGGCTTCACCGAGCTGGTGGATCCGGTGATCCAGCGGGAGGTGCTGGTGTCCCAGTCGCTCAAGGCGGCCGGGGGCGACCCCGAGGCCATGCAGTTCGACGGCGACTTCATCGAGTCTCTCGAGTACGGCGTGCCGCCGATGGGCGGACTCGGTCTGGGCATCGACCGCCTGATCATGCTCCTGACGGGCGTCGGCATCCGCGAGACGATCCTCTACCCCCTCCTCCGCCCTAGCACCAGCTGAGGAGGTCGGGGCCTGAACCCGGGGGCCTTAACTAAAGTTCCCAGATTTCCAGCTCAACTACGAGCTGTCGTAGGTTCGTTTAGGTTCGGAGAAACCCCTAGATGAAAGGTTCATCATGAAGATCAAGAAGTTCGCCATCCCCCTGGCCGTCGTCGTGATGCTCGCTGTCGGGACGTCGGCCTGGGCCGGCACCTCGTTCCAGAGCTACAGCACGACCGTCGGCAAGTTCAACGGTAACGGCTACACCGCGTACCAGACGAAGTCGGGCGCCGGCACCGCTGCCGATCTGCGGAGCAAGTCGGTGGGCGCCGACTACGTCGTCGACGCTCGTCTCCAGGCCAGCTCCGGCACCGGCGGCTGGGCTCGCGACGTCGGCGACAACGACACCCGTCAGCTGTGGAACTCCGTGCAGAAGGGCGCGAGCGCCCGCGTACAGTTCAGCAACGACTGGAACACCTCCGTCGACGTCCAGGTCTCCGGTACCTGGCGCAGCAACTAGCGCCACCTAACAGGTATTGGCACGCTCCGGCGTGTCAATACCTGTTTCGTGCGCAGAGGAGACAACGCGTTGATCCGCCGATACTTGCCCAGCATGGCTGTGGTCCTGCTCCTGTTCGCCTCGCCGGCCCTCTTCGGGTGGTGGCTGGTTAGCGACTACGCGCTGGTCGACCGCTACGACCACTTCACGCTGGCCCTGAGCAGCCTGGTTCCGCTGGCGTTCCCGCTGTTGACCACGCTGCTGTACGGGCTCTATTTCAGCCAGGAGCTGTCGGCCGGAGCGTGGCTGCCGCTCCAGCTGCGTCGCGGGCGACGCGGATACCTGCTGCGCCATCTCGGCCGGGCTGCTGCTCTCGGGTTCGTGGTCGGTGCCGTGATGATCGCGATCGTCGGCGTCCTGACGCTCTGGGCGACCCCGAAGTTCGGCTGGGTGACCTACTTCCCTGATCCCGGGGCTCGGGTGCCTGTCGAACGGTTCACCTTCGCTCAACTGCTTCCCCTGGGCGACGCCGCGTTCCTCAGCTCGTATGCGGCCTGGGTCGGGGTTCATGCAGCTCTCTACGGGATGCTCGGCGTCCTCGCGTTGGTGAACGTGAGCAACCGTCTGCTCGCGCTGGCACTGCCCGCGGTGGGCCAGTTCCTGATCGACTTCCTGCTCGCCGTCCTCGGGCTCGCACGGTGGGGCATGATCGCGGCGGTGTTCCCGTTCAACCTTCGCCAGATCCCGCTGCATGTGCCGCTCATCTCGACCCTGGCGTTCCTGCTGATAGTGGCGGCACTTGCGGCCTGGACACTATCTGCCCGGCGCTCACCGGCGGGCTACCAGTGATCTGGTTGCGTCGCTACCGCGGACTCCTGTTCGCATCTGTGGCGACCCTGGTCGCGGGAGCACTGACCGCTCTCGCGTACCGAGGCCAGCTCCTGACCGCCGCTGACATCGCCCAGGCCCCGTTCGGGGCGTGGGACGTGGTGCTGATGACCGCCCAGGATCCGTACGTCATCGCGTACTTCCTGTGGCCCGTGCTGACCGTCGTGCTCGGGCACAGCATCTCACTGCGCGCGCGCCCCGCGGTCCTCCTTCGTCACGGCTCACGAGCCGCGTTCGTCCTCGACGAAGCGGTGCGCGCCGTGCCGGTGGGAGCGGTCCTGGCGATCGCCTTGACGGCCAGCTCCTTGGTGGGAACGGCCGGGCTCGGCTGGCAGCTGATGTGGAGCCCGCTCGCCCTGGCCCGCGAGGACCTCGTCGCGTCGCTGCACGCCCAAGCCACCGCCGGGCTCGCGTTCATCCCGGTACTGGCCGCGCAGGTTCTCTACCTGGCCGTCTCAGCCGCCTTCCTCGCTACCGGCGTCGCCCTCCTCGCCCTCACCTCCACCCGGCACTACCGCCTGTTCGTCATCGCAGCCGCCCTATCGATGCCGGTCATCTTCAAGGCCTGGCCGCTTCCTCCGGCGAGCAACCCGATCAACGCCCTGATCACCGCGCACGCCGTGATGACCGGGCTCCCGCTATGGGCCGCACCCACGGCCTGCGTGGTCGGCATCGCCGTGCTCAGCGTCCTGGCGTTCGGCATGGACCGACGGCCCGTGAACCGAGCCTGGCCAAGGGTGCGGATCGATCGCCGTTGGGCGTGGTACTGGCTGATCATCGGCAGCGGCGTACTGCTCATGACCCCGCTTCAGGATCCCGAGCTGCCCCTGGCCTCCCAGCTCCTCTACGGCGCGAGCACCGAAGGGATGTCGTTCCTGCACTGGGCCTTCGCCGTCATCGTGTGGGGCGGTCTCGCGCTGGTTCTCATGCTGCGCTGGTCACACACCCTCACCACGCGGCTTCCGTACCTGCTCCTGCGCCACGGCCGTGCGACCACGCTCGTCGCCCGCGAGACCGCCCGCGACGTCGCCTCCGGCCTCGTCAGCGCGATCGCGCTGCTCGCCGTGACCGCAGCCCTCGACGCCCTGACCGGCCGCCCCATGCTTGACTGGGCCGATGCACTCCACCTGCTCCTGGCCGGGCCACTGGTCGCCGCGTCTATCGCGTCAGCCGGCGTCATCGCCGGCTGGCTTGCTCACAGCGTGACGCCGATGACCCTCACCCTGGTCGCCTGCACGATCCTCGCGGTGCCGGCGCTCAACCCCGCCTGGCCCTGGCCCTCAGCCCTCGCGTTCCTCGGCGCGCGCGCTCCCGACGCCGCACCCACTCTGCTCATCCTCTACGCCGGCGCGACCCTCGCCGCGCTCCTGATCATCCTCACCCTCTTGGCCCGACGCCAAGCACCCTCGTTCGACTGAAAGGTTCCCATGGAGTACGCAGCAACGCTCACCGCCGTATCCAAGTCCTTCAAAGGACTCGACGTCCTCCAAGACGTGAACCTCGCGGTCCCGCGCGGCTCGCTCTGCGGAATCCAAGGACCCAACGGGTCCGGCAAGTCCGTCCTCTTCAAGCTGATCTGCGGGCTCGTCACCCCAGACGCCGGTGAGGTCTGGCTGTCGACAGACCTCCGTGAGAAGGGCGACTCCTACCCGATCGGCGTCGGTGCGATCATCGACCGCCCGGGCTACCTCCCCGGGCTCACCGGCCTGGAGAACCTCCTGGAACTCGCCTCCATCCGCAAAGTCGCCAGCCGCGCCGACGTCACCGCAGCCATGGAACGAGTCGGCCTCTCACCGGGCACCCGCCAGCACGTGCGGAACTACTCCCTCGGGATGAAACAGAAGCTCGCGATCGCGCAGGCCTTCATGGAAGGCCAGCAGCTGCTGCTCCTCGACGAGGCCTTCAACGGCCTGGACGCCTCGAGTGTCGAGACAACTCGTCAGCTTCTCCGCGACCTCAACGCCGAAGGCCGCACCATCGTCATCACAAGCCACCAGCAAGAAGACATCGACACCCTGTGCGCCTCCGTGTGGCGGATCAACCACCACACCCTCGAACCCGTCACGCCCACCTGATCGTGTGACCGCTACCGATGTGCTTCGAGGCCATCGGAGCGCTCTAACGCGCGGGCTACCGACGACTTGCCGACCCCGAGCACGCGCGCGATGTGACTGAGGCTCTTGCCGTCGTCTCGCATCCGCAGCGCTGCGGCGCGCCGCTCGTCGGTCATGACCGACGGGCGCCCACCAACGCGCCCCTGCGCGCGAGCATGGTCGAGACCGCGACGGGTGTTGGCCCTGATCGTCGAAACGCGCAGCTGGGCGAGCACCGCCATGATGCCGACGATCGCCTCACCCATCGGAGTGCTGGTGTCGACGTCGAGGAAGGGTTCGCTCAGGCTACGCAGACGGATACCGCGCCGGCCTAAACTTAACGCGTGGGTCGGGTTGGCGCTGGATGGTGGCGGCCGGTCCCCCTCAGCCG
>JAPUEL010000075.1:0-3095 GCA_027492545.1 Propionibacteriaceae bacterium
GCTTCGGCGTGCTGAGCGGCTTGGTCCTCCGCTGATGTCGTTGACGGGGACGGGGACGCGGCCGTCGTTGCGGTCGCGGCCGCCGTTGTCGTTGCAGTGCTCGCCGTCGGGTTGGCGTTGCCATCTCCCCCGGTGCACGACGCCAGAAGGAGGGCAGCCGTCAGGATGCCGGCCATCTGCTTGTTCATACCTGCTCCTCGAGTTCCGTCAGTTCCCTAAGGCGGTCATTCCTCGTTGTGGGATCAGTATGTCCCAACTCGGTGTCATAGAGGGTAGCCCTTATGGGCTCACTGGGTTCGGGGGGTCGTCAACGAACATCGGTGCCCCTGCCTTCGATGTCTCGCGTGATGAGCTGCTGCGCCGTTCCATCGCGCGTGTCCTGAGGGTTATCCGACCACATCGGGGTGACATTTGCCCGGTCAGGTGCCCCCGCTGTGGATGGTCCTCCCCTGGTGCTTCAGCTAGTCAGGGCGGCCTGGACGGCCTCGGGGGTGGTGGAGAGGGCTGCCGCGAGGGCGGCGAGGGTTTTGGGGCTTGGGGTTGCGTGGCCGTCGGCTTCCCAGCGTTTGACGGTCGAGACGCCGCTGTTGGTGGCTGCGGCGAGTTCGTCGACGGAGAGGCCAGCGGCGAATCTGAGCCAGCGAAGATTCGGTCCACTCTCTGGGGGTAGGAGGAGCTCGCGGGCGTCAACCCCCAGGGCTCGCGCGACGTTGTGAAGGGTCCTGGGACTGCGGGGCCGCGCCTCCCCTCTTTCCCAGCGGGAGATGCGATCGCCCGCAGCGAGGCCGACTCGTCGGGCTAGTTCGTTCTGACTCAGGCCAGCGCGTTCGCGGGCGCGGCGTAGCGCGTCACCGTCGAGGGCGGGAGCGGTTTCCATAGCGGGACCCACCCTAGGGCTCAGCTGGGCTCACTTCGCGGTGGTCTCCTGGGGGGACAGGTAGCGCCTTAGGGCGGCCCCACACAACGCCGAACGGGAAGCAGCGCCGTGCCTTTTGACCAGGGCGTCGATCGCTTCAAGGTTCGTGGAGAGCAGACGCAGTGAGAGCGTGGACAGCGGATCGGGGGTCAGAGGCCGCGGCGTGCGCCGCACGAAGAGGCCGTCGCTGACCGGCCGGGGCGTTGCGTCTGCTAGTAGGGCGTCCAACTCGCTCTCCGTGGCGCTCAGGGCGTCCAGGAGGACCTCCGGCTGCGACGCACGGTCCTGTCGAGCTCGTTGCCTGATCTGGGCGACCAAGGAGGCCGGGAGAGACAGCGTGACGTTGCGCGTGGTCGTGGCGGCGCTGCTGACCGGGCGGGGCGCCGAATGTCTGCCGCTGGGCTTTGACGGTGCTTGGGCTGGGGGCAGCTCGACGGCGGCCGCCGGGGCCGGCGCGTCGGATGGGCCGCGTGGACGGCGCGCGGGCGGTGGCGGAAGTGCGGCCGTGCGTGAGAGGCCAGGGACAGCGGCGAGAGGAGTTCGTTCGTTGCTCATGCCGTCGCCTCTGCCGTTTGCGCCCGTTCGCGGGCATCGATGCTGGTCAGGATCTCTTGTGTGAGCAGCACGAAGTCTTCGGCGAGGGCCGGCGCCGACCCAGGGACCCGCTCTGGGCGGCGTCCTTCTTGTAGCGCCTTCCAGTAGGGCTCGGCTTTGTCGACGGTCTCGGCGACCTCGTGGATCAACATGCCCTTCTCTTCGGACTCGACGACGGGAGAAAGGGCGTGTCGGATGACCGTCTCGAACATGGGTGCCGCTCCGCCGAGGACCGTGACGACGTCTTCGGTCGCGTTCCGGCGAATGACGGTGGCGCCGGCCTCCACGTCGTAGAGCAGGGCGCCGAGGAGTTCCAGCTCCGGGTTGGTTTGACGTGCGACGGCGATCTCGCTCGCCAAGGCGCGCAGGCCCTCGATGCTGGTGCGGCCAGGGCGAGTGGGGACGATGATCCAGCGGGTTGCGGTCAAGGCCAGGCGAAGGAGCAGCGGACGAGTTGGTGGGGTGTCGATTACGACCAGGTCGTAGTCGGTGGCTGTGCGCGCCAGCGCGTCAGCGAACACGGACGCGACGCCCTGGCCGCGTTTGATCATGCCCGCCAGGACATCCTCGAGGGTGTCCAGGGCCGGGCCTCCGGTGACGACATCGAGGTTGGGGCGGACGTCCTTCAAGGTCGGGGTGAGCGCGCCACCTTGGATGAGGGTGTCGACGAAGTGTCGGCCGCCGTCAGACTCCCCCTTCCACGCGTAGCCGAGGATTTGGCCGGCGTTGGCCTGCGGGTCGAAGTCGACCAACAGGACTCGCCAGCCGGCGACGGCAGCCAACCCGGCGATGTTGCACGCCGTGGTGCTCTTCCCCACCCCACCCTTGCCGTTGGCCACGGTCACAACGCGGGTCAGTTCCTCATGTATCGCCATAGTGCACATCATGACGCGCGCGGTAGCGCAACTGCTGCCGCCACGCCGTAATGCGACGAACTGCCGCACGCGTCACGGCTAGCGCTAGTGCGTTTCGTGCTGCTTGCATTGTGTCTCGCGCTACTTCTTCGCCCTACCGCGTTGCCGTACCCGATGCGGTAACGCATGCGTTCCCGCTAGCCGTAGCGCCTTCCTTCGCCTGACGAGATGGGAAGAGACTGCTGGATCCAGAACGCGTCGTCGCGCTCACGAGCACCGACCGGGAGCAGTGTGTGCTGCTCGAGGCGTATCGAGACCACCCCGGTGCGGTAGGGGAGTTTGTAGTGGCTCCGGTGACGGTTCCACGCGGCGACCAGGGCTTGCTGGAGTGGTGGGCCCAAGGTCGCGAACGCGGCCGCTCGGGTGTAGCTGCGCCAGCCCAGTTCATCGTCACTGAGACTGGCCAGCCATGACCGGTACCGGGCCGCCTCATCCCCTCCGTGACGGATCCGCCGATCTGCCAGGGATCGCTTCAACTCCTCCTGCTGCACCACGGAGCTTGACTGGAATCGCCTTGCCAGGCTCTCGCGTCGCGCTGTTCGTTCCTCGGCCGGAAGTCCCTCCCACCAGCTCACTTCGCGGGCACGCTGTGCCTTGTGGGCCGCCGCTCGCGCGATGTTCCAAGCACTACTCCCGCCGCTGCGGTAGGCAATCCGTTCGGCTTCGACGTG
>JAPUEL010000075.1:3195-7489 GCA_027492545.1 Propionibacteriaceae bacterium
TCGGTGTGCAGGGTTCCGAGAGGACCGTGGAGGAGGCGGAGCTGGGCGCGGATGGTCTTGCGGTCGCTCAGGCCGGTGTCGAGCACGAGGTCGCGTTCGGGTACGGGAACCCGCAGTGCGCCGACCCGGGACATGCGGTCCAGTACGGCGTGTCCGACGAGCAGCAGTGCGGGGCGCTGGCGTGCTGGCAGCCGCCAGGCCAGGTCCTCCAGTGCGTCTTGAGCAGCGTGGATGGCGCCAGCCAGGGCCGGGTCGATCTGAGCGGTGCCGACCGGGATGAAGGTGTCGTCGTCGGCGACGGCCTTGTTCCAGACGTACTTCACCCACCAGCTGTGGCCTTGCTTGCGGGTCTTGGTGAAGGCGCTCGGGTGGGCGGCTTGGATGGTTCTCCAGGCCTCGTCCGCGTCGTAGCCGTGTCGGAGCAGGACTGCGGTGGCGGTGGCCTCGTAGTTGGAGCGTGGATGTTCGGGGTCGTCGACCCGGATCAACGGCAAGGCGCCATGGGCCAGGTAGTCCCGCCAGGGACCGGGCAGGTCGGTGCGGTGGCGCCGGCGGATCGGGATGGCCGCCGTAGCGCTCACAGGGGCTCCTGAGCGCCTCTTACGCGGCTTGTGGGGCATCGTCGCCCACGGGTGCCTTCGCAGGCCCAGAAGAGCCTCTGAGAGGTTCCCGAAGGGCTTGGTGGCTGCCCCGGACCGGTGGGGAGAGGACAGCGGGCGGACCGTGTCACGCACGTCGAGGGCGCGGCGTGTGCCGCGCAGCTGCTCTCGGATCTGCGCCACGTGGATCTCGAGCTCGGCGGCGAGCTCGTCGACGGCCACGAAGACGTGCGCGCGGCCGTGGCCACCACCGGAAGGACGCACCAGATGCCAGAGGTCCTTCTGCCGGCACCAGGCTGCCACCAGCTCGACGGCCGCGTCCCCTCGAGCCCCTTCGAGGTCGACGTCGACCACGCGGACCTGGGGGCGAAGCCGGCCCACGATCGCCGTCACCGGGCCTTGTCCGATCAACCGCAGACCGTCCCGCAGCGAGGCGACGACGACGCCGGCGACCCGCTCGTTATGGGAGCCCAGGGCGAACCATCCGGCCTTGGCGAACAGGAGCTCATCGAGGTCGGTAACGACACGCGGGACACGCCGAGCCGCGACAACAACCTCAGGTTGTGTCGCGTCGGGGTCCGGGGTTGCTACAGTAGGCAGCAGAAAGCCACCTCCTTGCTGAGACTTGGAAGTGAATCGCGGGACCTGCGGCTACAGGTCTTCGCTCTACATCGACTTCGAGCCGCCGCCGGCAAGCGGCGGCTCAGTCGTTGTCGGGGGTCATGCCCCGATCCGGGCTAGGCGGTCATAGCCTCCTGCCGGTAGGTGGCTTGGGGCCGAACGATGCGCCGTTCGGCGTCAGCTAGAACCAGCGCCTCTAGGTAAGCGGCGATCGAGAGTCCTAACTCGTCGGCCGCAGCGCGTGCCGCTTCCCGCGCCTCCACGGAGACGCGGCCTTGAAGCGGCACCGTCGGCGACCCCGAAGGACTCTTGCGGTGAGATCGTCCACGCACTGCTGGCATGGCTTCAATCCAAGCAGCCGAGAATGCATTTTCGTGGGAGGCGCGGGGTGCGTGTCGCGGATCTTGTGCTCGCCTCAGCGTTCGCAGCCCCAGCCGGGCGGGGGCGTACTACTCGGCGGGGTGCGGTCTTCATGGGCGCGGCCGAGAGAGGGTGCGCCGGGCTGGTCGGTGATCGGCTGGCGGTGCAGGCCCAGACTCGCGGAGTCGGCTGTGACGGCGCAGGTGATGACCTGTTCTGCGCGATCGACGAGGGCGGAGCGGACGGGTTGAGGCAGGGGGATGTCTCGGTTGTGGTGAAGGCTGCCCGCGTCGACCCAGGCCGCGTTGGTGGTTGGCGCAGAGGCGTGGACGGCCATGGCGTGGGCGGCGCGGGCGCTGACGGTGAGGTCGGGGTCAGCCAGGGCGTCGCGGGTCACGTGGGCTAGGTCGACGCCGGCGGTGAGGCTGGCGCGGAGGCTGCCGAGTGTGTGCGCGAGGTCCGCGCGGGAGGCCATCGCCGCAGGCGTGGCGTAGCCAGCATGCTGATGGGTGATCTCACGCAGGGCCGCCTGGACTTCACGGCCGGCCAGCAGCAGGGCGGGGTCGATGACTCGATGGCGACCGTGGAGTTGGGCCAGGTCGCCGGCGAGGGCGGCCCAGGCGTGCTCGAGGTCGGTGAGAGCGGGTCGGGTTCGGGCGACGTCGCTGGGGTCGAGCTGGCCCTGGTGCGCGGCGGCGGCACCGACGACGGCGGTGGTGATGACGAATCCTTGCTGGATGCGGGCAATCCATTCCAGGTTGGGGGTGGTCGGCGGCCCGGCCAGGGTTCGGTGGGCCTGCAGGTCCCATCTGGCCAGGGCTGCAGCCACGCGCGCCTGTTCGGGGTGGTCCCGGTGCTCTCCGGTGAGGGCTGCGGGCCAGCGGCCGTGCAGGTACGTCCCAGCCAGGCGTTCGGCTGAGTCGAGGCGGCGCATGGTGTCGCGGGCGTGCTGGAGGGAGTCTCCGGCGGGGATGGCTTGGCGTGCGTCGAGGCGGCGCTGCAGGTCGGCGAGGTGGTTGCGCAGCGCGACGCCGGCGCCGTGGGTGGCGACGTAGAGGGTGTGCATGATCCGGGTGCGGGCGCCGTCGGCGTCGAGGTTGCCCTCCCGGGACAGGGGAGCGGTGGGATGCCGGCGGGCTTGGACGAGCTCGGCCGCGCGGGCGAGTGAGGTGGCGATGGACTCCAGGTGGGGATCTCCGGGACCTGGACCGGGCCAGCCGGCTCGCATGTGGGTGCGGTGCAGCCCGCGGGCGAGCTCAGCGATCCGGCCCATGCTGGGGTCGGCGCTCGGGTCGGGGATGCTGGCCCAGAGGTCGGCAGCAGCTTCGGCGACCTCGCCCCAGCTACGGGCTCGATCCTTGGCTTGCTCGGGGCTGGGATCCCACAGGCTGGCGCGGGCGGTCAGGTCGGCGTCCAGGAGCAGCTCACCGACGCTGCGGCCATCGACCGGCGGCTCGGGGCCGCTCACGCTCCGAGCTCCCCGATCAGGTCGCAGATCGCGACGATGATCTCTGAGGCCCCGAGGGGCAGGTCCTCGATGGGGTGGCGCCTGGTCGCGGCCTCGGCGGTGCGAATAAGGACGATCGACGACGCAGCCGCCGGAGGGGGGATCTGATCGACCCGAGCACGCTGTTCAACCGGCAGCAGCTCGAGCGCGGCGGCCGCCAGGGCGTGCGCGGCCAGGGCGGTGGAGTGCAGTGCCGGGTCGGTCGCGCTGTCGCGGTAGCCGCGGTTGGCGGCCTCGTCGAGCAGGACGACCACCTCGGCCCAGGTGTCGTAGGCCGCGGCCTGAGGGTGGGTGGTGCCGGTCATGGTCTTGGCTCCTTCGGGTTCGTGTCGTCCCCATCGAGCCGGATCCGGCGGGTGTCCCGCTCACGGAATCCGGCCGGTGTGGATAACCGGCGACGTGTCAGTGCCCGTGTGGACACTGGCCTCACCCACCGAAAGTGGGAGACCGGCCCTGGCGGGTCAAGAACACGAGCAAGACTCCGGGCGCGGCCCCGGGGCGTGGATGGAGGTGCGGGTATGACTCGCTGGATGACCAAGGCCCTGGCGGTCACGCCGGGCGTGCTGATCAGCACGGCAGTGACCTGCATGGTTGGGGCGGTTCTGCCGGCGCCGGCCGCTCTGCTCGTGTTCGCCGGCGGCCTGCTGGCGGCGGCGACGCTGGCGGTCGGGGCGGCCGAGGAGGCTGCTGCCAGGCTCCTGGTGTTCTCCCGGCCCGTCTCCCCGGCCGAGGTGGACTGCCTGGCCGGGGCACTCACGCTGCTGTGCCGGGCCGGACTCGGACCGCCGGTGGTGCAGCTGCGGGTGCGGGCGGGGGAGAAGTCGATAGCCGCCGGAGGGTTCGGCAGGCACACGGTGGTGCTCTCTAGCGGGCTGCTGGAGGCGATCGAGGATGGCAGCCTCCCGGACGAGCAGGCGGCCGCCGTGATCGCGCACGCCGCCGGCCTGGTTCGGGGCGGACTGGTGCGTCAGGACCCGGTGCTCGCCTTCTGGACCTTGCCGTGGCAGCTGCTACGAGCGGTCTGCCAGGCGATCTCCTCCGCTGGCGCTCGTCTTCCGCTCACCTCACTGGCCTGGCGCCTGCGGGTCGTGGTGATCGGCGTCGCCGTCGTGCAGTGCCTTGCCCAGCACCAGCTCTGGCTCGCGGTGACGATCGGGTGCATCGGCGCCGTCAGCTACGCGATGCCGGTGTGGGAGCGGCGGTGGCA
>JAPUEL010000076.1 GCA_027492545.1 Propionibacteriaceae bacterium
CTGCCGTGGTTCACCCCACCCCGCCACATCGACCCGGCCCGCCGCCCCAGGCAGCATCAACGCCACCGACTCCAGCAACTCACACCTGGCGTCGGGGCACCACTATGCCCACACGACCCCGATCCCCCAGGTTGGGATCCCTTGGACCCGGACACCCGCAGCGCGCGGGTCAGCTACGCCGAGCACAGCCTCGACGACCTGATCGAACGCTCCGCCGCCATCTGGGCACCCGCTCAGTAGGCGTCGGTGGACGCCGATCACAGTGAAGTACCGAAGAAGGGACTTGAACCCTCACGCCCGAAGGCACAGGAACCTAAATCCTGCGTGTCTGCCAATTCCACCACTTCGGCTCGCCCCCACCGGGGCGCGATCAGTGTAGGCCACTCGCGGGGGCCGCGCCCAGCGGGAAACGCTCGGCGACGATGTACCTCGCCCCTGGGTGCGACTCGACCAGGCACAGCTCGTCGGCCGTCCAGCCCCATCCAGGGAAGGAGTCGAGGATCTCGAGCCACCGCACCGCCGGCAGACCACGGTTGTGCCGCGCAAGGGTCAGATGCCCGACGAAGCGGGCGCCGTCGGCGGCGACCCCGGCTCTGCTGGCCGCCGCGCGACAGCTCACCGACAGAGCCCCCAGCGGGACCTCGGGCCCCGCCGCGAGCCCGAGCACGCGCGCCCGGGCCGCATCCGGAAAGGCGATTCCGCCGGTGACCTCGACGTCGAAGGGCCGCGCCCGTGCGGCAACCTCCGCGAGGTTCTCCTCCAACCGTCCCATGCGGTCGAGTGACACCTCCGGCATGAAGGACAGGGTGACGTGCCACCCCTCCGGTAGGGTCCAGCGAAGCGTCGGGTCCGCCTCGCGTCGCGGCTCCAGCATCAGGTCGAGTTCCCGGACCACACCCTCGGGCGGCAGGACTGCGGTGAACATGCGCGCTCCCATAGCGCCAACCCTAACCGCCGCTGACCACTAACCTCACTGGCATGGGCAGACTCCGCAGCTGGCTGATCGGCATTCCTGAGCGCTTCTGGTTCATCCCCGCGATCTTCATCGCCGGCGCGATGGTGCTGGCCCAGGCCCTGGTGTCCTTCGACCGCGCGGACCTGACGCTCCCCACCCTCCTGGAGAGCTTCCTCTTCACCGCCGGAGTGGACGGCGCACGCGCGCTGCTGTCCGCGGTGGCCTCATTCCTGGGCGTCGCGGGCACAGCGTTCTCGATCACGATCTCCGTGATCAGCACCGCATCCACCTCCTACGGCCCGCGGTTGGTGCGCAATTTCATGCGCGACCGCAACAATCAGATGGTCCTCGGAGTGCTGGTGGCGACATTCGTCTACACCCTCCTGGTGCTGCGGACCATCCGGTCGGCCTCCGACGACGGGGCCGCCTTCGTGCCGCATCTGGCGGTCAACGCGGCGATCGGGCTGGGGGTGGTGGACGTGTTCCTGTTCGTGTGGTTCATCCACCACATCGCGGGCTCGGTGCAGGTCGACAACCTCGTCAAGGGCGCAACCGTGGACTTCCGCCGCGCCGTGGTCGACAACTGGCTCGATCCTGGCTCCGATCACGTAGAGGCGTTCGAGGCCCCGTCCGAGGGTGGTGGCGTGGTGACGCTGGGCCGGACCGGCTACATCACCGGCATCGACGTGACGGCGCTCGCGGACGACATCACCCGCGTGGATGCGTCGGTGCGTCTCCTCAAGCGGGTGGGCGACCAGGTCATCGGCGACGAGCCGCTCGCGCTCGTCTGGCCCGCCGACCGGCGCGAGGCAGCCCAACCCGCAATCCGGGACCACGTGCACATCGGCCCCTCCCGCACCACGGTGCAGGACGTCCGCTTCGCCGAGCAGCAGGTGGTCGAGCTCGCCGTACGTGCGCTGTCGCCGGGCACGAACGATCCCTACACCGCGATCAACGCAGTCGAGGAGGTCGCCGCCGGCATCCTCACCGCCGTCGCGCGCCCGGACACCGGCCACATCCTCGTCGACGATGCGGGCGCCCCCACGCTGTACCTGCGGCCCGTCACCGCCGCGGAGATCGTCGACATGCCGTTCGATCATCTGCGTCCCTACGCGCTGGGCTCGCTGATCGTGCTGCGCGCACTGGTGGATCTAGCGGCCCGGATCCGCGTCGCGGCCGTCAACCCCGACCTGGCCGCCCGCGCCGACCGGCAGGTCGACCAGCTCGTCGCCGCGGCAGAGGGAACCCTGACTGGCCCGGACCACGCGTCCCTGCGCGAGTACGTGGCCGAAAGCCGCGCGGCTTCCATCAGCACGCCGCCCGCCCGCCCATGACAGGTGTCACGCCGAAGTCGTGACAGGCGACCCATCCGGATCGGCACGCCACGCTCCACGCTGGAGTCATGAGCACACCGACCATCCGCCTCGCCTCCCTGAGCCGAACGTTCCGCACCCCGCACGGCTCCATCACGGCCGTCGACGACATCGACCTCACGATCGGTGCGGGCGAGGTCGTCGCGCTGCTCGGCCCGAACGGCGCCGGAAAGACGACAACAATCGACATGATCCTCGGCCTCACCGAGCCGACAGCGGGGACGGTGGAGGTGATGGGCCGGCGCCCGCGGGCCGCGGTGCTTGCGGGGCGCGTCTCGGCCGTCCTCCAGACGGGAGGGCTGCTCGCCGACCTCAGGGTCGAGGAGACCGTGCGGCTGATCGCCTCGACCTTCGCGGAGCACGCACCCGTCGAGTCGGTCATGGGCAGGGCAGGCATCACCGCCCTGGCAGGACGGCGCGTGTCCACCTGCAGCGGCGGCGAGCAGCAGCGTCTGCGGTTCGCACTGGCGCTCCTCCCCGATCCCGACCTGCTCATCCTCGATGAGCCGACGTCCGGGATGGACGTCAACGCCCGACGGGAGTTCTGGTCCGCGATGCGCCTCGAGGCCTCGCGCGGGCGGACGATCATCTTCGCGACGCACTACCTCGAGGAGGCCGAGGACTTCGCCGACCGGATCGTGCTGATGGCTCAGGGGCGCATCGCCGCCGACGGCCCGACGGTAGAGATCCGGGCAGGCGCCGGCGGACGCACCCTCACCGTCGACCTCCCGACGGCGTCGCGGGCGGACGGGCTGGCCCGGCTCCGCAGGCACCCCGGCGTGATCTGGGCCGAGCCGTCGCCCGCACACCCCAGCCGGGTGAAGGTCCGCAGCAACGACTCCGACGCGGTCGCGCTGATCCTGCTCACCGAGTTGGGCGCCACCGGCCTCGAGATCAGCGCCGACACCCTCGACGACGTCTTCGTCGCCCTCACAACCACCCCCCTCGAAGGAGCAGTGCGATGAACATCACCTACCTCGGCCTCGAGGTCAGGAGACTTCTCCGTGACCCCGTCAGCCTCTTCTTCACCACCGGACTGCCGCTGGTGTTCTACCTCGTGTTCGGAGCGGCCCAGGACTACGGGTCCCAGAGCGTGGGCAACGGCAACGTCGCCATGATGGTCATGGTCTCGATGGCCGGCTACGGCGCGGTGACCACCGCCGTCGGCGTGGGTGGGAGGGCCGCTGTCGAGCGGATGCAGGGCTGGGGCCGCCAACTGGGGCTCACCCCGCTCACGGACCGCGGCTACGTCGGCGTGAAGGTAGGGCTGGCGCTCATCGCCACCAGCCTCACCATCGCCCTGATCTTCACGGCGGCTGCCCTCACGGGCGCCGTCGGCACCGCCTCCGCCTGGCTCCTCAGCGCGCTCGCGCTGGTCATCGGGGCGGGGATGTTCGCCCTGTACGGCCTCATCTTCGGCCTCGGCTTCCGTGCCGAGGGTGCCGTGGCCGCGGCCTCCGGGTCGATCGTCCTGCTCGGGCTGCTCGGCAACGTCTTCGTCCCGTTGTCGGGGTGGATGCTCGCCGTCGCCAAGGTCACCCCTCTGTACGGACTGGTTTCGCTGGCCCGCTACCCCATCAGCAACGGGTACGTGCTCGGCAGCGGCGGTGAACTCCTTCACGAGCCGCTGTGGGTCCCGGTCGCTAACGTGGGTGCATGGCTGGTCGTGTTCGCGGTGCTCGCGACTCTCCTGGTGCGCAGGAGCCGGGGGCGGCAGTGAGCCCCTGGGAGCGCTGGAATTGGCTGCTGTGGGCCATCTGGCTCGTCTTCCTCCTCCTCCCAGCGTGGAGCGTCCTGTCTGAGGCGGACGCCTCCCCGGCGTGGAAGGCCGCGGGGCTGAGCATCGTGGTGGCCTTCGGGGTCGCCTACGCCGTCGGCGCCCGACGCGTCATGGGGTCAGGCACGCGCAGCGCCCTGCCGGTCCTGGGTCTCCTCGTCGCCCTGGCGGCCGTGAGCATCCTCGTCATCGGCACCGATGCCGTCAGCTTCAGCCCGTTCCTGGTCAGCTTCGCCGCCTTCACCCTCCCACGGCCCTGGCACTGGGTCTTCGGGCTGACCACCGTCGTCGCCGTCGTCGCAACGCTCGCCCTCACCGGGTCCATGTCCGAATGGTCCTACTTCCTCTTCATCCTCGTCGCGATCGGGTTCGGCGTGAACATCGCCCGGCTCCTCATGGAGCAGTCGCGGGGCTTCGAGGCGTTGCGCCGCGGACTGGCGCTGAGCGAGGAGCGGCACCCGGGTGCTCATCGTGACCACCTTCGGCAGACCGGGCTACCTGCGGCGGGCCCTCGAGGCGGGGGCGAGCGGCTTCATCGTCAAGGACACCCCGGCGAGCCGGCTCGTCGACGCCGTTCGCCGGGTCCACCTTGGTCTGCGCGTGATCGATCCGGAACTCGCCTCGGAGTCCCTCGTCGAGGGATCCAACCCGCTCACCGCCCGGGAGCGGGAGCTGCTGCGCCTTGCGCTGCTCGGCTCCCCGGTGACCACGATGGCGGCCCAGCTCCACCTGTCACCGGGCACCGTGCGCAACCACCTCTCGGCCGCGATCCAGAAGACCGGCGCGACCACCCGCGTCGAGGCCGCCCACACCGCCCAGGACCGCGGCTGGCTGTGACCCGGCTGAGCGCTAATCCTGGGACGGCGCAGCGGGCAGGGGATCGATGTCCACCGGGCGCAGCGCGGCGTCGTCGACGGCGAACGTGCGGACCGGCCCGGGGCCGGTGTCGCGCGTCTCGAACCGCACGGTCACCCTGCCCAGCCCTGAGCCCCACACCCACCCCCGGCCCCATTCGTCGTGCTCCACGTCGGCACCCGGGTGGAACCCGTGTTCGCGGACCCCGCTGAGCTCGACCTCGTCGCCCTCCGCTCCGACCGAGGTGGTCGTGGACAGCACCGGGTCGTCGCCGAAGAGGCGCTCCTGCGCCACCGTGGTGAAGTTGCTGACGCCGATGCCGAGCAGCCGCACGCCCACCCGCACGTCAACCTCACCCAGCAGCTCCAACCCGGCGCCGGTGATGACCTCGACTGAGTCCGTGGCTCCCCCGAGGCTGCGGGCCACCGTGCGGGTGGTGAAGTCCGGGAAACGCACCTTGACCGTGACCGTCCGCGCGAAGTAGCCGGCACGGGCGAGCCTCCCGGCCACCGCCGCTGAGTCTCGGCGGAGGATCTGCTCCAGCTGGGCTCGGTCGGTGAGGTCCGTGGCGAAGGTGTCCTCCGTCGAGATGGACTTCGGGTCGCGCTGGGGCTGGACGGCGCGGTTGTCGCGGCCCCAGGCCAGGGCGGCCAGACCCTCTCCCGCAGACTGACCCACCTCGCGGATCAGCTCGGCGGGGTCCGCGGCTCGGAGGTCCTCGACCGTGTAGGCCCCGATGGCCACCAGCCGCTGCTCGGTAGCAGGCCCAACACCGGGAATGGCGCGCACCGGTAGCGGTGCCAGGAAGTCGAGCTCCTCCGCAGGGTCAAGGATGCGCGCGCCGTCGGGCTTGGCTGCCTCCGAGGCGAGCTTCGCCAGGAACTTCGAGGTGCCCACCCCCACTGATGCCGTCAGCCCCTCGGTGCGGGCGGTGAGCTCGGCTCGCAGCGCTGCCACCCGCTCCGGCAGCTCCTCGGCCGCCCACCCCGAGGACCCGAGGTCGACGAACGCCTCGTCCAGACTGAGGGGCTCCACGAGCGGCGACACCTCACGTAGGAGCGCCATCACGATCCGCGACGACTCCCGGTAGGCCGCGAACCGCCCACCCAGGAAGGCCGCGTTCGGCGCCCGGCGACGGGCCTCGGCGCCTGACATCGCGGAGCGCACCCCGAACCGCCTCGCCTCGTACGACGCTGTGGCGACCACCCCCCGAGGGCCCGATCCGCCCACGACCACGGGCCGACCGCGCAGGCTCGGCTTGTCGCGCTGCTCGACGGCGGCGAAGAACGCGTCGAGGTCGAGGTGCAGGATGCGGCGCGCCATCGCCCCGTCAGCCGGCGGCCGGTGTGGGGAGGTACTGGGTGAAGTCGAAACCCTGACGCACCTCGCGCGAGACCTCGGTCCAGTCGCGCGGGGAGATGACGGGGAAGCGTGCGCCACCGTCGGGCTCCTGGTGCACGTGGGTGATGTCCAGCTCGGTGAGATAGGGCCACGCGGCCTCGTAGATCTGCGCGCCGCCGCCCACGTAACACACGCGCTCAGGGGTCTCGGCGGCCAGGTCGAGGGCCTCCGTGATCGAGTGCGCCACCTCGACGCCCTCGTCGCTCCAGCCGGGGTCTCGGGTGACGACGATGATGCGCCGGTTGGGCAGCAGCCCGATCTGCTCGTGGGTGCGCCGCCCGAAGATGACCGTGTTGCCGGTGGTGACCTTCTTGAAGCGGCGGAAGTCCTCGGGAATGTGCCACAGCATGTCCTCCCCCGAGCCGATCACCCAGTTGTCTGCCACGGCCGCGATCGCCACGATCCTCACGGCTCCTCCCGGGCGATGATCTCGCCGGACTGGTCCACCTGTATCCAGCCGTCGGGCTCGAATGCCGTGGCCCTGGCTGTCGGTCGGCCGTCCTGCCACACCAACTCGACCTGCGCCAGGGCGCCGGGCAGGTTCGCCAACCCCGCGTCCTCCGCCTGAAGCACGAGCAGCTCGGCCTCCTCCAGGAGGAGACTGCTGGGAGGTGATGCGCCTTCGACCTCCGAGTACTGCATCGTGCCGTCCCCATACCAGTCGAACGCGCCCCCCTGCCCGGGTGACTTGACCCTCCACGCCATCCCTGTGACCTGTCCATGGGTGACGCTTAGCTCGCTGACCGCGTCGTAGCCCAGATCACGTAACGCCTGGCCTGCGTTCAGGAACTGCTGCTGAAGGGACTCCACCGGCACGAACACGGGGTCCGGGAACTCGCCCGTCACCTCGTCGGAGACGGTGGCCATCGACACGAACCCCGCCAGGCCGAGCCCGACCACCGCCGCGACACCGACCGCACCCGCCATCACGCCCCTCCGTGCGATGGGCTGCGGCCGGAACGCCTGCGGCGCCTGCGGCACCGGGCGGAAGGCCGACGGCGGCGCCTGCACCGGCACGATGTTGGGCTGCGGCAGGCCCTGGAACTGGGCCATGGCCTCGCGGTGGGTGACGGCGGCCAGCACCGCGTTGCTGCGTGTCTCGAACTCCGCCTCGTCGAGCCGTCCGTCGGCGTAGGCCGTGGACAGCAGGTCGAGATACCGGTCTCGCTCCTGGAAGGACGGCCGCAGTTCGCTCATGACGGCTAGGGTAGCCGCCTACACGGCGATGGGCGCCTTGATGGCGGGGTGAGGGTCGTAGCCCACCAGCTCGATGTCGGCCAGGGTGAACGCGTCCAGCTCCGTGACCTCTGGGTTGAGCCGCAGCCGCGGCAGCGGCCGCGGCTCCCGGGTGAGCTGCTCGGCCACCTGGTCCACGTGGTTGGAGTAGATGTGCGCGTCGCCCAGGGTGTGGATGAACTCCCCCACCCGCAGACCGGTGACCTGCGCCACCAGATGCGTCAGAAGAGCGTACGAGGCGATGTTGAACGGCACGCCCAGGAACACGTCCGCCGAACGCTGGTACAGCTGGCAGCTGAGGCGGGCGGGCCCCCCGTCGTCCGCGGGGGCCACGTAGAACTGGAACAGCGCGTGGCAGGGAGGCAGCGCCATCTCCTCCACGTCCGCGACGTTCCAGGCCGACACGATGTGCCGCCTCGAATCGGGCCGTGTCCGAATGGACTCGATGACCGCGGCCAGCTGGTCGATGTGGCGGCCCTCGGGTGTGGGCCAGCTGCGCCACTGGTACCCGTAGACGGGGCCGAGGTTCCCGTCGGCGTCGGCCCACTCGTCCCAGATGGTGATGTTGTTCTCGTGCAGCCAGGCCAGGTTCGTGTCGCCGCGCAGGAACCACAACAGCTCCCCGAACACGGAGCGCGTATGCACCTTCTTCGTGGTGAGCAGCGGGAAGCCGGCGGTGAGGTCGAAGCGCATCTGGTAGCCGAACACCGAGCGGGTGCCGGTGCCGGTGCGGTCCGCCTTGTCGACTCCGGTGTCGGTGATGTGGCGCAACAGGTCCAGGTACTGCTTCATGCCGCACCCTCCCGGGCGATCTGCTTGAGGTACGCCACGAACCCGCGCACCGCGTTGCCGCGGTGGCTGATCGAGTCCTTCTCCTCCGCGGTCAGCTCGGCCGACGACACGGCCAGGCCCGCGGGGATGAACAGCGGGTCGTAGCCGAAGCCGTGCTCACCCTCCGGCGCCTCCGCGATCCGGCCGGGCATCGTCCCGTGCCACACCTTCCGTTCGCCTGAGGGCGAGACCATGGCCAGCGCGCACACGAAGCGCGCCGTGCGCCGCTCCGTGGGCACGCCGTCGAGCTGGGCCAGCAGGAGCTGGTTGTTGTCCTCGTCGTCGCAGGCGGGGCCGGCCCACCGAGCCGAGCGGACCCCGGGCATGCCGTTGAGCTCGTCCACCTCGAGTCCCGAATCGTCGGCCACCGCCACCAGGCCGGTCTCGCGGGCGGCGGCGGAGGCCTTGAGAAAGGCGTTGCCCTCGAACGTGCGCTCGGTCTCGGCCGGCTCCGGGTAGCGGGCCACCTCGCCCAGGCCCAGCACCTCCACCCCCACGCCCTCGGACGCGAGGATGCGGCGCAGCTCGGCGAGCTTCAACGGATTGTTGGTGGCCAGCACCAGCTTCTCCGGCAGTCTCATGCGAGGGCCTCGCGTTGCAGGCGGGTGAGTTCCGCGCAGCCGACGGTGCCGAGGTCGAGCAGGGTGCCGAGCTCGTCGCGGGAGAAGGGCGTGCCCTCGGCGGTGCCCTGCACCTCGATGAAGGCCCCGGACCCGGTCATCACGATGTTCATGTCCGTGCCCGCGGCGGAGTCCTCGTCGTAGTTGAGGTCCAGCAGTGCCACCCCGTCGGCGTTGAAGCCCACCGAGACGGCGGCCACCGAGTCCATGAGCGGCTCCCCCTTCAACGCACCCAGCCCGCGCAGGTGCGCCACGGCATCCGCCAATGCCACGTACGCCCCGGTGATGGCGGCGGTGCGGGTGCCCCCGTCGGCCTGGAGCACATCACAGTCCAGCACGATGGTGTTCTCGCCGAGCGCCTTGTAGTCCACCACGGCGCGCAGCGAGCGCCCGATCAGGCGGGAGATCTCGTGGGTGCGGCCGCCCAGACGCCCCTTGACCGACTCCCGGTCCGAGCGCGTGTGCGTGGCACGTGGCAGCATCGCGTACTCCGCGGTCACCCACCCCAGGCCGGAGCCCTTGCGCCAGCGGGGCACCCCGACGGTGACGGACGCCGCCACCAGCACGCGGGTGCGGCCGAACTCCACCAGCACGGATCCCTCGGCGTGATCCAGCCAGCTGCGGGTGATGCGCACGTGGCGCAGGGCATCGGGGGCGCGGCCATCGCCACGGCTGAACGTCATGGCGCCTAACCTACCGGGGCGGCGGCGAGGCGCGAATCCTCGTCTATCTGCACGTGCTCGACATGGGTGACGAAGCCGCCCAGTAACCGACGGCCGATGCCTTGGAAGTCCGACGCGTCCCCCGTGGTGAAGAAGCGACGCGTGGCCTCGCGGGGCTGGTGGCGCAGCAGGCCCGCCTGGGTGAGCTGCGAGTAGGTGGACTGGGCGCACGCCTCCGCCGACGACACCAGGGTCACCCCGTTGCCGAGCACGTAGCTGATCACGCCGCTCAGCAGCGGGTAGTGGGTGCAGCCGAGGATGAGGGTGTCCGCCTGCGCCTTGGCGACGGGGGCCAGGTAGTCGCGGGCGACGTCGAGCAACTCGTCGCCGCCGGTGACGCCGGCCTCCACGAACTCGACGAAGCGCGGGCAGGCCTGCGCCGTCAGGGTGATGTGCGGCGCGATCGCGAACGCGTCGTCGTAGGAGCGGGAGTTCACCGTCGACTCCGTGGCCACAACGCCCACCCGGCCGTTGCGGGTGGCCGCGACAGCACGGCTCGCTGCGGGCAGGACCACCTCGGTGATGGGCACGTCGTAGCGCTCCCGCGCGTCGCGCAGCACGGCCGACGACGCCGAGTTACAGGCGATGACCAGGGCCTTCACGCCTTGGGCGACGAGGAAGTCCAGGCCCTCCAGGGCGAACGCCCGCACCTCCGCGATGGAGCGTGGGCCGTAGGGGGCCCGTGCGGTGTCGCCGAGGTAGATGAAGTCCTCGTTGGGCAACTGCTCGACGAGTGAGCGCAGCACCGTGAGCCCGCCGAAGCCCGAGTCGAAGACGCCGATGGGCCGTTCGATCAGGTCCCTAGTCATCGGCGGGCTCGAAGTCCATCGGGTCCAGGCTGGCGCCGAGCCGCAGGCAGGTGTCGCGGGACTCCATGAGGTCCTCCAGCAGGTAGCCGAGCCATTCGATGAGGTCGTGCAGACCCGAGTCGGCGTCGGTGGCCTCGGGTTGGGCGAGCCGCTCCGGGCCGGCGAGTTCGGTGTACCAGAAGAGCCGCAGCGCGCCCAGGACCTTCGCCCAGTCGTCGACCCTGCCCAACGCCACAGGCACGTACCCGTCCCAGCCGTCGAGATCCTCGACGACGCCGCGCGCGGCCGCGACCCGGGCCCTGGCCTGGCTGTGGATGGAGTCCCGCCAGAAGTCGTCCGAGTCCTTCGCCGCGGGCATCGCGGGCGGGAAGAGCCTGACCAGGCGCGGATTGCCGAGCATGCGGTTGGTGGGGTCGTCGGCGAGGTCCGCGACGATCTGCTCGAACGCGTCGTCGCTCTCCGTGGGCAGCAGCTCGCCCACCTGGGCCGCGTACAGCTCGATCATGTTGCGCAATCCGTCCCCGCGGCCGTCGCGGCCGTCGAAGGCCCAGACGATGTCGTCGGCCTCCAGCGTCATGACTGCTCCATCGAGGCCCACAGGTTGTAGCCCTGCATGGCCAGCACGTCTCGCTCCATCGCCTCGCGGTTGCCGGTGGAGACCACCGCCTTGCCCTCGTGGTGCACCTTCAGCATCAGCTCCTCGGCCTTCTCGAGCGGGTACTTGAAGTACTCCTGGAACACGTAGGTGACGTAGCTCATGAGGTTGACCGGGTCGTCCCAGACGATGGTGACCCACTGACCCACGGTGAGGGCCTCCTCCGCGGGCGCCTCGAGAATCTCGACTCCGCCATCACCTGCACTGCTCATTGCCCCAGGATAGGGTGCGGTCCATGACCACCGCGCTGCTCACAGACCACTACGAGCTCACCATGGTGCAGGCCGCGATGAACGCGGGCACAGCCAACCGGCGCAGCCTCTTCGATCTCTTCACCCGTCGGCTCCCGGAGGGTCGCCGCTACGGCGTGGCGGCCGGGCTGGGGCGCGCTGTGGAGGCCATCGAGCGGTTCCGGTTCGACGAGGCTGAGCTGAGTTGGCTGCTGGAGCGCGGAATCATCCAGGACAACCTGGCCGAGTGGCTGGCGCACTACCGGTTCAACGGCGACATCTGGGGCTATCCCGAGGGCGAGGTGTACTTTCCGGGCTCTCCAGTGCTGTCCGTCGAGGGCACGTTCGCCGAGGCTTGCCTCCTGGAGACGGTCCTGCTGGCCATCTACAACCACGACTCGGCGATCGCCGCGGCCGCCAGCCGGATGACGTCCATGGCGGGCGACCGGCCGTGCGCCGAGATGGGGTCGCGGCGCACGCAGGAGTGGTCCGCGGTCGCCGCCGCGCGGGCCGCCTACGTGGCCGGCTTCGCCTCCACGTCCAACCTCGAGGCCGGACGCAGCTACGGCGTGCCCACCATCGGCACCGCCGCCCACTCCTTCACCCTCCTGCACGACACCGAGGAGGACGCCTTCCGGGCCCAGCTCGCCACCCTCGGGGACTCCACCACCCTGCTCGTGGACACCTACGACATCGCCGGGGCGATCCGGCTCGGGGTCGAACTCACGCAGGGCCGCCTGGGTGCGATCCGGCTGGACTCCGGTGACCTGGCCATCGTGGCTCGGCAGGCGCGCGACCTGCTCGACGACCTCGGCGCCACGCACACCAAGATCATGGTCACCTCAGACCTCGACGAATGGCAGATCGCCGCGCTGCAGGGCGCCCCCGTCGATGGGTACGGCGTGGGCACCGCGCTGGTCACCGGGTCCGGGCACCCCACCTGCGGCTTCGTCTACAAGCTGGTGGCCAGGGCCGACTCGGACGCGCCGGATGCCCACATGACGCCCGTGGCGAAGAAGTCCAAGGGCAAGAACACGCTCGGCGGCCGCAAGTTCGCGATGCGCCGCCGCGGCGCCGACGGCAGGGCCGAGACCGAGGTCATCGGCCTGGGCACGCCCCCGGGGAACGACGGCAACGACCGGGACCTGCTCGTCCCGGTCATCAAGGACGGCGATGTGGTCTACCGGGCCACGCTCGACGACGCCCGGCGCAGGCACGCCGACTCCCTCGCGGAGCTCCCCGTGGGGGCGCTACGGATCTCGAAGGGCGAGCCCGCCCTGGAGACCCTGATCCTCGACGAGACCGGCGACGAGACCACCAACCCCTACCAGGCCGCCCCGGTGGTGCACAACATCTGAGCCGACGTCAGCGGTCCCAGCGCGACTCCGGCTGCTCCTCGAGACCGTTCATCACGGCGGCCAGCCGGCGCGGCAGGGGCGCCTTGAAGATCTCCTCCAGCGAGATTCGCTTGCCGCGCATGTCGGCCAGGGGCATGCGCCAGTTGGGGTACTCATCCACGGTGCCCGGCTGGTTCTGCGTCTGCCGCTCCCCCACGGCATCGGTCAGGCTGGCCAGCAGCACCTTCGACGGCGTCCGCAGGAGGAACTTGTGGAGGGCCAGCAGGACCTCCACCTGGTCGTCCATCTGGCCGGAGTCCAGCAGCCCCTCCTCGACCAGCTTCGCCAGCCATCCGGCCTGCTCGCGCTGGGCGCCGGCCAACTCCTCGCCGAGGGGCTCGGTCAGGAGACCCAGCCTGTCGCGGAGCCGGACGTGATCACCCGCGAGGTAGCCGAGGGTGGGCGGAAGGTCGTGCGTGGTCACCGACGCCATGCAGTACTCGCGCCACCAGCGGGCATCCAGGGGCTCGCCCTGCATGCCCGCCTCGAACCACAGCACGGAGGTGCCGAGGATGCCGCGGCGCGCCAGGTAGTCGCGCACCCACGGCTCGACGGTGCCCAGATCCTCCCCGACGATCAGCGCCTGGGCGCGCTGCGCCTCCAGCGCGAGGATCCCGACCAGCGCCTCATGGTTGTTGCGCACGTAGGTGCCCTTGGTGGGGCCGAGCCCCATCGGCACCCACCACAGGCGGAACAGCCCGATGATGTGGTCGATCCGCACCCCGCCGACGCGCCGCAGCGCGGCTGAGACCATCGCCCGGAACGGCGCGTACGCAAGCTCCTCCAGCTTGTCCGGGCGCCACGGGGGCTGGCCCCAGTCCTGGCCCGACTGGTTGTACTGGTCCGGCGGCGCGCCAACGCTCATCCCGGCGGCGAAGACGTCGGGCATCATCCACGTCTCGGCGCCCTGGCGGTGCACGCCGACGGCGAGGTCGGTGACGATGCCCACCGGCATGTTCACCTCAGCGGCCACGGTCTGAGCCGCCGACACCTGGGTCTGGGCGATCCACTGCAGCCACTCGAAGAAGTCCACCTCGGCCGCGTTGGCCTCGGCGTAGGCCGCGACCTCAGGCGACGAGGGCCGCTGCAGTTCCTCGGGCCACTCGGTCCACAGCTGCCCGTGGCTCACCGACAGGCAGGACCACAGGGCGAAGTTGCGCAGGCCGATGCCCTCGCGGCGACGGAAGTCCTCATACGCGATGCGACGCGCGGAGCGCATGCCGGCCTCATGGATGAGCCGCAGCGCCTCGATCTTCAACGGCCAGATGGCGTCACGGTCGACGAAACCCGAGGTCTCCGCGGCGGACTGGGCCTGCCTACGCAGGGCCTTGATGCGCGTGCGGACCGACCGCTTGAGGGTGGCGTACTCCTCGATGGCCTCCGGGCGGATGTAGATGGGGTTGATGAAGCGGCGGCTGGCCGGCAGATACGGCGAGGGCTCCATCGGGGGCACAGGCTGCGCCGCGTGCAGCGGGTTGATCAGCACATAGCCCGCGAACTGCTTGGTGCCGGACCACGTGATGAGGTCCGCAAGATCAGCCAGGTCGCCGATTCCCCACGATTCCTTCGAGGTCACCGAGTACAGCTGCGTGCCGTACCCCCAGATGCGTTGGCCGCGCATGGCGTCCGGGAACCCGACGAAGGTGGGCGTGACGATGAGCGAGCCCGTGTGCACGCCCGTGACGGTCTGCGCCACCACGTGGTGATACCCCGTGGGCAGGTCCTCCCCCAGCCAGAAGGTGGCCTCCCCGATCGCAGAACCGTCGACCCACCTGTCAGGGGCGAAGTTCTCGGACTGCCAGGCGGGCCGGGTCTCGCCGGACTCCAGCCGCACATGGACGCGGACCTCCGTGCCGGCGGGCACGTGGACGGCCACATGGACTCCCCGCCCCTCCTCCACCACCGTGCAGGAGGGCACCACCCGCAGCCAGCGCTCGTCCTCCAGCCGGGTGAGCGCCTGATCCGCGGCCTCAGGCGAGCTGGCGTCGACATCGAAGGCGGCCAGCACGGAGACGATGGTCTCCGCCGGGATGGGGACGTGCCTGCCCTTCCAGTCCCAGAACTCCTGGGCGATGCCGAAGCGCTCGGCGAGCTGGTTCAAGCCGGGGTGGAGGTCATTCACGGTGAGTCCCTTAGCGGATCTTGAGGACGTGGGTCTTGGCGATCATGTCACCCAGGGTCTGCTTCTCGCGGGTGAACGCGGCGAACAGCCCGTTGATCACCCAGATGACCTCGTAGAGGATGGCGCTGACGATGCCGCGGACCGCTGCCGTGGTCCAGTCCAGCTTGGAGTCCGCGGTGGCTCCCGCCTTCACCACCCTCAACCCGAGCGCGAGCTGCCCGAGGGTGGCGCTCAACGT
Organism: Propionibacteriaceae bacterium; assembly: GCA_027492545.1. Classification (GTDB taxonomy): domain Bacteria; phylum Actinomycetota; class Actinomycetes; order Propionibacteriales; family Propionibacteriaceae; genus Arachnia. The sequence continues at coordinate 15,222 of JAPUEL010000076.1, forward strand.
GCCGTACAGCACGGTGCGGTAGACGGCCATGAGCGCGGCGCCGAGCAGGGCGCTGTAGAACAGCGCGGTCCAGAGGTCCGCCCCCGGCATCGGCGGATCCGCGACGGGGTTCTCGACCCAGATCTCCAGGTCTCGCAGGTAGCGGGCCAGGATGATGTCGATCATGGCGGTCAGGCCGAGGACGCTGGCCACGATCTGCGTCACGATGCCCAGCAGGATCGAGTCGATGATGAAGCCCAGCACACGCCAGCCGAAGCCGGCGTAGGGGCGCCCGGTCTGGTACTGGGGGGCGCCCATCGGCGCGCCGTATCCGGTCTGCGGCTGGTGGCCGTAGCCCGGCTGAGGCTGGGACGGCGGCGGGGGCGGGGCGAGGTGGGGGTCCCTGGTGGCCTGCGACCACGCGATGCCGTCCCAGTAGCGCTCTCCACCTGAGCCGGCCGGGTCCGGGTACCATCCTGCGGGCGGCTGCTGGGGGGTGTAAGTCATGGGTCCAAGGATGCCATGACCAGCGTGCGGACCGTCAGCCCGCCGGCCGGTGCAGCTCGTTGGGGAGAAACCCGATCCGGCGGCTCACCACGATGGCCGCCACGGACACGACGGTGAGCAGCGCGAGCGGCGCCGAGTAGGCCAGCTTCTGGGGCGGCACGAGCAGCAACGCGGTGTAGATGCCGCCCGCGACGGCCGTGACCACCGAGTTGCCCACCGACTCGGCCACCTGCATCGAGGACTGGTTGCGCCCCTGCTCGAAGGAGGAGGACAGGCTCATCACGGCCACCGCAGAGCTCGGCATCGTCAGGCCCATCCCCAGCCCGGCGACGATCCACGCACCCAGGCCCACCCCCAGCGGGACGGCCGGCCACCACGCGAAGGCCGTGATGGCAGCGATGCCCACCGTCGAGCAGGCCGCGCCGGCAGTGACGTAGGCGCCTCGATCCAGCCGCACCCATGGCTGCGACTGGAGCCAGGAGCCGGCGGTCCAGCCGATGCTGCCGACGGTGAGCGCCAGCCCCACCTCGAAGGGGCTGAGGCCGCGCAGCTGCTGGAGGGTGACCAGCAGGACGGTCTCGGCGGCGAAGAAGGTGCCGGCCTGGAGGGCGCGGGCCAGCACCACGCTGGGGATGCCGGGGCTGAGGCCGAGGGTGCCCGGCGCGAGGATTCCTGGCAGCCCCCACACGAGCGCCGCCAGGCCCACGACGCCGGAGGCCGCGCTGACCCAGCCGAGGTTCTGGCCGGCGAGCAGGATGAGCGAGGGGCCGAGCGTGACCGCGACGGTGGGGAGCACCGCCACCGGCGGCACGTCGTCCTCCCCAGCCCGGAAGCGCCCCTGCACGCCGCGCAGGCCGGGGAGGGTCATCACGAACGCCACTGCCACCAGGGGCAGCAGCGTGGCGAAGACGAGCCGCCAGTCGTACTGCGTCAACCACGCGGCGAACGGCGGGCCCACGAACGCCGGCAGCAGCCAGCAGAAGGAGACCAGGGCCATCACCCGGGGCCGGTCGCGCGGCTCGAAGCCGTGCGCCACGGTCACCGACAGAGTGAGGTTGAGGGCCCCGGCGCCGAGTCCCTGCACCGCGCGCGCGGCGAGCACCACCCAGACGTTGGGCGCCAGCCAGCCCAGGAGCAGTCCGACCGCGAACAGGGCGAACCCGGCGTACATGGGGGCGGCCGGGCCGCGGGTGTCCGCAACCCGACCGCTGACGATCGTGGCCAGCAGCATGCCGGAGACCATCGTCGTGAACGCCCACGGATAGAGGTGGGCCGCGTCGAACGAGGCCATGACGGTGGGGATGGCGGTGGCCAGCCCGATGGACTGGAAGGCCACCGAGAACACCGACAGCATGATCCCGACGATCAGCGTCCGTCTCCCAGACCCCACGCTCTCCCCTCCCATCCCGCCGACGCATCCGTCCGCATTACCATTGGCCCATGACTGAGCTCGCCCCCGGATCCCAGACCGTCACCCAGGAACGCGTCGAGCAGTTCGAAGACGGGGACCAGGACCGATTCTCGCACTACGTCCCCAAGGACAAGCTGGTGGCCGCCATGGTCAACGGCACCCCCGTCGTGGCCCTGTGCGGCAAGGTGTGGGTGCCCACCAAGAACCCCGAGAAGTACCCGGTGTGCCCGGAGTGCAAGGAGATCTGGCAGTCCCTGAACCCGGGCGAGTGAGCAGGGCTCAGTAGCGGTAGCTGTCCGGCTTGAACGGGCCGCTCGGATCCACCCCGAGGTAGCCGGCCTGCTTGGCGGTGAGCGTGGACAACTCCACGCCGAGGGCGGCCAGATGCAGGCGGGCCACCTCCTCGTCGAGGTGCTTGGGCAGCGTGTACACGCCGACGGGGTACTCCTCGGTCTTCGTGAACAGCTCGATCTGGGCGAGCACCTGGTTGGTGAACGAGTTGCTCATCACGAACGACGGGTGCCCGGTGGCGTTGCCCAGGTTGAGCAGCCGGCCCTCGCTCAGGACCAGGACGGAGTGCCCGTCCGCGAAGCGCCATTCGTGCACCTGCGGCTTGATCTCGATCTTCTCGACGTCGGTGCGGGTCTCGAGGCCCGCCATGTCGATCTCGTTGTCGAAGTGGCCGATGTTGCCCACGATGGCTTGGTGCTTCATCCTGGCCATGTCGTCGGCGGTGATCACGTCGCAGCACCCGGTGGCGGTGATGAAGATGTCCGCCCGCTCCACCACCGAGTCGAGCGCGGCCACCTGGAAGCCGTCCATCGCGGCCTGGAGGGCGCAGATGGGGTCCACCTCGGTGACGATGACGCGGGCGCCCTGGCCGCGCAGCGACTCCGCGCAGCCCTTGCCCACATCGCCATATCCGAACACCACGGCCACCTTGCCGCCGATGAGCACGTCGGTGGCCCGGTTGATGCCGTCGATGAGGGAGTGCCGGCAGCCGTACTTGTTATCGAACTTGGACTTGGTGACCGAGTCGTTGACGTTGATGGCGGGGAACAGCAGGGTGCCCTCACGGAACATCTCGTAGAGGCGGTGGACGCCGGTGGTGGTCTCCTCGGTGACGCCCTTGACGGAGGCGGCGAGAGCCTGCCAGTCCACGGCGCCCTGGGCCTCGCGCAGGGTGTCCAAGATGACCCGCCACTCGTGCGAGTCCCCGTCCTTCGCCTCGGGCACCACGCCCGAGCGCTGCGCCGCGACGCCCTGGTGGACCAGGAGCGTCGCGTCGCCGCCGTCGTCAAGGATCATGTTGGGCTGCCCGCCGTCCGGCCACTGCAGGATCTGACGGGTGCACCACCAGTACTCCTCCAGCGTCTCGCCCTTCCAGGCGAAGACCGGGATCCCGGCGGCGGCGATGGCGGCCGCGGCGTGGTCCTGCGTGGAGAAGATGTTGCACGAGGCCCAGCGCACCTCGGCGCCGAGGGCGACGAGGGTCTCGATGAGGACGGCGGTCTGGATGGTCATGTGCAGCGAGCCGGCGATCCTCGCCCCTGCCAGGGGCCGGGTGGCGCCGAAGCGCTCCCGCATGGCCATGAGCCCGGGCATCTCGTGCTCGGCGAGGGCGATTTCCTTGCGGCCGAACTCGGCCAGGGACAGGTCAGCTACGCGAAAATCCACGCCGCCACTCTACCCGGCCGGCGACGGCTCCCCTGACGCGGCGATGTGGGCCAGCGCGAGGTCGTAGCCGCCCACGCCGCAGCCGATGATGATGCCCGCGGCCTTGGCCGACAGCACGCTGTGCTGCCGGAACTCCTCGCGGCCGTGCACGTTCGAGATGTGCACCTCCACATAGGCCGGCACGAGCGCGGCCGCGTCCGCGACGGCGTACGAGTAGTGCGTCCAGGCGCCCGCGTTGATCACGACGGCGGCACCCGCGTCCGCCGCCTCGTGCAGCCACCCCACCATCTCGCCCTCGTGGTCCGTCTGCCGCACCTCGACGTCCAGGCCCATTCCCAGCCCGGTCCCGACGAGGTGCTCGGCCAACTGGGCGTGCGTGGTGGCGCCGTAGACCTCCGGCTGCCGGGTGCCGAGCCGGCCGAGGTTGGGGCCGTTGAGGACGAAGACCTTGCGCACGGCCACTACTCTGCCAGCCCGATCTCGAGATAGGCGGCGCCGTAGAGGCCCCGCTGGAGCAGCGTCACGTAGCGCTCGACGTCGCTGAGGGCCAGATCGGCGTCGCCGGAGGAGATCCGCGCCACTCGCACCCCGACGCTCTCCGCCCGTCTCGCCAGCCGGTCCGCGACGTCGCTCAGCCGGTCGGTGAGCTTGTCGTCGTCGAGCAGCAGGAGGCACGGCTGGACCTCGGCGATGCCGTCGACGGGGTCGGCGAACGGGTCGCGGGGTTTGACGGCGCACAGCAGGGTGTCGAGCTCCGCCGCATCCGCCGCCAACGCGGGCCGGCCGCAGGCCCGCCGGACGGCCTCCGCGATCCGGCGCGAGGCCCGGCCGGCCAGCACGGTGCCGCCCCAGATCAGGGGAAGCGTGTCCGCCAGGCACAGGGCGAGTTCCTTGCCGGGGTTGTCCGACAGGTCCCGGCCCGGGGCACAGGCTTCGGCCACGAGGTCCGCGGCGTCCGCGACGTGCGCGGTGTGCACCTCCGGCCCCAGGCCGAGGTCACCCAGCAACGAGAGGACGGCCACCGCCGCGGACAGCGGATCCGCCTCGACGGCGGGGATCAGGGTGGTGGCCGGCGAGGCGGTGAGGCGCGCGAGCCGCGACCCGGCCGGGGCGGCCACGATCATCGTCGCCCCGCGGCGCATGGCCTCGACGGCGCACTGCAGCACCCACTCGGGGGTGTCGTCGTCCCCCAGGACGACGGCGAGGTCCAGCGGGCCCACCCAGGCGGGGAGCCCGGGGCCCGGCCAGGCCATGAACGGGACCGGGCACGTCCCCTCGAGCACGGCGCGGATCAGCCGTGCCTCGGCGCCCAGCGCCAGGATCCCCCTGGGGCGGTCGGCGCGCTCCAGGTGGCCCACCGGCTCCGAGAGTGCGGCGCGCCGGATCCGGGCCCCCGTCGAGGCCAGCCGGCGCAGGCCCTCGTGGGCGTCGAGTTCCGGGTTCTCGAGACGCCCGTCGTCGAACTGCAGCTGCCCGTTCACAACGTGCTGCGCGCCTGGTCGATCAGGAGCACGGGGATGTTGTCCCGCACCGGGTACGCCAGGCCGCAGGCCCGGTTGGTGCACACGAGCTCGTGCGCGTCGTAGTCCACCGCGAACTTGGCGTGGCACGCGGGGCACGCCGCCACCGCCATGAGCTCGGGCGAGAGCTCCATCGTCTTGTCTGCCATCATCGTCTGACCTCCACGAGTCGTCGCTTGGTGAAAAATCTACCCGGCCCGGACGAGGCCGAGCACCTCATCGCGCAGGGCGCGCATGGTGTCGGCATCGCGGGCCTCGACGTTGAGCCGCAGCAGGGGCTCAGTGTTGCTCGAGCGCAGGTTGACCCACCATCCGGCGTCCCGGTTCCTGACGGTGAGCCCATCGACCCGGTCCGCCTCACCGCGACCCTCGAACGCGGCCGCCACACGGTCCATGTGCCCCGCGGCGTCCTCGACGGTGGAGTTCAGCTCGCCGGAGCGGTGGTAGCCGTCGTAGACGGCGGCCAGCTCGGACAGCGGCCGATCGGCCTGCCGCACCAGCTCGATCACGTGCAGCGCGGCGAGCATGCCCGTGTCCGCGGACCAGAAGTCGCGGAAGTAGTAGTGGGCGGAGTGTTCGCCGCCGAACACGGCACCGGTCCGGGCCATGAGGGCCTTGACGTAGGTGTGCCCGACGGTGGACTGCTCGACGCGCCCACCGTGGCGTTCGACCGCCTCGCCGACGCACCACGACGTGATGGTGTTGGTCACGATGGTGGAGCCCGGGTGCTTGGCCAGCTCCGCGACGGCGATCATCGCGGTGACCACCGAGGGGTCCACCACGCCGCCGCGCTCGTCGACGATGAAGCAGCGGTCCGCGTCGCCGTCGAAGACGAGGCCCAGGTCCGCGCCGTGCGTGAGGACGGCCTGCTGCGCGTCGACGAGGTTCTCGGGCTCCAGCGGGTTGGCGGGGTGGTTGGGGAAGGTGCCGTCCAGGTCCAGGTAGAGCCCCACGACGTCCAACCCGCGCCCTGCCAGCGCGGTGAGGGCGGTGTGGCCGGCCATGCCGTTGCCCGCGTCGACGACGACGGTGAGGCCACGCTCCCCCGTCGGAGGCACCAGATCGGACAGCTTGTCGGCGTAGGCCTCGAGCGCGTCGAGCTCGCGGTAGCCGCCGGTGGGCTCGGCGCCGAGGGTGATGGTGGCGGCGATGTCGCGCAGCCGTGCCATGAAGTCCGCGGGCACCGGCCGGGCGTCGGCCAGGCAGAACTTGACGCCGTTGTACGAGGCCGGGTTGTGGCTGGCCGTGAACTGCACCCCCGGCAGGCCCAGCCAACCTGACGCGAACCACAGCTGGTCGGTGGAGCTCAGGCCGATGTCGACCACCGAGGCCCCGGCGCGGCGGGCCCCGTCGGCGAAGGCCAGCGACAGCTCCCGCCCGAGAACGCGCATGTCGCGGCCCAGAACGAACTCGCCCGGCCCGAGCAGCTCCACGAACGCGGCACCGAGGGCCCGGGCCCCATCCGCATCCCACTCGGGGTGGTCTCCGACGACGATGCCGCGGATGTCGTTGGCCTTGAAGATCTGGGGGGCTAGCACCGGCCCAGCGTATCGCCTGCGCCGGAGTGGCTCAGTCGATCGTCGGCACGAGGCGGAGGTGGCCGCCGCGGCCATGCTCCTCGTTCGGCACGGGGCGCCGGACCGGCTCGGGCGACGGGTCGTCGTGGCGCAGCCCGATGGCTCGCACGGCATCCGCGAGCGCCATCAGGTCGTCCTGGGGCACCACCGGTGTGGGCACCCGGCCGTCGAGCGGGAGGCGGATGACCTCCCATCCCTTCGGCACGCTGGTGCGCTCCGCGTGCACGGAGCACAGGTCGTAGGAGCCGGGTTCGGCCGCCAACGCGAGGGGGCCGAGGACGGCGGTCGAGTCGGCGTAGACGTAGGTCAGCGTGGCGACGGCCGGGGCCACGCACGCGGTACGGGAGCATCTGCGCACGGGCCGACGGTACCCGAGGTTGGACTAGGGTTGCGGCATGCCACGCAGACGAGACCGGCACGGGCGCGGGATCCGCGGCCCGCTGGCCGCCCCCAACCAGTGGACCGGGCGTCCGGTGCCCCTGCACCGGCCCTCGCGCGTGGACTTCTTCAATGACTGTGTGACCTCTGCCATGGCCGACATCGCCGCCGTCGCGCCCGATGCGCTCAACGGGGTGATCGTGGGCGTGGAGGACGTGCCGCACCTGAACGTGGCCTGGTCCGGGGACAGGGTGCCCCTCTCCGCCGCGCTGGAACCGGGCCGCGGCCGGACGGCGCAGATCGTGATCTTCGAGCGGCCGCTGGAGCACCGCGCGTCGTCCCGGAGCCAGCTCCGCCGCCTGGTGCACCGCACCATCGTCGAGCAGCTGTCCACCCTGACGGGCCGGAGCATCGACGAGCTGATGGGCGGCGACTGGGACGACGAGGACTGACCCCTCCAGCTCAGCGGAGGCCGGGCTGCAGTTCCGCGGGCAGCGTCTGCGTCGGGGCGTCGGCCGCCGGCCCGAGCGGCACCACGACGGTGCCCGCTGGACCCACGGTGGAGGCCCCCGCGATCAGCTCGCCGTCCGCGGTCACCGAGACCACGACCGGGTCCCCGGCCGGGACGGCCACAGCCGCCGTGTGGCCGGGCTCGACGGTGACCTGCTGCGTGGCGGCGGTGCCGCCGATCGGCGTGAGGGTGACCTCGGCGGCCACCGCGTCCGAGCGGGAGGGGTTGCTGAGGTGGAGCGTGCCGGAGCCGGGGACCAGCCCCGCCAGGTCCGCCCCCAGCTGTCCGGCCACCACGGTGGCCGGTGAGCCGGCCCCGCCGGTGACCAGCGCTGCGCCGACCGCCTCGGGGGCGGTGACGCGCACCGCCGTCGCCTCACCGGCCAGCGGGGCCGTGAGATCCACCGTGATGGTGGTCATCGCCGGGATGGACAGCGACTCCGCGACGGCCGGCACGTAGGGCCCTGCCGGGCCCAAACCCTCGAGCGCGATGTCGACGCGGTCCTCGTGGGGGTTGGTCACCAGAAGCCGGGTGGCGGTGGCGCCGGCCGGGGCGCCTGCCAGCAGATGCTCGGTGGCCACGGTCGTCATGGGCGAGACGAGCGCGGGGCGCCCCTCGACGCCGGTGGCCATCACCGCGACCCTCCCCTGGCTCGCGTCGAAGACGACGCCGAGCGGGCCGGCGGGCGAGAGGACCGACAGCGCCACCCTGCGGCTGACGCCGGGCGCGAGTGCGATGCCGCGCGCGCCCACCGCGGCAACCTCCCCCTCCGGGCCGAGCAGCGTCAGGTCGACCGCGGCCTCCGTCGGATCGGTGTTGACCAGCAGCAGCTCCACCGTGGAGGGATCTGGGACGAGAACGATGCCGGAGGTGGCGGGGGTGCCGCACGGGGCGTAGGCGGGTTGGGGCTGGGCCAGCAGCACCCCTCCCGAAATCCGGCTCTCCGCCCTGAGCTCGGCCGGCCCCGTCAACGGATCCGCCGCGGGTGCGACGACGCTGCGCTCGGCGCCGTCGAAGCCGGTGACGGCGACCTCCCCGGAGCCGCCGATCAGCGCCGTGCCGGCCACGGCGCAGGTCAGGCTGGTGCTGCGGGGCAGCTCGATGACCTCCGAAGCAGGCTTCCGGAGTGGGCTGATCAGCGCGAGCCCGACCGCCACGGCGACCACGAGCACCAACGCCCCCAGCGACAACGCCGCCCTGCGGATCATTCCTGCCCCCTTCGCGCGACGCTGGCGCCACCCAGCGTGGGGGCGGCCAGGATGGCCAACACGACCATGACGACGAGGTGGACCGCGAATCTCCAGGGATGCGGCTCGGGCCGCACCACCACGTCGCCGCCGTCGGCGCCGAGCCGGAAGGTGAGCCGCTCTGTGCCCTCTACCCGGGTCAGGGCGCGGCCGTCCACGGAGGCCTCCCACCCCGCGTCGGCGGGCTCGGCGACCACGAGGACCCGGTCCGGGCCGCCGGGCTCGACGGTGCCCCGCAGCAGCGGCTCGGCGGTGTCGCCGTCGACGACCTGCGTGCGCGACACCAGCCCCACCACGGTCCACACCACGGTCGTCGCGTCGGCGGCGGCACTGGTGAGGCCGGCCGCGTTGTCCAGGGCCGCCCTCGTCTCCGGGCCGAAGCCGCGCAGCCACACGTGCGAGACGCCGAGGCCGGTGAGCTGCTCCGCGACATCGTCGGGCACGGCAGCGGTGGAGAAGGCCTGGACCAGGGCGAGGAACTCTGCGGAGAAGTCCCCCACGGGATTGCGCTCGCCGGTGCCCCACTGGGGCTGCCGTGCGTCCACCACGTTCCAGGCGAGCACCCCGTCGGCGGTCCGCTCGATCATCAGGGCGCGCGCGTCGCGCGGCGAGTCCAGCACATCGCGCACGTAGCCGGGGAGGGCGGATGCGCGGTCAGCGACCGGACCGTTGAAGCCCACGACGGCCCACACCCCGGCTGCCAGGAGCCCGCTGAGGCCGAGCGCCAGCGCCGACCGGGACACCGACGAGCCCGCGCGCTCCACCGCCACCACGGGGGCCAGGAGGGCGGCCACCACCAGCAGCGCCCAGGGCGACAGCAGCACCCGCGCGGTGCCGCCGTCGACCGTGACCACGAGCCGCGACAGCAGGGTCCCGATGATGAGCGGGGCCGCGACGCCCACCACCGACCACCGCCACGCCGGCCCGGTCAGGCGGGCCATGGCCGCGACGGCGACCAGCGCCAGCACGGCGAAGAATGCGACGTTGGCCCACACGGGTAGGCCCGAGGGCAGGATGCGCCCCACCACCAGCGCGAACGAGGCCGGCGGGAAGTCCGGCCAGGCGAGGGGGTCGATCCCGGTCAGCAGCCTCCCCGGGTGGGACAGCAGCACCCCGAGCCAGGGCGCCAGGAACAGCCACGCGGGGGCCACGCCGACAGCCGCGTCGACCACGCGCCCGTGGTCACGCGCCGCCCACACCACGGCGGCGATCGTGACCGCCGGCAGCAGCACCGGCCACACGAGGGAGGCGATGATCAGCCAGAACGCAGCACCGGCGGGGGCGCGGAGCCGTTCGGCGCCCGCGGTGTCGTTGCGGACCACGGCATGCACGGATCGGGCGAGGAGCGGGCCGACGACGGCGAGCACCATGCCGCTGACGTCGCCGGCGGTGACGAGCCCCAGGAGGATGGTCGCGCCGGCCCAGCCGGCGGCAACGGCGGCCGCGGGTGCCGGGGCGACCCCGAGGCGCCGCACCAGGGCGAGCGCGGACAGACCGGCCAGCGCCGGCGTGGCGAGCAGGGCGAGGAACGCGAACCACCCGGGGCTCCCGAGCCCTCCCAACGAGGCGACGGCGGCCACCCCCATCCAGGGCGCCGCGCCGGCCAGGTACGCCTCCCACACGGCGCCGATGGTGGCGGGCGCCGGCAGGAGCCCGCCACCGGAGACCGGACCGAGGCCGAGCAGGGTGCGCCCTGCGGCCGCGGCGGCCACGGCCAGCACCACCAGGAGCACGGCGACGGGCGAGAGCACTCTGCGGCGGACCGCCCCGCCGGCGAAGTCGTCGCCGGTGAGATCGTCGATGGTGGTGTCTGCCTCGCGCAGGTCCCGGAAGCGCTCCGCCACCCCCGACCCGAGCTTGTCGACGGCGTGGCGCAGCGGCCAGAAGCGGTTGGGCAGCAGTTCGGCGGGAGTGTGGTCCTCGTCGGGCATCCGGGCCGCGAGCGCGGCCGTGGCCTCAGGCGTGCGCAGGTAGCCGCGCATCGCCGAGATCTCGGCCCCGGCGTGCCCGGGCGACTTCGCCAGCAGGAAGCCGAGCGCCCGCACCAGCGAGGCCAGCACGAGGCCCGCCCTGGAGGCGCCGCGGGAGCCCGCGACCCTGAGCGCCGCCAGGCGGTCGTCCTCGTGCGGGTGCCGCGGGGAGGGACGCTCGCCCGTGCGCCCGGCACGGCGGTGGGTCAGTGCCGCCGCAGGCCAGGTGAGCACGCGGTAGCCGACGGCGTTGGCCCGCCAGCCCAGGTCCACCCCGTCGCGGTGCCGCTCCACCTCCGGGGCCAGGCCGCCGATCTCGCGCCATGCGTCGCCGCGCACCAGCAGGCCTGCGGTCGAGCCGCCCAGCACGTCGCGGGACTCGGTCTGCTGCTGATCGACGTCCCCCTCCTCCACCATCGGCACGCGCAGACCGCCGGGCGTGATGGCCTGGCCCACCTCGGAGAGGGTCTCGGGGTAGTTGCGGCGCTTCGGCTCGAGCAGCTTCGGCACCACGACGTCGGCCTGGCGGGCTCCCTCCAGGAGGTGGGCGAGGGTGTCGCGGCGGGGCGAGGAGTCGTCGTGCAGCAGCCAGATCCACTCCGGCTCGGTGGCCCCCAGCCCGAGCGCCACCGCGCCGCCGAACGTGGTGCCCTCTCCGCCGTCGATGAACTCGTCGAGGACACCCTCGGACGTCGCTCGCAGCAACAGGTCCCTGGAGCCGTCCGCCGAGGCCGTGTCCACGGCCACGAGTCGCCCGGGGCGAGGCTCAAGGCCGGCGAGGGCGAGCAGTTGGCGGGGCAGCCACTCCTCCGCGTCGTGGACCACCATGACGGCGGTGACGGCGGAAGGATCGATGGGTGGGGCCTCACCGGCCGGGTCCTCGTTGTCGATCCAGGACCAGAGGTCCTCCAGGCGTCCGTGCTGCGGTTCCTCGGTCAAGCTGTCCGGACCTCCGAACTAGACGGCAGTGCGCTTCAGCTTACGCCGCTCGCGCTCGGAAAGGCCGCCCCAGATTCCGAAACGCTCATCGTGACCCAGTGCGTACTCCAGGCACTCGGTGCGGACCGTGCAGTTCTGACACACGCGCTTGGCCTCACGGGTGGAGCCGCCCTTCTCCGGGAAGAAGGCCTCGGGATCCGTCTGGGCACACAGGGCGTCAGCCTGCCAGGCCAACGCTGCGTCGTCACCGAAGAGGTCGATCGTCTGATCCACTGACGGCTCCCTTCGTTGACTTGAATTACACACGAGTGATTTTGATCGGTCAAGCCGATCAGGCGAATTCGTCCCCGCGTTGTGTCCGTACCAGGGCCACCAACTCCTTGACGCGCTCCGAATCCGCCAGCGGTGCCACCAGGGTGGCAGTGGGGGTCGCGACGACGAGGTGGTCGCGCAGCCCGATGGCGCTCACCACGTGCCGGGGGCCCACCGCGTTGATGAGCACGCACCCGGTGGAGTCCAGGGTCACCACCGCCCCGTCGACGGCGTTGCCGTCGGCGTCTGTGGCCAGCAGCTCCGCGAGGGAGACGAAGCCGCCCACGTCGCGCCAGTCGATCGACAGGCCGACGCTGACCACCTCGGCGTCGGTGCGGCCCTCCGAGGCGGGCTCCATCACGGCGTAGTCCACCGAGATCTTCTGCAGGGTGGGGAAGATCTCGTCCAGCCGCTCGGGCTCCGCGACGATCGCCCGGACCTTGGCCGCGGTGTCCGGCAGGAGCTGGTCCAGCTGGCTGAGCAGAGTGGCGGCCCGCCAGACGAACATGCCGGCGTTCCACCAGTACTCGCCGGTGGCCAGGTACTCCTGCGCCACCTCCCGCGAGGGCTTCTCCTTGAACTGCGCCACCCGGTGCACTCCCGCAAAGCCGTCGAGCTCCTCGGCCCGGTGCAGGTAGCCGTAGCCCGTGTGCGGGGACGTGGGCACCACCCCGAGGGTGACGAGGGCGCGCGGGCGGGCCTCGGCCACCTCGAAGGCGAGCCGCAGGCTGCGGGCGAACTCGTCGACCGGGGTGATCACCTGGTCCGCGGTCACCATGGCGACGACGCCCTCTGGATCCCGCCCTGCCACCACGGCCGCGGACCAGGCCACCGCGTTGAGGGAGTCGCGGCCCTCGGGCTCACCCAGGATGTTGCCCTCCGGGAGCTCGGGGATCTGGGCGGCCACGTCGTCGGCGTAGGCGCGGCCGGTGCACACCAGGATGTTCTCCGGCGGCACCACGCCCGCCACCCTGTCGTAGGCGAGGCGCAGCAGTGAGGCGCCCCCGAACAGCTCGAGAAGCTGCTTGGGCCGGCCCTGCCGGGACAGGGGCCAGAGGCGGGTGCCGGAGCCACCGGCCATGATCACGACGTAACGCATGGCAGGGAGGCTATCGAATGGGAGCGTCCAGCGCCCCCGGTAGGGTCGGGCCATGCTGATCGACGCCCTCCGCCGCCGCATCGCCCGCCAGGGCGCGCAGCCGCTGCTGACCTACTACGACGGCCGGGACGGCTCGAGGATCGAGCTGTCGGCGCTGACCTTCGCCAACTGGGTGGACAAGACGGCCAACCTCATCGTCGACCTGGGTCACGAGGACGGCGAGCCGATCGACATCGCGCTGGCGGCGACGCACCCGGCGCACTGGGTGACGCTGGCGTGGGTGGCCGCGGCGTGGCAGCGGGGCTGCCCGGTGAACCCCGGGGTCTCAGGCGCGGACCTGCTGGTGGTGGGCCCGGGCGACCGGAGCCGGGCCGCGGTCACCGTCGCGTGTTCGTTGCACCCGCTGGGGCTGGGGTTCCTGGTGGCCCCGGAGGGCGCCGTCGACTACCGCGAGGCCATGGCGCAGCCGGACGCGCACGACCTGTCCCCCCTCGGGGAGTCGACGGTGTGGGCTGGGGAGCCCGCGCCGCACACGACGCCGAGGGACAGCCGGGTGCTGCTGCTCGACCCGCCCGCGGGATGGTCCACAGTCGCGGGATCCCTGGTGGCGCCGGTCCTCGGATCGGGCTCCACCGTGGTCGCGGTGGGCGTGACCGCGGACCGCGCCGCGGAGATCGCCGCCGCCGAGCGGGCGCTACTCGCCTGAGAGCTCCTCGTCCGCCGGCGCCTCGTCCGCCGGCTCCGGCTGGGCCTCCGGCTCCGGGTCGACGGCGGCGAGCACCGCGCCCCCACCCAGGGTGGCCAGCATCTGGCGCACGTTGGACAGCTGGGCGGTGATCGAGTCGCGGCGCTGGGTGACGGCGGCCAGCTCACGATCGGAGTCGCGGCGGATGCGCTCGGCGCGGGTCCGCGCCTCCTGCACCATGTGGTCGGCCTCACGCTCGGCCTTGGCCTTCACGGCCTCGGCCTGCGACGAGGCGTCCGAGATGATGCGCTGGGCTTCGTTCTCGGCGGCCCTCAGGTTCTCCTCGGCGGCCCGGAGCTGATCCTCGCGCTGCCCCATGGCGAGGGCGAAGTCGGCCGCCGCGGAGTCGCGGCGCTCGGCGAGCGTGCGCTCGAAGTCCGCGGCCGACTGCGCGGCGCGCGCCTGCTGGGACTCGTAGACCGCCTCGGCCTCCTCCCTGCGGGTCGCCGCCTCGCGGTCGGCCTGGTCCAGGATCTCGTCCGCCCGGCGCTGGGCCCCCGTGAGCCTGGCCTCGGCGTCGGCCTCCGCCGATGACCGGGTGTCGACGGCGTAGCGGTCGGCCTCCGTCAGCATCGCCTGGGCGCGGCGGGTGGCGTCCTCGAGCAGGGTCTCGGCCTCGTCCTGGGCGGCGCGGCGGGTCTGATCCGCCTCCTCCTCAGCCAGGGAGAGGATCTGGCCCACCCGCTCGCCCAGCTCGGCGAACGTGGGCCTCGACGCGGTGTGCTGCGCGCGCGCCGCCTCCTCCGCCCGCGCCTGGGCCTCGGCGAGGCGCGCCTCCAGCGCGGCCCGGTCCTGGCCGGCCTGGCGGGCCTGGACGCTGTGCTCGCCGAGCTCCGCCCTGGCCGCGTCGAGGGCCTGCCGCAGCGTCGCGATCTCGGCATCCACCTGGGACGGCTCGTAGCCGCGGAGAACGGTGCGGAAACTGGGTGTGGTCATGATTCCTCGCTGGGGGTGGGGGTGGTTCCTGGGATGGAGAGCGCTTCGATCACGCCTGAGAGGCTGCTGAGCTGCGCGGTGATGTTGTCGCGACGGCGGGTCAGGCGGGCGACCTCGTCGCGAGCCGCCTCGACCGTCTCGCGGGCTCCTGAGCGCAGGGCCTCCGCCTCCGCGCGCGCGTCGGACAGGAGCTTGACGGCCTCCTCGCGGGTGGCGCGGGTGCGGTCGAACGAGGCGCGCTGCGAGCGCTCGAGCTCGGCGGCGAGGGTGTCGCGGACCAGGGCGGCGTTGGCCTCGGCCTCCGTGGTGCGCTCCTCGGCACGGCGCACGATGGCGTCCGCCTCCCGCCGTGCCCGCTCCAGGGTGTCGGCAGCCCGCACCTCGGCCTCCGCCAGGGATCTGGCCGCGTGGTCCGCGGCGGCGCGCAGCTCGGCGTCCGCCCGGGCGCGCACGTCCGCAGCGTCCACGTCCGCCGCTCGCGTCCGCTGCCTGGCCACCTCGACGGCGCGAGCCGTGGTTCCTGCCAGCTTGGCGCGGAGATCCCTGGCGCGGGTGGCGTTGTCGAGGTGGGTCTGGCGCGTGCTGCGCGCGATGTCCGCCTTGGCGCCGTCCAGCAGGGCCGCCACCGCGGTGCGGGTCCAGGACAGTTCGGCCGCGGCGTCCGCCAGCTGGGCCTGCGAGCGGCTCTCGGCGTCGTCGATGAGGCGCGCGGCCTGGGCCGCGGCCGCCTCGCGCTGAGCCTCGACCTCGGCGAGGGCGTGGGCCCGGACCCGCTCCGCCTCGTCCTGGGCGGCGGTGAGACGCTGGTCGGCCTCCGCGGCGGTCCGCTCCGCCTCCTCGGCGGCCTCGGCTCGGACCCGCTCGGCCGCGGCGGCCGCGGCCGCGGCGAGGTCGGCGGCGCGGCGTTCCGCCTCACCGCGCTCCTGCTCCAGCCGCGACTCCTGATCGGCGCGCACCCGTGCCGTCTCCTGGCGGGTGCGGCCGGCCTCGTCCTCTGCCTCGGCGACGAGGGCCGCGGCCTGGTGGCGGGCCGCCTCGAGCAGGGCCTCGGCCTCGGCGCGGGCGTCCGCGAGGAGCTCGTCCGCGGCGCGCTGCGCGGAATCGGTGATCCGGCCCGCCTGGTCCGCGGCCTCCGTCAGCGCGCGCTGGGCGTCGGCACGGGCCTCGTCGAGCCGGTGCCTGGCGAAGTCCAGCTCTCCGGCGGCCTCGTCGCGCTGGCGGAGCAGCCCGGCCAGCTCCTGCCGCGAGCGCGCCACGTCCGCCTCGGCCTCCTGGCGCACCCGATCCGCCAACCGCTGGGCCTGCAGGAGCAGCCCGCTGGCGGTCTCGGCAGGCCCCATGGTCACTGCGGCAGGCCGCGGACGAACCCGGCCCCCCAGAAGAGATGCATCACGGCGAGGACGACGGGGAACCTGAGCCGCGCGGCCGGGGAGAGCGAGCGCACGCTCGCCGTCGCCGCCACGATGAAGGCGACGTAGGCGGCCGGCGCGATCAGGAGCGCAGTGAGGACGTTGCTGCGCAGCACCAGACCCAGGAGGCCGCCCAGCAGCCCACCTCCGACGCCGAGCACGGTGAGCGGCGGGGCCAGATAGCGCAGGGAGAGCGTGTCCGGGTGGCGGCGGGCCACCTCGCGGCGCCACTGGCCGGTGGTGAAGAACTGGCGGGCGAGCGCTCGCCAACTGTCACGGGGGTGATAGACGACGCGCAGGTCCGGCGTGAAGTAGACGAGGTGCCCGGCGCGACGCAGCCGGTAGTTGAGCTCCCAGTCCTGGGCGCGGTGGAGGGTCTCGTCGTAGGCGCCGACCTCCTGGAGCTTCTCCTTGCGGAAGACGCCCAGGAACACGGTGTCGGCAGGCCCGGCGGGCGTGTCTGCCAGGTGGAACCCTCCGCCGCCGAGGCCGAGGCGGGAGTTGTAGGCGGCCGCGATGGCCTCGGAGAGCGGGGAGGTGCCCTGCGCGTCCATGAGCCCGCCCACGTTGGCGGCGCCGGTTTCCTCCAGCAGACCGACCGCCGTGGCGATATAGCCGGGGCTGAGCTCGCCGTGGCCGTCGACGCGCACGATCACGTCATGGGAGGCGTGGTCGATGGCGATGTTGAGGCCGGCGGGGGTGAACCCCGTGGGGTTGTCCAGGACGACGATTCGGGGATCAGCGGCAGCCAGTTCGTCGGCGATCTGGCGGGTGCGGTCCTCGCTGGGCGCCACGGCGAGCACGATCTGCACCTCGCCCGAGTAGTGCTGATCCAGCACCCGGCCGACCGCAGCGCGCAGGTGCTTCTCCTCGTTGCGGATGGGCATCACCACGCTGACAGGCTGCACCGGATCTCCTCTCTCCGGGGACAACCTAGCTGACAGAGCACACAGCTTCCAGATCGGGGGTCTCGGTGTAGGGCTCGCCGGCCGAGGGCTCGGGCGACGGGGACGCGACCGCCTCGGACCCCTCTCCCGAGGGCGTGGAGGCCGGCGTCGCGGACGAGGCCGCGGGCTCCGCAGTGGGCTCCTCGGAGAGCTTCTGGTCGACGGTGGCGCGGATCAGGTCGAAGTCCGGGTCGGCGGAGACGATGAGCGGTGGCGCGAAGTTCACCGAGGTGATCTTCTGCTCGCGCGCCTTCAGGGCCAGCTCGGCCAGATCGGCGATCGCGCCTGTGCCGACGTCGGTCTTCAGCAGGTCCCCGCCCGCCTCACTGAGTTCCACGAACTTGGTGGCCACCGTGGCGGGATCGAGCTGTTGGACCATCGCCGACATCACGCACTTCTGGCGCACCATGCGCTCGTAGTCGCTCGACTCGGCGCGGGAGCGCGCGAACCACAGCGCGTGGTAGCCATCGAGGAGCACGTCGTCGCCGGGATCGATGTACCCGCTGATCGGCGAGCCTCCTCCGCCGATGGGGATCGGCTTGGCGATGTCCAGCCGGATGCCGCCCATGGCGTCGATGAGGGCGCTGAAGCCGTGCATGTCCACCAGCGCGTAGTAGTTGAGCTCCAGTCCGAGCGTCTCCTCGACGGCCTCCATCATCGCCGTGAGGCCGGCCTGACCCTCCGGGTACAGGTCGGCGTGCTCTTCGCCGAGGGTCCAGATGCCGTTGAGCATGCAGGCCCCTTCGTCGCAGACGTAGCCGTCCGGGTAGAGCTCGTCCAGGGGGGAGGAGTCCGGGAACCGGACCTTCTGAAGGTTGCGCGGCAGGCCGAACAGCACGGTGCGGCCCGTCTCGGCGTCGATGGAGGCCACGTTGATCGAGTCCGGCCGCAGGCCCTCGCGGTCGGCCTGCGAGTCCGCCCCGAGCAGGAGGATGTTGTAACGGCCCTCCTTCACCTCGGACTCGCCGCCTCCCCCGAAGACCTCGCCGACGTTGCGGGCCGCCACGAGGGCGTTCGCCGCCGTGGTGGTCACGGCGCCCACCGCCAGCATGAGGACCAGCGAGGTGATGGTGAGCAGCAGTCGTGGGCGCCGCGGCAGACGGAGCGGGCGGGCGAGCCGCCAGGAGTCCAGCAGCAACACCACCCAGCCGGCGAAGAGCACCCAGAGGGCGAACCGCAGGACGGTGGCCACCCAGGGCGTCAGGAGGACCCCGACGGTGGCGCCGCGCCACAGCCACAGGCCGATCAGCACCAGCAGTCCGAGCAGCGTCGCGACGCCGTAGACCCTCGCCGCGATCCGCCCCACCCCGCGGTTCCCGGCGAACCGCTGCACAGAGCCGGGCAGCAGCGCCGACATCACCACGAAGCCGAGGGCGCGACGTGCGTGGACGCTCTGCGCCTCAGTGGGGGGCGATGCGGACACGGGTTCTCCTTGGGGGCTGTGCTGCGCCCCAGTTTCGCCCAAGACCCCCGCCCGGGGAAAACTGCCACGCCGGAGGCCGCGGGTATCCTGGCGGGCGGACGAGGAGGCCCCTGGGTGGTTGATCGCAACGACAAGGACATGGACTGGCTGTACCGGCAGGAACAGCCGGACCAGCCCGAGCCGACGGCCGTCATGCCCTCCTTTCCGGCGCCGGACGCGTCCGCCGATTCCCGGCCCGCCGCGGCCCGACCCAACGCCACAACTCTCCCACCGCCCGTGCCGCCGAGGGCGGCTCGGCGCCGGACCCGCCGTCGGCGGCCCGTTCGGCGGTTCATCGGCACGCTGCTGGCGCTGTGGCTCGTGTTCCTCCTCGTCACGCCGCTGATCGCCTGGACCGTCGGCACCCGGGTGGACGCGACACCGGCCGGTGAGCGCCCCGCGGACCAGCCCGGCACCACCGTCCTGCTCGTGGGCTCGGACGCCCGCCCCGGAGTGGCGGGGGCACGCACGGACACCATGATGCTGATGCACCGGCCCACCGTCGGGGATCCGGTGCTGCTCTCACTCCCCAGGGACTCGCTGGTGTCCATCCCAGGGCGCTCCGACAACCGGCTCAACGCCGCCTTCGCGTTCGGCGGCGCTCCCCTGCTCGTCGAGACGGTCGAGGCCAACACCGGCATCCGCGTCGACGGCTACCTCGAGGTCGGCTTCGACGGCGTCGTCGACGTGGTCGACGCCATCGGCGGCATCGAGGTGTGCCCCGCGTTCGACATCGACGACCGCGACTCGCACCTCACCATGTCGGCCGGGTGCCAGACGGTGGACGGCACCACGGCGCTCGGCTACGTCCGCATGCGCAAGGGGGACCCGCGCGGTGACCTCGGGCGCATCGAGCGCCAGCGCGAGGTGATGGGCGCAATGGCCCGCGAGGTGATCCACCCCATGACGGTGCTGAACCCGGTGCGCTACTGGCAGCTCAACATGGCCGCCGCCCAGTCACTGGGTCGCGGTGAGGACACCGGCCTGCTGGACATGGCGGCCGTGGCCGCCGGCTTCTTCGCCGCCACCACGGGCAGCGGGATCAGCATGACCGTCCCCGTCGCCGGCACCGGAAACGTGGAGGGTGTCGGCTCGATCGTGCGGTGGGACGACGACGCGGCGGCCCCTGTGTTCGCGGCGCTTGCCGCGGGCGACACCACCGGGCTCGCCCCCTGAGCGAGACGACTGCTCTACGGCTGCTGGCCGGACGCCTCGCGGACGACCGAGCCCTTGGCCCGAGCGGCGTCGCGCAGGGACTCCTGGAAGTCCAGCATCCGCTCCGTCAACGCCTCGTCCGAGGCCGCCAGGATCCGGACCGCGAGCAGGCCGGCGTTGCGGGCGTTGCCGATGGCCACCGTCGCGACAGGGACCCCGGCGGGCATCTGCACGATCGACAGGAGGGAGTCCATGCCGTCGAGGTACTTCAGCGCCACCGGCACCCCGATGACCGGGAGGGGGGTGAGCGCGGCGAGCATGCCGGGCAGGTGCGCGGCGCCCCCGGCGCCGGCGATGATCACCTTGACGCCGCGGGTATGGGCCTCCCGGCCGAAGCTCACCATGTCCTCCGGCATGCGGTGCGCGGAGACGACATCGGCCTCGAAGGGCACCCCGAACTCGGCCAGGGCGTCCGCGGCCGCGGACATGGTGGGCCAGTCCGAGTCCGACCCCATCACGATCGAGACGAGCGGTTCAGGCATCGGGATCTCCCATCAGGTAGCCGGCGGCGTGGTGCGCGCGGCGGCGGACGTCGTCGAGGTTGGTGCCGAGGGCGGTGACGTGGCCCACCTTGCGGCCGGCCTTCACCTCCTTGCCGTAGAGGTGGACGCGGATCTCCCGGTCGCGGGCGAAGACGTGCACGAGCGCGCCGGTGAGATCCTTCTCGGCGCCGCCGAGGACGTTGGTCATCACCACCACGTCGTCGCGCAGCTCGGGGGAGCCGAGCGGCAGGTCGAGGACGGCCCGGATGTGGTTCTCGAACTGGCTGGTGCGGGCGCCGTCGATGGTCCAGTGCCCGGTGTTGTGGGGGCGCATGGCGAGCTCGTTGACCAGGATGCGGCCGTCGCGGGCCTCCATCAGCTCCACCGCCAGCACACCCACGACGCCCAGCTCGGTGGCGATCCGGATGGCCATCTGCTGCAGCCCGGCCGCCCGGTCCGGGTCCAGCCCGGGGGCGGGGGTGACGGTCTCGACACAGATGCCGTCGGTCTGGACCGTCTCGCTGATCGGGTAGGCCACCACCTGGCCCGACGGCGAGCGCACGACGATGGCGGAGAGCTCGCGCGCGAAGTCGACGAACTCCTCGGCCACGATGCGCACCCGCTCGCCCGCCGATGAGTGCGCGATCCCGTCGAACGGAATCTCGGCCTGCGCGTCGTCGTCGAGCTTCCACACGCCCTTGCCGTCGTAGCCGCCGCGGGAGGTCTTGGCGATGATGGGCCAGCCCTGGCGCGCGCCGAAGGCGGCCAGCTCGTTGACGGTGTCGCACACCGCGAAGGCGGGGCAGTCCACCCCGAGTTCGGCCATCTTCTCGCGCATCAGCGCCTTGTCCTGGGCGTACACCAGGGCGTCCGGGCCCGGGCGGACGGCCACCTTCCGCGACACCTCGGCCAGGTGCCGGGTGGGCACGTGCTCGTGGTCGAAGGTGAGGACGTCGACGCCGTCGGTGAAGGACATGAGTGTGTCGAGGCTGCGGTAGTCGCCGACGACGGCGCCGCGGACCACCTGGGCGGCCGAGACGTCGGGCCCCTCCGCGAGCAGGTGGACGTCGATCCCGAGGGAGATGGCGGCCTGGTGCATCATGCGGGCCAGCTGCCCACCGCCGGCGATGGCCACTGCGTAGCGACGAGTCACCGGGGCAGCATACCCAAGCGGCTACTCGTCGCTGTCGTCCTGCTCGCTGAACAGCAGCTCGGTGATGGTCACGTGCACGCGCTCCACGTCCGGCACGTCGGGCAGGCGCAGCGGCTCGCCGGCCGCGGTCTCCAGGATGAGCGTGCCGCAGCCGAGCATCCGGTCCGTCAGCGAGCGCTCGTAGTTGACGTTGTTGATGCGGCGCAGCGGCAGGTCGTGGCCGAGCCTGTTGATGATGCCCTTGCGGGTGATGATCCGGCGGTCGGTGATGGTGTAGCTGGACGTGATCCACCGCAGGAACGGGATCAGCACCAGGAACAGGAAGAGCACCAGGGCGAGCCCCGCGACCACCCAGGGGCCCCACGGCTGCCACTCGGGGGGAAGCACGGCGAAGGAGCCGCCCACACCCGCCCCCAGGAGGATGAGGATCAGTGCGGGGCCGATGAGTGCCTTGACGTGGGTGTGCATGGAGGCGACGACCACCTCGCCGCGGCCGAGCTGGTCCTTGTCGATAGCCATGGCGCCAAGTGTGGCACGCGCCGCCGACGAATCAGCTCAGCTTCGCGTGCACGACGTCGCCGACGGCATAGGTCTCGATGCCGGTTGCGGTGGTGACCTGCAGCCGCCCCCACTCGTCGACGCCCCTGCCCATCCCGGAGACGCGACGCTCGCCGTCGAGCATCACCGTCAGCTGCGCCCCGACGGAGGCGCAGCGTGCCTCGTACTCCGCCCGGAGGTTGCCGCGCAGCTGCCAGGAGCGGTGGAGCTGCTCGACGTGGGTGAGCACGGCGGCCACGATGCGGCTCTGGTCCGTCGGCAGCCCCTCGAGGGCGAGCGAGGTCGCGGTGGGGACCGGAAGCTGGTCCTCGGTGAGGTCCACGTTGATGCCGATGCCGACCACGGCACAGGCACCGTCGGGCCGCTCGATGCGCTCGGACAGGATGCCGCACACCTTGCGCCCACGGATGAGGACGTCGTTGGGCCACTTGAGCGACACCTCGGCCGCTCCCCCGGCCAGCTCGCCGACGGCCGACGACACCGCCATGCCCGCCAGCAGGGAAAGCCACCCCCATTGCGCGAACTCGGGCTGCGGGGTCAGGAGCAGCGACATCGAGATCGAGGTGCCCGGCGGGCTCACCCACTGCCGGTCGAGCCGGCCGCGCCCGGCGGTCTGCTCCGAGGAGACCAGCGCCACGCCCTCAGCCGCGCCGGCGCGGGCACGGGCGGCGAGATCCGCGTTCGTCGAGCCGGTGGTCTCGATGACCTCGACGGAGCGCCAGAGCGTCGCGGCGGGGAGCATCGCGGCGATGCGGCCGGCGTCGGGGGGGCTGGACGTCACCGCCACATCGTAGCCATCCCCACTGGACGGAGGGCGACGCCCCTGCGCGTCGTCGCCGGAGGCACTGGACGCCGCACCGGCCGGTGTGACACCGTGGCGAGCACCCTGGACACACCGGCCACGAGCACAGGAGGCAGCGGGCATGACTTCGCCGCACACCACCGTGAGAGTGCCGGTTGCGGCCGTCACGGTGGCATCGCTCGCGCTGTGTCTCACCACCGGACCCGAGGCGGCGAAGGTGCCGGCCACGGCCTGGCCCGTTCTCGTTGCCATGGTCGCCTCCGTGGCCGTCACCACCGTGGCAGTCGGCGGCCTCGGGCATGGCTGGCGCGGGCTCCGCGCGGTTCTCGTCGCCATGACCGTCGTGGCTGCCGCCTATCCCGGCGTATGGGCACTGGCCGTGCTCGCCAGCGCCCGCTCCCCGGGTTCGGGGAGCGCCTGGGCGGCGGCCGTCGTCGCCGGGGTCGCGCATCTCCCGCTCATCGGCGCGTTCTCCGTGGTTCCGATGCTCAGCGTCCGCTACCTCGGCCGCGGCAGCGGTCGTGCCCTCCTGGTGGCCGTAGCGGCCCTGGGGGTGGGGGCCGCAACCTCGTTCGCGTTGTTCTTCGACGACTTCGAGCCGCTCGCCGCTTCGGCGCTCCTGCCGTCGGGTGCCGGCGAGCAGGTGGGCATGGCACTCAACGTGAGCTATCTGGCCACGGTGCTGCTCGGCCCGGCGGTCGCGCTGGTCGCCACGTGGCGGAGCGCCCCCGACGTGGCCGCGGCCCGTCGCCTGGCACTCGTCTCGGGGTCCGCGCTCATCGGCACGCTCCTGGTGATGGTCTGCGGAGCGCTGGGCGGAACCTCTGATCCGGGGGCCGCGGTGGTCCTCGTCGGCATGTATGCGGCGTTGGGCATCGTCGTGGCGGGGTGCGTCCGGGCCCTGGCCATGGACCTGGCGGATCCGGCGACGATGGTGGAGCCCGCTGGTGCGGACGAGGGCACGGCAGGGGTCCCCGAGAGCACCGTGGCGCCCGGCGGGCTGTCGATGCTCACGGCTCGCGAGCTGGAGGTTCTCGCGTTGTTGGCAGAGGGGCTCTCCAACGCCGGGATCGCCGCCAGGCTGGTCCTCTCCGAGCGCACGGTGGACGCCCACCTGCGCTCAGTGTTCATGAAGCTCGACCTCCCTCAGGGCGCCCACCACAACCGGCGCGTCCAGGCGGGCAACGCCTACCGGGCATCGGTCAACACGTCCACGACGTGACGCGGCCCGCCCGGGATGGGCGACTTAGGCGAAAGGGCCGATGCGGCCCGAGAGCGCCGCTCCTACGGTCGGAGGCATCGCCGTCGGCTCGAGAAGGAGACTCGCATGTCCCGCCCCCTCACCCTGCTCGCCCTCGTCTGGGCACCGTTCCTGTCGATCTTCGTGTTCGCGTCCCAGGGGGACACGAGTGCCCTGCACATCGCCTCCCACCTCCTGGCGCTCGCCCTGCTCATCCCCGCGTCCCTCCTCGCGTGGCGAATGAGGTCGGGGGCCCCCGGACGGGCGTCGCGGTGGATCCTGACGATCCTCTCGGTCAGCGTGCCGGTCGCGGTGCTGGGCCACGTGGGCGAGCTGGCCGTGGCTGTTCTGCGGCTGGCCGAGGACGGCTGGGTCAACCTCGACACGGCCGACATCTGGGAGCACGGCCCGCACGTCACGATCGCCAGTGTGACGATCCCCGCGATGATGGTGAGCATGCTGCTCACCGTCGCCCTGGTGGCTCTCTCGCTGCTCGGTCGACGCTCCACGGCCAGGACCGTCGAGGCCAGCCGCCCCACAATCTGAGCGGCCGCGAGGAGTGGCCCGTCCCGCCGCTATGGTGACCCCATGGAGATCGACATCCACACCACTGCCGGTCGGATCGCGAATCTCGGAGTGCGCATCGATGAAGCTGTGCACGCCGGTTCGGCCGAAGCGGTGGAGAAGCAGCATGCCAAGGGGAAGATGACCGCCCGAGAGCGGATCATGGCCCTCCTCGACGAAGGAAGCTTCGCCGAGTTCGACCAGTTCTCACGTCACCGCACCACCGCCTTCGGGATGGACGCCCGCCGTCCGTTCGGCGACGGCGTCATCACCGGCACCGGCTCCATCCACGGCCGCCCGGTGTGCGTGTTCAGCCAGGACGTCACCATCTTCGGTGGCGCGCTCGGCCAGGTGTACGGCGAGAAGATCGTGAAGATCCAGGACTTCGCGCTCAAGACGGGGGTGCCGATCATCGGCATCAACGAGGGCGGCGGGGCCAGGATCCAGGAAGGGGTGGTCTCGCTCGCGCTCTACGGCGAGATCTTCAAGCGCAACACGCGCGCCTCGGGCGTGATCCCGCAGATCTCGCTCATCATGGGCGCGGCCGCCGGCGGCCACGTCTACGGGCCGGCCCTGACGGACTTCGTCGTCATGGTGGACAAGACCTCGCAGATGTTCATCACCGGCCCGGAGGTCATCAAGACCGTCACCGGCGAGGACGTCTCCATGGAGGAGCTCGGCGGCGGCCGCACCCACAACACCAAGTCCGGCAACGCCCACTACCTCGCCGCGGACGAGAACGACGCCATCGAGTACGTCCGCGAACTGCTCACCTACCTGCCGCAGAACAACCTGGAGGATCCGCCGCTCTTCGACGACGAGGAGGTGGACCTCACCATCACCGACCACGACCGCGAGCTCGACCTGCTCGTCCCCGACGCGGCGAACCAGCCCTACGACATGCGCGAGGTCATCCGCAACGTCCTCGACGACGACGAGTTCCTCGAGGTCATGCCGCTGTTCGCGGGCTCGATCATCGTTGGCTTCGGCCGGATCGAGGGCCGCTCCATCGGCATCGTGGCCAACCAGCCCACCGTGTTCGCGGGCTGCCTGGACATCGACTCGGCGGAGAAGGCGGCAAGATTCGTGCGCACCTGCGACGCGTTCAACATCCCCGTCCTCACCTTCGTCGACGTGCCCGGCTTCCTGCCCGGCGTCGGCCAGGAGCACCAGGGGATCATCCGCCGCGGCGCCAAACTGATCTACGCCTACGCCGAGGCCACCGTGCCGCTGCTGACGGTGATCACCCGCAAGGCCTACGGCGGCGCCTATGTGGTGATGGGCTCCAAGCACCTGGGAGCCGACATCAACCTCGCCTGGCCAACCGCGCAGATCGCGGTCATGGGCGGGCAGGGAGCGGTCAACATCCTCTACCGCAAGCAGATCGCCGCGGCCGAGGATCCGGACACCGAGCGCGCCCGGCTCATCCAGGAGTACGACGACGAGCTCACCAACCCCTACGTGGCCGCGGACCGCGGCTACATCGACCAGGTCATCTACCCGCACGAGACCCGTGCCCAGGTGATCCGGGCGCTGCGGCTGCTGCGCTCCAAGCGGGAGGCATTGCCGCCCAAGAAGCACGGGAACATCCCGCTGTGAGCGAGCCGATCACACTCAGGGGCGCCCACCTGACGGAGGAGGAGGTGGCCGCCGTCATCGCGGTGGTCCACGCCTCCGCCGGCCCGGAGCAGCTGCGTCCGCCGGACGACCGGCCGTTGGCCGGCGGCTGGAAATCCTACTACCGCACCGTCCGCTCGCCGCTGGTCGGTGGGCGGGAGGCCTGGCGGACCTACCACCGGATGTGACATGCGGCTGATCCTCGCCTCGAAGTCTCCGGCCCGGTTGGCGGTGCTGCGCCGAGCCGGGCTGGACCCGGAGGTGATCGTCTCGGGCTTCGACGAGCGCCAGGTGCAGGACCCGGTGCCCACCAGGCTCGCCGCCCAGCTGGCCGAGTTCAAGGGCACCGCGGTGCTTCCGCAGCTCGAGGGGGACTTCGTGCTCCTGGCCTGCGATTCGGTGCTGGAGTTCGAGGGTCGCTCGCACGGCAAGCCTGGCTCGCGGGAGGCGGCGGTCGAGCGGTGGCGGCGGATGCGAGGCCGGGAAGGTCTTCTGCACACCGGCCACTTCGTCGCCGTCAGGCACGGCGGCGAGGTGGCACGCTCGACGCGGGTGGGGTCCACGGTGGTTCGGTTCGCCGACCTGCCCGACGACGAGATCGAGGCGTACGCCGCCACCGGCGAACCGCAGCGGGTGGCGGGCGGCTTCACGATCGACGGGAGGGGCGGCGCCTACGTCACCTCGGTCGAGGGAGATCCGTACAACGTCGTCGGGGTGTCTCTGCCGTTGTTCCGGCAGATGGTGATCGACGCGGGCGTGCCCTGGCAGTCGCTCTGGCGCTGAGGGCCACGTCAGTACAGTTGTCCCCGTGCAGCGCATCACCCTGGCCCTCGTCGCCCTCCTTGCGGTGGCCGGCTGCTCCTCTGCGCCGGTGCCCACGCCCTCGCCGTCGACGACGGTCAGCGTGCCCGCCGAGGCGCCCGCCGACGGGGTGTTGCTCTCCGACCTTGGCTTCGTCAACTCCCCTCCAGGGTTCTCGATCCCGCGCGGCGCCGACATCGAGCAGGAGGTGGACAGCGCCAACAATGTGACCGTCGTGCTCACCGCCCCGGCCGGCGAAGAGGTGGCCGACTACCTGCGCCGCAATCTCCCCGCGATGGGGTTCACCATCACCGCCGACGCCAACGGCTCTCTCCTGTTCGAGTCGGCCGTCCACGACGGCGCCTTCACCGTCACCGGCGAGCTGGCGGCGCTCAGCCTCCGCACAGACAGGGCGCCCTAGGCTGAGGCCATGGAACTGCTGACCCTGGTGGCGTACGCCGTCGCGGGATTCCTCGCGGGCACCGCGCTGTCGATCACCATCTCGGTCGTGATGAGGTTCGTCGTGCGTCGGAGGAAGGGCCTCGCCTTCGTGTCGCGGCGCCTGAAGGTGCCCCAGCGGGTGCTCCTCACCCTCGGCGGAACGGGCCTGGGCGTGGCGATGGCGACGGCCGACCCAGAACCTGCGTGGCGGCCCCTCTTCATGCAGGGCTTCCTCATCGTGATCATCCTTGCCAGTGCCTACCTGGGCACAGGCGTGATCAAGGCGGTGGAGGACGCCATCGTGGCCGGGGCGCGGGAGGAGGAGGTCACCGACACCTCGCGCTTCCGGCGCGTGCGTACCCAGATGCAGGTCATCGCCCGGCTGCTGATCGCGGTGATCTGGACCATCGCCCTGGGGTGGGCGCTGTTCACCTTCCCAGCACTGCGCACCCTCGGCGCGTCGCTGTTCGCCTCCGCGGGACTGCTCTCCATCGTCGCCGGCCTGGCCGCGCAGTCCACCCTGTCGAACGTGTTCGCGGGGATGCAGCTGGCCTTCAGCGACGCGCTGCGCGTGGGAGACCTCGTGGTCTTCGACGACCAGATGGGCACGGTCGAGGAGATCACCCTGACCTACGTCGTCGTGGGCACGTGGGACCAACGGCGCTGGATCGTGCCCAGCACGTCGTTCACGACGCAGGCCTTCCAGAACTGGACGCGGGGGCAGGCCCACCTGTACGGCACCGTCGAGCTGGATCTCGACTGGTTGGTCCCCGTGGAGGCGATGCGCGTGGAACTCCACCGGATCGTCGAGGCCAGCCCGTTGTGGGACAAGCAGACCGTGAGTCTGCAGGTCACCGACGCCACCGGTGGACCGGTGCGCCTGTTCGCCGTCGTCTCCGCCGCCTCGTCGGGTGACCTGTGGGACCTGCGCTGCCACGTCCGCGAGGAGCTCATCGCCTGGGTGCAACGCCACGCGCTCTACGCGCTCCCCCGCACCAGGCTGGAGCCCGAGACCACGCCCGCGCCGCCCATCGAGGAGCGCGAGGAACTGGTCGAGCAGATGGTCAACGAGTACGAAGCGGAGAAGGCACTCGAGGAGTCCGCCCAGGAGACGGCGCTGCTGCCGCCCGTGAAGCAGGACGTCTCCGACGAGATGGCCCGGTCCTGGTTCCAGGCCCTCCGGGACCGCTAGTGGTCATCACCGAGCCCGGCCGGCTGGGAGGGTCGCTACAGGTCCAGCGCCACGTCGCGCGGGTCCGCGAGGGCCACGGCCACCATGGCGTCCAGGCGGCTCCGCCGCGGCTCCGGAAGGTCGTCGACGGGGAACCAGCGCACATCGGTGGACTCGTCGTCGCCCACTCGGGCCTCACCGCCGATCCACCTCGCGCGGAACCCGTGGTCCAGAAACTGGCAGACGTCGCCGTTGGGGTAGGTGAGGGGCTCGTTGACCACCAACCAGAGCAGGCGCTCCACCTCGATGTGGACGCCGGCCTCCTCCAGCGCCTCACGCGCCGCGGTCTCGGCCGGGTTCTCGCCCGGGTCCACGATGCCGCCGATCGGCGCCCACTCCCCGGTGTCGGAGCGACGCACCAGCAGCACCTCCCCGTCGCGGACGACGAGCACGTTGGCGCCCATGAGCCACAGCGGGGCATGCCCGACGTGCCGGCGTAGCTCTGCGATGTAGGGAGGTGTGGCCATGAGAGCAAGTCTCACAGGGAGTGGACGCCGGACAAAGTTGCACGCCGCACCTGGATAGACTCCGCTACAAAGCCGAATACAGGAGGAAGAGAGTGGGCAACGTCGCCGTCTCCAAGGTTCTGATCGCTAATCGAGGCGAGATCGCCGTCCGCGTGATCCGCGCCGCCCGGGACTCGGGCATCGATTCCGTGGCCGTCTATGCGGATTCCGATTCCGAGTCGCTGTTCGTCAAGCTGGCCGACGAGGCCTACGCCCTCAACGGCGCCACCCCGGCGGACACCTACCTGAACATCGCCAAACTGCTGGATGTGGCGGCCCGCTCGGGCGCGAACGCCGTGCACCCCGGCTACGGCTTTCTCGCCGAGAACGCCCACTTCGCGCAGGCCGTCATCGACGCCGGCCTGATCTGGATCGGTCCCCCGCCAGGGGCCATCGAGGCGCTCGGAGACAAGGTGAAGGCCCGCCACATCGCGCAGAAGGTGGGCGCCCCCCTGGTGCCGGGCACGGCAGACCCGGTGGCAGATGCCGACGAGGTGATCGCGTTCGCGCAGGAGCACGGCCTCCCCATCGCGATCAAGGCCGCGTTCGGCGGCGGGGGCCGCGGACTGAAGGTCGCCCGGACGATGGAGGAAGTCCCGGAGATGTTCGAGTCGGCCACCCGCGAGGCCGTCACGGCCTTCGGGCGCGGCGAGTGCTTCGTGGAGCGGTACCTGGACAAGCCGCGACACGTCGAGACGCAGTGCCTGGCGGACTCGCACGGAAACGTTGTGGTGGTCTCCACCCGCGACTGCTCGCTCCAGCGACGGCACCAGAAGCTGGTCGAGGAGGCGCCCGCGCCGTTCCTGACGGAGGATCAGGTGTCGCGCCTGTACTCCTCCAGCAAGGCCATCTTGAAGGAGGCCGGCTACGTGGGAGCCGGGACGTGTGAGTTCCTCGTCGCCCTGGACGGCACCATCTCCTTCCTCGAGGTCAACACCCGCCTCCAGGTGGAGCACCCCGTCTCCGAGGAGGTCACCCGGATCGACCTCGTGCGGGAGATGTTCCGCATCGCGGCCGGTGAGGAGCTGGGCTATCCGGATCCCGAGGTCCGCGGGCACTCCATCGAGTACCGGATCAATGCCGAGGACGCGGGCCGCAACTTCATGCCCGCCCCCGGCACCCTGGTCAGGTGGCACGCGCCGTCCGGGCCAGGCGTCCGGGTCGACGAGGGCTACCACGTCGGGATGACGGTGCCTGGAGCGTTCGACTCGCTGGTGGCGAAGCTGATCGTCACCGGTGCTGACCGGAACCAGGCGCTCGCCAGGTCGCGTCGAGCTCTGGCCGAGCTCCAGATCGAGGGCATGCCCACCGTCGTCCCGTTCCACCAGGCTGTGCTCGACGAGCCCGCCTACACCGCGCCGGACGGCACCTTCGGGGTGCACACGCGCTGGATCGAGACGGAGTTCACCGGCGAGATCGCCCCCTACACCGGGGTGCTCGGCGAGGCGGAGGACGTCGCGGAGCCCGAGATCGTGACGGTGGAGGTCAACGGCAAGCGCGTCGAGGTGAAGCTGCCCGGAGGCTTCGGCGCCCGGCCCGCTGCGTCCAAGGCCGCCAAGAAGCCCACCAAGCGGGACCGCGGCGGGAGCAGGGTGTCGGCGCCGTCGGGCAACGCGCTCACCTCGCCGATGCAGGGCACCATCGTCAAGGTGGCCGTCGAGGAGGGCCAGCAGGTGGGCGAGGGCGAGACCATCGCGGTCATCGAGGCCATGAAGATGGAGCAGCCGCTCAACGCCCATCGCGACGGCGTCGTCGTCGGGCTCAAGGTGGAGGCCGGGCAGGCCGTCACCGCCGGAGAGGTGCTCTGCGAGATCGTCGACGCCGAGTGAGCCGAGCTTGAGGCCGGGGTTATCGTTGAGAGAACAGCCCCGGCCTTAAGGATCCGCCCCATGTTCTCCGGTCTCTTCACCATGATCATGGTGATGGTCGTGGTCAGCATCATCGTCTCGATCACGTCGCGCCGGTCAGCGCCCCCTCCCCCGCAGATCAACGGCTGGATGGACCCCCATGCGCTCCGCCAGCCCGGGTACCCGCAGCCGCACCCCTACCCGCAGCCTCACCCCTACCAGCAGCAGGTCTATCCGATCAGCCCCGGGGCGCGGGCCGCCCTGGACGAGGACATCACCACCTTCGGCGGCGAGCTGCGCGACCTGGACCTCGACGTGGTGGGCCGGGAGCTCGACGCAGCCGCCGCGGCCGACTACACGCGGGCGCTCGACGCCTACGACGGGTCGAAGAACCAGTTGCAACGCGCGCAGACTCACACCGATGTGCGGCGCATCGCCGAGATCCTGGAGGACGGCAGGTTCGCCGTCGCCTGTGTGAAGGCCCGCGTCAACGGACATCCCCTGCCCGAGAAGAGGCCCCCGTGCTTCTTCGACCCGGCCCACGGGCCCTCCACCCAGAACGTGCGCTGGGCGCCTCCCGGCGGGGCGGTGCGTGACGTGCCCGCGTGCGCGGCGGACGTGCAGAAGGTCACGACCGGCCTGGATCCGTCGATCCGGCTCGTGCCGATGGGCGCCAGGCAGGTGCCCTACTGGGAGAACCAGCAGTACGCGCCGTGGGCGCAGGGCTACTACGGCCGCTACGGCATGGACCCGGCACTGCGGCAGATCACGCACGGCGCGCTGATGATCGGCGGATTCTCGCTCCTCATGGGGCTGCTCGACGACTGAGCAGGCGGTCCCGCCACGCTGAGCCCGATACCTACGCGACCGTAGGTTCGACACAGGAGCGTCCCATGTCCTCGGCAACCGAAGCCATCCGCTCGGCCCGTGACACCTACCAGCGCTTGGACGCGGCCGCCCGAACACGACCCGTCCATCGAGATCCAGGACTTCCGCTACGAGCAGTTCCCGGAGCTTCGAGGGTGACTCAGGTGGTGAGCAGCGCGCCGTCGCGGCTGTGCAGCCGGCGGGCCGCCTCCGCGATGGAGCCCGACATCGACGGGTAGACCGTGAAGGCCTGGCTGAAGTCGTCCACCGTGACCTTCTGCGCCACCGCGATCGACACCGCGTGGATCAGCTCGGAGGCGCGTGGCGCCACCACGACCCCGCCGATGATGATGCCGGTGGTGGGCAGGCAGAACAGCTTGACGAAGCCGTCGGTGAAGCCCTGCATCTTGGAGCGCGCGTTGGATGCCAGGGGCAGCAGCACGGACGCCACCCGGACGTCGCCGGTGTCCGCCTGCTCCTGGGTGATCCCGACGGTGGCGATCTCCGGGGTGGTGAACACGTTCGACGAGACCCGCCGGAGGTCCAGCGGGGTGACCGCGTCCCCCAGCGCGTGCCACATGGCGATGCGTCCCTGCATGGCGGCCACCGAGGCCAGCGCGAACACGCCGGTGATGTCGCCCGCGGCGTAGATGTTGCGCACGCTGGTGCGCGAGACCCGGTCCACGGTGATGTGACCCGACGGCGTCAGCGCGACGCCGACCTCCTCAAGCCCGAGGCCCGCGGAGTTGGGGATGGCGCCCACGGCCATGAGGCAGTGCGAGCCGCGCACCTCGCGGCCGTCCTCCAGCGAGACGACCACGCCGTCGCCGTCGCGCCGGGCGGCAAAGGCCCTCGACTCGCTCATGATCTCCATGCCGCGGCGTTCGAACGCGCGCTGCAGCACCGCGGCCGCGTCCTGATCCTGGCCGGGGAGGACCTGCTTGCGCGACGACACCAGCACCACGTCGCAGCCGAGCCCGTCGTAGGCGGAGGCGAACTCCGCCCCGGTCACGCCGGAGCCCACGACGATCAGCCGCTCAGGGACCTCGGTGAGGTTGTACACCTGCTTCCAGTTGAGGATCCGTTCCCCGTCGCACTGGGCCTCGGGCAGCTCTCGGGGGGTGGTGCCGGTGGCCACGAGCACGATGTCGGCGTCGAACCTCTGTTCTCCGGCCTCCGTCGAGGCGACGACGCGGGTGGGGCCGTCGAGCCGCGCCGATCCGGCGACGATGTGCACCCCGTCCTGGCGCAGCCGCTGCGCGATGTCCGCGGACTGCGCGCGGGCCAGCGTGAGCACCCGCTCGTTGACCTCGCCGAGGTCCACCCGCACCACGTCGCTCACGTCGGTGGCCGCGATGTGCAGGCCGAGCTGACGGGCGCTCTCGATGCGGACCATCACCTCGGCGGTGGCGATGAGCGTCTTGGACGGCACGCAGTCGCTCAGCACGGCTGCGCCGCCGAGCCCGTCGCGTTCGATCAGCGTGACCTCCCCACCGAGCTGGTTCGCCACGAGGGCCGCCTCATAGCCGCCGGGTCCCCCACCGATGATCACTACCTTGGTCACGGCCCCATCTTTCCACAGCCACCGTCGTGCGAATCGGGCCCCGCCTATGCTGGACCGGGTGAGTGAACCCTTCGCGCTGGCCTCCGAAGCCGCAGACTTTCTCCGCTCCTGCTTCGACATCGACCGCATCGACCTGGCACTGGTGCTGGGTTCAGGATGGTCCTCCGGCGCTGACCTGCTCGGCGAGTCCGTGGGCAGCATCGAGCTCGGAGCCGTTCCCGGATTCAGCAGGCCGGTGGTCACCGGCCACGGCGGCGAGTTGAAGGTCATCCGGACGTCCGCGGGGAAGGTCGCGGCCACGTTCACCGGCCGCACCCACTTCTACGAGGGCCGCGGCGTGGAGCCCGTTGTACACGGCGTCCGCACCGCGGCCGCCTGGGGCGCGTCCACCCTCGTGCTCACCAACGGATGCGGGGGCCTGAACCCCGCCTGGGCACCCGGCACCGTGGTGCTCATCGCGGACCACATCAACCTGACCGGCGCCACCCCGCTGCGGGGCGCCACCTTCATCGACATGACGGAGGCCTACTCGCGCCGGCTCCGGGAGCTGGCGCATCGCGTCGAGCCCTCCCTCCCGGAGGGCGTCTACGTCCAGTTCCAGGGCCCCCAGTACGAGACGCCCGCCGAGGTGCGCATGGCAGGGGTCCTCGGAGGGGACCTTGTGGGCATGTCCACCACGCTCGAGACCCTCGCCGCGCGGGAGGCGGGCATGGAGGTGCTCGGGCTGTCGCTGGTCACCAACGCCGCGGCGGGGCTGAGCGGTTCGGCGCTGGACCACACGGAGGTGCTGCAGGCGGGACGCGACGCCGGGCCCAGGCTGGCCGCGCTCCTGGCCGGGATCGTCGGGGAGCTGTAGATGACCGAGCTGCTCGACCGCGCGCAGGCCTGGCGAGACACCGACCCCGATCCGGACACCGCCGGAAGGCTGGACGAGCTGATCGTCCGAGCCCAGGCCAACGACCACACCATCCGGGAGCCGGCGCTGGCCGAGCTCGCCGAAGCGTTCGCTGGACCACTGGAGTTCGGCACCGCCGGTCTCCGAGGCCCCATCGGGCCTGGCCCTGCGCGCATGAACCGGGTGGTGGTCACCCAGGCGGCCGCGGGGTTCGCGGCCTGGCTCGCGGCCAACGGCCACTCCGGAGGGCGCGTGATCGTCGGGCACGACGCCCGGCACAAGTCGGACGAGTTCGCCCGCGACACCGCCGAGGTGATGTCCGGCGCCGGCTTCGAGGTGCTCTGGACGGGCGAGCCCATCCCCACCCCCGTCGTCGCGTTCGGCATCCAGCACTTCGGCTGCGTGGCCGGGGTGGTGGTCACGGCCTCCCACAATCCGCCGGCGGACAACGGGTACAAGGTCTACCTCGGCGACGGCTCCCAGATCGTGCCGCCCACCGACGCCCAGATCGCCGCCGAGATCGCCGCGGCCGCGGCCGGCGGGTGGGCCACGCTCCCCCGCTCCAACGCCCGCCGCGACGTCACAGCCGAGCTGCTGGACGCCTACGTCGCGCGCGCTGCCTCGCTCTACCCCGCCGAGTCCCCCCGGGACCTGGTCTGGGTGCACACCGCCATGCACGGCGTCGGCGCCAAGACGGTGCGCCGGGTGGCGGAGTCCGTGGGGCTGCCGGCCCCCGTCGAGGTGGCGCAGCAGGCCGAGCCCAATCCCGAGTTCCCCACCGTCTCGTTCCCCAACCCCGAGGAGAAGGGCGCCATCGACCTGGCGCTCGCCCTGGCGGAGGCGGAGCACGCGGACGTGGTGATCGCCAATGATCCCGACGCTGACCGCTGCGCGGTGGCCGCCGTGGTCGACGGGCGGTGGCGGATGCTGACCGGCGACGAGCTGGGCGCGGTCCTGGGTCACGACGCGATCGCCCGCGGGGTCCCCGGCACGTTCGCCAACTCAGTGGTGTCGTCGACGCTGCTGGGCCGGATGGCGCGGGCGGCGGGGCGTCGGCACGTGACCACGCTGACCGGCTTCAAGTGGATCGGCCGGGTGCCGGACCTGGCCTTCGGCTACGAGGAGGCCATCGGCTACTGCCTCGACTCCCGCGCGGTGCCCGACAAGGACGGCATCACGGCGGCGCTGACGGTGCTGCGGATCGTGGCGGACCTCAAGGCCGCCGGCCGGACGCTCGCCGACCTGCTGGACGACATCGCCCGCGAGCACGGCCTCACGGCCACCTCCCAGCTGTCGGTGAGGGTCGCGGACCTGTCGCTGATCGCCGACGCGATGGCGCGCCTTCGGGCCAACCCGCCGTCGGCCCTCCTCGGCGCGCCGGTGACGGTGCTGGACCTCGCCGTCGGCACGGCCACGCTGCCGCCCACCGACGGGGTAGAGCTCACCGGTGAGCGCGTACACGTGGTGGCACGCCCCTCGGGGACGGAGCCGAAGCTCAAGTGCTACCTGGAGGTCCGGCTGGACCCCGACGAGTCGGCCGACGTCCGCGCAGCCCGGGCGGTCGCGGCGGAAAGGCTTGCCGCGTTGCGGGCCCAGATGGCGGAGGCCCTCGGCGTGGACGCCTGATCGTCGGCCGGTGTTCGGTGGCAGTGGATACAGTGGAACCCATGACGAAGCTGCGCTCCGGTCTCCTCGCTCTTCTCCTGGCCCTCGCCGTGGTCTGGGTGGGGGTGATGCCGGCGGCGGCGGAGGATGCCGCGCCGATCACGCGCTACGACGTGGACGTGGACCTCTCCACCGACGGCGTGGCCAGCGTGACCATCGACTTCACCATGGACTTCTCGGTGCTCCGGGCCCGCGGCCCGTACATCCTGCTGCCCACCCTCCAGCAGGACGGCGCCAATCCCGATGAGAACTACGTGTTCGACTATTCCGACCTCTCGGTCTCGTCGTCCACCGGCGCCAACACGGAAGTGTTCGTGGAGGAGTCGGGCGGCATCATGTCGCTGCGGATCGGCAACGAGAACATCTGGAACACCACCCCGGAGGACTACCAGGTCAGCTACGACGTCACGGGCCTGATCGTCCCTGACCACCCCGAGAGCGGCCTGGACGAGTTCAACTGGGACGTGATCGGACGAGCCTGGAACTCCAGCTTCGCCAACATCACCGTCGACGTGACCGGGCCCGCCGAGATCGTGGACATGGCTTGCTTCTACGGGCCGAGCGTCACCACCCCGTGCGATGAGAGCCAGACCGTGAACACGGCAAGCTTCTCCCTCGCGTCGCTGCCGCCCCTGACGACGATGCAGGTCGTGGCGGGATTCCCCGCCGGCACGTTCCCCGGCGTCACGCAGGAGAAGGCCCGCCGGGTCACCGTCGCGAACGCGTTCGAGCTCAACGCCGGCACCGGGGCCGTGACCGGCGCGGGGCTCATCGCGGCCATCGTCGGGCTCATCGCGGTGCGCCGCCGGCACGCCCGCGACGACGTCTACCTAGGGCTGACCCCCGGCCTCACGCCCCTCGCCGGGCAGGAGGAGCGCGTCGGGACGCGCAGCGGGAAGTTCCCCGTCACGGTGCAGTTCCACCCGCCGAAGGGCGCCACCCCCGGCGAGATCGGCACGCTCATGGACACGACGGCGGACAACGTCGACGTGTCGGCCACCATCGTCGACCTCGCGGTGCGCGGATACCTGCGCATCCACTCGCAGACGAAGAAGGACTTCACGCTGGAGGCGCTGCACGCCCCTGCAGGCCGCCTGGAGCCCTTCGAGGAGAAGCTCCTCGCGGACCTGTTCAAGGGCAAGAGCGTGCGCACCTCGAAGGAGCTGAGCAAGCAGAAGTTCGCCGATGTCCTGCCGGACGCGCGCAACGGCCTCTATGCCTCGGTGGTCAGTAAGGGCTGGTTCAAGGGCAACCCCACGACGGCGCAGATGGTGCCCATCGTGCTCGGCGCGCTCGCCATCGGTGGCGGGGTGCTCCTCACGTTCATCGCGGCCGCGGTCGGGTGGGGGCTCATCGGGATCCCGCTGGCGGTCTTCGGCATCGGCCTGATCGTGATGTCGAGCAAGTTCCGCAAGCGCACCGCCACGGGCTCCGCCTACCTGGCGCAGGCCAAGGGCTTCGAGCTGTACCTGCGGACCGCGGAGAAGGAGACCCTGCAGTTCGAGGAGGGCGAGGACATCTTCAGCAAGTACCTCCCCTACGCCATGGTGTTCGGGGTCGCGGACCGCTGGTCCAAGCTGTTCGCGGACCTCGGCGCGCAGGGCCTCTACCAGGCGAACACCTCCTGGTACGTGGGCGCGGACCTCATGCACGGCTACTACTTCGCCAGCGCGATGAACAACCTCACCCACTCCATGTCCGACGCGATGCAGGCCGCTCGGATGGACGGCATGAGCTCGTCGACCGGCGGATCGAGCGGCTTCTCGGGCTTCTCGGGCGGCGGCGGCTTCGGTGGTGGAGGCGGCGGCTCCTGGTAGCCCCATGGGAGGGCGTTAGTCTTCTCCAATGACCCGGACGCTCCTGCTCGTCGCCGGCCCGTCCGGCAGCGGGAAGTCGCGCCTCACCCGGATGGCCGCCGCCGACGGGCGGGCCGTGGCGCTTTCGCTGGACGACTTCTACCTCGACGGCGACCACCCCGGGCTGCCGACCACCCCGATGGGGATTCCGGACTGGGACGACGTCCGCTGCTGGGACCTCGCGCTCGCTCTGGATACCCTGCGCCGGCTCCTCGACGACGGGGCGGCCGAGGTGCCTGTGTACGACATCTCCCTGTCGCGGCGGGTGGGCTCCAGGATCCTTGCCCTCGACGGTGCCAGCACCGTCGTGGCGGAGGGCATCTTCGCCACCCAGACCCTGACTGCGGCCAGGGCGGCGGGGATCGCCGTCGACGCGGTCTGGCTGGACCGGCGCAGGACGGCGAACTTCGTCCGGCGGCTGTCCAGGGACCTGGAGGAACGCCGCAAGCCTCCCCTGGTCCTGCTGCGGCGGGGTGTGGCCCTGCATCGCGCCGAGCCCGCGCTGCGTCGCGCCGCACTCGAGGCGGGATTCACCCCCGCGCCGATGCGCAGGGCCATCGCGATGGTCAGCCGGCGATCGGCGCCCAGCTCGGACCGTTGACGCCGAGGGCCTCGTCGAGTTTCGTGAACAGCGGCGACGGCTTCGCCAAGGGCGTGCCGGCCTGGATCGGCCGCGACTCCCACACGGCCCCTTGGGACGCGTACTCGCCCTGCAAGGTGGGGTAGGTCAGGTCGCCGTCGGTCACCTCGACGATCTGGGGCTGGGCCGCCCACACGCCCTCCCCGCCCAGCGCTTCGAACACCTTCTGGGCCGAGTGCGGCAGGTACGGGGTGAGCAGCGTGTTGCAGTCGGAGACCACCTGGAGGGCCACGTGGAGGACGGTGTCGCGGCGGGGCACGTCGTCCTTCAGCTTCCACGGCTCCTGGTCCGACAGGTACTTGTTGGCCAACCCCACGATGCGCATCGCCTCGGTGATGCCGGCCTTGAACCGGCGGGCGGCGATGTGTTCGCCCACCACGTCGAAGGCGGTGCGGGCTTCGTCGAGCAGCGCCCGGTCCGCCTCCGTCAGCTCACCGGCCGCCGGGACGGCGCCGACGTTTTTGTGCGCCATCGAGATCGAACGGTTGACCAGGTTGCCCCACTCGTTTGCCAGCTCGAAGTTGATCCGGCGCACGAACTCCTCCCAGGTGAAGTCCGTGTCCTGATTCTCCGGCCCGGCCACCGCGATGTAATAGCGCAGCGCGTCCGGGCCGAACTCGGCCAGGAAGTCGCCCACGAAGATCGAGGCGCCGCGGGAGCTGGACACCTTGGAGCCCTTCATGGTCATGAACTCGGAGCTCACCACCTCGGTGGGAAGCTGCAGCTCGCCCAGCGACGGGCGCACCTCCCCGCCTCGGGTGCCCTGGCCGTTGGCGCCCAGCAGGATGCCCGGCCAGATCACCGAGTGGAAGACGATGTTGTCCTTGCCCATGAAGTAGTACGAGCGGGCGGCTGTGGAGTTCCAGAACGTGCGCCACGCCTCCGGGTCACCCGTGCGGCGGGCCCACTCGACGGAGGCCGACAGATACCCGATCACCGCGTCGAACCAGACGTAGATGCGCTTCATGGGCGCGTCACGCCAGCCGTCGAGGGGGACGGGCACACCCCAGTCGAGGTCGCGCGTGATGGCGCGGGGGCGGATCTCGGCGAGGAGGTTGTGGGAGAACTTCAGCACGTTGGGGCGCCAGTCCTCGCGGCTGTCGATCCACTGCCCCAGCATCGGGGCGAGCGCCGGGAGATCCAGGAAGAGGTGCTCGGTCTCGACGAACTGCGGCGTCTCGCCGTTGATCTTGGACTTCGGGTCGATCAGATCGGCCGGGTCCAGCTGGTTGCCGCAGCTGTCGCACTGGTCGCCGCGGGCGTTGTCGTAGCCGCAGATGGGGCAGGTGCCCTCGATGAAGCGGTCCGGCAGCGTCCGGCCCGTCGACGGCGAGATGGCGCCCATCTGCCGCTCGGCCTTCACGTAGCCGTTGTCGTACAGGGCGGTGAACAGGTCCTGCACCACGCGGTAGTGGTTGGGCGTGGTGGTGCGGGTGTACAGGTCGTAGGAGAGGCCGAGCCCCTGCAGATCCTCGACGATCTGGCGGTGGTACTTGTCGGCGGTCTGCCGGGGGGTGAGCCCCTCCGCGTCGGCCTTCACCTGGATGGCGGTGCCGTGCTCGTCGGAACCCGAGACCATGAGCACGTCGTGGCCGGCCATCCGCATGTACCGGGAGAACACGTCCGACGGCACGCCGAAGCCCGAGACGTGACCGATGTGGCGGGGGCCGTTGGCGTAGGGCCAGGCGACGGCGGCAAGAACGTGACTCATGCGCGCCATCCTATCGGCGCGCGACGGGCCCGCTCGCCTGCGCGAACCGGAGCGACCAACCCGCGGGAAGCTCCACCCAGAGCCCCGAGCACACCAACTCCTGTTGCTGCCACCGCACCAGACCGACCCCGGCAGCCACGAGGTCGACGGCGAGGAGCCGCACCTCATCCGACGCGGGCCAGGGCAGGCTTGACGTCTCGGCGCCGTCGACAGCGTGCGCGACGAAGTCGCGGTGGAGCCTGGCCGACGCAGGGGCTGCGGCAGCGTCGCGGGTGAGGCGGACCAGGGCTGCCTTCGTGCGCGGTGACGCTGTGCCAGGCACGGGTGCGGGCGTCGGCTCGTCCGGGGGCGCGACGGAGAACAGGTCCGGCTCGGCCTCTGTCTGCCCCACGGTGAAGTCGCTGCGGCCCACCGGGCGCGTGGTGGCTGGGAAGCCGGGGCCGTGAGGGACGGGAACGCCGCGCTGGAACGCGGTGGCGGCGGCGCGGGCCCGCTCGTCGGCCGCCTCGTTCATGGCATGGCCCGCGTGGCCCTTGACCCACTCGAACTCGACCTTCCTGCCCTGGAGCGCGGCGTCGAGGTCCTTCATCAGCTCGACGTTGAGGACCGGCTTGCCGTCGCCCTTCTTCCAGCCCTTCCGCTTCCAGCCGGGCAACCACTTCGTGAGGGAGTTGATCACGTACTGCGAGTCGCACAGGATGCGCAGCGGCTCGTCGAGGTGGGCCGTGGAGCGGAGCAGGTCCAGCACCGCCATGAGCTCACCCATGTTGTTGGTGCCGTGGTCCCAGCCTCCGGCCGCCCAGATGTCGTCGCTGACGTACCAGGCCCAGCCCGCGGGACCCGGATTGGACAGGGCGGACCCATCGGCGGCGGCAACAATCACCCGGCTGAGCGTAGTCGATCGGTTAGGCTCGCCGGCATGAGCGAGCCCCCGATCCCGCCGCCCCCCGCCGAGCCGGACACCAAGGACTGGACCTGGGTCACCGAGCGCCCGTGCACCGAGTGCGGGTTCGACCCGGCCACCGTCGCCCCGGAGGGTCTCCCCGGGCTCATCCTCGACGCGTCGGCTCGTTTCCAGGCGGCCGTCGACCAACGGGGCGCAGAACGGCGCCCCGCCCCCGGCACCTGGTCCGCGATCGAGTACGGGCGCCACGTCGCCGACGTGTGCGAGGTCATGACCGCGCGGCTGCGGCTGATCCTCGACAGCGACGGCGCGGGCGCCGAGTTCTCCGACTGGGACCAGGACGCGGCGGCACTCGACGACGAGTACTGGCTCTCCGACGCCAACGCGACGCGGATCCTCATCGCCGAACGCGCGGAGGCCGCCGCCAAGGCGTGGGCGGAGCCCGAGGGCGACCAGTGGGCGTGGTCCGGGGTCCGCAGCAACGGGTCCCGTTTCACGACCCTGTCCTTGGGCCGCTACTTCGTCCACGACCTGACGCACCACCTGCACGACGTGGGGGCCTGAGAACTCAGGTCAGGAGGCCGTGCCGACGCGCGGCCGCGACCGCCGCCGTGCGCGACTCGGCGCCCAGCTTCGCGAATGCATGCACCAGGTGGGTCTTCACCGTGCCCTCGGAGATGAACAGCCGCTTGGCGATTCCCCGATTGGTGACGCCCTCGGCCACAAGCCTCAGCACGTCGAGCTCACGGGCACTCAGAGTGGGCACGCCCTGCGTCATCCGCTCGACCACGCGGCCCTCCAAATCCCGCGACAGCACCAGGCGGCCCTGCGCCGCGTCCGCGATCCCCGCGACGATGTCCTCCGGCTCGGCGTCCTTGAGCAGGTAGCCGGCCGCGCCCGCCAGGACGGCGCGGGCGATGTCGGAATCGTTGTCGTAGGTGGTGAGGATGAGCACCGCCGGCCCACCGGGCCTGGCCCGGAGCGCCGACGTGACCCCGACGCCGTCGAGGCCCGGGCCCAGCCGCAGGTCGCACAGCACCACATCAGGGTGGGTGCGCTCCACCGCCTCGAGCGCCTCCTCTCCGGACGCGGCCGCTCCGACGACCTCGACCCCGTCGGCGCCGTCGAGCAGTGCTCGCAGCCCCGACCGGACAACCGGGTGATCGTCGACGATGAGCACGCGCGTCACCGGGAGGACTCCACCGCGGCGATCAGCGGCAGCCGGAGCGCCACCGCGGTGCCTCCGGGCTCCGACTCCACCTCTACGCCACCCCCCAGCTCGGCGAACCGCTCGCGCAGGGCCCTGAGCCCGTACCCGCCGGCCGGGCCCGCGGCGACCGGCCGGGACACGTCGAAGCCCACGCCGTCGTCGACGATGTCCAAATGCACCTCGTCGCCCGCTCGGGCGAGCTCCACGTTGACCCGGCGCGCCCCCGAGTGCAGCCGCACGTTGGCGAGCGCGCCCTGCGCGCCGCGCAGCAGTGCCACCTCGATGGGGGTCGCCAGCCTGGGCAGGTCCGGATCGACGGAGACGGCCCACTCCGCGCCCAGGAAGCCCGCCACCTCCGCCGTGAGCCTGCTGAGGGGCGCGGAGAGCCCCCCGGCGCCGGGGGTATCTGGCGCCAGCGCCATCACCACTCTGCGGGACTCGGCGAGGTTCTCGGAGGCCGTCGCCTCGATCTCCGCGACAAGGCGCTCGGCGGCGGCCGGGTCGCCCGCGCGGTGCGCGGCCCTGGCCAGGAGCACGATCGAGGAGAAGCCCTGGGCGAGGGTGTCATGGATGTCGTGGGCGAGGCGTTGCCGCTCGGCCATCACGCCCGCCTCCCGCTGCAACCTGGCGGTCTCGTCCTCTGCCCGCAGCACCTCGGCGAGCAGCCGGTGATGCTCTGAGGCTTCGTGTTCGAACTGCAGCACGCCCCGCGCGAGCCCAACGGCCACGAGGGCACCGACGAGCGGCCCGAGGACCGCGCCGACGCTGTGGCCGCCGGTCATGGCGAGCACCGTCACGACGAGCGCCAGTGTCACGGCGGTCAAGAGCAGCGAGGCGAGCAGCGGCAGGACGGTGGCGGCCAGCAGCCAGAGGGGGAAGACCACCCACAGGAAGTCCTGGGACAGCACCATGAGGGCCACTGTGCCCAGGAACAGCAGCCCGATCCACACGGATCTTCCCGCGCTGCCCAGCCGGGAGTGCACCGCCAGCCCGGCGACGAACACCGTCAGCACCGCACCGGCCAGGACCATGAGGGGCCAGCCGGCCCCACCGGTCCAGGCGAGGACGGTGGCCACCACGAGCAGCCCGACGAACAGCAGTGCCACCCCCACCCTCAGCCACCAGGACGCCGACCAGCGCGGCGGGTGGTCGGTGGTGGTCGTCACGCCCCCACGGTAGCGGGGGCCGGCGTGGCGACGAGGGCGCGGCGCAGGATCACGAACAGGTACACGAACGTGCCGGCCAGCACCATGTGCCCGAGCCCGCCGATACCGGCCCACATCGGGGAGGTGGCGAGCGGGATCTCGAGCACCTGCAGCGTCCCCTTGACCACCATGGCGCCGAAGGTGAGCCCGAGGCCGACGTTCCACAGCAGGGCGAACAGCTTGGTGGGCCCCTCGGCGAGCGCGAAGCTCCGTGCCAGGGAGAGCACCACCAGGAGCATCAGCGTGCCGAGGGCCAAGGCGTGGGTGTGCGCGGTGGTGAGTTGGGTGTGGCCGGTGAAGTCATTCAGCTTGGTCATCTCGCGCCAGTAGAGGCCCGAGGCGAGGCCGAGTGCGGTCCATGCGGCGGCGGAGGCGAAGAGTCGATCGAGCATGCCTCCATGCTTCCCGGTAGCCGGCGCGATGTCCTCCGGCGAGCATCCACCGTCCGATGGACCCGCGTCAGGGGAGGGTCAGCATGATGGCGCGGTACCGCTCGACGAAGCCGGCGCCGAGCGCCGACTCTCGGCCTTCGGCGTCGTCCGCCGCCAGTTCCACCGCCCAGCCTCGCGTCAGGGGCACGCCTGACCGCATCGGGGCGGTCGGCGACGCCGCGGTGAAGACGGCGGCCGCCTGGGCGACCCGGCAGCCCGCCTCCTGCAGCGCCTC
Source organism: Propionibacteriaceae bacterium (assembly GCA_027492545.1). Taxonomy (GTDB): domain Bacteria; phylum Actinomycetota; class Actinomycetes; order Propionibacteriales; family Propionibacteriaceae; genus Arachnia. The sequence goes on from JAPUEL010000076.1 coordinate 59,488, forward strand.
GGCGCCGGCGCCGGGCAGGGTGCGGAGCAGGGCCGGCCGCCCACACCACCCAGTCACCGCGACCAGCGCCTGGTCCAACGGAAGCCCGGGATCGCCCACCACGAGGGCGTGGCCGTCCCTGAGCAGCCATCCGCCCAGGCGGGCGCGCCGGCCTGACGGGCGGGACCGCTCGAGCACCCGCTCGATGTCGGCCGGCCGGGAGGCGGCGAGCACCGTCCTCGGCGGGACCCGGCGGACTGCCTCGGTCTCCCCCCTCGGCACCCACACCGGCCCTTCGTCCTCCGGCAGGACCACGTACCACTGGTCGTTGGCCGCCAGGAGGTGCCCGACGAGGTCCCTCGCCACCCCACCGCTCACCCAGCGAAGACTCAGCCGCGGGGCATCGTCGGGCAGCTCGTGGATCAACGCGCCGCCGCGTAGGAGGGGAGGATGAGCTCGCCGACGATCCGCTCGCGCTGGTCGTGCGGGAGGAAGGCCGCGCGCATCGCGCGCACGGTGGCCAGCTCGACGTCGTCGAGCGTCCAGCCGAAGGCCTCGCTCAGCAGCGCGAACTCCCGCGACATCGTCGTGGCGCTCATGAGCCGGTTGTCGCAGTTGACCGTCACGGTGAAGTCCAGGCGGTGCAGCAGGTCGACGGGGTGGTCCGCCATCGTCGCCGCGATCCCGGTCTGCAGGTTGGACGAGGGGGAGATCTCCAGCGGGATGCGGGCATCGCGCACGTAGGCTGCCAGGCGGCCGAGCCGGGGACCGTCGGCCGTGGCCTCGATGTCCTCGACGATGCGCACCCCGTGCCCCAGCCGGGCCGCGCCGCACACCTGGACGGCCTCCCAGATCGACGGCAGGCCGTGCGCCTCGCCGGCATGGATGGTGAAGAACATGTTGTCGTGCCTGAGCTGCCGGAAGGCCTCGGCGAACCGTGACGGCGGGAAGCCGTCCTCCGCCCCGGCGATGTCGAAGCCACACACCGACTCGTCGCGGTAGCGCACGGCCAGCTGTGCGACGTCGGTCGACGGTTCGGAGTGCCGCATGGAGGTCAGGATCTGCTGCGCCACGATGAGGTGCCCGGCGGCGGAGGCCACGGCCATTCCCGAGGCCAGGCCGTCGCGGACGGACTCGACGACGGTCTCCAGCGACATGCCGAGCCGCTGATGCTGGCGCGGCGCGTAGCGGGCCTCGGCGTAGACCACCCCGTCGGCGGCCTGGTCGACGACGAACTCGTGCGCCACACGCTCCAGCTGCTCGGGCGTCTGCATGGCGGCGACGGTGTGCTCGAAGGTCTCCAGGTAACGCACCAGCGAGCCGGAGTCCGCCGCAGCGAAGAACCACTCGCGCAGCCCGTCCGGATCGGTGGTGGGCAGCTGGTGGCCGTTGGCGGCGCAGTGCTCGATGACGGTCTCGGGGCGGAGCCCCCCGTCGAGATGGTCGTGGAGCGCCACCTTGGGCAGCGGCCTGAGGTCGTCGATGGAGAGCATGCCTGCCACGTTAGCGAACGGGTGGGGAGACCGCGTCGAGGTCGTCCGGGCCGAAGGCCTGCGGGAGCATCGCGGCCAGCGTGAGGATCCCCGCGGGCGTCTCCATGAGCAGCCCGGCGCCTCCGTGTTCGAACAGGAGCTGGCGGCAGCGGCCGCAGGGCGTGATCACGTCCCCGTCGCCGTTGACGCAGGTGAACGCGACCAGGCGGCCTCCCCCGCCCGCGACCAGGTCCGAGACGAGGCCGCACTCGGCGCACAGCACGACGCCGTAGGCCGCGTTCTCCACGTTGCAGCCCCTGACGACCCGCCCGTCGTCGACGAGCGCCGCCGCCCCGACGGGGTAGCCCGAGTAGGGCGCGTAGGCCCGACGGGAGAGCTCGATGGCCACGGCGCGCAGGCCGTCCCAGTCGACACCGCCGGTCATCAGTGGCTCTTCACGAAGTGCACGCCGTCCGCGGCCGGGGACCTGACGCGGCCCACGAGGCCGGCCACGGCGATGATGGTGGCCAGGTAGGGCAGCATCTCGATGAAGTCGCTGGGAATCGGCAGCTGCATCAGCTTGGTGGTCTGCGCCAGAGCGCGGGCGAAGCCGAAGAACACCGCCATCAGCGCCGCGAGTACGGGGTTCCACCGGCCCATGATCACCGCGGCCAGCGCGATGAAGCCGTTTCCGGCCGTGGGGTTGTTGTCCTGGAAGGCGCCCACGGAGCCGATCGTGAAGTAGGCGCCGCCGAGGCCCGCGAACATGCCGCCCAGCAGGACGGCGGAGGCCTTCGTCCAGATCACGTTGATGCCGACGGTGTCCGCCGCGTGTGGGTGCTCACCCACGGAACGCACGCGCAGCCCCCAGATCGTGCGGTACAGCAGGAACCACACCAGCGGCACGGCCGCGATGCCGAGGTAGGTCAACGGCTTCTGGGTGAACAGGATGGGTCCGAGGAACGGGATGGACTCCAGGCCCGGGATGCGCCACGCCTGCATGGGCGTGACGTTGCTGAAGGCCTCCATGTTCTTGGCCACGAGCTGCTGGTAGATGAACCCGGTCAGGCCGGTGGCCAGCAGGTTGATCACCACGCCGATGATGACGTGGTCCACCAGGTACTTGAGCGTGAACAGCGCGAGCACGCAGGCCATGAGCACGCCGGCCAGGGCGGCGGCGAAGAGCCCGGCCAGGTAGGACTGGGTGATCGAGTACGTCAGCGAGGCCGAGAACGCGGCGGTGAGGAACATGCCCTCGATGGCGATGTTGACCACGCCCGCCCGCTCGGCGAGCACGCCGCTCAGGACCCCGAACAGGAGCGGGGTGGCGTACTCGAGGGTCAGGTTCAGTTGGCTGGTGAGCGTGAACGGGAGGGTGGAGCTGGCCGCCGCCCAGACGATGAACCCGACGAGGACGCCCACCCCCGCCGCGACACCGGCAGCCGTGCGCAACCTCGGGCTCAGCCGCCCGGACAGGAATCCGATCCCGGCGCCGATCACGAGCAGCGCGCAGAACAGCACCGTGGCGGTGCCGGGGACCTCGAGCGTGGGGAGCTTGACGTCGGCGAACGCGTCGGACAGCGCGATCAGGCCGGACTTGTCGACGGTGAACGCCATGAGGAGGAGCAGCCCGCCGATCACGGTGACCAGCACGCCGGTGGAAAGCCTCTGGGCGCGCTTCTCGGGAGACTCGACGATGGTCTTCTCCACCGTCGTGGGGATGATGTCGGCGCTCACGCCTGGGCCACCTTCGCGCTCGGTTCGGACTGGTGCTTGACCGTGCGTTCACGCAGGAACGGCAACAGCCACACGACGAAGGCCGGGGCGGCCACGAACAGCACGATCAGCGCCTGGATGAGGTCCGTCAGCCGGTCCGGTGTGTTGGCCATGGTCACCATCGTTCGCCGCGATGCCTTCAGCGCGCCGAAGAGGAGCCCCGCGAAGACCACGCCCAGGGGGCGCGAGCGGCCCAGCAGCGCCACGGTGATCGCGTCGAAGCCGAGGGTGCCGACGATGGTGCCGGTCATCTGTGGGGGAAAGCCGGTCAGCAGTTCGGGCGCGGTGACGACGAGGACGCCGGCCAGGCCCGCCAGGCCGCCGGCCAGGGCCATGGTCAGGATGGTCACGGTGGAGACGCTGGCGCCGGCTGTCGCGGCCGCGTTGGGGTTCAGGCCCACCGCCTTGAGGTGGACGCCGAACTTCGTGCGCTCCGACAGCCACCAGACCGCCGCGGCCGCGAGGAGCGCCAGCACGAAGCCGAGGTGCAACCTGGTGCCGTCGATGCGCGGCATGGTGGCGGTCCACTCCAGGACCGGCGAGATGGGATCCGCCCGGCCGGGAGCCTGGAAGGCCTCCTGCAGCATGAAGAACGCCAAGAGGCTGCCCGCGATGTAGTTCATCATGATGGTCACGATCACCTCGTGGGCCCCGGTGCGCGCCTTCAGGAGGCCGACGATGCCGCCCCACAGCGCCCCGGCGAGGAGTCCGACGGCGATGACCAGCGGAAGGTGCAGGTAGATCGGCAGGCCCTTGACCGTGAACCCGATGAAGGCGCCGGTGAGGGCCCCCATCATGGCCTGGCCCTGGGCACCGATGTTGAACAGGCCCGCGCGGAAGGCCACCGCGACACCCAGGCCTGCCGCGATCAGGGGCGCGGCCTCCGCGGTGGTGTTGGTGATCGCCACCCAGGAGCCCATCGAGCCGATCCACATGGCGTGGAACGTGGTGGACACCTTGGTCCAGCTCGCCGACAGCGCGTCTCCCGGCTGCGCGAAGAAGTAGGCCCACGTGGCCGCGACCTCAGCGTCGGAGACGATCATCACCACGGCGCTGACCAGGAACGCCAGGACCAGCGAGGCGAGGGTGATGATGAGCGTGTTGACCCACTCGGGGCGGTGCTGGACGGGTGTCGTCTGGCTCATGCGTGTGCTCCCTCGATGGTGGCGACGGCCTCGTCGTAGCCGATGCCGGCCATCATGAGGCCGAGGACGTCGCGGGGGGTGTCCGGGGCGACGATGCCGACGATCCGGCCGCGGTACATCACCGCGATCCTGTCCGCGAGCGACTCCACCTCCTCCAGCTCGGTGGAGACGATCAGGACCGCGGTGCCGCGGTCGCGTTCCTCGACGATGCGGCCGTGCAGGAACTCGATGGCGCCGACGTCGACGCCGCGGGTGGGCTGGCTGGCCAGCAGCAGCGTCAACGGCCGGGACAGCTCACGCGCCAGGACCACCTTCTGCTGGTTGCCGCCGGAGAGCGAGCTGACGGGCTGCGTGTGGGAGCCGCTGGTGCGGATGTCGAACTCCGCGATCCGCGCGTCCGCGTTCTGGGCGATGCGCTTGAGGTCGAGCGAACCCCTGCGGCTGAACGCGTCGAGGTTGTTCAGAACGAGATTCTCCGCGATGGAGAACTCGCCGACGAAGCCGTCGCGGTGCCGGTCCTCGGGCACGTAGCCCAGGCCTGCTTCGATGGTGGCTGCGGGCTTGCCGTGGGTGATGTCCACCCCGTCGAGGGTGGCGCGACCGGAGAGCGGCTTCATGGTGCCGAGCAGCGCCTCGGCCAGCTCGGTCTGCCCGTTGCCCTGCACCCCCGCGATGACGACGATCTCGCCGCCGCGCACCCTGAGCGAGAGCTTGTCGACGGCGACAGCCCCGGACGGGCTGGCGACCGTGAGGTCCTCGACGACGAGTCTGTCTACCCCCGGCTCGGCCGGCTTCTTGCGCACCTTGAGGTCCACGGCGCGCCCGACCATCATCGACGCGAGTTCCGCCTCCGAGTCCCCCGGTTGGGCCGTGCCCACGACCTTGCCTCGGCGGATGACGGTGATGTCGTCGGCCACCTCGCGCACCTCACGCAGCTTGTGGGTGATGAAGATGATGGCGCGACCCTCGTCCCGCAGGGCCTGCATGACGGCCATCAGCTCGTTGATCTCCTGAGGCGTGAGCACGGCAGTGGGCTCGTCGAAGATCAGGTAGGCGGCGTCGTTGGCGAGCGCCTTGAGGATCTCCACGCGCTGCTGGATGCCGACGGGGAGGTCCTCGACGAGGGCGTCGGGGTCAACGTCCAGCTTGTAGCGGGCGCTGAGGTCCCGCACGCGGGCGCGCGCCGCGTTGATGTCCAGGAGCCCGCCCCGGCCCGGCTCGTGGCCGAGCACCATGTTCTCGGCGACGGTGAAGACGGGGATGAGCATGAAGTGCTGATGCACCATGCCGATGCCGGCGGCCATGGCCTGCTTGGGGTTGGTCAGCCTGAGCACCTCGTCGCCCAGGCGGATCTCTCCCGAGTCGGGCTGCAGCAGCCCGAAGAGGATGTTCATCAGGGTCGACTTGCCCGCGCCGTTCTCGCCGAGCAGGCAGTGGATTCTCCCGGGCACCGCCTCGATGCTGATCGAGTCGTTGGCGGTGAGCGAACCGAAGCGCTTCGTGATCCCCTGCAGGGACAGCACCGGGGCCTGCGTGGTTGTCATCGCTGACACATGCTCCTCCTTCGCCGACACCCGGCGTGACAGAAAGCGTAGCGGGAGGGGCGTTGTCGCGCCCCTCCCGCTGTTGACTCCGCGGCTAGCCGCCCAGGATCACTTGGGCTGGCTCGGCGAGGTGATGGTGATGGTGCCGCTGATGATGTCGGCCTTGATCTGCTCCAGTTCCGACTTCAGTTCGTCGGAGACCTTGTCCTCGAAGTCGTGGAACGGGGCGAGCGAGACGCCGTCGTTCTCCAGGGTGCCCACGTAGGGGTCTGAGGAGAACGAGCCCTCCATGGCGGCCTTGATGGCCTCGAACACGGCGACGTCCATGCCCTTCTCCACCGAGCTCAGGATCTGCGGCCCGAACTCGGGCGCGGAGACGAAGCCGTCGGTGTCAACCCAGATGGCGTTGACCTTGCCGTTGGACTCCTTGGCGGCCTGAAGCGCGCCGAGGCCGGCGGGGCCGGCGACGGGGAGGATGATGTCGGCGCCCTGGGCGATCAGGGTGCTGGCGGTGTTCTTGCCGCCGGGGATGTCACCGAACGGGTTGTTGCCGCCGACGAACTGGCCGTCCTGCTTGGCCTCGTCCCAACCGATCAGCGTGACGTCTGCGCCCTTCTGCTCGTTGTAGTACTTGATGCCCTGCGCGAAGCCGTCCATGAAGATGCTCACGGTGGGGTACTTGGCGCCGCCGAAGGTGCCGACGGTGCCCGTCTGGGTCATGCCCGCGGCCAGGTATCCGGCCATGAAGGAGGGCTGCGCGGTGTTGAAGATCAGGCCCTTGGCGTTGTCGACGCCCTCGAAGGACGAGTTGTCCACGATCGCGAAGTTGACCTCGGGGTTCTGCTTGGCGGCGGCCTCGGTGGCCGTGGCCAGCGCGAAGCCGACGGTGATGATGATGTTGCAGTTGGCGGCGATCATCGACTGCACGTTGCCGGCGTACTCGCCCTCGGCGTTGGACTCGATCTGGTTGGTCTGAATGCCCAACTCGTCCTTGGCCTGCATCATGCCGTTGTGGGCGGTCTCGTTGAACGACTTGTCGTCGAAGCCGCCCGCGTCGGAGACCATGCACGCGGTGAAGTCCGACTCGGCGGCCGGGGCGGAGGACTCCGCGGCGGTTGCCGAGGCGCTGTCGGTGGCTGCGGGGGACGTGGTGGCGCTCGGCGGTGCGGCGCAGCCGGCGAGCGTGAGAGCGGACGCGGCGGACAACGCCAGGACGCTCAACAGGGACTTCTTCACGAAGCTTCCTCCTTGAGGGAAAATTAGTTGCGTGACGGACCTTACCCTGGCCGGGCCGGGACGCCCCTACCGGGAACTTGATCGTTATAAACCCGCAACAAACGTCGGCCTCAGCTGGGCGAGACCTGCCGCACCAGCGCGCCCGCGGAACGCACCATCGCCACCGTCTGCTGGCGCCAGTCCACGTCCTGGCTGCGGTACGGCCCCGTGGCCAGGGAGATCACGACGGCGGCGGCACGCAGGCGCAGCTCGACGGGGTCCACCCGGCGGTCGAAGACCGGCACCCACCGCGCGAGCAGGTCCCGCACCTTCGCCTCCTGCTCCGGGTTCATCCGCTGGATCGTCGACAGGTGGCCGATCAGGCACGCCAGGTCATCGGCGCGGCGGCCCGGCCCGATGGTGTCCACGTCCAGCAGCCCGACGACGCGGCCCCCGTCCACCCTGAGCTGCCCCTCGTGGAAGTCGCCATGCGTGGATTCGACGCCCGGCGGGAAACCGGCCAGGCCCGTCGTGATCCGCCCGGTCAGCTCGCCCAGCTCGTCACCGAGCTCCGGGAGCGTGGCGCCCACCATCGCGGAGTAGTGCGCCACCGCGTCGGCCCAGGGCGGCCGGCGCTCCAGGGAGGCCACCGACGGCGGCATCGAGTCGAGGAGCTCGATCAGCTGCTCGGGTGAGCACGGGTCCCCCGGCTCGAACAGGGCGGTGGCCAGGGAGGTCCCCGGCAGCTTTCGCAGCACCAACAGGTGGTCCTCCGTGGCCAGCGCCACCTCCGGGGCCGGCACCCCGGCGCGGCGGAGCATCACGTGCTTGGCGTGCACGTCGGCGAACATCCGCTCCCGCAGCACCTTGACGTAGAACACCTCTGCGGTGCCCGCGATCTCGACCCTCACCACGGCCCGCCGCCGGGGCCGGTACCCCACCATGGTCAGCGTCAGGTCGTCGGCGGCGACCCGGCGGGAGGTCACACCGCCCGCGTTGAGCGTGTCGGCCATCCGCTCCGGGAAGGCGGCCCGGGGAAGCCCCGCGAGGTCCGGGTCGTCCGGGTACAACCAGACCGCGACCCGTCGGTGTCCGTCCTCGAAGATCTCGGCCCGCGAGTCCGAGGGGAGCAGCGGCCCCGTGCGGGCGCTCACCCCGAGCAGCTCCGTGCGCTGGCCGTGCGGCCACGCCACGGTGGCCAGGTAGGTGGCCGTGGTGGAATGCTCGGGTGCCGCGTCGACGTGCTCGATGGCCCAGCTGAGCAACTGCCCGCCCTGATGCTCGACGGCGGCACGGAGCAGCGGCTCGACGCGGGGGCCGGTCAGCAGCCCCAGCCCGTCGTCAGGCATCCGCGTCCACCACGGGGACGCTCTCCCTGCGCAGGGAGAACCACGCGGCGCGCCTGCCGTCCATCTGCGTCGCCTCCAGGGTGAAGCGGCCGGGGGTGTCGTCGTGCGGGTTCTCGGCGGGCAGCGTGAAGGTGAGCGAGTCGCCCAGCTTCGGCAGCGCCCCCAGCAGGGCCATGAAGAACCCCGCCACGGTGTCGTAGGGACCCTCGGGGATCACGTAGCCGGTCAGCTCGGCGAACTCCTCGATGGTGGTCAGCCCGTCCACCTCGTCGATCTGGCGGGGAGCGGCGTCGGCGGGCAGGTCGTACTCGTCGGTGATGTCGCCGATCAGCTCCTCCATCAGGTCCTCCAGCGTCACGATGCCGGCGGTGCCGCCGTACTCGTCGCGGACGATGGCCAGATGGGCCCGCGCTCCCCGCATGGCGGTCAGGGCGCGCAGGATCTTGACCGTCTCGGGGAGGAACAGCACCTCGCGCGCGATGCTGCCGACGTCGCCGTCGCGCGCGGTCCCCTCGATGTCCATGAGGTCGCGCACGTGGATGAAGCCGGCGATGCGGTCCGGTGACCCGTCCGTGACCGGGTAGCGGGAGTGCGGGGCGCCGCGCACCTCGCGGTAGGCGAGCCCGATGGGCATCTCCGCGGGCAGGAAGTCCACCTCGGTGCGCGGCACCATGACCTCCCGCAGAGAGCGCTCACCCGCGTCGAACACCTCGTCGACGATGCGGCGCTCCTCCTTGCCCAGGGTGGAGGAGCCGATCACCATGGCCCGGATCTCCTCGTCTGTGACGGCGTCGCGGGACAGCTTCGGGTCCCCGCCGAGGATCCGCACCAACGCGTCGGTGGACACCCCGAGGAACCAGATGAGGGGGCGGGTCAGCGTGGCGATGCCGGAGACCAGCGGCGCCAGCGCCAGCGCGAAGGACTCGGCGCGCTGCATGGCGAGCCGCTTGGCGGTGAGCTCCCCCACCACGATCGAGAAGTACGAGATCACCACCGTCACCAGGACCAGGGAGACAGTCCCCGACACGGACTCGGCCAGGCCCCACTCCACGAACACCACCGAGAGCGCCTCCGCGATGGTGGCGCCGCCGAAGGCCGCAGACAGGAAGCCGGAGAGGGTCACCCCGATCTGGACAGCGGAGAGGAAGCGGTTCGGATTGCCCGTCAGGCGCTCGACGGCGCGGCCGCGCTTCCCCTTGCCCGCGAGCTGCTTGACCTGGCTCTCGCGCAGGGTGATCAGCGCCATCTCGGCGGCGGCGAAGGTGCCGCCGATGATGATGAAGACGGCGATCAGGGCGATGTCGGTCAGCACGTGGCCGGACTCCTCGGTCAGCGGAAGATGACGGTGCGGTCACCGTCGGCCAGGACACGATGCTCCGCGACGAGGCGCACGGCCTCGGCCAGGGTCTGCGACTCCTGGGCCTGGCCCTTGCGCACCAGCTTCGCCACGTCCATGGTGTGGTCCACCCGCACCACGTTCTGCTCGATGATCGGGCCCTCGTCGAGGTCGCCGGTGACGAAGTGCGCCGTGGCACCGATCAGCTTCACACCCCGGGTGTGTGCCTGGCGGTACGGATTGGCGCCCTTGAAGCCAGGCAGGAACGAGTGGTGGATGTTGATCGCACGGCCCGCAAGGAACTCGCACAGCTCAGGGCTGAGGATCTGCATGTAGCGCGCCAGCACCACCAGTTCGACGCCCTCCTCCTCGACGAGGCGGCGCACCTCCGCCTCGAACTGCGGCTTGGTGTCGGCGGTGACCCCCTGATGGGTGAAGGGCACGCCGTAGAACTCCGCCATGGGGGCGAGGACGTCGTGGTTGGCCATGATCCGCACCACGTCGATGGGCAGATCCCCGGCGCGCCAACGGAAGAGCAGGTCGTTGACCACGTGCCCGGCCTTCGACGCGAGGATCAGCGTGCGGACCGGGCGGGCGGCGTCATCGACCCGGAACCTGGCCCCCAGCTCTCCGGCGGGCCCGGCGACGGCGGCCGTCAGGGCGTCCGGCTCGGCCCCGTGCACCTCGATGCGGGTGAAGAAGTGGCCGGTGTCCGGCGAGGTGAACTGCTGGAGCTCGGTGATGTTGCCGTGCGCCGCGACGATGCCGCCGGTGATCGCGTGGACGATCCCCGGCCGGTCTGGGCAGTCGAGCGTGACGACGAGCTGATGCATGTTCGCCATGCTAGTGGGCATCACCGCTGCCGCCTGAACCACCGTCACGCCGACGCACCACGGCCCACGCGCACCGGCGACCCTCGCCCGCCTGCGGTCAGCGCCCCCTGCGCCGATTTTGGGCGTCGGCGCAGCATGACCCTGCGGACTTGTTACTCTGCCAATCGCGCAACGTCGCGCGACTCGACCCTGTAGCAACGACGCACAGCCCAGAGGAGACAGATCTCGATGCATGAAAGCACCCCAGACACCCCAGCCGGGGAGATCCCGGCCGAGGAGTTCCACCGGGTCCAACAGTCCCCGGAGTTCGCCCACCTCAAGCGCACCTTCCGGTCCTTCGCCTTCCCCATGACCGTCGTCTTCCTGGTGTGGTACTTCGCCTACGTCCTCGGCTCCATCTTCGCCAAGGACCTCATGATGACCAGCGTCGCCGGCAACCTCACCGTCGGCATCCTCTTCGGCCTCGGCCAGTTCGTCAGCACCTTCCTCATCACCTGGCTGTACCTGCGCCACTCGACCAGGAACGTCGATCCCCTGGCCAAGGCCCTGCGTGAGGACCTGGAGGCGAGCGCACGATGAGACTCCTCGAGACCCAGCAGCTGGGCAACCCGATCATCAACATCGCCATCTTTGCCGCCTTCGTCGTGTTCACCATGGCCGTGGTCATCCGGGTCACCCGAGGCGGCAAGAAGAAGGCCGGCGACTTCTACACCGGCGGCGCCCAGTTCGACGGGCGCCAGAACGGCTTCGCCATCGCCGGCGACTACCTGTCGGCGGCCTCCTTCCTCGGCATCGTCGGCGCGGTGGCCCTGTACGGCTACGACGGCCTGCTCTACTCCGTGGGCTTCCTGGTTGCGTGGCTCGTCGCGCTGCTGCTGGTGGCCGAGCCGCTGCGCAACACCGGCAAGTACACGATGGCCGACGTGCTGAGCTTCCGCATGCGGCAGAAGCCGGTGCGCCTCGCCGCCGCCACCTCCACCCTTGCGGTCTCGTTCTTCTACCTGCTGGCGCAGATGGCCGGCGCAGGCGCGCTGGTGTCGCTCCTCCTGGGCATCGCCTCGCCGGTCGGCCAGAACATCGTCATCGCCATCGTCGGCCTGCTGATGGTCGGCTACGTGCTCATCGGCGGCATGAAGGGCACCACCTGGGTGCAGATGATCAAGGCTGTGCTGCTGATCCTGGGCGCCGGCGCCATGACGATCTGGGTGCTGGCCTTCGCCGGGTTCAACCTCTCCACCCTCCTGGGCGAGGCCATGGCCACCACCGCCGCTGACGGGTCCGAGGTCAACCTCCTGGCGCCCATGGAACGCTACAAGGATCCGCTGGCGCTCATCTCCATGGGACTGGCCCTGGTGCTCGGCGCCTCCGGCCTCCCGCACGTGCTGATGCGCTTCTACACGGTGCCCACCGCCAAGGAGGCCCGCCGCTCCGTCACCTGGGCGATCGGCCTCATCGGCGCCTTCTACCTGTTCACCATGGTGCTCGGCTATGGGGCCGCCTGGCTGGTCGGTCCCAAGGCGATCTCCGAGATGCCCGGCGGGGCCAACGCCGCCGCACCCGCGCTCGCCTACGAGCTGGGCGGCACCATCCTCATGGCCGTCATCGCGGGCGTGGCGTTCGCAACCATCCTGGCCGTCGTCGCCGGCCTCACCATCACCGCGTCCGCGTCGTTCGCGCACGACATCTACAACTCGGTGCTCAAGGACGGGAAGGCGGACCCGGCCAAGGAGGTCAAGGTCGCGCGCATCACCTCGGTGACCATCGGACTCGTGGCCATCGTCGGCGGCATCGCCGCCAACGGCCAGAACGTCGCGTTCCTGGTGGCGCTGGCGTTCGCAGTCGCGGCCTCGGCCAACCTGCCCTCGATCCTGTACTCGCTGTACTGGAAGCGGTTCTCCACCGCGGGGGCCGTGTGGTCGATCTTCGGCGGTCTCATCACCGCGGTGACGCTCATCGTCTTCTCCCCCGCGGTGTCCGGCATGAAGACCTCGATGTTCCCCAACGCCGACTTTGCCTGGTTCCCCATCGACAGCCCGGCCATCGTGTCGGTCCCGGTGGGCTTCTTCCTCGGTTGGCTCGGCTCTGTGGTCAAGCCGGACGGCCCGGAGGTGGCCGACCGGGCCGCCGAGATGGAGGTGCGCTCCATGACCGGTGCCGGCGCCGAAGGCGCCATCGACCACTGATCCCCCTTGCCACGAGAGAGGCCCGCCCCCGACGATGGGGGCGGGCCTCTCCGGCTGTCCGGGCTGAACTCAGATGAGGCCGAGCTCGGTGACCGCGTTGCGCTCGTCGACCAGCTCGGCGACCGAGGCGTCGATCTTCCCGCGCGAGAAGTCGTTGAGCTCCAGGCCCTGGACGATCTCGTACTTCCCGTCCTTGACCGTGCACGGGAACGAGGAGATGAGCCCTTCGGGCACGCCGTACGAGCCGTCGGAGGGCACGGCCATCGAGACCCAGTCACCCTCGGGGGTGCCGAGGACCCAGTCGCGCATGTGCTCGACGGTGGCGTTGGCGGCCGATGCGGCCGACGACAGGCCGCGAGCCTCGATGATCGCCGCGCCGCGCTTGGCGACGGTGGGGATGAAGGTGCTCTCCAACCAGGCCTGGTCGTTGACCAGCTCGGCTGCGCTCTGGCCGCCCACCTTGGCGTTGAAGAGGTCCGGGTACTGCGTGGCGGAGTGGTTGCCCCAGATGGTCATGTGGCTGATGTCGGTGACGGGGCAGCCGAGCTTGGCGGCCAGCTGCGAGAGGGCCCGGTTGTGATCCAGGCGGGTCAGCGCGTTGAACTGCTCGGCCGGGATGTCGGGCGCGTTCTGCTGCGCGATGAGGGCGTTGGTGTTCGCGGGGTTGCCCGTGACCAGCACCTTGACGTCGTCTGCGGCGACGGCGTTGAGCGCCTTGCCCTGCGCGGTGAAGATGGCGCCGTTGGCCGACAGCAGGTCTCCGCGCTCCATGCCCGCCTTGCGGGGCATCGCGCCGACGAGCATGGCCAGGTTGACGCCGTCGAAGACCTTGTTGGGGTCGTCGCCGATCTCGATGTTGACCAGGTTGCCGAAGGCGCAGTCCTGGAGCTCCATGACGACGCCCTCGAGCGCCTTGAGCGCCGGGGTGATCTCCAGCAGGCGCAGTTCGATGGGGGTGTCGCCGAGCAGCGACCCGCTGGCGATCCTGAACAGCAGGCTGTAGCAGATCTGGCCTGCTGCGCCGGTGACGGCGATCTTGACGGGAGCGGCAGTGCTCACTTCGTTTCCTCTCGTGACGGTCGGTGTCGGGCTTTCCTGAAGGACTCTACCGGTGCGGAGGGGCGACCCGTCGGCCGGGCCACGTCTTTCAGATGAGTCCGAAGTAGTGCGCGATCTCGATGAACACCACGACGGTCAGCCACACCATGAGCGTGATGGTCAGCCAGCCGCCGCGCACGAAGGCCAGCGCCTTGGCCTGCGCCGACGGCGACAGGAAGAGGTTGCCCTCCAGGATGTTCCAGTGCGTCATGGAGGCGAACACGAAGGTGGTGGAGATCGTCACCAGGATGCACCACGGGCACAGGGCGCCGATCACGAACGTGGACTGGAACAGCAGCCAGTAGGCGAAGATCACGCCGAGGAAGTAGACCACGTTGGCCGTGAACATGAACCAGCGCGGGAACCTCGTGCGTGCCAGCGAGGCCACCGCGATCGTCATGACAACCGGCTCGGCGATGAGGCCGAGGAAGGCGTTGGGGAAGCCGAACACGTTGGCCTGCCAGGTCGAGCCCACCTTCACACAGTCGAAGAGGGCGTTGATGGAGCAGCTGAGCACCACGTCGGGGTCCTGGGCGATGAGGATGGCGTCGTAGGACAGCACGAACGACGCAATGAGGCTGAGGGTGGCGAAGACCAGCATCTCGAGGAAGAGGATGGTGCGTGAGCGGGAACTCGGCCCCAGGTCCCCGTCGATGTCGGCTTTGGCGTCCTCGAGGGCGTCGGTCTCCTGCATGGCCCCATCGTAGACGTGGCTGCTCAACGCGACGGCGGCACCACCAGCGCCAGCACCGCGACGGCGGTGCCCATGCCCGCCATCACCACCACGTCCACCCAGCGCCGTCTCAGGGTGAGGAGCCCGGCGATCTCCCGCGGGAGCACCAGCCGCAGGAGGGCGCCCAGGAGCAGCGCCCCCGCGATCAGCAGCGCGGCGCGGCGCCAGTGCCCGAGTGCCGCGAAGCCCACCCCCACCGCCAGCACCGAGACCGCCGACAGCAGCGGCCACGGGTTGCTCGGGTACGAGTCCGCGGGCTTGTCCGGCCTATCCGGCATGCAGCGCTTCCGCGCGGTCCACGACGTTGCTCAGCAGCATCGCGCGGGTCATCGGGCCGACGCCGCCGGGATTGGGGGTGACCCAGGCGGCCTTCTCCCACACGTCCGGCGCCAGGTCGCCGACCGTCTTGCCGTCCACGCGGCTGACGCCGACGTCGACCAGCACGGCCCCCTCGCGGATCATGTCCGCGGTGATCATGTTCGGCACACCGGCGGCGGCCACCACCACGTCGGCGGCCCGCGTGTGGGCGGCGAGGTCGCGGGTGCCGGTGTGGCACAGGGTCACCGTCGAGTTCTCGCTGCGGCGGGTCAGGATCAGCCCGAGCGGGCGGCCGACGGTGATCCCGCGGCCCACCACGCAGACCTCCGCCCCCTTCAGCTCCACGCCGTGGCGACGCAGGAGCTCCACGATGCCGCGCGGGGTGCAGGGCAGGGTGGCCGGCTCGTTGAGCACCAGATGCCCCAGGTTGATCGGGTGCAGGCCGTCGGCGTCCTTGTCCGGATCGATGAGGCCCAGCGCCCAGTTCTCGTCGAGATGCCTGGGGATGGGCAGCTGCACGATGTACCCGGTGACCGCCTCGTCCGCGTTGAGCGACTCGATGGCCTCCTTCAGCTGGGCCTTCGTGGCGTCCGCCTGAAGGTGCACGCGGATCGACGCGATGCCCACCTCCTCGCAGTCGCGGTGCTTCATCTTCACGTAGCTCTGGCTGGCCGGATCATCGCCCACCAGGACGGTGGCCAGCCCCGGGGTGACGCCACGGCCGTGCAGCACCGCGACGCGCTGTGCCAGTTCGGTCTTGATCGCGGCCGCGGTGGCCTTGCCGTCGAGTCTCTGAGCGGTCACGGAGGGCCTCCTGGTCAGTGGAAGAAGTGTCGGGTGCCGGTGAAGTACATCGTCACGCCAGCCGCGGCGACCGCGTCGATGACCTCCTGGTCGCGCACCGAGCCGCCCGGCTGCACGATGGCGCGCACGCCCGCGTCCAGGAGCACCTGGGGCCCGTCGGCGAACGGGAAGAAGGCGTCCGAGGCGGCCACGGACCCGGCGGCCCGCTCCCCGGCCCGGTCCACCGCGAGATGGCAGGAGTCCACCCGGTTGACCTGGCCCATCCCCACGCCGACGGAGGCGCCTCCGGAGGCCAGCAGGATGGCGTTGGACTTGACGGCACGCACGGCCCGCCAGGCGAACGCCAGATCCGCGAGCGTGGCCTCGTCCGCGGGCTCCCCCGCCGCCAGGGTCCAGGCCGACGGGTCGTCGCCGGGGGCGTCGATCGCATCCGACTGCTGCAGCAGGAGCCCGCCGTCGATCTGGCGCAGCGAGGTGCCCGAGTTGTCGGCGTCCTGGGCCAGGAGGATGCGCAGGTTCTTCTTCGCGGCGAGGACCTCCACCGCGCCCTCCTCGTAGCCGGGGGCCACGATCACCTCGGTGAACACCTCGGAGACCTGGCGCGCCATGTCCACGCTGACGGGCCGGTTCGCGGCGATCACCCCGCCGAAGGCGGACACCGGGTCACAGGCGTGAGCCAGGCGGTGGGCTTCCGCCACGTCCGCGCCCACCGCGATGCCGCAGGGGTTGGCG
Source organism: Propionibacteriaceae bacterium (assembly GCA_027492545.1). Lineage (GTDB taxonomy): Bacteria > Actinomycetota > Actinomycetes > Propionibacteriales > Propionibacteriaceae > Arachnia. The sequence goes on from JAPUEL010000076.1 coordinate 76,005, forward strand.
TGCTTGATGATGGCCACCGCCGGAGCGGAGAAGTCGTAGGCGGCGCGCCGGGCCGCGTCGGCGTCGACGTAGTTGTTGTAACTCATCTCCTTGCCGTGGAGCTGCGTGGCGTCGGCCAGCCCGTCGGTGCCGTCACCGTTGCGGTACACGGCGGCGGACTGATGCGAGTTCTCGCCGTAGCGCAGGCTGGCGACCTTGTGCCACGTGCCGCCCACCCACGCGGGGAAGCCCGTGCCGCCCGAGGTGTCGGTGACCACGTTGCCCATCCAGGAGGCGACCGCCACGTCGTAGGTGGCGGTGTGCACGAAGGCGGCCGCGGCGAGCTGCTTGCGCTCGGCGAGGCTGAATCCCCCGGCGGACAGGGCCGCCCTCAGCATGGGGTACTGCTCGGCGGAGGTGATCACCGCGACGGAGGCGTGGTTCTTGGCGGCCGCCCGCACCATGGTGGGCCCACCGATGTCGATCTGCTCCACGCACTCGTCCTCCGAGGCGCCGGAGGCGACGGTGGCCGCGAACGGGTAGAGGTTGGTGATCACCAGGTCGAACGGGGCCACGCCCAGTTCCTCCAGCTGCGCCACGTGCGAGTCGAGACGCCGGTCCGCCAGGATGCCCGCATGCACGCGCGGGTGCAGCGTCTTGACGCGGCCGTCGAGGCACTCCGGGAAACCGGTGAGCTCCTCCACCGGGGTCACCGCGACCCCGGCGTCGGCGAGGGTGCGGGCCGTCGACCCCGTGGAGACGATCTCGACTCCGGCGGCCTGCAGCTCACGCCCCAGGTCCACCAGCCCGGTCTTGTCATAGACGGAGACCAACGCTCGGCGCAGCGGGATCTGATCGGTCACGGATTCTCCTTCGTCCAAGCGGCCACGGCCTCCACCAGGAGGCGCCGCTCAACCACCTTGATGCGTTCGTGCAGGGATTCAACGTCATCCCCGGGCAGCACGTCGACGGCGCCCTGGAGCAGGATCCTACCGGTGTCCACCCCGGCGTCGACGAGGAAGACGGTGGCCCCGGAGATCTTCACCCCGGCCCTGAGCGCGTCGCGGGGCCCGTGGATGCCGGGAAAGCTGGGCAGTAGCGCCGGATGGGTGTTGATGGTGCGGCCACCGAAGCGCTCGAGGAACGCCGGCCCCAGCAGCTTCATGAAACCGGCGGAGGCCACCAGGTCCGGGGAGAAGGAGTCCACGATGTCGCGGAGCCCGGCGTCCCACACCGCGCGGTCCGAGCCCTTGACCAGGGGGTGCGCCACCGCAGGGATGCCGCGCAGCCTGGCCCGCTCCAACCCGTGGGCATGCTCCTGGTCGGAGACCACCGCGACCACCCGGGCGTCCACGCCGCCGGCGTCGATGGCATCGAGTAGCGCCTGGCACAGGGTGCCGGAGCCGGAGAGCAGGACGACGACGCGGGTGGTCACCCGCTCATCCTAAGGGGTGGGCGAGGCGGGGTCTGTGGAGGCGACGGGGCGGCGGATGAGACCCAGGGTCAGCCCCGCCGCCATGCCCGCGAGCCCCAGCAGGGTGGGTGCGAAGACCGCCAGGTCGCCGATGGGCGCTCCCACGTGGGCCAGCCGATCGGACCCGATCCCGCCCGAGCCCAGGGCCGCGGCCACCGTGACAGCGAGGCCTGCGACCGCACCGGCCAGCCCACCGACCAGGGCCGTCTGATCGAAGCGCGCCCTCGGCCGAGCCCACGCGACGACGAGCCCGGCCACCGCCCCGGCGGCCACGCCCACCAGCAGCCACCAGTAGGCCGCCGACGAGGTCTCCGCGCCGACTCCCACGAGGCCGAAGGCGGGGATCGCGGGGAGGAGGCCGACGTCGTGGGTGGCCATGCTGATGAGCGAGCCGTCTCCCGCCGTGACGCCCGCCCCCAGCATCCAGGACGCGCAGGCCAGGAGCAGGTTCGGCAGATAGATCAGGTGCAGGGCGACGAGCAGCACGAGCCCCACGACGCCACCGTCGAGTCCCTCGACGATCGCGGTGATGGCGTCGCGGCCCCGCAGCAGCGCCACGACAAGCACCGCGGAGGACCCTGCCAGAACGGTCAGCAGCGCTGCCCCGAGGGCCTTCGGCACCACCCGCAGCCACTCGGGCCAGTCCGCCGTCGGGTCGTGGGCCACCCCCCGGGAGGCGCCCCAGAACCCGGCGATCACACCGACGGCGAGGCCACCCGCCAACGCCTGCGGCGACGCGACGCCGATCGACGCAGACAGCATCAGCACCGCCGCCGCGTAGACCCCGGCGAAGGTGCCTCCTACGCGCAACACGATCGCGTCCGTGTCCGCCCAGATCCCGCCGTTCTCGTCCGGGTCCCCCCAGTGACGGGCCGCCCGCCGGGCCGCTTGAGCGGCCACCGGGAGGGCGAGGAAGACGAGCGCTCCGGTGAGGCCCAGGGGCGCGATCGAGACCCGGATCCCGCCGATCTCCGAGGGCGCGCCGTGTGCCGCCAGCAGGATCCGGGTCGACACCTGCAGTGCGCTGGAGAGCTGCGCGTCGGGCGAGGCCAGCCACCCGACGGCCGCGAACGCGCTGAGCACGATCCACCCGGCGAGCAGCACCGCGACGGGCCCGCCCACGGCGGCCAGGTACCAGGGCCACGGCCACTCGCGTGGGGGTGAGGGCTGGGGCGCGTCGATGTCGACCGCGACCGTGCGGTGCCCCGGCGTCCCTGTGGCCATCACGTCCGTTTCCCCCTGTAGATCCACGCGTGCTTTGTCGGCGGCGGTAGGGTGGCCCCACGAAAGCCGCAGTCGCACACCGATGGGAGGTGACCCGGGAATGTCCGAAGACGAGCCGCGTCGGCCCCGGAGAGCCTGGCAGTCCGACGAGGACACCTCCTCCCCGACGTCCATGGACGATACCTCAGGCGACGACATCTTCCGCCCGCGACGCGGCTCCGCGGAGGATCCCGCGGCCTTCGCGCTGGGCGATGAGCCCGCCGCTCCCCTCGGCGACACGCCCATCCCTGCGCCGGTGTTCCCCCACTCCGCCGGCGAGTACGCCGACAGCCCCAGCCCCGCCCCCCGGCGCTCCGCCCTGTCCTCGCTCACACCGGTGGAAGCAGACCAGGCCACCCCCGCAGCCCGGCCTCAGGCGCCCCGCCCCGGGCTGGCGCGCTGGGTCGTGGGGGGCGTCGCCGGCGCGCTCGTGGTGGGCCTCGTCGCCTTCGCCGTGTCGCGCAGCGGCCAACCGACGGACCCTGCGAGCCCGTCGCCGAGCGCCTCGGCCAGCTCCTCGGCGAGCGCAACGGACATCCCGACCGCCACCGTCGACGATCTGCTGACGGGCGAGGACCTCACGGGTGTCGCGCCGGCCGCCTCCTGGGCCGTCACCAGCACCACCACTGAGGCCGCCGAGCACGAGGGGAGGGTGGCCTGCCTCAGCACCGAGGATGCCGAGCAGAATCCCACCGCCTCCCTCCAACGCACCCTGGCCACCTCGGACGAGGACCAGTTGGCGGCGCTGCACCGCATCGAGACCTACGCCTCCCCCGCCGCGGCTCAGCAGGTCGTCGCCAACCGGACCATCGCGCTGTCGAGCTGCGACGAGATCCCGGCACGGATCGTGCGCTCCACGGCGGTCGAGGGGCTCGGCGACGAGTCGTTCCAGATCTCCGTGGTGTTCGAGGACGTGCCGGCCCAGTTCCACACGGTCCTGTTGACGCGCGTGGGCAGTTCCGTGCAGATCCTCGATCTCGCGCGCACCAGCGGCCCGGTGGAGGCGGAGCTGGTGGCCGCGGCGCTGGCCCGTCCGCAGGCCACGCTGTGCGGCATCGAGGGCGCCACCTGCGCCGCCACCCCCACCACCGCCCCCGCAGTCGTGCCCCCGGTCGAGCCCTTCGGCTGGCTGATCCCCGCGGACCTCGCCAGGGTCCGAGGTGGCGCCGGCCGGTGGACAGCCTCGGAGCCCACAGACCTCACCAGCGGCGGCATGGGCTGCGAGAACATGACACTGGCCAGCGAACCCGGCCCCACCGAGAGGCAGCAGGCCACCTACCTCCTGACGCAGGACGACCAGGCCCCGAGCACGTTCGGCATGGACTCGCTGCGGTTCGTCTTCGCCGACGACGCCGCGGCGAGCGCCTTCTCCACGAAACTCGGCAACGCCATCGCCACCTGCAAGGACCGCGTCAACACCGCCACCGTCGCTGAGCTACCGGCGGTCGCCGGCACCGGCGAGGGCGGCGTCGCCACGTCCACGCGCATCTTCAGCGTCACGCAGGCCACCGCGGACAACGCCGCGATCCCCTACCAGCTGTTGGTCAGCACGGCCGGCAACCGCGTGGCCTACACCATCATCACGGTCACGGACGCGTTCAAGTACACCGACGCTCAGCTCGCCGAACTGGGAGCCCGCATCCCGGTGCGCGCCAGCCAGGGCTGACGCACACCGGCCGCACTCACACCAGGCTGTGCCGCAGGTGCGCGATGGCATCGCGCGCCAGCGCGGCCGTGAGTGACGGGGTCTCCCCCACCAGGACGCCGGCGGCCTCGAGGGCCTCCTTCTTCGCGGCCGCCGTTCCGGAGGAGCCGGTGATGATGGCGCCGGCGTGGCCCATCGTCTTGCCGGGCGGCGCGGTGAACCCGGCCACATAACCGACGACAGGCTTGGTGATGTGATCGGCGATGTAGGCCGCCGCCCGCTCCTCCGCGTCGCCGCCGATCTCGCCGATCATCACGATGATGTCGGTGTCCGGATCCTCCTCGAACGCCTGCAGCACGTCGATGTGCCGCGTGCCCACCACCGGGTCCCCACCGATCCCGACGGCGGTGGAGAACCCGTGGTCGCGCAGCTCGTACATCATCTGGTAGGTCAGGGTTCCGGACTTCGAGACCAGGCCGATGCGCCCCGGCCCCGAGATGTGGGCGGGGATGATGCCCACGTTCGACTTGCCGGGGGAGATCAGACCCGGGCAGTTGGGCCCGATGATCCTGGTCGCGGAGCCGCGCGCCGCGTGGTGGAACTCCACCGAGTCGTGCACCGGGATGCCCTCGGTGATCACCACGCACAGCCCGATCTCGGCCTCGATGGCCTCCAGGACCGCCGCCTTGGCGAACTTCGGGGGCACGAACACCACGGACACGTCCGCGTGCGTCGCGGCCACGGCCTCGACCATCGACCCGAACACCGGTACCGGATCCTCCTCGAACAGCACGGCCTCCCCGGCCTTGCCCGGGGTGACGCCACCGACGATTCGGGTACCGGACATGATCATGCGCTGCGTGTGCTTGCGCCCCTCCTTGCCGGTCATGCCCTGCACCAGGACGCGCGAAGACTGATTGATGTAGATCGACATGGTGTGCCTCAGATTCCTTCCGCGGCGAAGCGGGCCGCCGCGCGCGCCGCCTCGTCCATGGTGTTCTTGACCGTGATCATCGGGTGCCTCGCCTCGGCGAGGATGGCCTTGCCGACGTCGACCGAGTTGCCGTCGAGCCGCACCACGATGGGGAGGCGGGCCTCCTCACCGAGCATGTCGAGCGCGTTGACGATGCCGTTGGCCACGTCGCTGCACGCGGTGATCCCGCCGAAGATGTTGACGAACACGCTCTTGACCTGAGGGTCACTCATGATGATGCGCAGGCCGTTGGCCATCACGCTCGCCGAGGCGCCGCCGCCGATGTCGAGGAAGTTGGCGGGGCGCGGCTTGCCGGGGAGTTCCGCGCCGGCGGCCGCCACCACGTCGAGGCTGCTCATCACGAGCCCCGCGCCGTTGCCGATCACGCCGATGCTGCCGTCGAGCTTGACGTAGTTGAGGTCCAACTCGCGTGCCTGACGCTCGAGGTCCACGTCGCCGGTGCTGTCCTGGTACTGCTCCCACTCCGGATGCCGGAAGTCCGCGTTGCCGTCGAGCGTCACCTTGCCGTCGAGCGCGATGATCTCCCCCGCGCCGGTCCTGACCAGCGGGTTGACCTCCACGAGCGTGGCGTCGGACTCCTTGAAGACCCGCCACAACTTCTTCAGCACCTCGATCACGCCGGCGTGGTCCGCGGGGAGGAATCCCGCCTCCGCGACGATCCGTTGCGCCACCGCCGCCGAGATGCCCTCGACCGGGTCCAGCTCCAGCTTCAGCAGCGCCTCCGGTCGTTCGACGGCGAGGGTCTCGATGTCCATGCCGCCTTCGATGCTGCACATGGCGAGGAATCCGCCGGCCGTCCGGTCGAGCAGGATGGAGAAGTAGAACTCCTCGGCGATGTCGGCGCCCGGGCTGATCATCACGGTCTCGACGGTGTGGCCCTTGATGTCGAGGCCGAGGATCTCGCCGGCGGTCTTGAGCACCGCCTCCTCTCCACGGGCGAGCTTCACGCCGCCGGCCTTCCCACGCCCGCCGGTGCGCACCTGCGCCTTGATCACCACGAGGTCCGCACCGAGCTCGGCGTAGGCCGCGAGTGCCTCCTCAGGGGTGGTGGCGGTGCGGCCCGGGAGGACGGGGACGTCGAACTTCTCGAACAGGTCGCGCGCTTGATACTCCAGGAGATCCACGTTGGTCCTTACGTTGGTCGATCAAACTCCGCCAGACTACCCGGGCAGCTGGCCCACCGGAAGGCCCGAGGGCGTGGTCTCGGGACCGCCCTCTCCCCGCCCGCTCGGCCCTCCTCGACCTGGCTCATGCTGTCCGCAGTGCGGACAGCATGAGCTCATTTTGAGAGAATCCTGAGAACTGTTAAGGTTTCTCACGGAAGACCCAGACATCCCGAGGAGCCCGGTGAACGACGACACTTCAGTGCGCAACGCCCGTCGCGCAGCAGAGCTGTTCGACGATGTTGTCGAGATCGACGCTCACCCGGCCCGCCGTTCCACCGCTCCCCGGTTCGCCGTCAGCCGTCGCATCCTCGCCCTCGGCGTGGCCGGCGCCCTGTCGGTGAGCGCACTGTTCGCCTTCGCCTTCACCTCCCGCGACGACGTCGACACCGCCGGCGAGTCCCTCGACGCCGCGGTTCCCGCCGCGGCCGCCTCCGCGGCCGCAGCCGGCTTCGCCGACCGCTCTCAGGAAGTCAGCCGGTCCGCCGTGCGGTCCAACCTGAGCGAGGCCGTCGCCGACGAGAACGCCAAGCAGCGGGAGGCCGCCCTGGGCGCCTCCGTCGAGTCCGCCACCGAGGCCGAGTGGATGACCAACTCCACCGAGCGCCAGCGCCTCATGGACGAGGACCTGGCCCTGGTCGCGGCTCAGAGCGCCAAGCTCAAGAAGGAGGCCGAGGAGGCCGCCAAGCGCCTGGAGGAGGCCAAGAAGGCCGCCGCCGCCGCGGCGGCCGGCAAGGCAGACCTGACCTCGGAGGACGTCTCCAACCTCACCACCAAGGGCGGCTCGATGCCGGTGAAGTCCAACTACCGCATCGGTGCCGGCTTCGGCGCCACCGGCAGCTGGTCGCGCTACCACACGGGCCAGGACTTCCCTGCCCCCGTCGGCACCCCCATCTACGCCGCGGCCGCGGGCGTCGTGCTCAGCCCCACCGCGGGCGGCTGGGCGGGCATCAACGTGGTCATCCAGCACAGCAACGGCGGATCCACCCTGTACGCCCACATGAGCCGCAAGGTGGTCAGCTCCGGCCAGACCGTCAAGCCCGGCCAGCTGATCGGCTACGTCGGCAACACCGGCCGCTCCTTCGGCGCCCACCTGCACTTCGAGTACTACAAGCCCGGCGTGACCCCCGGCGACGTGTACTCGGCCTCGAACCCGATGGCCTTCCTGCGGTCGCTCGGCGTCAGCTGAGCAGGCACGCCACTACAGCTTCTCCATCGGGGCGTGCTTGAGGCTGAGCCTCTTCGTCCCGGCCGAGCCGAAGTCGACGTCCACCTTCGTGGCGTCGCCCACCCCGTGCACGGCCAGGACCGTCCCCATGCCGAAGCCGGCGTGCAGCACCCGGTCCTCCACGGCGACGCTCATCGCCGTCCGCACCGCCCCCGCGCCTGAGCCGAAGCTCTGCACGGACGCCGAGGTCTGCCGGTTGCGCGTCGCGGCGGAGCTGGCCCACGTCGTCGTCGCGGCCCCGGTCCGGCGCCAGTCCAGCACGTGCGCCGGCACCTCCTCGAAGAAGCGCGACGGCGGGTTGTACTGCGGCGCGCCGAACACCACCCTCACCTGCGACCGGCTGAGATAGAGCCGCTTGCGGGCCCGGGTGATGCCGACATAGGCCAGCCGTCGCTCCTCCTGCAGCTCGTTCGGGTCCGTGAGCGCCCTCATGTGGGGGAACATGCCCTCCTCCATACCGGTGAGGAACACCGTGTCGAACTCCAGCCCCTTGGCGGTGTGCAGGGTCATCAGCGTCACGACCCCCTTGCCCTCCTCGTGGTCCGGGACCTGGTCGGAGTCCGCCACCAGGGCGATGCGCTCGAGGAACGCCGCGAGCGAGTCGTCAGGCTCCGGCATGCCGGCCACGAGCCCCGACTCGACGCCCTCGTCGTCGAGGTCGACGGTGTTGGCCGCCGCCACGAACTCCGCCGCGACCGACACCAGTTCGATGAGGTTCTCGATGCGGGTGAGGTCCTGCGGGTCTGTCGAGGCCTCCAGCTCAGGAAGGTAGCCAGACTGCTTGAGGATGGACGTCAGCACCTCGTCGGCGGGCTTGCCCTGCGCCACCATCGCCCGGTGCAGGTTCATCAGGTCGACGAAGCCCTGGATCTGCTTCGCAGACCGGGACGCCAGCCCCGGGGCCTCCGCCGCGCGCTGAAGGGCGTCGAAGAAGCTGAGCCGTTCGGTCGAGGCCAGGGTGGAGACGGCGGCGACGGCCCGGTCACCGATGCCGCGCTTGGGCACGTTGAGGATGCGCCGCATGGAGACGTCGTCGGCGGGGTTGACGATCGCGCGCAGGTAGGCGATGGCGTCGCGGATCTCGCGGCGCTCGTAGAACCGCACGCCGCCCACCACCTTGTAGGGCATGCCGACGCGGATGAACACCTCCTCGAACGCTCGCGACTGGGCGTTGGTGCGGTAGAACACCGCGGTGTCGCCGTACTGTGAGAGTCCCGCGTCGCTCAACCTGTCGATCTCGTCGGCGACGAACTGCGCCTCGTCGGTCTCCGAATCGGCGACCCAACCGACGATCAGCTCCCCCTCGCCGAGGTCCGACCACAGCCGCTTGTCGCGGCGGCCCTCGTTTCGGGCGATCACCGAGTTCGCCGCGGTGAGCACGTTCTGAGTGGACCTGTAGTTCTGGTCGAGCACCACCGTGCGGGCGCCCGGGAAGTCCGCCTCGAAGTCCATGATGTTGCGGATGGTGGCCCCGCGGAAGGCATAAATGGACTGGTCCGAGTCCCCCACCACCATCAGCTCGGCCGGTTCGACGAGCGGCGAGCCCTCCACCACGCCGGCCACGTCACCGGCGCACAGCTCGCGCACCAGCGCGTACTGCGCGTGGTTGGTGTCCTGATACTCGTCGACGAGCACGTGCCTGAATCGGCGACGGTACTTCTCCCGCACGTCGGGGAAGGCCTGCAACAGGTGCACGGCGGTCATGATGAGGTCGTCGAAGTCCAGCGCATGGGCAGCCACCAGCCGCGACTGGTAGTCGGCGTAGGCGGCCGCATAGACCTTCTGCGGTGGCGAGGCCGCCTCCAAGGCGGCCCGCTCGTAGTCGATCAGCTCGTTCTTGAAGGTGCTGACAGCGTTCATGACGGCCCGCACGGGGTACCGCTTCGGGTCCAGCTCCTGGTCGCGGCAGACGAGCGACATGAGGCGCTTGGCGTCCGTGTCGTCGTAGATGGAGAAGGTCTTGGTGATCCCGAACCTGTCGATGTCCTGCCTGAGGATCCGCACGCAGGCCGAGTGGAACGTCGACACCCACATCAGCTTGGCCCGGTTGCCCACCAGCTCCACCACGCGTTCGCGCATCTCCGCCGCGGCCTTGTTCGTGAACGTGATGGCGAGGACGGAGCCGGGATGCACGTCGCGCTGCGAGACGAGATGGGCGATCCTGCGGGTGAGGACCCGGGTCTTGCCCGATCCCGCGCCGGCCACCACGAGCACCGGGGAACCGGCGTGGAGCACGGCCTCCCGCTGCGGAGGGTTCAGCCCGTCCAGCAGCTGTTCCTCGCTGATCTTCCTGGCGGAGGCATGCCGCTGGGGGCGCTCCGCGCCGGCGCGCTCGCGGGCCGGCTCGTCCGGCTGGAAGACGGCGAACAGATCGGGGAACAGGGAATCACTCATGTCAGCGGCCAAGACTACCGCCCACCCGGGCGCCTCCCCCCGCCGATATGCTGGCCGGCATGCGTGACGCTCTTGCACGGGGAAGGGTCATCCTCGGCCGCCTCACCACTGCCGTGCTGCTGCTCCAGATCCTCTCGATGGTCGCCCTCACTCTGGTGGAGTCCCTGCGGAAGAAGAAGCGCAAGCTCCGCAAGTTCCCCATCACCAAGCCCGAGCCCATCGACGTCTCGGGTGACGAGGTGACGGTCTACACCTATGGCGAGCACGTCTTCGACGCCATGATCGAGGCCATCGACGCGGCGGAGGACCACGTGTTCTTCGAGACCTACATCTGGAAGGGCGACGCCGAGGGCCTCCGCTTCCGCAGCGCCCTGGCCAGGGCGGCGGACCGCGGGGTGCGCGTGCACGCCGTGTGGGACGAGTTCGCCAACCTGGTGGTGCCGCGCAAGTTCTACCGCGGCATTCCGGCCACGATCAACACCATGCCCCACCCGGCGTTCCCACTGCCGTGGTCGCCCCGCAGCTGGGGCCGGGACCACCGCAAGCTCCTCACCGTCGACGGCCGGATCGGGTTCATCGGCGGGTACAACATCGGCTCGCTCTACGCCACGGGGTGGCGCGACACGCATGCTCGCGTCGTCGGGGACGGCGTCGCGGAGCTGGAGAACGCGTTCGTCGACTTCTGGAACATGCACCCCAGCAAGGTCCGCGACCGGATCGAGCACGACACCCAGCGCGAGTGGGAGCCCTCCGTCCGCGTGCATCGCAACACCCCTCGGATCCAGGTCTATCCCATCCGCAACATGTACCTCGAGGCCATCGACCGGGCCAGCCAACACATCTGGCTCACCCACGCCTACCTCATCCCCGACGACGACCTCGTGGCCGCCCTGCGCGACGCGGTGCGGCGCGGTGTGGACGTGCGCATCATCGTGCCCGCGCGCTCGAACCACGTGGTGGCGGACTGGTTGTCGCGTGGGTTCTACAGCGAACTGCTCCGCTCCGGGATCAGGCTGTTCCTGTACCAGGGGGCCATGGTGCACTCGAAGACGGCCACCATCGATGGGAGATGGTCGACGATCGGCACCGCCAACCTGGACCGGCTGAGCCTCCTCGGCAACTACGAGGTGAACCTCGAGATCACGGACGAGGACGTGGCCGCCTACATGGAGGGCGTCTTCCTCACCGACGAGTCGAACTGCATCGAGGTGAGCGAGGACCGGTGGCGCGAGCGCTCGATCGTCGCGAAGGGCACCGAGCTGTTTCTCAGCCCTTGGCGCCCCCTCTTCTGACCACTCAGACGAGGACCGCGACGGCGGTGTTGGCGAGGGTGAGCCCGAGGATCGCCCAGAACTGGCCGTCCGGCAGCGCCTCCTTGCGGCGGTTGGTGAACACCAGCACAGCGATCACGACGAGGACCGCCAGCTTGATGCCGACCTTGAGGTGGTTGACCTGTCCGTCGCCCATCTCCGCCAGGCCCACCAGCAGCAGACCCGTGACCAGCTGGGTCAGTGCGCCGTGCACCATGGCAGCGTTGACCAGGCGCGCCGGCCCCTTGAGCTGGACAAAAGCGCCGCCGAACAGAGCGGCGAAACCGACAAGATGTAGTAGAACAAGCAGGTCATGAATCAATTCCATGACACGAGGTTATCCCACCTGGGGAAACACCTGAATGTGCCCCGAGTTCACCCGGAACAATGGGGGCCCGAGTTGTCGATCGGCTCCCTCTGGTGCATCCTGGACATATGGGAACAATCATTGCTTACATCGTCATCGGCCTCCTCGGCGGGGCCATCGCCAAGGCCATCCTCCCCGGCCGCCAGGGTGGGGGCTGGCTGGTCACCATCCTGCTGGGCATCGCCGGCGCGCTGCTGGGAGGCTTCCTGGGCGGCCTGATCTTCAACGTCTCGTACTCGGACATCTTCTCCGTGTCGGGCCTGATCTTCTCAGTCCTGGGCGCCCTGCTCATCCTGGCCATCTACGGTTGGATGCAGAAGCGCAAGGCCTGATCGCTCAGCCATTCAACACAAGGGGCGGTGCCGGATTCCATTCCGGCACCGCCCCTTTTCGTGTTGTTTTCTTCAGCTTCAGATCAGGTGCCGATCCGTGGCCCACTTGGTCAGTTGATGACGATTTGACAGCTGCAGTTTTCGCAGCACGGATGACACGTGGGTCTCCACCGTCTTGATCGAGATGAAGAGCTCTCGCGCCACCTCCTTGTACGAATAGCCGCGGGCGATGAGCTTCAGGACCTCACGTTCCCGGGTGCTCAGCCGGTCCAGTTCCTCGTCGATGCTCGACATGTCGACCGCCCCCGAGAAGGCGTCCAGCACGAATCCCGCCAGGCGCGGCGAGAACACGGCATCACCGGCCGCCACGCGGGTCATCCCCTCCAGAAGCTCGTCCGAGCTGATCGACTTGGTCACGTATCCCCGTGCCCCGGCCCGGATCACCCCGATCACGTCCTGCGCGGCATCAGAGACCGACAGCGCGAGGAACTTCACCTGAGGGTTGATCGGCAGCACCTGCTTGATCACCTCGGCCCCTCCCCCGCCCGGCAGGTGCACGTCGAGGAGGACCACATCTGGCGCGGTCCGGACGATGGCCGCCACCGCGCTCGCGACGTCTTCGCCCTCACCGACCACCTCGCAGTGCGGCCCGATCTCGTGCCGGACGCCCGCCCGGAACATGGCGTGGTCGTCGACGATCACCACCCGCAGGGGCTGCGGTCCGACCGGTTCACTCATGCTCTGATCTCCACCTTCACCTCGGTGCCCTCGTCGGGCCCTGAGCGGATGGTGGCGCTGCCCCCGTAGCGTTCCATCCGGGCCCGGATCGATTCTCGCACGCCCATCCTGCCCTCAGGAACGGCGTCGGGATCGAAGCCCGTGCCGCGGTCGCGCACAAACACCTCGAGATGTCCCTCGTCCACCTCCGCGTAGACATCGACCCGGGGTGCTCCCGAGTGCTTGGCCGCGTTCGTGACGGCCTCGCCCACAGCCAGCACCAATGCCTCGACGCGATCGTTGACCTCCGCGTCTCCCACGCACACCAATTCCACATCGACGGGGAAGTCCGCCTCGACGTCGGCCACCACCTCCCGCAGCGCCGAACGCAGCGACGAGGCGCGGGTGGACTCTCCGTACAGCCAGGTGCGCAGCTCGCGCTCCTGGCGCCTCGCGAGGGCCGCCACGGTGGGCGCGTCGGAGGCCTGCCTCTGGATCAGTGCCAGGGTCTGGAGGACGGAGTCGTGCAGATGGGCGGCCATGTCTGCGCGCGCCTCTGCCCGCAGCCTCTCGGCGTCGGCCTGCCGTAGGCGGCCGCGCTGCTGGTAGAGCCACGGTGCCGCGACCACGAGGAGCCCTGCGAGGAGCACGCCTGAGGCCCCCAGGACGCCCGGCAGCTGGGCGAGTCCCACCTGCGTGGCAAGAATCCAGCTGGTGCCCGCGCCCACCAGGAGCAGGCCGCCGACGAGCCGCACCACGCTCATCGCGCCCCCGCCCCGGGTGACCCGCGCCCAGAGCCCTGCGCGTGCGGTCCGGGGGGTGACGCGCTCGTCGACCTGAAGCCAGATCACGATGACGCCGGTGCCGCCGATCACCATGGGCCAGAACAACCCCGTGGGGATCACCCCGCCGGACACGAACAGCCACAGGAGCCCGACGACCGTCATTCCCCCGGCGACCAGGAGACCCGTGTCCCCCATGGCCGGCTGCTCCAGGCGTTTGGGGCGCATGCCGGCCCGGGAGGCGGTCTCGAGGCCCAGGGCCTCATCCCCGGCGGCCGCACGGGGCAGCAACACCCAGAGGGCGCCGTAGGCCAGCACCCCCGCCCCCGAGAACAGCGACAGGACCAGGAACGCGAGGCGGACATGGGCCACCCGGACGCCCAGATGCCCCGCCAGGCCGGCCGCGACACCGGCGATCACCCTGCCGTCGGGCTGACGGCGCAGCGGTGCGCGCGCGGGCGCGGTCAGAACCGGCAGCTGTGTCATGCCACCCAGCCTGACACGCCCGGGCCGGGCGGGCCAGCCGTCGAGACCCTTTCCAGGGTTGCCGGGGCACCATCTCAGGTGCCCCTCAGGGGGTCACCCGATGGAAGGACGGCCCCCGGGACGGGAGACTGGTGGCATGTCCACTGAGCTTGATCTGGGGTGGCTCGATCCGGGCCTCGGCCCGTTGCAGCGCCAGGAGTCCGGCATGGGCTCAGGCCTGTGCCGGGCGATCGCGACGCGGATGGGCATCGACGTGGTGCTGGTCCGGGTGGCGTTCGCGCTGCTGGCCCTCAGCGGTGGCCTCGGCGTCGCCCTGTACGCCTGGGGCACGGCGCTGACCCCCGGCGCTTCTGGGGTTCGCCCCATCCACTCCCTGCTGCCCTCTTTCGAGGGCTGGAGCCCCACCGCGCAGAAGGCGGCGGTCATCCTGACCTCGCTCGCCACCGTCGGCCTGGTCAGCTTCGTCACCCCGCTTCCGTGGGGGCCGGGCGTCATCCTGGTGGCCCTGTTCGTCCTCGCACGCAGGGGCCGGCCGGGGGGCACGTGGTCCCGGACGGCCCCGGCGCCGGCCCCGGCGCAGTCACGTCCCGTCGCCAGCGATGACGACCTGGTGGCGCAGTGGCGTCACCGCATGAGCTCCGCCGCAGGGTCCCCCCGCGGCACGGAGTCCCTGCCGGTCGTCGACCTCTACTCGCCGGAGCCCGCCGTGGCACGTCCCAGCGTCCCCCGGCCCAAGGCCGCGTGGCTGATCGGCGTCGGCATCCTGGGCGTCGCGGCGGCGGCTGGCACCGTCGGGGCCCTCGTCCTGGGCAGCCCGATGCTGGGACTGGGCGCAGCGCTGATCGCCGGGGGCTCGCTGACGGCGCTCTACGCGGCCGTGACCCGCGCCAAGCGGGTGCCCCGCCCCTTGCTCGTCGGGCTCGTCCTCGCGATGGTCGCCGCCGGGTGGCTGGCTCCGCGGGCCGCGTGGCCGTCCGAGGCGCCCTTGCCCGAGGCGGCCGTGATGACCATCCGGACCGTGGCCGACGAGCGCGTCATCGACCTGCGCGCCGAGGATCTCACTGGCATCGACGAGGTGCGCATCGAGGCCATCGCCTCCGACGTCACCGTCCTGTTGCCCGGCCCTCCGCTGTCCGTCACCTCGAACGAAATGTTCAGCGATGTCAGCGTCGAGACCGGCAACTCAACCGCCGCACCGCTCGATGTCGACGTCACGGTTGACGCGACGCTCTCGGCGGTCACACTGGAGGAGAGATCATGAACCGCCCACCGCTCGATCTGGCCGCCCTGGCCGTCGGCCTCGCCGCCGTCGGCTTCGGGATCGTGCTGATCGTCGCGCCCAGCCTCTCCGCCCCCTTTGTTCAACCGATCCTCGCCGTCATCCTCGTGGCCGCAGGCACGATCGGTCTGCTCTCTTCCCGCGGCCGCACGAATTCCCGAAAGGAACTCCCATGAAGCTCACCCGTCCCAGCTCCGGCGCCATGATCGGCGGCGTCTGCGCAGGCATCGCGCGCTACCTCAACCTGGATGTGACGATCATCCGGATCGCGTTCGTCCTCATCGCCGTCTTCGGCGGCAGCGGCATCCTGGCCTACCTCATCCTGTGGGCCGTCATGCCCAAGGACGAAGGCGGCTCACTGGCCGAGGAAGGGTTCGACAAGGCGCGCCAGTGGTACGACACCCGCAAGAACGACACCCCCAAGGAGCCCCCGTACAACATCTGAGCGGGGAGGCTACTCCCACTCGATGGTGCCCGGCGGCTTGCTGGTCACGTCGACGACCACCCGGTTGACCTCGGGGCATTCGTTGGTGATCCGCGAGGAGATCTTCTCGATCACCTCGTAGGGCAGCCTGGCCCAGTCCGCGGTCATGGCGTCGTCAGAGACCACCGGCCGCAGGACGATGGGATGGCCGTACGTGCGGCCGTCCCCCTGCACGCCGACGGACCTGACGTCCGCGAGGAGCACCACGGGGAACTGCCAGATCGCCCGCTCGAGCTTGGCCTCGGCCAACTCGTGGCGGGCGATCGCGTCCGCCTGGCGCAGGATGTCCAGCCGGTGCTCGGTGACCTCTCCGATGATCCGGATGGCCAGTCCGGGGCCGGGGAACGGGTGCCTCCAGACCATCTCCTCCGGCAGGCCCAGCTGCTCCCCCACGGCGCGCACCTCGTCCTTGAACATCTGGCGCAGCGGCTCGATGAGGGTGAACTGGAGGTCATCGGGCAGGCCGCCCACGTTGTGGTGGCTCTTGATGTTGGCGGTGCCCTCACCGCCGCCGGACTCCACCACGTCCGGGTAGAGGGTGCCCTGCACCAGGAAGTCGACCCCCCGCTCGCCCGCCAGGTCCCGCGCCGCCGCCTCGAAGGTGCGGATGAACTCGCGTCCGATGATCTTGCGCTTCTCTTCCGGATCCGTGACGCCGGCCAGCGCCCCCAGGAACCTCTCCCGCTCGTCCGCGACGACCAGGTCGACACCCGTGGCCGCGACGAAGTCCTGCTTCACCTGCTCCGCCTCGCCTTCGCGCAGCAGCCCGTGGTCGACGAAGACGCAGGTGAGCTGCGAGCCGACGGCCCGCTGCACGAGCGCGGCCGCGACGGCGGAATCAACCCCGCCCGACAGGCCACACAACACGCGCCGGTCCCCCACCTTGGCGCGCACCGCGTCGATGCTCTCGGTGACCATGTTCTCGGCCGTCCAGTCCGGGGAGAGCCCTGCGATGGTGAACAGGAAGTGTTCCAACACCTGCTGGCCCCACTGCGAATGCATCACCTCGGGGTGCCACTGCACACCGGCCAACTTGCGGGTGAGGTCCTCGAAGGCCGCCACCGGTGCACCGGCGGTCCGGGCGAGGACGCGGAACCCCTTGGGGGCCCGGCTGACCGAGTCCCCGTGGCTCATCCACACGTTGAGGGTGTTGGGGAGGCTCCCCAGCAGGCATCCGCCGTCGTGGATGGACAGGGAGGTGCGGCCGTACTCCCGCTGCCCCGTCTTGGCGACGGTGCCGCCCAGCGCCTGGGCCATCACCTGGAAGCCGTAGCAGATGCCCAATACCGGGACGCCGGCCTCAAGGATGCGGGTGTCCAGCTTGGGCGCTCCCTCCTCGTACACCGACGACGGCCCGCCGGAGAGGATGATGGCGGCCGGACGCAGCGCGAGGATGGCGTCCGCGTCGAGGGCGGAGCTGACGATCTCGGAGTACACGGACGCCTCACGGACGCGACGCGCGATGAGTTGCGCGTACTGCGCCCCGAAGTCGACGACGAGGACCTTCTCGTGCTGGGCAGTCATGCGGCCGAGTCTATTGCCTTTCCACTCGGATGCATTTTCCGCACGCCCCGACGGGAATATCCGGGCAGGGACCGAGGTTGGCCACGGCATGAACATTTACTCTGACGTGACACAGCTCATCGGCCGCACGCCGCTGGTGAAGCTCAACCGCATCGCCGGCGACAACGCGACCGTGCTGGCCAAGCTCGAGTTCTACAACCCGGCCAACTCGGTCAAGGACCGCATCGGTGTCTCGATCATCGACGCGGCAGAGGCTTCCGGTCAGCTGCAGCCAGGCGGGACCATCGTTGAGGGCACCTCCGGCAACACGGGCATCGCGCTGGCGATGGTGGGCGCCGCGCGCGGCTACAAGGTGGTGCTGACCATGCCGGAGACGATGTCGCTGGAGCGGCGCGCCCTGCTCAAGGCCTACGGGGCCGAGCTCGTGCTGACGCCCGGCCCGCAGGGCATGCGCGGCGCGGTGGAGAAGGCCGAGGAGATCGCGGCTGAGCGCGGCGGCGTGCTCGCCCGCCAGTTCGCCAACCCGGCCAACGTCGAGATCCACCGCAAGACCACGGCCGAGGAGATCTGGAACGACACCGACGGCACCGTCGACATCGTCGTCGCAGGCGTCGGCACCGGCGGCACCATCACCGGCGTCGGCCAGGTGCTCAAGGAGCGCAAGCCCGAGGTGACGATCGTGGCTGTGGAGCCGCAGGAGTCCCCGATCCTGTCGGGCGGCCAGCCCGGCCCGCACAAGATCCAGGGCATCGGCGCCAACTTCGTGCCGGAGATCCTTGACCGCTCCGTCATCGACGAGGTGCTCCCCCGCAACATCGACCAGGCTGTCGAGTTCGCGCGCCGCGCCGCCCAGGAGGAGGGCCTGCTCGTGGGCCTGTCCTCGGGAGCGGCGCTGTCGGCCGCCATCGAGGTGGCGGCCCGCCCCGAGAGCGCCGGGAAGACCATCGTGGTGATCATCCCGTCGTTCGGCGAGCGCTACCTCTCCACCGTCCTGTTCGAGGGCCTGCTCGAGAAGTGACCCGACGGTGAGGGGGCGTCCCGCGCGCGGGGCGCCCCCTTCCGCGCCCCCGCCTCACTAAGCTGGCGCCATGCGCATCGTCATCACCGGAGCCTCCGGCAAGGCCGGCCAGGCCACCCTCCGCCACTTCGTCGACACGTCCCACGACATCGTCGCCACCGACGTCGCCGGGCGCCCCGCCTGGTTCACCGGCAGGTTCTACCGCGCGGACCTCACGCAGTTCGGTGAGGCCATGGACGTGCTCGCCGGAGCGGACGCCGTCATCCACCTGGCCAACATCCCGGCCGACTGGATCCACACCGATTCGCACACGCTCAACGCCAACATGGCCATGAACAACAACGTGTTCCTGGCCGCATGGAAGCTGGGGCTCAAGCGTGTCGTCTACGCCTCGAGCGAGACCACGCTGGGGTTGCCGTTCGACGAGGTGCGCTACGTCCCCGTCGACGAGGACCACTACCCCCTGCCGAACTCGACGTACTCGTTGTCGAAGGTGATGACGGAGACCATGGCCGAACAGGTGTCGCGGTGGGCGGGCATCCCGTTCATCGGGCTGCGGCTCTCCAACATCTTCACGGTCGAGGACTACGCCCAGCAGCCTTCCTTCGCCAAGGACCCCGAGGCCCGCCGCTGGAACCTGTTCGGCTACATCGACGCGCGCGACGTCGCCCAGTCCTGCGAGGACGCGCTCACCGCGAGCCTGTCGGGCTCGCACGCCTTCGTGATCGCCGCGGACGACATCATCCTCGCCATGCCCACCCGGGAGGCGCTGGCGGCGATCCACCCGGGCCTCGAGGTGCCCGAGAGCGTCGGCGAGTTCGGCACCCTGCTCAGCAACCGGGCCGCGAAGGAGCAGATGGGCTTCGCCCCGAAGCACTCCTGGCGCGACGAGGTGCCTGCCAAGCACTGATCAAAGCTTCGCCGAGCCGCTGAGCGCCTGGGCGGCGCGTTCCCCGGAGGCCAGGGCGTCCTGGATGGAGGCGCCCGGCAGGTCGTCGGCCACCACCACCTTCGCGCCGGAGGGCGTCAGGGCGCGCGCCCCGGGCGGCATCGCGGGGAGCGCCTGCGCGATGTCGTGGCGCACCAGCAGGCGCCACCGCGCGTCGCCGCCGAGCACGCCTGCGGCCTCCCTGGCCGCGTCGGAGTCGTCGAGCCCGTGAGCGCCCACGGCGCTGACCTGGATGAGGTGCTGCCCGGCGGGGGCGTACGACGGCACCACGTTGGACTGGACGCAGGCGTTGGCCAGGCGGGCGCCGTCGCGCAGGTCGAGGTGCAGGAAGGGCGAGCGGGTGGGCGCCTCGTCCGCCGCGAACCACCAGGTGGTCACCCCGAGCATGGTCGGCGCCGGGAGGCCGAGCAGCGCGGCATTCCCGGGCGGCCCCGCCGCCAGCACCACGGCGTCTGCCCGCTCCTCGGAGCCGTCTGCCAGGTGGACGGAGATCCCGCCTGGCCCCGGGAGCACGGCGGTGACCCGGGCGCCGAGCCGGATCCGTCCCTTGAGCCCTTCGGCGAGCTGCAGCGGGATGGCCGCCATGCCCTGGGCCGGAACCCCCGGGGTGGAGAGGGCGAAGTAGCCCGCCAGGCGCCTCACCTGGGCCGCCGAGGTGAGCCCTGAGGCGTCCAGGGTGACGCCGGCGAAGAACCGCTCAACCACGCGACGGATGGCGGGCGAGAACCCGGCCGCGTCAAGCGAGGTGGTGAGGGTGGAGTCGCGCTCCCCGGAGGCTCGAAGCCAGCGAGCCACCGCGCCGAGGTCCGCGCCGGTGAGCGGGCCGCGCATCAGTCCTGAGGCGTGCTTGGGGTGGCGGGTGGGGTCGGCCAGCACGGCGAGCCCGTCCTCGGTGCGCACCGCGGCCCCACGGCCGAAGCGGTGGAGGTCCAGCCTGCCCATGTCCAGCGCCCGACGGGCGGCCGGGTAGAGCGGGTTGAGCAGCTGGAAGCCGCGGTCGAGGCGGAAGCCGTCCACCACGTCCGTGGCGACGCGGCCGCCGATCGCGTCCGAGGCCTCGAGCACCACCGCGTCCTGACCTGTGGCGACCAGGAGCCCAGCGGCCCTGAGACCGGCCAGTCCCGCGCCGACGACGACGATTCTTGCCATGTGCTCAGCCCTCCCCTCGAGCGATCTTGTCGTGGTGGCGGACCACCTCGGCGACGATGAAGGTGAGGAACTTCTCCGCCAGTTCGGGATCTAGGTCAGCGTCGACGGCGAGCGCACGGAGCCGGGCGATCTGCTGCGCCTCGCGCACGGTGTCCGCGGCGGGCAGGCCCGCCCGTGCCTTGAGCTCCCCCACCCGTTGCGTGACCTTGAAGCGCTCGGCCAGCAGATGGATGAGAGCGGAGTCCATGTTGTCGATGCTTCCGCGCAGGCGCTTCAGCTCGGTCAGTGCGTCGTCCATCGGCGCTCCTCGGGCTCAGTGGAGGATCAGGTCGATCCTCTGGAAGGACTTGAGATCTGTGTATCCGGTCAGCGCCATCGCCTTGCGCAGGCCGCCGGCCAGGTTCATCGTGCCGTCCGGGACCCGCGACGGCCCCAGGACAACCTCCTCCAGCGTGCCGACCTGCTCGAAGAACGAGCGCTCGCCGCGCGGGAGGCGTGCGTGCCAGGCCTCGCTGCCCCAGTGCCATCCACGGCCGGGGGCCTCGGTCGCCCGGGCCAGAGGCGAGCCCACCATGACGGCGTCAGCGCCGCAGGCGATGGCCTTGGCGATGTCGCCCGACCGCCCCACCGCGCCGTCGGCGAGGATGTGCACGTAGCGGCCCCCGGATTCCTCCAGGTAGTCGCGGCGCGCCTCGGCCACGTCCGCCACGGCCGAGGCCATGGGCACCTCGATGCCGAGGACCGACGCCGTGGTGTGGGTCGCCCCGCCGCCGAAGCCGACGAGCACGCCTGCGGCGCCGGAGCGCATCAGGTGGAGCGCCGCGCGGTAGGTGGCCACACCGCCGACGAGCACCGGCACGTCGAAGCGGTAGATGAACTCCTTGAGGTTGAGCGTGTCCTCGCCGCCCACGTGCTCAGCCGAGACGGTGGTGCCGCGCACCACGAAGAAGTCCATGCCGGCGTTCTCCAGCACGGGCGCGAACTCCAGGGTTCGGGCCGGTGACAGCGCGCCCGCAACGGGCACGCCGGCGGCACGGATCTCGGCCAGCCGGTCCCGGATGAGCTCCGCCTTGACCGGCTCGGCGTAGATCTCCTGCAGGCGCTTCGTGGCCGTCACCTGGTCCGACTGCTGGGTGATCCGCTCGTATTGCGGCTGCGGGTCCTCGTAGCGAGTCCAGAGCCCCTCGAGGTTGAGCACGCCGAGCCCACCGAGCTGGCCCATCCGGATGGCGGTCGACGGCGACATCACCGAGTCCATCGGCGCGCCGACGATGGGCACGCCGAAGGAGACCGCGTCGATCTTCCAGTTGAGGTCCACCTCGTCCTCGCCGCGCGTGCGGCGGGCCGGGGCGATGGCCACGTCGTCGAAGGAGTAGGCCTGGCTGGCGCGCTTGCTGCGTCCGAGCTCGTACATGGGAAAGTCTCCTTCGGGCTTAGCGCGACCAGTAGTTGGGGGCCTCGGCGGTGAGCTGAATGTCGTGCGGGTGCGATTCTCGCAGACCCGCCGACGTGATGCGCACGAACCGTCCACGCTCCTGCAGCTCCTCGATGGACCCGGCGCCCGAGTAGAACATCGATTGCCGCAGCCCTCCCACGAGTTGGTAGGCGACGGCGGCCAGCGGGCCGCGGTACGCGACCTGGCCCTCGATGCCCTCCGGGATCAGTTTGTCGTCCGAGGTGACGTCGCCCTGGAAGTAGCGGTCCTTCGAGTAGGAGGCCTTGCGCCCGCGCGCGGCCATGGCTCCCAGCGAGCCCATCCCGCGGTAACTCTTGAACTGCTTGCCGTTGATGAACACCAACTCGCCTGGGCTCTCCTCGCAGCCCGCGAGCAGCGAGCCGAGCATCACCGACGACGCGCCGGCCACGATGGCCTTGGCGATGTCCCCGGAGTACTGGAGGCCACCGTCGCCGATGACCGGGACGCCCGCCGGGCGGCAGGCCCGGGCAGCGTCGTAGATGGCCGTGACCTGGGGCACGCCGACCCCGGCCACGACGCGGGTGGTGCAGATGGAGCCCGGCCCCACGCCCACCTTCACCCCGTCCGCGCCGGCCTCCACGAGCGCCTTCGCGCCCGCGTACGTGGCCACATTCCCGCCGATGATGTCCACGCCCGCGGCCGCGGGCTCGGCCTTGAGCCGCTTGATCATGTCCACGACTCCCTTGGAGTGGCCGTGGGCGGTGTCGACGATGATGACGTCCACGCTCTGCTCCACCAGCGCCATGGCCCTGTCCCACGAGTCACCGAAGAAGCCCACCGCCGCCCCCACGCGGAGCCTGCCCTGCTCGTCCTTGGCGGCGTTGGGGTACTTGTCCGCCTTGACGAAGTCCTTGAGTGTGATGAGGCCCTGGAGCCGGCCGTCGGCGTCGACGATGGGCAGCTTCTCCACCTTGTGCCGCGCCAGGAGCCCCAGCGCCTCCTCGCCGGAAACACCGACGGGGGCGGTGACCAGCGGCATGCGCGTCATGACCTCGCCGACGGGGCGGGAGGGATCGTCCTCGAAGCGCATGTCGCGGTTGGTGATGATGCCGACCAGGGTGCCGTCGGCCTCGACGACTGGGGTGCCCGAGATGCGGTAGGTGGCGCAGATCTCATCCACCTCCCCGATCGTGGCCTGGGGGCTGACGGTGATCGGGTCGCTGACCATCCCGGCCTCGGAGCGCTTCACCTGGTCCACCATCTGCGCCTGGTCCTCGATGGACAGGTTGCGGTGCAGGATGCCGATGCCGCCCTCGCGGGCCATGGCGATGGCCATCCGGGACTCGGTCACCGTGTCCATGGCTGCTGACGCCAGGGGGACGTTGAGCCGGACCCGGCGGGTGAGCTGGGTGCCCGTGCTGACCTGGGAGGGGATGATGTCGGACTGGTTGGGCTGCAGCAGCACATCGTCGAACGTGAGCCCCAACGCCGCAAAGGGGCGGGGTACTCCTGCTCCGGTCAGTTCGTCTTGCACCGCGTCACCTCTCGCTGGTCGGCCTGGCACCCAGAGTCTAGTCGCGTGTGGCCGTGACGCCTCACGCACCGGGAACGACGAACGGCGCCCCGGTGACCCGGGGCGCCGTCGGCTCTGATCTCGATCAGTCGTCGGACTCGCGCTTGTCCACCACGAGGGTCTCGGTGGTGAGCAGGAGCGAGGCGATCGAGGCGGCGTTGGCGAGCGCCGAACGCGTCACCTTCACCGGATCGATGACGCCGTGCTCGACGAGGTTCTGGTACTCGTCGGTCCGCGCGTTGTAGCCGTGGCCGACCTCCATCTCCGCCACCTTGGTGGTGATGACGTAGCCGGAGACACCACCGTTCTCGGCGATCCAGCGCAGCGGCTCCAGCAGGGCCTTGGCCACCACGTCGACGCCCGCCTTCTCGTCACCCTCGAGGCCCAGGTGGTCCTTGAGGACCGCACCGGCGTGGATGAGGGCGGAGCCGCCACCGGCGACGATGCCCTCCTCGATGGCCGCACGGGTCGCCGAGACGGCGTCCTCGATGCGGTGCTTCTTCTCCTTCAGCTCCACCTCGGTGGCGGCACCGACCTTGATGACGCACACGCCGCCGGCCAGCTTCGCGATGCGCTCCTGGAGCTTCTCGCGATCCCAGTCGGAATCGGTGCGGGCCATCTCGGCCTGCAGCTGCGCCACTCGGCCGCTGACCTCGGCGTGCTCGCCGGCGCCGTCGACGATGGTGGTGTTGTCCTTGGTGACGACGATGCGGCGGGCACGGCCCAGCACCTCGAGACCGACCTGGTCCAGCTTGAGGCCGACCTCGGGGGCGACGACCTGGCCACCGGTGAGGATGGCGATGTCCTCGAGCATGGCCTTGCGGCGGTCACCGAAGGCGGGGGCCTTGACGGCCACCGAGGTGAAGGTGCCGCGGATCTTGTTGACCACGAGGGTCGACAGCGCCTCCCCGTCGACGTCCTCGGCCACGATGAAGAGCGTGCCCTTGGCGGCGATGACCTTCTCCAGAAGCGGGAGCAGGTCGTTCATCGACGAGACCTTGCCGCTGTGGATGAGGATGTAGGGATCCTCGAGGATGGCCTCCATCCGGTCCGCGTCGGTCACGAAGTACGGCGAGAGGTAGCCCTTGTCGAACTGCATGCCCTCGGTGAACTCGAGCTCGGTCCCCATCGTGTTGGACTCGTCGACGGTGATGACGCCGTCCTTGCCCACCTTGTCGAACGCCTCGGCGATCAGGTCGCCGATCTGCTCGTCGCGCGAGGAGATGGTGGCCACCGACGCCATGTCCGCCGTGGTGTCCACGGGGCGGGCGTTCTCCCGGAGCCGCTCGACGACCGCGTCCACGGCCTTGTCCATGCCGCGCTTGAGGCCGATCGGGTTGACCCCGGCGGTCACCGCGCGCAGGCCGGCGTGCACCATGGCCTGCGCCAGCACCGTGGCGGTGGTGGTGCCGTCACCGGCGACGTCGTTGGTCTTGGTGGCGACCTCCTTGGCGAGCTGCGCGCCCAGGTCCTCGTAAGGATCGTCGAGCTCGACCTCCTTGGCGACGGTCACGCCGTCGTTGGTGATGGTCGGCGCGCCCCACTTCTTGTCGAGCACCACGTAGCGCCCCTTGGGGCCGAGGGTCACCTTGACGGTGTTGGCGAGGATGTCCACACCGCGCTCGAGCGCGCGACGGGCTTCCTCGTTGAAGGCGAGAATCTTTGGCATTGAAATCCTTGATTGAGTCGAGTCCGAAGGGGCTTCACCCCCGTCAACGGTCAGGGGGCTTGCCCCTGCCGGGGGCCGACAGGGGCTCGCCCCCGTCGTGAGAGGCTCCACCCCCGCTGGGGGTCAACGGGGGCTCGCCCCCGTCGTGAGAGGCTCCACCCCCGCTGGGGGTCAACGGGGGCTTGCCCCCGTTCGTTATTTGCTGACGACAGCGAGGATGTCGCGGGCGTTCAGCAGGAGGTACTCCTGGCCGTCGTACTTGACCTCGGTGCCGCCGTACTTGGAGAAGATCACGACGTCGCCCTCGGCGACATCGAGCGGGACGCGGTTGCCCTTGTCGTCGATGCGGCCGGGGCCGGTGGCGATGACCTTGCCCTCCTGCGGCTTCTCCTTGGCGGTGTCGGGGATGACAAGGCCGGAAGCGGTGGTCTGGACGGCCTCAAGGGGCTGGATGAGGATACGGTCCTCAAGCGGCTTGATCGTGGTTGCCACGTCAAACACCTTTCTGTCATATCCGACCCGGGGGCCGGCTTGTAGGTCAGTGTGAAGGGGCCGGGCGTCGTCGCGGGTGCCGTCCGACCATTAGCACCCGAGGTTGTCGAGTGCCAGCTCTTACGTTATCCCGGGTTTAGCACTCAATCAAGCCGAGTGCCAGAACCAGCGCCCGCCCCACCCGAGCCCCAAGCCCCCGCCCACCCTGTTCCGTGAGCAATTGGATAGGGTCACGGCGCGACACGCCGAGAACCTCGCGCTTCGGGGACCATGACCCCATCCAATTGCTCACGGTTATCCACAGACCGGAGTAAGGGCCTTCCCTGGCCCCCTCGAAGCGGAGAGACTCGCCGCATGTCCAGCCTGTCCGACTTCCTGCCCGACGGCGTGATGAGCGCCCGCCTCGCGCCCGCCCGCGCCCGATCCCTCAACTCCCACGCATTCCGCCATCAATTGCACCGCGTCCTCCCGGGCGTCTACGCGCTGCCCGACGCTGCGTCGGCCCCGGAGGGGAGGCTACGGGCCATCGGTGCCTATGGCGACGACATCGTCGTGACCAGGCGAGCAGCCGCCGCACTGACCTGGTGGGACGATCTGGACCTCCCAGATACCTGGGAGTTGGCTTGTCCGAGGCCGATAACGCCTGGGTACGGGTTGGAGGTGGAGCAGCGACGCATCCCGCGGCACCTGACGACGCGTCTGGCCGGCGCAGCACTGACCGTGCCTGAACTCACCGTCCTGGACCTCATCCCGGAACTCGACGATGCGGTGGTCTACGAAGCTCTCCGCCGCAGGGCTGTCAGCATCGGCGCGCTGGAGCGTGCGCTGAGGGCGACCCCGAAACGTCGGGGGAACCGGCGTCGACGTGAGGTGCTCGAGTCGTGCAGGGACGCGCCTTGGTCGTTCCTGGAGAAGGAGGGCCACGCCCTTCTCAGGCTCGCCAACGTATCCGGCTGGGTGTCGAACTATCCGGTCTCCATCCACGGCGTCACGTACTACGTGGACGCAGCGTTCCGGCGGGAGCGAGTTGCCGTCGAGTTCGACGGCCTCGAGTACCACTCCAGCGAGGACTCGTTCCACAACGACCGCGAGCGCGACACCGACCTCGCCAGCATCGGCTGGCTCCCGCTGCGATTCACGAGCAAGACGATCGGCCGCATGGCGGAGGTACTCCCCGGCATCCTCGCCGAACGCAGGCGCCTCCTGGATCCGACGAACCCCGGCCTCGGCGCCGGCCCACCGTGAGCAATTGGCTGGGGTCACGGTGCGACACGCCGAGAAGTCCGCATGTCGAGAACCGTGACCCTATCCAATTGCTCACGGTGGGCCGGCCGGAGGACCGACGGCCTCTCTCCACGCGGTGATGGTGTGAGTCAGGGCTGGAGCAGCCACGCTGTGCCCACCGTCGTACGGGGCGCGTAGGTCATGGCCGGGAACAAATCAAGGCCTTCGCCCCGTCCACGGTGCGGGCGAGGATGACGGTGGCCGCGTTGGGCCCTTTCGGCTTGAGCTGGCGCCGTAGCGCCGCCGGATCGACGTCGAGACCGCGCTTCTTGATCTCCACGGTGCCGACGGCGTGCTCGCGCACCCAGCCGCGGAGCCGCTTGACGTCGTAGTCGAGGACCTCCAGCACCTCGAAGCAGGTGGCGTACGGAGAAGTGAGCGGCCCGTCCGAGGACAGGTAGGCAGTGTGCGGATCCAGCAGCCACAGGTCGTCCTCCGGGGCGATCGCGTCGATGAGCCCGGCGCGGATCACCGACCCGTCCGGCTCCAGCACATACTGCCCCACCGGCAGCACATGCAGCGGACGACGAGCATCCGGGGTCAGCTCGCGGACCGTGTGGACCGGTCCGGGCGCGCCAGATCCGAGCGCGCCACTCACAGTCAGCGGGGCCGCCGAGGCTCGCCCGATCACGACCGCTCGCGACCCCGCGGGCAGCCGGTTCCACAAGGACGCCTCCACCACGTCGCCGCGGTGGCTCACGAAGACCGTCTGCACCCCGTCGGGGATGAGCTCCTTGGGCACTCCGGGGCCGAGCTTCACGCACGCGAAGCGCTCCCCCGCCAACTGACCCAGCACGAAGTCCCACGACGGCGTGAAGTCGGCGACGTTCCAGCTGCGGCCGCGCGCGGTCCGCCGGGCCGGGTCCAGGAAGACCGCCGCATCCGCGGGCGGACGCGCGTCCTCGGCGCGCCCGAGGACGACCGTCCCGCCCCCGGCGAGGGCGAGATTGTGGCGGGCCACCGCAGCAGTGTCCGCGTCCGCCTCGACCGCGACCACCCGCAACCCCAGATCGGCACACGCCATCGCGTCCGATCCGATGCCACACCCCAGGTCCCACACCTCCTCGACGCCCGCCTCAGCGAACCGCTGAGCCCGCCACCGGGCGACCGGCTCCCGCGACGCCTGCTCGAGCCCGGCAGGGGTGAAGAGCATCTCCGCCGCGCGAGAGAACTTGGCCTCGGCTCTCCGGCGCAGTGATGCCTGCGTCACTGCCCATGCCACCTCCTCGGCGGGAAAGCTGCGGCGCAGCCTCTCCGCAGCCGCGAGCGACGAGGGGTCCGCCTCCGCCGTGGCCGCCTCCAGGGCCGCCATCCGGGCAGCGTCGGTCACGTCGACGCTCTCCCCGCCGAGGCGAAGAGACCGAGGTGGTCCGTCTCTTCGCTCTCCACCACGTCAGGTGCCGAAGCCCTCACGCCGGCCAGCGCCCGCGCGGCCTCCTCAGGGCGGAAGGCTGCCCTCAGCCGGCCCGCCGCGCCGAGCGACGACGGCTCCGGCTCCAGCGCGGCGACCCCGAGGGCGTTCCTGCAGGCCGGTGAGATCACGAGGAGTACCGCCAGTCCACGCTGTGGCCGCCGTCGTAGGGCAGCACACCGTGGAACTGCGGCACGGACTCGTCGAAGACCAGAGGCAGGAAGTGCCGGTCCCCGTCCCACATCGGCAGGTCCATGACGGTGGCCACGTCGTGCCAGGCCAGCGTGCCCTCCGGGTTGGAGGCGTACGGCTCGCCGTCGATGCCGGTGATGAGGAACACGAAGCCGAACACGTCGCGGCCGTTGAACCCGGGCCAGGACACGGTGCCCCGCAGCTGCATCGCGGTCACCTCGACGCCGGCCTCCTCGCGGATCTCGCGCCGCATCGCCGAGGCGATGTCCTCGTCGCGCTCCACCTTCCCGCCCAGCCCGTTGTACTTACCGAGCTGCTCGTCGTGCGCGCGGGAGACCCGGTGCACGAGCAGCACGCGCTCGCGGTCCGGGCTGAGGATGTAGCCGAGCGTGGTCAGCTCGGGCGCGAACGCCATGTCAGGGGCGGGCTTGGCGCTGATCGTCGAAGTCGAGCTCTCGGGTGTCCAGCTCCACCACCTCGTCGCCGAGCGACTTGAGCAGGACGTGGCGCGCCTCGCGGCGCTGCCGCTGCTCGATCGGGTCTGGCACCGGGGCGGCGGCCAGCAGGCGCTTGGTGTACTCCTCCTGCGGGTCGAGCAGCACCTGCTCGCGATCGCCCTTCTCCACGATCTTGCCGTACTGCATGACGACGACGCGGTGCGCCAGGGAGTCGATCACGGCCAGGTCGTGCGAGATGAACAGACACGCGAACCCGAAGTCGCGCTGGAGCTCGGTGAACATCGCCAGCACGGAGGCCTGCACCGACACGTCGAGCGCGGAGGTGGGCTCGTCGGCCACCAGCAGGTCCGGGCTCAGCGCCAGGGCCCGGGCGATGGACACGCGCTGCCGCTGGCCGCCGGAGAGCTCGTGCGGGTAGCGGTTGTACACGGTGCGCGGCAGCTGGACGGCGTCCAGCAGCTCGTGGACCCGCGCCTGCCTGGACTTCGCGTCGCCCACCTTGTGCACGCTGAGCGGCTCGGCGATCACGTCGCCGATCGGGAACCGGGGGTTGAGCGAGGCGGCCGGATCCTGGAAGATCACGCCGATCCGCTTGCGCAGGCTCTTGAGTGAGGGCCCCTTGAGCGACAGGAGGTCCTCCCCGAGCACCCGGACCTCGCCGGACTTCGAGGGGATGAGCCCCAGCAGGGCGCGTCCGATGGTGGACTTGCCGGAACCGGACTCACCCACCAGCCCCACGATCTCGCCCCGGCGGACGTCGAAGCTGACGCCGTCGACGGCGCGGAACGGCTTCTTGCCGGCCCTGTGGTACTCGACCACCAGCTCGTCGACCTCCAGGGCGGCCTCTGCGGTGGGGCTCACCGGGTGCGGCGCCACGCCGAACTGGCCATGCCCCTCGCCGAGCCGCGGGACGGCGGCGAGCAGCTTCTTGGTGTACGGGTGCGTGGGGTGCAGCAGGACCTGCTCGGCGGGTCCGCGCTCCACGATGTTGCCCTTGAACATGACGGCCACGTTGTCCGCCATGTCCGCCACCACACCCATGTTGTGGGTGATGAGCAGGATGCCGGTGTTGAGCTTGTCCTTGAGGGATCGCAGGAGGTCGAGGATCTCGGCCTGCACCGTCACGTCGAGGGCTGTGGTGGGCTCGTCGGCGATGATCACCTCGGGGTCGCAGGCCAGCGCCATGGCGATCACCACGCGCTGGCGCATCCCCCCGGACAGTTCGTGCGGGAACTGGCTGGCACGGCGCTCGGCATTCGGGATGCCGACGGCGTTGAGCAGGTCGACGGCGCGGTCCCACGCCTCACGACCGAACGCGACGCCGTGCACCTCCATGGATTCGGTGAGCTGCTCGCCGATCTTGATCACCGGGTTGAGCGCGGTCATGGGCTCCTGGAACACCATGGCCACACGGTTGCCGCGGAGAGAGCGGAGCTGGCGCCCGGAAAGCCCTCCGACGCTCTGGTCGGTGACCCGGGTCTCGCCCTGGATGCGGGCGGTCTTCGGCAGGAGGCCCAGTGCGGTGGTGGCGGTCACGGACTTGCCCGAGCCGGACTCGCCCACCAGCGCCATCACCTCGCCGGGCTCGACGCTCAGAGTAAGTCCCTTGACCGCATGGACGGTGCCGAACTCGGTGCGGAACTCGACGTCGAGGTCGTTGAACTTCAGGACCGGGTTCTCGCCTGTGAAACGGGGGGTGGTGGTCATGGGGAGTACCTCAGTCCATCTGCTGGCGGGGATCGAACGCGTCACGGAGACCGTCACCGATGAAGTTGACGCAGAGCGCGATGGAGACGATGAAGACGCCCGGCCACCAGAAGAGCCAAGGACGGGTGCTCAGCGCGTTCTGGTTCTCGGAGATGAGGAGGCCGAGGGACGTGTTGGGTGGGCGCACGCCGAAGCCCAGGAACGACAGGGCCGTCTCCACCAGGATGGCGGCAGAGATCAGCAGCGTGGCGTTGACGATGATGGTGCCCAGCGCGTTGGGCAGGATGTGGCGCACGATGATCCGCCACGAGGACGTGCCGACGGCGCGCGCCGCGGCCACGAACTCCCGCTCGCGGAGCGACAGGACCTCGCCGCGCACGAGGCGTGCCAGGCCGGTCCAGGACACGATGGCCAGCATGCCGGCCAACGCGAAGATGCCGCCGACGTTGCCGGCCATCCGGCCGAGGACGGCGGCCAGCACCAGCGTGGGGATGATGATGAACAGGTCCGTGACGCGCATGAGGAAGGACTCGGCGACGCCGCGGAAGTAGCCGGCGGCCGCACCCACGAGGGTGCCGATGATCGTGGCCCCGATGCCGACGGTGAAGGCGATGGTCAGCGAGTTCTGGGTGCCGAGCATGACCAGGGCGAAGTAGTCCTTGCCGATCGTGGTCTGCCCGAACGGGTGCTCCCCGATCGAGAAGGGCCACAGCGTCAGGGTGGGCGCGCCACCCGGGAGCGCTACCGGATAGAGGTCCACGTGGTTCTTCGGCCACCATCCGGGAATGGGCCCGAAGCCGATGGACGTGGTGGCCAGCAGGATGATCAGCACAAGGATGGTCAACGAGATCATGGCGCCACGGTGGCGGACGAACCGGCGCAGGACGAGCTGTCCCTGTGAGTAGGACTTGTCGGTGGTCGTGGTCTCGTCCGGCATGGACTCGATCTCGTAGTCGGCCTCGTGGACCTGGTCGAGCTGCGCGGGGTTGTTCGTGTCAGTCATGGTGGGCCACTTCCTAGCGGGAGATCCGCGGGTCGAGGATGGCGTAGGCGATGTCGGCCGCCATGTTCATGATCACCGCGGCGGTGCCGGTGACGAGATAGAACGCCATGACCGGCGGCGGGTCGACAGCGGCGAGGCCGGTGCGGAACAGGTTGCCCATGCCCTGCCAACCGAACACGGTCTCGGTGATGACCGCGCCGCCGATGAGGCCCGCGAAGTCGAACGCCACGATCGTGGCCAGGGGGATCAGCGAGTTGCGCAGGGCGTGGCGCGTGATGACCTTGCGCTCCGAGATCCCCTTGGAGCGCGCCGTGCGGATGTAGTCCTGGTTGAGGACGTCCAGCATCGAGGCCCGGGTGTAGCGGGTATAGGACGCGATGGAGATCAGCATGAGCGTCACGGTGGGCAGCACGAGGTGCGTCAGGGTGTCGATGGAGTGCATCCAGAACGTCGACTCGTAGTTGGGGGTCATCGAGCCGATGGTCGGGATGGGGCGCGGCTGCTCCTCGAGGTACTGGGCCCAGTTGGACAGCAGAAGGTCGCTGACCGCCAGGAGCGAGGCCAGCAGTGCGGTGATGACCGCGGCGAAGGTGGCCTGGCGGCGGGAGAAGCCGCCGAGAAGCTGGCCGGCCGCAACCGCAGCGACGATCGCCGCCGCGAGGCACAGCAGCAGCAGCGGGACGGAGCCGTTGTCCATGAGGTAGCCGCGCACCGCGATGTAGCCCACGATCGACACGCCCGCGGTGGCGCCCACCGCGTTGCGCACGCGATGGTTCTGGAAGCCGGAGGTGAGCACGATCACCAGCGCTGCAGCGCCGACGACCGCCAGGATGTAGACGGGGATGCCGATGGCGGGCCGACGGAACCAGGTGACAGCGTCGAAGTAGAACAGGATGGCCGTCACGGCGCCGGCGATGGCGGCGAACGTGATGAGCCGGCGCTTGAGGTCACCGCCGAGGGCGGCCTGAAGGATGAACGCCAGCACCACAGCCACGCCGATGATCACCGGCCACGTCAGATCGGCGTCGACGATCCAGTTGTTGAACTCGATGGCCGCGTAATGCTTGAGCAGCACCCCGAGCCAGAAGACCGGCAGCGAGAAGGCGACGAACGCGAAGAGGGTGACGCCGTAGTCGAACCCGCTGTACTGGCGGATGGCGGTGATGATGCCCAGGATGACCCCGACGGTGATCGCCAGCAGTGAGGCGAAGACCACCAGCCGCAGCGTCGACCCGGCGGCGACGGCCACGAGCGCGTTGACCGACTGGCCGTTGATCGATGTCCCGAGGTCGCACTGGCCGATGAGGCACTTGGACGCGCCACCCAGCCAGTCCAAATAGCGCTGCCACCAGGGAAGGTTCAGGCCCATGTTCTCGATCCGCTGGCGGATCCGGTTCTCGCGGTTGGGGTCGTTGGACTCACGCAGGTCCTGGAGCGGGTCACCGGAGTTGATGACGAGCACGAACAGGAGCAGTGACCCCAGCAGGAGAATCGCCAGCGATATCGCCAGGCGCTTCGCAATGAACTTGAGCAAGATCGGTCCTCTGACATGGTTCGGGCGCCGGCGCCGGCACCCATCCGCCGAATACTACGGCAGGGCTGTTCGGTGATGGAAGGTGGACGCAAGGTGGGGCAGGTGGCGCGAACGTCACCTGCCCCATCCCTGCGGCTGACTAGGCGTCAGACATGTCTTACTTGGCGACCCACTGCGGGGCGTTCCACGACACCTGGTCCTGCGTGGCGGTGCCGCGCACGTTGCTCAGGGTGGAGTCGTAGGCGACGACCAGCGGGTGGGCGTACAGCGGGATGCCGTGCAGCTGATCCCACAATTCCTTCTCGATGATCTTGGTCTGCTCGAGGTGGACGGCGGGGTCCAGGGTGGAGACGATCTCCGCCCAGGCCGCGTCGACGACGGGGCTGCTGAACTTCGAGGTGTTCTGCGGCTTGCCGGTCGCGTAGATGTTCTCGCCGGAGGTGATCTGGCCGGAGCCGGCCCACGCGTAGAGCGCGACCTCGTAGTCACCGGTCACGTTGGCCTTCGTGAAGAAGTCCGGGTCGGCGGAGTCGATCACGTTGAAGCCGGCGTCCTTGCACGCGGACTGGATGGCGGCGACGGTCTCAGTGCGGCGCTGGTTGCCGGCGCGGTAGCCGATGCGCACGTCGATCGGGGTGGCCACGCCGGATTCGGCCACGAGGGCCTTCGCCTTCTCGGGATCGGGGGTGTCGAAGCGGCCGTCGTAGGAGACGCCGACGACCTCGTCGTAGTTGTCCTGGAACGGGAAGACCTCGCGGGCGTTCATCAGCACCGTGTCGGGCGCGATGGGCGCGATGAGGGTGTCGACGATCTGCTGCCTGGGCACGCAGTGGGCGAAGGCCGTGCGCAGCGTCAGGCCGGTGTCGGGGTTGCCGAACACGTTGTTCTCGCGGTGGTTGAAGTCGAGGTGCTCCCACGTCAGCGACGAGCCGGTCTCGATGGTCACGGCGGAGCCGAGGCCCTCGAGCTGGCCGACGGTGTCGACGGTGGCCTGCGGCTGGATGACCTGGACGTCCTTGTTGCCGAGTGCCTGGACCTGCTGCGCGTCGTCGATGAATCGGAAGACGAGGTCCTTCGTTGCGGGCGGGGTGCCCCAGTAGTTCTCGTTGGCGGTCAGCGTCAGCGAGTTGCCTGCCTGCCAGCCGTCGGCCTTGAGGACGTACGGGCCGGAGGACGGGACGAGGTCCGCCTCGGGCAGCTCACCCGGGTTGAAGATCCAGCCGGTGTTCCAGAATTCGGCGGCCGACTTCACCACATCGGCGTCCCGATCCAGGATGGCCTGCGCGAGGCCGCCAGGCTCGAGGCCGCTCTGGGCGGCGACGACGTGCTCAGGCATGGCCGTGCCGATGATGATCTTGTAGTCGGGGTTCGGGTTGGTGTAGACGACGGTGAACTCCTTGGAGCCCAGCTCACCCTCGGGGCCCTCGGGCATGTACTGCGCAAACGAGGTGGAGACGTGGTCGAACACGGCCTCGGCGTCGGGGTTCTCGCCGCTGGCGAACCCGGGGGCGATGAACTCTGGGTTCTGGCTGGCCCACTCGAGCAGGTAGTCGTTGATGGTGACGGGCGTGCCGTCAGACCAGACGGCCTCCTCGTTGATGGTGTACTTCACCGTCAACGGGTCCTCGGAGGTGACCTCGAAGGAGCCGAAGTCAGTGTTCTCGCAGATCGTGCCGTCGGTGCCGAAGTAGTAGAAGCTCGAGAACTGGTGGGCGGCGATCACCGAGTTGTACGTCGAGTACGTGGCGTTGGTGATGGTGTTGTAGCCGTTCCACTCGCCCGGGCCGGCGGTGTAGCGGACCTCGCCGTCGGCGGTCTCGGTGATGCCGACGTCCTGCAGGCAGCCGGCCGCGGCGTCGCCGCCGCCTGCACCCTCGCTGGCGGACGCGGTCGCCGAGGCGCTACCGGACGCGGCGTCTTCGGGGTCGGTGGGTTCTGGGCTGGTGCAGGCGCCGAGCAGGAGTGCTCCGCTCAAGACCAGGCCGAGGGACACCTTGGTTCCCTGGAACTTCATTCTTTCTCCTAAGTCGTCGAACGACGGAAGAGGCCCGAACGGGCCGAGTGATGCCAGGAACCTACCGAAGGCACGTTCAAATCGGCTAGGGCCACACCGGCTTTGACACCCAATCGTTACCAAATTGTGTGATTGCGCACCGAAATCAGACGACGATCGTGCTCACGGGCAGCCCCGAGTGCGCCGAGATCCCGAGGCCCGAGGGGCGCACCCCGGCCATGATCACCTCGCTGCCGACGGCCGCGATCATGGCGCCGTTATCCGTGCAGAGCGCGGGCCTGGGCCTGCGCAACTCGATACCCGCCTCCGCCGCGCGCTCCTCCAGGAGCGTCCGCAGCCGCGAGTTGGCCGCGACACCGCCGCCGATGAGGATGGAGTTGACGCCCAGGTGGCGGGCGGCGTCGATTGTCTTGGCGGTCAGCACGTCGCAGACGGCCTCCTGGAAGCTCGCCGCGACGTCGTTGACCGGCACCTCTCCCCCGTCGAGGCGTCGTTGCTCCACCCACCGCGCGACGGCGGTCTTGAGCCCGGAGAACGAGAAGTCGAAGCGGTGCTGCGCCAGGTCATGGCGCGCGGTCAGTCCCCGTGGGAAGCGGATTGCCGCTGGATCCCCGTCCTGCGCCGCCTTGTCGATCACCGGACCGCCCGGGTAGGGCAGGCCGAGCACGCGGGCCACCTTGTCGTAGGCCTCACCGGCGGCGTCGTCGATCGTGGAGCCCACCTCGGTGATCCGGGTGGCGATGTCCTCGACGTGCAGCAGCTGCGTGTGCCCGCCGGAGACCAGCAGCGCCAGCGACGGCATCGGCAGGGGGCCGTGATCGAGCAGGTCCACCGCGACATGGCCCACGAGGTGGTTGACGCCGTAGAGGGGCTTGTTCAGGTAGGCGGCGAGCGCCTTGGCGGAGGCCAGCCCCACCACGAGCGCGCCCATCAGCCCGGGGCCGGCGGTGACCGCGACGGCGTCCAGGTCGGAGAGGTCGACGTCGGCCTTCGCCGCCGCCCTCTCCAACGTGGGGATCAGCGCCGACAGATGGGCCCGGCTGGCCACCTCGGGCACCACGCCACCGAAGCGGACGTGCAGGTCCACCGAGCTGGCCACCTCGTTGGCGAGCAGGGTGCGTCCGCGGACGATCCCCACCCCCGTCTCGTCGCACGACGACTCCAGGCCGAGCACCAGGGGCTCACTCATCGCTGTCCTCCATGTCCCACATGCCGACCGAATCGGCGTCGACGCCCTCCAACCGGCGCTCCAGGATCAGCGCATCGGCCCCGGGCCCGTAGTAGTCCGGGCGGGTCGCCACCGCCACGAACCCGTAGCCCTGATACAGCTGGATGGCCGGGGCGTTCCCGGCGTCCACCTCCAACAGCATCCGGCGGGCACCGTGGCCGATGGCCCACTGCAGGCCGGCCATGAGCATCACCCGGGCGAATCCGAGGCGGCGCTGCTGCGGCGCCACGACGATCCGGTGCAGGTCCGCGACGTCGTCGATGAGCTGGAAGGCGGCCACGCCCACCGTCTCGCCGCTCTGGCGCCGGGCGATCAGGACGAGCCTGCCGTCGCCGGTCACCTCCTGGTGCCAGGAGTGCTCGGACCATGGGGTGTCGAAGTGCGCCTCGAGGGCGAGGATGTCGGGCAGGTCGCTCGCCTCGGCCGTCTCGACGATCATCGTGCGGCCCGCAGCCTCGGCAGCGCGGACTTCGGCTTGCCGGGCACCGTCGCGTCGGCCGCTCGCAGGTAGAACGGCTCCACACCGGCGGGCGGGAGCATGCGCCAGCGGGCGGCGAGCAGCGCTGGGTCCAGCGCGTCCGGCCCTCGCACGTCGAGCAGCTCACGATAGGGCGCGGGGACCGCCCCCGCCACCGGCAGGGCCGGCAGCTGCTGCGGGGCGGACACCTGCGGGTCCGAGGTCCGCAGGCCGTCGGCGGCGTAGGTGGCCCAGTACAGCTCCTTGCGGCGCGCATCAGCCGCGACCACGAACTCGGCCGGGGCGCCGGCCTCGGCCCACTGCCGGGCCACCACGTCCAGCGAGCAGACCCCGTGGGGCTCCAGGCCCGCTGCGTGCGCGAGGGTCCAGGCCGTGGCCACGCCCACGCGCAGCCCGGTGAAGGGACCCGGGCCCATCCCGACGACGATCTCGCCGATGTCGCGCAGACCGATCCCGGCCGTCGCGCAGGCCTCCAGCACCGAGGGCATCAGGGCCTCCGCATGCGCACGGGTGTCGTCCACCACGACGCGGCTGTGCGGCTCCCCGTCGAGGACGAGGCCCACCGCGACGACGTGGCTGGTGTCGATGGCGAGGGTCCAGGTCATGGGTTCTCCCTGAGGACGTCGAGGGCCCCGGCCCAACGGGGGCCGAATCCGGTGAGGTACACGGTGCGCTCGTCGGACTGCACGCCGCGAACGATGTCGATCTCCAGGCGGTCGTCGGCCAGCCATTCGGCCAGGCCGTGGCCCCATTCGACCAGCGTCACGGACTCGGGCAGCGATGCGTCGAGATCGATGTCGGCCAGCTCGGACGGATCTCCCAGTCGGTAGGCGTCGACGTGGACCAACCCGGGGCCCTCCCCGCGGGGCGGGTGCACGCGGGAGATGACGAACGTGGGAGAGATGATGGGGCCCTCCACGTCCAGGCCTGCGCCGATGCCTTGCGTCAGCGTGGTCTTACCGGCGCCCAGGTCACCGGTGGCCACGATGACGTCTCCCTTCCGGAGGACCCCGGCGAGCCGGCGGCCCAGGCGGGCCATGTCGTCCGCGGTGGGCACGTCCACGACCACCGGGAGGTCACGACCCATGCGGAAGCCGTGCGGCTCGGGCGCGATGACGTCGAACCCGTGGTCCCGCCACCAGTCGACCAGCTGCGGGAACTCCTGCCGGGCGAACAGGGACGCGCGCCTGGCCCCGAGGTCCGCCGCCACCGTCAGGGCCCCCTCCACCAGCGACCGGGCGACGCCCTGGCCGCTGGCGGACGGCAGCACCGACACGCGGCGCAGCGTGGCCGTGCCGTCGACGATGTCGACCAGCAGGCCCGCGATGATGTGGCCCTCGCGCTCCACCACCACGCCGAAGCCGTCGGTGAGGGCGCGCTCGATGTCGGCCACCTCGTCGGTCAGCGCCTCAGCCGGCGGATCCACCGCCGGACGCGCCGCGAACGCCTGGTGGATGACGTGCAGCAGGGCGGCGGCGTCTGCCGGATCCGCGATGCGGATGGTCAGGGCGGAGGTGTCCATAGGCGCGAAATCCTACGCCCTCACCAACGATCCCTGCGGCCCCCGCGCTGCCCACGGCCACCGTCGTAGCGACGGCCGCGGCCGCCACCCTCCGGGCGGCGCCGCTGCTGCTGCTTGGGCGCGATGAGTGCCAGGTAGTCGGCCTCCGAGATCTCCACCCCCGAGGTGGGGCGGGCCCCGGTGGCCTCCCGCAGCTCGTCCGAGCCGGGGTACACCTCGAGCGGGCTGGCCTTGACGCCGGCCTGGCCGAGGAGGCGCTGGGCCATCTTCTGCTGATGCGGAAGCACCACGGTGGCGACGACGCCCTCCTGCCCGGCGCGTGCGGTGCGGCCGGCGCGGTGGAGGTAGTCCTTCGAGTCACGCGGCGGGTCCACCTGCAGCACCAGGGTCACGTCGTCGACGTGGATGCCGCGGGCCGCCACGTCGGTGGCGACGAGCACGGGAACGGTGCCCTCACGGAACGCCGCGAGGATCCGGGCCCGGGCCCCCTGGGTGAGGCCGCCGTGCAGCGACCCCGCCATCACGCCCGCCTCGCGGAGCTGGCCGGCGATGCGGTCTGTGCCCATCTGGGTGCGGGCGAACAGCACCGTGCGTCCCTCGCGGTTGGCGATCTCGGCGGTGATCTGGTTCTTGTGGTGGGGGCGCACGATGAGCGGCCGGTGGACCATGGTCGTGACCGAGGCCTGGCCCGAGTCCACCTCGTGGGTGACCGCGTCGTGGAGGTAGGTCCGCACGATGGAGTCGACGGCCTCGTCCAGGGTGGCGGAGAAGAGGAGCCTCTGCCCGCCCTCGGGGGTGGCGTCGAGGAGGGTGCGGACGTCCTTGGTGAAGCCGAGGTCCGCCATGTGGTCGGCCTCGTCGAGGACGGAGATCTGCACCTGGCTGAGGTCGGCGGCGCCCTGCTCGAGCAGGTCGATGAGGCGGCCGGGGGTGGCCACCACGACGTCGACGCCTCGCTCGAAGGCGCGGATCTGCGGGCCGTAGGCCATGCCGCCCGCGATGAGCGTGAGGTCCAGCTTCATCGCCGCGGCGAGCGGCGAGAGCACGTCGGCGATCTGGAGGGCCAGCTCGCGCGTGGGGGTGAGGATCATCGCACGGGGGGACCCCACGGGGGACCCCTCGGCGAGGCGGGTGAGCATGGCGAGGCCGAAGGCCAGCGTCTTGCCGGAGCCCGTGCGGCCGCGGCCCAGCACGTCGCGCCCCGCGATCGCGTCGGCGATCGTGGCCGCCTGGATCGGGAAGGGGGCGGTGATGCCCTGGCCGGCGAGCACGCGGACCAGTGGCTCGGCCACGCCGAGCTCGAAGAAGCCCGAGGCCACCTCGCCCTCCACGCCCTCGGCGGTGGTGGCGGTCCAGCTCATCTGGTCCGCCTCGGGGGCGTCGAAGCTGTCCTCGCGGGGGGCGCGGGTGTCGCGGCGGTCGTAGCCGCGTCGGTCCTCGTGGCCGCGCGGCTCGTGGTTGCGACGGACGTCGACGTGGGGCGGCATGGAGCTGCGCCGGTGGCCGCCGGAGCGCTCACCGCGGTCGCTTCGCCGGTCGTCGCGGTCGCCGTAGCGGTCGTTGCCGCGGGGGCGATCGTCGCGGGCGCCGCGATTGTCCCGGTCGCCCCACGCGGGGCGGTCCTCGCGGGCGGGGCGGCTGTCCCGGTCGCCCCAGGCCGGGCGGTCGTCGCGGGTGCGATCTCCGTAGCGGTCGTTGCCGCGGGGACGGTCGTCCCGGGTGCGGTCACCGTAGCGGTCGTTGCTGCGCGGGCGATCGCCGTAACGGTCGTTGCCGCGGGGACGGTCGTCGCGGGTGCGGTCGCCGTAGCGGTCGTTGCCGCGGGGACGGTCGTCGCGGGTGCGGTCACCGTAGCGGTCGTTACCGCGGGACTGGTCGTCACGGGCCGGGCGGTCGTCACGGGCCGGGCGGTCGTCGCGGGCCGGGCGGTCGTCGCGACGCTCGGTGCCCTCCTGCTCAGGCTTGGGCACGTACGGCCGGTCGCCGAACTCGAGGGCTCGGCGCTGCTTGCGGTTGAGGGGGGCGCCTGCGGCGGGGGCGTCGTTCTTGCCGGCCCGACGCTGGGCCTTGAGGCCCTTCGCGGTGCGCTGCTCGGCGGTCCAACGTTGTTTCTGGCGTGGTGCATTCATGATGGAGGAGTCCTCTGCGGGGATATGGGCCCTGAAAGTCGGGCCGCTTGGGCCCACGGACGGGGCCCCTCGATTTGCCCGCTCATCTGTCACACGCTGGCGTTGATCGCCTTACCGGGCCCATTGAGTCTACGTGATGCGTCCCGGATCACCGAATCGGCGGTCCTCGAGCGCGCAACGGTCACCCGGCGTTCACCGGGGGTTCTCCTCGACGAGTGGCCCAGGACACGTGCCTTCGTAAAATGGTGGTGTGCGAGTAGCCATCGTCGCGGAGTCCTTCCTACCGAGCGTCAACGGGGTCACGAACTCGGTGCTGCGTGTCCTCGAGCACCTTCGGGCCACCGGCCATGAGGCCATGGTCATCGCCCCCCAGGCCGGGGAGGGCACGCCGTCGGAGTACCTCGGCTTCCCCGTCGAGACGGTGGCCAGCGTCGGCCTGCCCGGCTACGACGTGGTGCGCGTGGTGACCACCCCGTCCTTCACCATCGGCCGCATCCTGACCGGCTTCGCTCCCGACGTCGTCCATCTGGCGGCGCCGTTCGTGGTCGGCTACAAGGCGGCCACCGTCGCGGCGCGGCTGGGCATCCCCATGGTGGGCGTCTACCAGACCGAGGTGCCCACCTACGCCGCCCGCTACGGCTTCCCGCAGTTCGAGCCGCTGCTCTGGCATCACGTGCGCCAGGTCCACTCGCTGGCCTCGCTCAACCTGGCGCCGTCGACGTTCGCCCGCGACCAGTTGATCGGACAGGGCGTGCCACGGGTCGGGGTGTGGGGCCGTGGCGTGGACTCGGTGCGGTTCAACCCCGGCAGGCACAGCGCAGCGTTCCGCGCGCTCCACGCCCCCGGCGGGGAACGACTGATCGGCTACATGGGCAGGCTCGCCACCGAGAAGCGGGTCGAGGACCTGGCGGCGGTGGCGGATCTGCCCCACACCCGCCTGGTGATCATCGGCGACGGACCCCTGCGCGGAGAACTGCAGGCCGCACTCCCCCGTGCCGTGTTCCTCGGCGAGCTGACCGGGGACGCCCTCCCGACGGCGCTGGCCAGCCTGGACCTGTTCGTGCACCCAGGCGAACTGGAGACCTTCTGCCAGTCGATCCAGGAGGCCAAGGCCTCGGGACTGCCGGTGATCGCGCCCCATCGGGGCGGCCCCATCGACCTCATCGACCAGTCCCGCACCGGCTGGCTCTACCGGCCAGGCGACCTCGCCGCGATGCGGGGCCATGTGGTGGACCTCA
The DNA here is from genome assembly GCA_027492545.1 of Propionibacteriaceae bacterium. Lineage (GTDB taxonomy): Bacteria > Actinomycetota > Actinomycetes > Propionibacteriales > Propionibacteriaceae > Arachnia. Next base: position 117,891 of record JAPUEL010000076.1, read on the forward strand.
TCGGCGACGACGCCAAGCGCGCCGCATTCGGCCGGGCGGCCCGCCGCTCCACCCTTGACCGGAGCTGGGAGCGGGTCTGCACGGAACTGCTCGGCCACTACCGCAAGGCCATCGCCAAGTCGGTTCGGGGACACCAGCTGATCTGAGGAGAGCTACCAGACCTCGCGCGCGGCGGCGGTCTCCACCAGCGCGTCGCGCAGGACCGCGGGGATGTCCACCCCCGCCAACTCCTGTACCAGGGCCAGTCCGCCCAACCCCGTGACCGCCCGCCAGGCGGCCTCCTTCGCCGAGAACCCGATCTCCGCCGCGTCGATGAGGGCGAAGGCCTCGCGGGCGACGTCGCGGGGTGCGGTCCGGGCGCCGACGATCCGCACCACGATCTCCGCGCCCAGGTCCACCTCCCCCAGGGCCACCCTGAGCGCCGGCGCCAAGAGCTCATCGATCACCGGCGCCGGCTCGCCCAGGTGCTGCGGCCGGCCGGCCACCCAGGCCTCCACGTCCTCGGCCGAGGCGACACCCACGACGTCCAGGCAGACTGTTCGGACGTCGGCAGCACCGCGTTCCGGGCGTAGCGTCACGGTCAGGGTGGCCGTGGCGTCCGGGTGCACCTCCAGCCGCTGCTCGATGCGGACCGCCCGCCGCTCCGCCGGGCCCGGGACGGCGCTGCCGTCGTCCTCGACGAGGTGCGACACCGCAGTTCCGGGGAACACCCGCAGGTCCACAGCCTCCGGCGCCGTCGAGATGTCCGCCATGGCATCGCCGGCCAGCGGGACCACGGCCCCGGCGCGGGCCAGCACCGGATAGCCGCCGAGGCCGCGGTGCAGTGTCACGGTTCGTCCGCCGTCGTGGCGGTGGCCCGTGAACACGTCGATCCACGCCCCCTCAGGGAGCCAGGCGCGTGCCGACGCGAGGTGCGCGGCGGTGTCCTCGGCCGTGGTGATCGGGGCCACCAGCAGGTGCTCGCCGAACATCGCCTGGTTGGGCACGTGATAGGCGTCGACGGCCGAGGGATGGTCATGGTACATCGGCCGCACCAGCGCCACCTGTTCCGTGTGCGCGGCCCAGGCGGCCGTGTACAGATAGGGCACCAGCCTGTGCCGGAGCCGGAGGAAGGCAGCCATGATGCGCTCGGCCGCCGGGCCGTAGCCCCAGGGCTCCTTCGACGCGAACGGGCTCGACGACGAATGCAGGCGATTCACCGGGGAGAAGACGCCCAGCTGGAACCAGCGCACGGCCATCTCGACGTCGCGGCTGCCGAACATGTGCCCGCCGATGTCGTGGCTCCACCAGGGATAGCCGATGTTGGCGGCCGTCGCGGTGAAGTAGGGCTGGAAGTCCAGCGACTCCCACGTGGTGATCGTGTCGCCGGAGAACCCCACCGGGTAGCGGTGGCTGCCCGGTCCCGAATAGCGGGAGAAGGTGAGCGGACGGCGGCCTGAGCGTGCCGAGTCGTGGTAGTGGATGTGGTTGAGCATCCAGAGCGGGTCCAGGCCGGCGATGGCGGTGGCCCCGCCCGACTGCCAGTCGATCCACCAGAAGTCCACTCCCTGGTCCTCCAGCGGGTGGTGCACGTGGGCGAGGTAGGCGTCCACGAACTCCCGCGACGTCACGTCGAACTCGACGGCGACTCCTGAGCCCGGGTCGAGCCCCATGGCCCGCGCGACGGCCGGGTAGGCCTCCTCGTGCCTGCGGATCCCGTCGGCCGGGTGCACGTTGAGGGTCACGGCGAGCCCCCGGTGGTGCAGCTCGGCCAGGAATGCGGGCGGGTCCGGGAAGAGCTCCCGGTTCCAGGTGTAACCCGTCCAGCCGGTGCCCAGCTCGGGGTCGACGGCGGTGACGTGCCAGTCCATGTCGATCACGGCCACCGAGAGCGGGATCGACTCTCCGCGGAAGCGGTCCATGACGCCCAGGTACTCGTCGGCCCGGTAGGGCCAGTAGCGGCTCCACCAGTTGCCCAGGACGAAACGCGGCACCAGGGGGACGGGACCGGTGAGCCGGTGGTAGTCCGCCAGTGCGGCGCGGTAGTCGAGGCCGTGCGCGAAGAGGTAGAGGTCGCGGCCGCCGGCAGGCCGGGGGGCCACCCACCCGTCGGCGGAGAGCAGCACCGTCGAGGAGTCGTCCAGGACCGCAAAGCCGTAGGTGGCGAGGATCCCGGGTTCCAGCGGGCAGGCGCCGTCCACCTCGTCCAGCGTCCGGGCGGTGCCGAGCAGGTTGCCGCGGCCCGGAAGGCTCTGGGGGTACGTCTCGCCGAAACGCCAGGTGGAGTAGTGGGGGTCCGAGGCCCCGCGGGTGAGGGTGACGCTGAGCCCCGAGGCGCTGAACGGCCCACGGTCGTAGCGCAGCCGGAGGTGGTCCGTGCGCACTTCGAGGGAGCCACCCACGTCGGCGACGGTGAAGCCGGGCACGTCGAAGGAGCGGTCGGCCACGGTCTGGGAGGGCTGATCGACGAAGGCTCCCTCGGGGTGCCACTCGAGGCGCAGCAGCCGGCTCGTCAGGACCGTGATCCGGTAGGTTGCGCCTTCGACGACGGCATCTGGGTGTGCCGGCGCGGGCCGGCCGTCCGACATGGCGAACATGGGTGCGTCCTCTCCGCGGCGCACCTGGTGGATCAGCTGTCGGTGCCCGGCGCGTGGGTGTGGTAGGTGTCCTGCTCCTCGGTGAACTCCTTCACCGGGGCGACCAGCTCGATGGTCTGTCCGTCGTCGAACTCTAGCGTGCAGGCGATCTCCTCGCCGCCGGCCGCCAACTCGCCCGTCAGCCCCATGAGCATGACGTGCGGCCCGCCCGGAGCGAGGTGGGCGTGTTCGCCGGCGGGCACCGGGAGCCCGCCCTCAGCCTCCTGCATCACCATCTGGCCGTCGACCTTGACCATCTCATGCAGTTCGACCTTCGCGGCCACGTCGCCGCAGTCCGCGGCGACCAGCATCCGGTCCTCCTCCGACGGGTTGGTGAGGTTGACGAACAGGGCCGTCATCTCCGGCATCTCCGTGCCGACGGTGGCCCGGACCCACGGGTCCGCGGCGATGACTCCGGGTGCCGCGCTCTGCGCGGGCGAGCAGGCGGCGAGGGCCGCGACGGCGAGGACGGGGGCGGCGAGCTTCAACTTCACCCCTGCAGCATAGCCGAATTCGAATACCCCTAGGGGTACCCTCCGGGGGTCTGTGTGACGGGTAGAATCCGAGCCATGTCAAGCCCCCAGGTGAGTCGTCGCGGCGTCTTCGGCTATGCCGGGGCCGCGACCCTCGGCGGGGCGGCGGGCGTCGTCGCGGGCCGGGCCTGGGGCGGCGCGGGCTCCGAGCCCACCCCTGTGCCGGTGTCGGGGCGGACCTACCCGGCCCACGGGGCGATCCAGGCCGGGATCACCACGCCCAAGCCCGCCGTCGGCGAGCTCGTCGCCTTCGACCTGCTGCCTGGCACCGATCGCGCGGCCCTGGCCCGGCTCATGCGCGTGTGGAGCTCAGACATCGCGGCGCTGATGGCCGGCAGGCCTGCTGCGGGCGATTCCGCCCCGGACCTGGCCCAGGCGGGGGTCTCCCTGACCGTGCTGGTGGGGCTGGGGCCGCGGGTGTTCGACCTGGACGGACTGGCGGCCAAGCGCCCGAGCGGGTTCCAGGAGATCCCCCCCATGGACCACGACCAGCTTCAGACGCGCTGGTCGGGGGGCGACCTGCTCGCCTGGGTCTCGGCGGACGACGCCACCACCGTCGCGCACGCCGTTCGCCGCCTCGCCACCGACGCGGCGCCCTTCGCCGGCAGGCGGTGGGCCCAGCAGGGCTCGTGGCGGCCGGTGGACGCGGCCGGAGCCGCCGTGACGGGACGGAACCTCTTCGGCCAGGTGGACGGCACCGGCAACCCCACGGGCGACGCGCTGGAGGCCGCCGTCTTCTCCGACGACGGGTGGCTCGCCGGGGGCACGCAGCTCGTGGTCCGGCGCATCGAGATGCACCTCGACACCTGGGACGAGGCCACCCGGGACCGGCAGGAGCAGTCGGTGGGCCGACGCCTGGACACCGGCGCCCCGCTCACCGGCGAGGCGGAGCACGACCCGCCGGACTTCGAGGCCGTCGTCGACGGGGCCCCGGTGATCGCGCAGGACGCCCACGCCCGGGTGTCCCATCCGGCGCAGAACTCCGGCCGCACCATGCTGCGCCGGGGCCTCAACTACACGCACGACGAGTGGGTCGACGGCGCCCCACGGCCCACGGCGGGGCTGATCTTCACCGCCTTCCAGGCCAGCATCGCGGAGCAGTTCATCCCCGTGCAGCGCAGGCTGGACCAGGGCGACGCCCTCAACGAGTGGACCACCGCGATCGGGTCCGCAGTCTTCGTCATCCCGCCTGGCTTCGGCCCCGATTCCTACCTCGCGAAGGGGCTCCTCGAATGAACGACATCCTGGTGCGCGCCGCCACCACCCGGGAACTTCCGGCGGCGGCCTCGGCTCTGGCCGACGCCTTCGCCGACGACCCCTCGTTCGGGTTCATCCCCGCCGACGAGCGCGCCAGGCGGGTGCGGGCGTACATGAGTGAGGCGGTCACCCATGGCTGGCTGGTCGAGGTGGCCCTCGACGGTGACCGGGTGCTCGGCGCGGGCCTGTGGGAGCCGCCGGGCCGCCCCAGGCCGTCGATCCTGGCCTCCGCGAGACATGCCCTCGGCATGATCAGGGCGCTGGGACCCCACTGGTTCGTCGGCGCCCGGATCGACCGGGTGCTCGCACGCCACCGCCCCCCGGTACCCCACTGGTTCCTCGGCTACCTCGGGGTGGCCGCGGCGGCGCAGGGCAGGGGCGTGGGGCGGGCGCTCCTTGAACACCGGTTGGCCGACATCGACGCACCGGTCTACCTCGAGGCGGCCACCGATCGCGCGGCCTCGCTCTACCGGCGGATGGGATTCCTCGACCTGGGCCGCTTCTCCGGCAGGCACATGCCCGCCGTGGGGATGTGGCGGCCGGCGCCGTAGCGGCTACCCGCCCACCAGGTCGGCCACGAGGTCGGGCAGCCGCGCGGCCAACTCGTCGGGCGTCCGCGGGCCCGGCCACCGGGCCGCGGCCATCGCCTGGATGCTCGCCCCGACGACGCCCGCCCGCCACGCGGGGAGCCCGGCGGCCAGGAGGGCCCCGCAGATGCCCGCGAGCACGTCGCCCGAGCCGGCCTGAGCCGTCCACGGCGGCCCCGGGACCGCGATCGTCACGCGCCCCGAGGGCTCGGCGACGTACTGGGTGGCCCCCTTGAGCAGCACCGCGGCCCCGGTCTGCCGCGACACCTCCCGCACGCACACCAGCGGCTCGGCCTCGACGTGCGACCTGGTGCACCCGAGAATGCGCGCCAGCTCCCCGGCGTGCGGGGTGAGCAGCCAGTTCTCGAGCCGGCCGGCGGGCAGGGAGTAGAGCGCGTCGGCGTCGACGACGGTGGGCACGGCGTGCAGGCCCGCGTTCGCCACGCGCCCCTCCGTGCCCTCCCCGTCGCCCCACCCCGAACCGACCACCATGGCCTGCGCCCGGCCCTCGCCGATCACGACACTGGGGAACCGGGAGAGGACCAACCCGGACGCGACGCGCCCCGTGTAGCGCACCATGCCGGCGCCGGCGTGCAGGGCGCCTGACACCCCGAGGATCGCGGCGCCCTGGTACTGCTCGGAGCCGGTGTCGATCATCACCACGCCGCGCGCGTACTTGTCGGACGTGGCGGTGGGCGCCGGCCACCAGCGCGCGACGTCGGCGGGCTCGGCCTGTCTCAGCGGGCCGGTGGGTGCCTCGACGCCGATGTCGACGACGTGGACCCTCCCGCAGCGCGACGCCGCGGGCTCCATCACGTGGCAGGGCTTCACGGTGGCGAACGTCACGGTGTGGGCCGCCCTGAAGCTGGGATGGAGGGCCCCGGAATCGGCGTCGAGGCCGCTGGGCAGGTCCACCGACAGCACCGGCACCCCCAGGTCCAGGCAGGCGGCGGTGAGCGTGGCCACGGGTTCCGGCAGGCCGGGCCGCGAGCCCAGACCTGTGACGGCGTCGATCACGAGGACGCACTCGGCGAGGGCGTCGACGGCCTCGACGGCACCCACCTGCCGGCATCCGGCCGACAGCGCGGCTTCGAGGCCGCCCGCGTGCGCCGCGCCCAGCGCGACCCAGACCGAGACCGGACGGTCTCCGGCCAGGATCGCGGCGGCGTAGAGGCCGTCGCCGCCGTTGTTGCCCGGCCCGGCGACCACCAGCACGGGCCCCTCTTCTGCAACCGCAGCGGCAACCCGGGCGACCTCGGCGGCGGCACGCCCCATCAGGTCGACACCGGGCTCCGCCTCGAACACCAGCAGCTCAGCCTCGCGCATGTCGCCGGCGGTGATCACCGTCCTCACGCCTCGCACACCACCATCGCGGTGGCGAACCCGCCGTCGTGGCTGATCGACAGGTGGATGTGGCGGATCCCGAGGGCCTCGACCCGGGCCGCCACCGAACCGGTGTTGCGGAACGCCGGGTCCCCGTCGTCGCTCTTCACGACTTCGCAGTCCAGCCACCGCATCCCGCCGGGCGACCCGAGCGCCTTCGCGAACGCCTCCTTGGCGGCGAAGCGGGCGGCCTGGGACTCGATGGACAGCCGCCGCTCCCCCTCCGTGAGCAGCCGCTCATCGAGGCCCGGCCGGCGCGCCAGCATGTCCCGGAACCGCTCGATGACGCACAGGTCCGTGCCGATGCCCACGATCATGGCGCCACTCTAGTGTCCTGCGCCAGAAGGTCGTTGATGGGTGGCGGTGTCCCAGGGGATGGATCGCAAGGCCGACGAGCGAAGTAGCACAGAGAAGTTCGTCGAGCGAGGAGAACGCAGCGAGGCGCCGCTGGGGCGCCGTCAATCGCAGCGAACTTCTGGCGCAGGACACTAGAGCTGAAGCGCTACTCGACGGTGACCGACTTGGCGAGATTTCGTGGCTGGTCCACGTCGTGGCCCTGCACCGTGGCCAGTTCGCAGGCGAACAGCTGCAGCGGGATGATCGCGGCCACGGGCTGAAGCAGCGTGGAAAGCTTCGGCAGCTCGATGAACACGGCGGCGGCAGCGCGGGCCTCCTCGTCGTCGGCCTCCGCCAGGACGATGGTCTTCGCTCCGCGGGCGCGGACCTCGGCGATGTTGGAGACCACCTTGTCGCGCAGCTGGTCCCGCCCACGGGGCGGCACCACGACGAACACCGGCAGGCCCTCGCGGATGAGCGCGATGGGTCCGTGCTTGAGCTCGCCCGCCGCGAAACCCTCGGCGTGGATGTAGGCCAGCTCCTTGAGCTTCAGTGCCCCCTCGAGCGCGACGGGGTAGCCCACATGGCGTCCCAGGAACAGCACGGACGGCTCGTTGACGAACTCGCGGGCCAGGTCCAGGACCTGCTGCTGGTTGTCCAGCATGCCCTGGATGGCGTCGGGCATGCGCTCGAGCTCGGCGAGCAGCGCGGCGATCTCGTCGCCGTACTTCATGCCGCGCACCTGGGCCAGGTAGAGCCCGAGCAGGTAGCAGGCCACCAGCTGGGTGGTGAACCCCTTGGTGGACGCGACGCCGATCTCGGGTCCTGCGTGGGTGTAGATCACCGCGTCGGACTCGCGCGGGATGGTGGCGCCGTTGGTGTTGCAGATGGCGATGACCTTGGCGCCCTGCTCGCGGGCGTGCCGGATGGCCATCAGCGTGTCCGCGGTCTCGCCGGACTGCGAGATCGTCACCACCAGGGTCATCGGGTCGATGATCGGGTCCCGGTAGCGGAACTCGGAGGCCACCTCCACCTCGCACGGGATGCGGGTCCAGTGCTCGATGGCGTACTTGGCCACCAGGCCCGCGTAGAAGGCGGTGCCGCAGGCGACGATGACGATCTTGTTGATCCTGCGCAGGATCTCAGGGGAGATGCGGATCTCGTCGAGGACCAGTTCGCCGCGCTCGTTGAGGCGGCCGAGCAGCGTGTCCGCGACAGCCCGGGGCTGTTCGAAGATCTCCTTGCGCATGTACCAGTCGTAGCCCTGCTTCTGGGCGGCCTCGAGGTCCCAGTCGACGTGGAACTCCTTCGTCTCGGCTGGGCTGCCGTCGAAGGTGGTCACGCTCACGCCGTCGCGGGTGAGCTCGACGATCTGGTCCTGCCCCAGCTCGACGGCGTCGCGGGTGTAGGCGATGAAGGCGGCCACGTCCGAGGCCAGGAAGTACTCGCCCTCCCCCACGCCGACCACCAGCGGGGAGTTGCGGCGGGCGGCCACGATCCGCTCGGGATCCAGCGCGTCGACCGCGACGAGCGTGAAGGCCCCCTCGAGGCGCCCGACGACCGTGCGCATCGCGGCGAGCAGGTCTGCGCCGCCGTCGAGCTCACGGCGCAGCAGGTGCGCCGCCACCTCCGAGTCCGTCTCGGAGGAGAACTCGACACCGGGCAGTTCCTCGCGGAGCGCCCCATGATTCTCGATGATGCCGTTGTGCACGATCGCGACGCGGTCCGCCACGTGCGGGTGCGAGTTCTGGTCCGTGGGCGCGCCATGCGTGGCCCACCGGGTGTGGCCGATGGCCACGGTCCCCGACGGCAGCGGACGCTCACCGATCGCGGCCTCCAGGTTGGCGATCTTGCCCGCCTTCTTGCGCCACTCGACGTGGCCCGCATGCGGCATGGCCACGCCAGCCGAGTCATATCCGCGGTACTCGAGCCGGCGCAGGCCGCTCAGCACCACATCGATTCCGTCACGTTCTCCGACATATCCAACGATTCCACACACGCCGAAAACCGTACATGATGCATGAGCACTTCTTGACATCGGCGCTCCGGCCACTCCGACACGGGCTGAGCGATGCGACGGCCGCTGTTACGATTGCCGCCGACCAATCCACGAAGGAGTGACGGTGACCGGACCGTTCGTCGCGCTGGAGCGCCACGCCTGGGCAGCCCTGGCGGACGCCACGCAGATCGACCTCGACGAGGCCACCCTCACGCGGCTGCGCGGCATCGGGGACCCCACCTCCTCGCACGACATCACCGAGGTGTACCGGCCGCTCACGCAGCTGCTCCACCTGTACATGGAGAACACCGGCCGCCTCTACTCGCAGAGCAACGGCTTCCTGGGCCTCGACGTGGCTCGCACCCCCTTCGTCATCGCGGTCGCCGGTTCCGTCGCGGTCGGGAAGTCGACGGTGTCGCGGCTATTGCAGGAGCTCCTGAGGCGCGCGCCGGGCAACCCGCGCGTGGACCTCATCACCACCGACGGCTTCCTCTACCCCAACGCTGAGCTCGAGCGTCGCGGCCTGCTGTCCCGCAAGGGCTTCCCCGAGTCGTACAACCGGCGCGCGCTGCTGGACTTCGTCATCGACGTGAAGTCGGGCGCACCCCGCGTCCTCGCGCCCGTGTACAGCCATCTGAGCTACGACATCCACGCCGACGAGCACATCGTCGTCGAGAGCCCGGACATCCTGATCATCGAGGGGCTGAACGTGCTGCAGCCCGCACGGGTGGAGGCCGACGGGCACCCGGGCCTGGCCGTCAGCGACTTCTTCGACTTCTCCGTGTTCGTCGACGCGGACGAGGACCACATCCGCCAGTGGTTCATCGAACGATTCCTGACGCTCCGCCGGACCGCGTTCACCGACGAGCGCAGCTACTTCCGCCGCTACTCCGAGCTCTCGGAGGCGGATGCCGTCCGCTTCGGCCAGCATGTCTGGGAGGAGATCAACGGCCCGAACCTGCGCCAGAACATCGCCCCGACGCGGGGCCGGGCCACCGCAATCCTGGTCAAGGGCGAGTCCCACTCGGTGGACTCGATCCTGATCCGGAAGGTGTGAGGCGCCCACGTAGAGTTGGCCGCATGACCAAGGGACGAGACAGCAACGAGAACCGCCGTGACCCCTACTCAGAGGAGTTCAAGGCCTTCATCGTGAGCGGTTGGGCCCCCGATCCCGATGCGCTGCCCGCGCGGCTGCCGGCCGCGGGACCGGCCGCCGTCAGGCGTGAGCGCCTGACCCAGGAGTTCCCGGACGCCACGCTGGTCATCCCTGCCGGTCCTCTGAAGGCCCGCTCCAACGACACCGACTACCGGTTCCGCCCCCACAGCGCGTTCGCGTACTACACCGGCCTGGGCGAGGACCGTGAACCGGACGCCGTCCTCGTGCTCGACGGGGAGGAGGCCACCCTGTTCTTCCGCCCCCGCGCTCCGCGCACGGACCGGGAGTTCTACGCCGACGCACGCTACGGGGAGATGTGGGTGGGGCGGCGCGACTCGCTCGACGAGATGGCGGCCGCCACCGGCCTGGCCTGCCGCGACATCCGCGAGCTGGAGGATGTCATCCGTCACTCGCCCCGTCCGCTGGCCGTGATCCGCGAGGCCGACCCGTCGGTCACGGAGCTGGTGGACGGCGCCCGCGCCGACGAGGACCCCGCCCGCGACGCCGACCTGGCCCGGGCAACCTCCGAGGCCCGCTTCGTCAAGGACGACTTCGAGGTGGCTGAGCTGCGCCGGGCGTGCGCCGCGACAGCCGTGGGCTTCGAGGCCGTGGCCCGCGAGCTGCCGCGGGCGGTGGAGAACGGCCGCGGCGAGCGCTGGGTGGAGGGCATCTTCGAACTCCACGCCCGCCACCTCGGCAACGCCGTCGGCTACGACACCATCTCCGCCGGCGGCGATCACGCCAACACCCTGCACTGGATCCGCAACGACGGGGACCTGCGCGACGGCGACCTCCTCCTGCTGGACGCGGGCGTCGAGGTGGACACGCTCTACACCGCGGACGTCACGCGCACGCTGCCGGTGAACGGCCGCTTCACGGCCGCGCAGCGGCGGGTCTACGATGCCGTCCTCGCCGCTCAGACCGCGGGCATCGAAGCCTGCCGCGCGGGAGCCCTCTTCGCCGACGTCCACCGTGCCGCCATCACCGTGCTCGCGGGCTTCTTCGAGGAGCTCGGGATCCTTCCGGTCAGCGCCGCGGAGTCGATCGAGGTCTCCGGCGGGCAGCACCGACGCTGGATGGTGCACGGCACCAGCCACCACCTGGGCCTGGACGTCCACGACTGCGCCCATGCGCGCGCCGAGACGTACCGGCAGGGCACCCTGCGCGCCGGCATGGTGATCACCGTCGAGCCGGGCGTCTACTTCAAGTCCACGGACCTGCTGGTCCCCGAGGAGTACCGCGGCATCGGGGTGCGCATCGAGGACGACATCCTCATCACCGACGGGGACCCGGTCAACCTGTCCGCGGCCCTGCCCCGCGCAGCCGACGACGTGGAGGCGTGGCTGGCGCAGGCCAGGGCCTGAGGCTCAGTCCGCCGACTCGGAGACCACCTTCGAGGTCTGCCCGCGCGTGAGCAGCCCACGGATGATGTCGGCCACGTCGACCGGGCGCGCCACCGTCACCTGGTGGGCCGCCTCCGGCACCACGTGGAGCGCGCCGCGCTGGACGGTCTCCGCCACCAGCTCGACGTTGGCGATGGGGGTGGAGGTGTCGCGCTCCCCAGCGATCATCACCACGGGCGTGGTGATGTAGGGCAGGTCGTCGCGCACGTCGTGCGCGGCCAGGGCCCGGCACAGCTGGGCGTAGGAGTGGTCGTCGGCCACGGAGAGACCCTCCATGACGGCGTCCACGACGGCGGGCTGCTGCGCGCGGAACATCGGGGTGAACCACCGCTTGGTGGTCTCCTCCACGAGCTGCTGCGTGCCGGTGGCCTCCACCTGCTCCGCGCGCTCCAGCCAGCGGGCCGGATCTCCGACGGTGGCCGCCGAGGCCACCACCACCACCCCCGAGAACGTCTTGTCGTAGTCGCGGGCGAGATGCAGGGCCATGGCCCCGGAGATGGACAGCCCCGCGAAGTACACGGGCAGGTCCGAGCCCTCCTCCTCGCGGACCTCGGCCGCGACCTTCGCGACGCCCGCCGCGACGGCATCAAGGGTGGGCTCGTCCGCGTCGTCCCAGACCGCCCCCAGGCCGGTGCCGGGCAGGTCCACGAAGACCACGCGCGCGTCGTCGATCAGCTGCGCGGCGACGCCGGTCCACTGGTGCGCGGCGTTGCCGCCGAGGCTGGGCCCGACGAGCAGCACGCGCTCCGCGGGGGTACCGGGGTTGTAGGCGGTCCAGTTCAGATCCATCGGCGTTCTCCTTGACAGCGGTGGTGCTGGTAAACCTACCGGAGGCCTCAGGCCCGCAGGCCGAGGACCTGGACAACGGAGGCGAGGCCCTGGTGGGCCATGCCCTCGAACAGGCGCCGCTCGATCAGGCGGACGTCCGGGCGCCACCCGGCCCACTCCTCGGTGACGCCGGCGCGGGTGACGAGGAGGTCGGGGTCCGTGGGCCCCCCGCTGCCCAGGGTGGGCTGGGCGGGCGTGAAGGCCTCCAGGACGAGGACTTCGCCGGGCGCCGCCTGCCGGGTCACCGTGGCAGCGACGGCACGGCGCAGGGCCGAGGGCAGATGCGCGAAGATGACCACGACCGCGTCCCAGGGACGTTCCGGGTCAGGGTGGTGCACCCAGTCGGCCAGATCCACCTGCCGCGTCTCGACGGAGACGCCCCGCTCGGCCGCCAGCCGGCGCGCCTTCTCCAGCGCGACGGCTGAGAAGTCCAGGCTGACCACGTCGTGGCCCTGCTCCGCCAGCCACACGCCGTTTCGGCCCTCACCGTCGCACACACAGAGAATCCGCGAGCCAGGCCGGAACAGGCGGGATTGGCCCTTGAGGAACTCGTTGGGGCGGTAGCCGTAGACGTGGTTGGGGTGCGAGAAGAGCTGGTCCCAGTCCTCCGCGGTGACCGGCGAACTCACTCGAACAGGGCGGCGCGGGCGCCCGGACGGGCCGCCAGCATGTCGCGGGCCTGCTGGGCCACCTTGTGCTCGGCGAGCACCTCGTAGCTGGTGGCCACGGTGATGCGGGCCGAGTTGAAGTCCCTCTTGCCGCCGGTCAGGGCGTGCCCGAGGGCGCGCGCGAGCACCCCGAACACCACGCCCATGGCCAGGCCCACGTAGAGCATGGCGAAGTTGCCGTTCCCGACGAACAGCATGAGCATCACCCCGACGAACAGGCCGGTGGTAAGCCCCGACAGGGCCCCCTCCCCGAGCACCGTGGCCCACGTGCGCCGGCCGGTGACGCGTTCCAGCAGCTTGAGGTTGGTGCCCACGATGAGCAGGTTCTGCACCGGGAACTTCTCGTCGGCCAGGAAGTCGACGGCGGACTGCGCCTCCTCGTAGGTGCCGAACTGCCCGATGTGCTGGGGATAGTTCAGCTGCATGAGCTTGTTACTCATCGGCTCCGTCATGTGCTCCTCCGAACGCGGGCCAAGGTGGCCTGGGCCAAGTTTACGCCCGCCTGGTCGACCATCTCCGCCTCGAGCATGACGGCCCCCACCCGCCGTTCGGCCGCCGCCGCGGCGGCGGCGACCATGGCCTCGGCCCGCGCGGCTGCTTCGGCGGACGGCGTGAACACCTCCGTCCCCGCTCCGATCTGCCCGGGGTGCAGGACCCACTTCCCGTCGTAGCCGAGGGCCGCCGCCCGACGTGCCGAGTCCCGGAAGCCCGCGACGTCGTGCACCGCGGTGTACGGGCCGTCGACCGCCTGCAGCCCACTGGCCCGCGCGGCCACCAGGATCCGGGCGTACGCGTGGTGGAGCGGGTCTCCGGGGTAGCCGTCGCCCAGAGCGCCCACCCGCAGGCTCGGCAGGCCGAGCGAGGCCATCAGGTCCCCCGGGCCCACGTGCAGGGCCTCGAGCCTCGGGCTGGAGGCGGCGATGGCCTCGACGCGGGTGAGCGCTGGGGCGTCCTCGATGAGCGCCTCGATGGCGATCCGGCCCACGGGCAGGCCGTGCAGGCGCTCCAGCTGCGTCAGCAGCAGGTCGAGCGCCTCCACCTGGCCCGCGGAGGTGACCTTGGGCAGGACCACCGAGTGCAGGTGCGCGCCCGCCCCGGACACCACGTCGATCACGTCGCGGTGGGTCCAGGGGCTCGCCCAGCCGTTGACCCGCACCGACACCGTCGGCGCCCGCCACCGCAGTCCGCGCAGGGCGTCGACGACGGCGACCCTGGCATGGTCCTTCGCTGAGGCCGCAACGCCGTCCTCCAGGTCGAGGAGCACCTGGTCCACGTCCAGGTCGACGGAGCGGGTGAGGAAGCGGTCGCTTGAGCCAGGGACGGACAGCACGGTGCGGCGGGCGCGGGCGGGGCGTTGGGTCATCGTCGGGTCCCTTGCGGATAGATTGGCCCTATGGTCGCAAAAGATTCGGCTGTCTTCATCTCGCGCGTCATCGGCCTTCCCCTCGTCGACTCAGCCGGTGACCAGGTGGGGCGCGTCAAGGACGTGGTGTGCTACCTGCGCACCGACGGCCGAGCGCCCCGCGTGAAGGGTTTCGTCGCCGAGCTGTTCGCCCGGGCGAGGATCTTCGTGCCCATGGTGCGCGTCCACGACATCACCCCCAACCAGGTGGTCATCACCGGACAGGTCGATGCCCGCAGGTTCCAGCGTCGCGAGGCCGAGGTGCTGGTGGCCGGCGACCTGTTCGACCGCAGCATCGAGCGCGCCCGGCCCACCCGGATCATGGACGTCTCCATGCACATGGTCCGCAACCGGGAGTGGGAGCTGGAGTCCGTGGCCCTGCGCGCCGGCGGCGGCGCCGGCCGGTTCGGGTTCGGCAGCCGCAGCGCGCCCCAACTGGTGTCCTGGCGCGAGATCCCGGACCTGATCCTCACCACCGGCCGCACGGCCGCCCATCTCATCGCCGAGTTCTCCGACATGAAGCCCGCCGACGTGGCGCGGGAACTGCACGACCTCGAGCCGGAGTCGCTCGCCGCCGTCGTGAACGCGCTCGACGACGGAGCACTCGCCCAGGCCATCGAGGAGTTGCCGGAGGACGAGCAGATCGACATCATCTCCGCCCTGGACGCGGAGCGCGCGGCCGATGTGCTGGGCGAGATGGACCCCGACGACGCCGCGGACCTGATCCGCGACCTCCCCACAGACGTGGCGGAGGAACTGCTGCAGAGGATGGAGCCCGAGGAGTCGGCCGACGTCCGACGACTGCTGGTCTACGAGGAGTTCACGGCCGGCGGCATGATGACGCCCGAGCCCATCGTCCTGGACACCGACGCCACCGTCGCGCAGGCGCTGGCGCACGCCCGCGAGGGGTCGCTGACGCCGGCGTTGGCGTCCATGGTCTTCGTCGCCCGCCCGCCGTTGGAGACGCCCACCGGACGCTACGTGGGTGCCGCCCACCTGCAGCGCCTGCTCCGCGAGCCGCCCACCACTCTCGTGGCGACCCTGCTGGATCAGGACCTGGAGCCCCTGTCCCCCTCGGACCCGCTGGCCCAGGTCAGCCGCTTCTTCGCCACCTACAACCTCGTGGTCGCGCCGGTGGTCGACGCGCTGGGTCACCTGGTGGGGGCCGTCACCGTCGACGACGTGCTGGACCACATGCTGCCTGACGACTGGCGCGGGGAGCAGATGGACGAGGTGGAGGCCACGGACCTCGCGGGGGCGGAGGTGAGCCATGGCTGAGCGCAACCCGTTGTCCCAGCCCGGGACCCGGAGCTGGCTGCCCAAGGTCTCCGTGGACTCGGAGACGTTCGGCACCTTCGCGGAGAGCTTCGCCCGGTTCATGGGCACCGCCAAGTTCCTCGTCTACATGACGGTGTTCGTCATCGTGTGGGTGACGATCAACCTGGTTGGCCTGTTCGGCCTGAGGTGGGACCCGTACCCCTTCATCCTGCTTAACCTCTTCTTCTCCACCCAGGCGTCCTACTCTGCGCCGCTGATCCTGCTGGCGCAGAATCGGCAGGAGGTCCGCGACAAGCTGAGCCTCGACGAGGACCGCCGCATCGCGGGGCAGTCGCGGGCTGACATGGACTTCCTGGCCCGCGAGATCGCGGCCATCCGCATGCACCTGGGCGAGCTGGCCACGCGTGACTTCGTCCGCGGCGAGCTGCGCTCGGAGCTCCGGGAGTTGACCGAACGCCTCGACCGGGCCGCCGCCGACCGCACAGCCACGGACCAGGAGCCGGCGCTGTGAGCGGCGCCGCGCAGCCCCGCGCCGAGGTGCGCTGGTTCGGGGTGGTGCTGTTCGTGGGTCACGTGGCCCTCATGGTGCTGGGCGCGATCTCGCTGTGGCGCATCGCCGGTGGCTGGTGGCTCGGGGCGGTCGCCGCCGGGCTGTTCGCGCTGGGCTACCTGGCCCTGTGGCGGTTCCTCCTGGCGCCGGGATCCCCGTCGCGGCTCGGGTACCGCGAGCGGTTCACCCTCGCCCTGGTGGCGGGCCCCGTCGTCGTCGTGCTCGGCAGCCTCGCGGGCCTGTGGCTCCCGGCGCTCATGGCCACCAGCGTGGTGATCCTCGGCGACGCCCTGGACGAGCGCTCCGGGTAGGCCGGAGGAGACCCTCCTCCGGTATCCGTAGACTGGTGGTCGTCAGAGCACCATCGAGAGTCAAGGACATCGTGACCGAACACCCCCTGCTCCCCCACATCCGCGCCGCCCTGCACACCGTGGAGGATCCGGAGATCCGCCGGCCGATCACCGACCTCGGCATGGTGGACGAGATCCTCGTCTCCGACGACGGCGCCGTGCAGATCCGCGTGCTGCTGACCGTCTCCGGATGCCCCATGCGCTCAGAGATCACCACCCGCGTCACGGCGGCCGTCGCCGCGGTCGAGGGCGTGAGCGCCGTGGGCGTCGAGTTGGGCGTGATGAACGACGAGCAGCGCGAGGCCATGCGCACCATGCTGCGCGGCGGCCAGCAGCAGCGCGTGATCCAGTTCTCACAGCCCGGCAGCCTCACGCGCGTGCTGGCCATCGCCTCCGGGAAGGGCGGCGTGGGCAAGTCCTCGGTGACCGTCAACCTCGCGCTGGCTCTGGCCGCGCAGGGACGCTCCGTCGGCATCCTCGACGCCGACATCTACGGCCATTCCATCCCGGACCTTCTCGGCCTCGGCGACGCCCGCCCCACCGTCGTCGACGACATGATCATGCCGGTGCCGGCCATCGGCGGGCTCAAGGTGATCTCGATCGGCATGCTCAAGCCCTCGCGGGACCAGGTGGTGGCGTGGCGGGGACCCATCCTCGATCGCGCCCTCACCCAGCTCCTCGCGGACGTCTACTGGGGGGATCTGGATTACCTGCTGCTGGACCTGCCTCCCGGCACCGGTGACGTCGCGATGTCGCTGGGCCAGAAGATCCCCACCTCCGAGGTGATCGTGGTCACCACGCCGCAGTCCGCCGCGTCCGAGGTGGCCGAGCGGGCCGGCACGATGGCCCACATCATGGAGCAGCGCGTGCTGGGCGTGGTGGAGAACATGAGCTGGATGGAGACGGTGTGCCCGCACTGCGCCGAGTCCCACCGGCTGGAGCTGTTCGGCTCCGGCGGCGGGGTCCTTGTCGCCGAGGCCCTCACGGACCGGCTGGTCTACGAGGTGCCCCTGCTGGCGCAGATCCCGTTCGACGAGACCCTCCTGGCCGGCGGCGACACGGGCCGCCCGCTGGTGCAGACCCACCCGGAGCATCCGGCCGCGCAGGCCATGGTGAGGCTCGCCGACGAGGTGGCCGCGCGGAAGCGGGGGCTGGTCGGCACCCGCCTGCCCCTGTCCACGTAACAGTCAGGTGGACTCGGCGTCGAACGGGGAGCTCTCGATCGGCGCCGGGAGCGCCACCGACTCGTTGGCGGCGACGATGGCCTCGCCCGCCTGCTGCTCCACCTCGCGGGTGGACTGCTTGAGCGATGCCTGGGCGTCCTGCAGCTCGCGCTTGGCCTCGTCGATGAGCGCGACCTCCTCGCGCATGTGCTTGGCGATGAACGCCTTCGGATGCAGGTCCCGCAACTCCAGGTCCGAGTACTCGGGCCCCAGCTCCGTGCGCAGTGTCCCCTTGGCGCTGTTGGCGATGTCACGGAGGTACACGAAGATCCGTGCGGCCTTCCGCGAATACTCGGGCAGCCTCTCCGGCCCGAACATGACGACGGCCAGCACGAGGATGATGACGAGGTCTATCGCATCGATGCCGAACACAGGGCTAGGGTACCGTCTCTCGTTCGGGGGTCAGTTCACGCCGACGAGCCTGGCGAACCCCGCCGTGACGCGGTCCAGCAGGGACGGGGCCCACGGCTCCTCGGCGGGCAGCTCGCGGGAGATGGCCGCGAGGAGCTCAGGTGTCCCGTTGGTGGCGACCGAGACCACCGCCGGGCCGGACTGCCACACGCTCACCGTGGGGAGCCCGGAGGCGCTGTCGGTGCGCGAGGTGACGTCGTCGCCGAGGACGCCCTGCGCCCAGCCCACGACGGCGGTCTCGATCCCGTCCGAGTAGACCAGGTTCATCGACGTGGCGCCGTCGCGCTCGGACGAGGAGTAGGCCACCAGGGGCAGACCGCCCACCTCCTGCGGGCAGGTCGGCAGACCCACGCACCATCCCGGGGTGCCACTCGAGGTGGCGGGCTGCAGGGCGATGAGCTGGGTGAGACCGTCCTCGCGGAACTGGGCGGTGCCCAGCGTCAGCTGCGTGTAGCCGACGGCGATGACCACCTCGCCGGCGGTGTCGTAGCGTTCGGCCCACAGGAGCAGGCCGTCTGCCGCGTCGACCCACCAGCTGGCCACGGGGCCGTTGTGATCCGACGCCACAAGCCGGACGGCCGCCCGGCCCGCGACCTGTTCGGGGAGATGACCCTGCGTGAAAATCCACTTGCTCGGCGCTGTGACGGGGCGGGCCGCGAACTCGGGCAGGAAGCTCGAGCTGAACCGGTCCCCGCGGGCATCCATCACCTCGAGCTGGGCGCCCTGCCCCTCGACCTTGGTGGTCCGCACGTCTGCGGTGCGGAAGCCCCCCTCACCGTCGGAGATCCACACCCGCTGCACCCCGGTGAGCGTCAGGTCGGACTCGGTGGAGGCGCGCAGCAGGTCCGCCGCCTCATCGGTGCTGACCACGGCGCCGCCGTGTGGGGAGGCGCGACGCTCGTAGCCAACCGACTCTCCGAGGTCCGCGCCGCGCTCGTGCGCCAGGAGCACCGCCCCCACCGCCTCGGTGGCGTTGATGGCGGAGCTCGACATGGAGTACTGCACGCGCGAGGACTTGACCGGGTCGGCGAGCCGAGCCGGCTCGGGGGCGATGAGCACGGCGAGGACGACGACTGAGACCATCACGGCAATCAGGGCCGCCCCGGACTGGGCCGCCATGCGCGTCCGACGGCGGCGGGCGGAGGGCAGGTCCCCCGGCCCGGAGGCCATGTAGAGCGGGGCCTCAGCGTGCTCGCCCGCGATCGATTCGAGCCTGGCGGTCAGGGACTCAGGGGCCGACGACCTGCCGCAGCTGCTGAGCGTGGTGCAGACCTTCGAGATAGCCGCCACCTCGTCGCGGCACTGCGCACAGCCCGCGAGGTGATAGCTCACCTGCTCCCAGCGCCGAGGCGGAAGCGTTCCGTCGGCGAAGGCCGACAGGTCCGGGCGGAAGCGTTCACAGTGGCGCACGGGGCTCAGGAGACTCCGAGGTACCTGCTACGGCCTTCGCTGGGGGCGCGGTGGGCGAGCGAGTCGCGCAGCGCCGCACGACCCCGGGCGATCCGGCTGCGGACGGTGCCGAGCTTGATGTCGAGGACCTTGGCGATCTCCTCGTAGCTCATGCCCTCGATGTCGCACAGCACGACCGCCACCCTCTGCTCGGGGCTGAGAGAGCGCAGCGCCTCGGAGACGTCGGCGTCCAGCTCGGAATCATCACGCAGCTCGGCCGGGCCCGTGGCCGAGCCCCACACATGTTCGGGCGCCACGCTGAGGGCATCCATCTTGATGCGCTGGCGACGGCGGGCCTGGTCCAGGAAGAGGTTGGTGGTGATGCGGTGCAGCCAGCCTTCGAGGGTGCCCGGCTGGAACGTGTGGATGGACTTGAAGACCCGGACGAAGACGTCCTGCGTCAGGTCCTCGGCGTCGTACTGGTTTCCGGTGAGCCGGTAGGCCAGCCGGTACACCTGCGCCGAGTGGTCACGGACGAGCTCCTGCCAGGTGGGCGCGATCCACTGGGGCTCCTGGCCGGCCTTCGCCGCCTTGGTGCCTCTGAACATCGAACGCCTCTCCATGGGACAAGGATGACAGGCCAACCTGTGGGCAACCTGTGAGTCGTCGCCGTGGCGTGACTCTCCAGAGTCAACGTGTGGCCGGGCCGGTTTGTTCCTAGGCCCCGAATCCGAGCTCCGTCAGGAGCGTGGTGTAGCGCCGCAGGACGTCGTCTGCCACGCGGCCCATCGGAGCCCGGCAGGGGCCGGCGTCGAAGCCGCGCGCCTCCAGCGCGGCCTTGACCATCATGCAGCCCTGCGTGGCGAAGACCCCCTGGAAGGCGGGGAGCGCGTTCCTGTTGGCCTGGATGGCCTCGTCGACCCGACCGGCGAGGAAGTGCTCGATGATCTCCCGCATCGCCGGCGCGGTGAAGTGCGACGAGGTGCCCACCACACCGGCACCCCCGACAGCCAGCAGCGGCAGCAGGAACGCGTCGTCGCCCGCGTAGTAGGCGAGGTTGGTGCGCGAGAGCACCGTCGACGACGACACCACGTTGCCCTTGGCGTCCTTGACCGCCCGGATCCGCGGGTGGGCGTCCAACCGGATCAGCATGTCCTCGGGGATGGCGATCCCGGCCCGGTGCGGGATGTCGTAGAGCATGACGGGCAGGTCCGTCGAGTCCGCCACCGCGACGAAGTGAGCCTCGAGGGCGTCCTCCGGCGGGCGGGAGTAGTACGGCGTGACCACGAGCAGCCCGTCGACGCCGACCGACGCGGCCTGCTCGGCCAACTCGATGGAATGGGCGGTGGAGAAGGTCCCCACCCCGGCGATGATGCTCGCGCGGTCCCCCACGGCCGTGACCACGGCATCCAGCACCGCGCGCTTCTCCTTGTCCGTGGTGGTGGGCGACTCACCCGTCGTCCCGTTCACCACCAGACCGTCGTTGCCGAGGTCATCGACCAGGTGCGCCGCCAGGCGCGCCACCTGCGCGTAGTCCACCTCCGAGCCGTCCGCCGTGAAGGGGGTCACCATCGCGGTCAGGACGCGCCCGAAGACGGGCTGCATGTCGTCGTCTGTCATCAATCCTCCGCGATGATCACGAGCGGGTCGTCTTCGTGGACCTGATCTCCCACGGCGACGACCACCTCGGTGACGGTCCCCGACACCCCGGCCAGCACCGGGATCTCGATCTTCAGGGTCTCGAGCATGACGACCGCGTCCTCGGCCTGCACCTTCTGACCTGCCTCGACCGAGACAGAAAGGACGGTGGCGGCGACCTCCGCGTTGACGACATGACTCATGCGCGTCATCCTACTGGCCACTAGGCTGAGCGTGTGAACACGCCTGCCAGCCACCCCGAACCGCCCACAGCCGCCAGCTGGGAGTACGCGGAGGACCACGTGCCGCCCACCGCAGAGATCTCAGAGGCCAGGGACGAGGCCACGATCGCCGGGCTCGTGCCGGTGTCGCAGGGCGTCCTCGCCACGCTCCGGGTGCTCACCCGCGCCATCGACGCACACGCCGTTGTCGAGATCGGCACCGTGATGGGCGGCTCGGGCCTCGCCTTCCTCAGCGCCATGGGCCCCGACGGGGTGCTGACCTCCATCGACGTGGAGGCGGACAACCAACTCCCGGCACGCAAGTTCTTCAACGCCGCGGGCTTCTCGTCGTCGCGGTTCCGGCTGATCGCCGGCTCACCCATCGAGATCATGCCCAAGCTCCGCGACGGCGCCTACGACGTGGTGTTCATCAACGGCGACAAGCTGGAGTACGTGGAGTACGTGGCGGGGTCGCTGCGCCTGCTGCGTCACGGCGGGATGCTCATCGTCAACGACGCGCTGTGGCACAACGAGGTCGCCGACCAGGACAACGAGTCCGACGAGTCGATCATCATCCGCGAGGCCCTGGACGCGGTGACGGCCAGCGAGTCCTACACGCAGACTCTGCTGGCCGTCGGCAACGGCCTCCTGGTGGCAGTCAAGGACTGACCAGGAGGCCCCTCACCCTCAGTCCCGGGGGACCACCACGTCCTTGCCGACCACGGTGATCCCGGTGTCGGAGACGGCCAGCCCGCGGGCGCGGTCGTGGTCCTGGTCGACGCCGATCTGGACGCCGTCGGGCACCACCGCGTGCTTGTCCAGGATGGCCCGGCGCACGACGGCGTTCTTCCCGATCTGCACCGAGTCCATCAGCACCGACTCAGAGACCTGCGCCCACTTGTCCACCTTGACGTTGGGGCTCAGCACCGTGCGGTCCACCTCGCCGCCGGAGATGATGCAGCCGGCGTTGACGATCGAGTCCTCGGCGCGGCCGCGGATCACGAACTTGGCTCCCGGCGCCTGGACCTGATCGGTCCAGATGGGCCAGTCGTAGTTGTACAGGTTGAACTCGGGCTCCACGCTCACCAGATCCATGTGGGCCTCGTGGAACGCGTCGATGGTCCCCACGTCCCGCCAGTAGTTGACGTCCTTCTCGGTGGCGCCCGGCACCCCGTTGTCCTTGAAGTCGTAGACCTGGGACTGGCCCTGTGCGGTGAACCAGGGGATGATGTCGCCGCCCATGTCGTGCCGCGCCGTCGGGTCCTCCGCGTCGGCGCGTAGCGCCTCGACGAGCGCCGAACGGGTGAAGACGTAGTTGCCCATCGACGCGAACGACTCGTCGGGCGAGTCGGGAAGTCCCGGAGGGTCGGCCGGCTTCTCGAGGAAGCTCTTGATCTTCTTGTCCGCCGCGGCGTCGATGATGCCGAAGGCCGACGCCTCGCTGCGCGGCACCCGGATCCCCGCGACCGTGGCGGAGAGCCCCGAGTCGATGTGGGCGTCGATCATCTGCCCGATGTCCATGCGGTAGATGTTGTCCGCGCCGAACACCACGACATAGTCCGGATCGTCGTCCCGGATCAGGTTGAGCGACTGGTAGATGGCGTCAGCGCTGCCCTGGTACCACCGGGGCCCGAGGCGCTGCTGTGCCGGCACGGGGGCCACGTAGTTGCCGAGCATCGTGGAGAACCGCCAGGTCTTCGAGATGTGGCGGTCCAGCGAGTGCGACTTGTACTGCGTCAGCACCGCGATCTGCCGCAGGTTGGAGTTGGCGAGGTTGGAAAGGACGAAATCGATGAGCCGGTAGGTGCCTCCGAAGGGCACCGCGGGCTTGGCCCGGTCCGCAGTGAGCGGCATCAGCCGCTTTCCCTCGCCGCCGGCGAGGACTATGGACAGGACTTTGGGACGAGCAGCCATGGCTTGAACCTATTGCCAAAGGGAGGTCCCCGACAAGGAAATCCACCAAATGACCACCACGCGTCCCGACCTGGTGTGACACGATTCCGTCATGACGATGAAGCTGTCCCTCCTGACCCGCGAATATCCCCCGACGATCTACGGCGGAGCCGGGGTGCACGTGGCCCAACTGGTCCCCCAGCTGCGCAAGCTGATCGACGTCGAGGTGCACTGCATGGGCGAGCCGCGCGACGGCGCCACGGCTCACGCCGAGGACTTCCCGCCCGGCGCCAACGCGGCGCTGCGCGTGCTGGGAGCCGACCTGTCGATGGCGGCCGCCGTCGGCGAGGTGGACATCATCCACTCCCACACGTGGTACGCCAACATGGCCGGCCACCTCGGCGGCCTGATGCGTGACATCCCGCACGTGGTGACCTCCCACTCGCTCGAGCCGCACCGCCCCTGGAAGGCCGAGCAGCTGGCAGGCGGGTACCGCGTCTCGTCCTGGGCGGAGAAGACCGCCTACGAGGCGGCCGACGCCGTGATCTCGGTCAGCGAGGGCATGCGCCGCGATGTGCTCGAGAGCTACCCCGCCCTGGACCCGGCCAAGGTGCACGTGGTCAAGAACGGCATCGACCCCGAGGAGTTCAAGCCGGACCGCTCCACCGATGTGGTGACCGGGCTGGGCGTGGATCCGGCCCGCCCGTCAGTGGTGTTCGTCGGCAGGATCACCCGGCAGAAGGGCCTTGTGCACCTCGTGCGCGCGGCGGCCGAGTTCGACCCTGACACCCAGGTCGTGCTGCTCGCCGGGGCCCCGGACACCCCCGAGATCGCGGCGGAGTTCGAGGGCGCCTTCGCCGCCCTGCAGGCGCAGCGCAGCGCCCCCGTGATCTGGGTGCAGGAGATGCTCCCCCGCGCATCGGTGCGGCAGGTGCTGACCCATGCCACCGTGTTCGCCTGCCCGTCGGTCTACGAGCCGCTGGGCATCGTCAACCTCGAGGCGATGGCCTGCGAGACCCCCGTGGTGGCCAGCGCCGTCGGCGGGATCCCCGAGGTGGTCAACGACGGGGAGACCGGCCTGCTGGTCGCCTACGACCCCTCCCAGGCGGGTGATCCCTCGTTCGTCAGGGCGTTCGAGTCGGACTTCGCCGAGAAGGTCAACAGGCTGACGCGGGACCCCGAGCTGGCCGAGCGGTTCGGCCTGGCCGGGCGTCAGCGCTGCATCGACGAGTTCTCCTGGGCCAAGATCGCGCAGGAGACCGTGGCGGTCTACGAGAGGGCCATCGGCGCCCGCGGGTGACCCACGACGCACAGAGGAGGGCCGCCCGGTGGGCGGCCCTCCTCGTGTCTTGGTGCGTTGGTGGATGTCAGCCGACGACGCCCTTGAGGGCGTTCAGCAGGTCTGTGGCCTCGGTTGCGTTCATCTCGACGACGAGGCGTCCGCCCCCGTCGACGGGGACGCGCATCACGATGCCGCGTCCCTCCTTCGTGACCTCCATCGGACCGTCGCCCGTACGGGGCTTCATCGCTGCCATCTGCCACCCTCATTCTCTGTGCTCGAACTGTGGACTGGCCCTATTATTCCGCATCACACCAAGCGGCCGCCCGCACGGGGGCGAATCGCCGCCGATCAGAGCGGGTTCGGCAACTCCTCAGGCGAGGCATCAGCGGCCATGGGGCGCTCATACTCGGCCCGGAGCAGCAGCTCGTCGACCACCTGCATGTCGTATCCGCGCCGCACCACGTCGAACAGCGTCTCCGACGCTGGGGCGGCGGCCCCGTCGGCCACCGCAGCCAGGTACTGGTCCACCTGCTCGCGGGCGTAGCCCGGCCACGCCGTCGGCA
The DNA here is from genome assembly GCA_027492545.1 of Propionibacteriaceae bacterium. Classification (GTDB taxonomy): domain Bacteria; phylum Actinomycetota; class Actinomycetes; order Propionibacteriales; family Propionibacteriaceae; genus Arachnia. The sequence continues at coordinate 142,856 of JAPUEL010000076.1, forward strand.
GGACGGCCTCGGCGAGGAACGCATGGGTGACTGGACCGTGAGGCACCCTCCCCCGCGGGCGGTCGACGACGGCGTCCGCGGGCATCTCCCCCAGCCGTCCCATCCCGGCGAAGGCGGCCAGGCCGAGCACAGCGATGGCGACGGCGACGATCGCGATCCACACGGCTCAGCTCTCGAACTGGCCCGGAAGGCCCATGGCGTCCAGCGCCTCGTCGACGTCGTCGGTGACGGTGACCAGGCTCAGGTCCGCCTTGGAGATGTAGTTGCGCTCGGCCATGGTGTCGCGGACCCAGTCCATGAGCGGGCTCCAGTGGTCTGTGCCGAACAGCACCATCGGGAAGTTCTTCACCTTGCCGGTCTGGATCAGGGTCAGCGCCTCGAAGAGCTCGTCGAGCGTGCCGAACCCGCCAGGCATGGTGATGAACCCCTGGCTGTACTTGAGGAACATGGTCTTGCGGGCGAAGAAGTAGCGGAAGTTGACGCCGAGCGAGATGTGCTCGTTCATCCCCTGCTCGTGCGGCAGCTCGATGCCCAGGCCCACCGACAGCCCGTCGGCCTCGCTGGCCCCCTTGTTCGCGGCCTCCATGATGCCGGGGCCGCCGCCGGTGATCACCGCGAACCCGCGGTGGACCAGCCCACGCCCCACCTCCACCGCCGCCTCGTACATCGGGTGGTCCGACGGCGTCCGGGCGGAGCCGAAGACGCTCACCGCCGGCGGAAGCTCCTTGAGCGCGTCGAATCCCTCGACGAACTCCGACTGGATGCGCAGCACCCGCCAGGGATCCAGGTGGCTCCAGGGCAGGCGGGTGTGCTGCAGCAGCGCCTCGTCGGCCATCGGTTGGCGGGTACGTTCCGCGCCGCCGAGTTCGACCGCGCCGGCGCGGCGCTTGGGTTGGGTCACGGGGTTGCTCCTTCGGGGGTCAGCCAGCGACGGAGGCCGGCGGCGCACTTGTCGAGGTCCGAGACGGGACAGGACTCGTCGTCCCGGTGGGCCACCGAGGGGTCTCCGGGACCGTAGTTGACGGCCGGGATGCCCAGCTCGCTGAACCGGGCCACGTCGGTCCAGCCGTACTTCGGCCTGGCCGGCTCGCCGATCGCGGCGACGAACTGCTGCGCCGCGGGCCGGTCGAGGCCGGGGCGGGCCGCAGGCGAGGCGTCCGCCACCACGAGGTCGTGGCCGGGGAACCAGCCGCGCAGCCGTGCCAGCGCCTCGTCGACCGACTTGTCCGGCGCGAACCGGTAGTTGATCTGCATCGTGGCCGACGGGGGGATGACGTTGCCGGCCATGCCGCCGCTGATCGCGACGGCGTTGAGCCCCTCGCGGTAGACGAGCCCCTCCACCTCGATCTCCTCGGACCGGTAGGCCGCCAGTGTGGCCAGCACAGGGGCGAGGTCGTGGATGGCGTTGTGACCCATCCAGGCGCGCGCGCTGTGGGCGGCGGTGCCGGACGAGGTGAGGTCGATCCGGATGGTGCCCTGGCACCCGCCCTCGATCTGCGCGCCGGTGGGCTCCATGAGCACGGCGAAGTCCGCGGCCACCAGGTCCGGCCGGTTCCGGGAGAGCCTGCCGAGGCCGTTGGCGGCGGCCTCCACCTCCTCGTGGTCGTAGAAGATCCACGTGATGTCGCGGATGGGCGCGGACAACTCGGCAGCCAGGGTGAGCATCACCGCCACCCCGCCCTTCATGTCGCTGGCTCCACGCCCCCAGATGACATCGCCCTCGGGACGGGCGAGCAGGCGGGAGGGCAGGTTGCCCGCCACCGGCACGGTGTCGAGGTGGCCGGCGATGACCACACGCTCGGCGCGGCCCAGCGTGGTCCGGGCGAGGACGCAGTCGCCGTCGCGGTGGAGCTCGAGGTGCGGTAGCCCCGCGAGCCTGGACTCCACCAGGTCCGCCAGCGCGCGCTCATTGCCCGAGACGGACTCGATGTCCATGATCTCCTGCATCAACCGCGCCAACCCGCTCATGCGCCGAGCCTACTGTCCCCCCGGTCAGGTGAGGCGGGTCATCTCCACGGAGACGAACATCTCGGAGCCACCCGAGCCGGTGTAGATGCCCATCAGGGGGGCCACGTCGGAGTAGTCCCGACCGAAGCCCACCTCGACGTGGGAGCCGCGCGGCTCGGTCTGGTTGGTGGGGTCGAAGCCGAGCCACTCGCCGTCGTAGTACTGGATCCAGGCGTGGGACTCACCCACCATCGGCACGCCGATCTCGGGGTCCTGGAACTGGATCACGTAGCCGGAGACGTAGCGGGCCGGGATGCCGATGCAGCGCAGGGCGCCGAGCAGCAGGTGCGCGATGTCCTGGCAGACGCCGGCGCGGTGCTCCCAGACCTCGCTGGCCAGCGTGTGGACCTGCGTGACGCCGGGCACGTACGCGACGTGCTCCCGCAGCCGGCGGGTGAGCTCCACCACCGCCTCCCCAGGGGTGGCCGAGGACCGGCGCACCTGCTCCGCGATCCGCGCCACCTCGCGATGGGGCCGCACGTAGCTGGTCTGCGTGAGCAGCTCCACGTAGCGGTCCCGCAGGTCGGGATCCTCGAGGCCCGCCCAGCCCAGCGGCACCGCGTCGCGCGAGACGTCGTGGATCTCGACGGTGGACGTGGCCACCACCTTGAGGTCGGAGTGCCGCTCGTGGATCTCGAACGCGACGACGGAGGTGCGCCAGTAGTCGCGGTAGGCGTGTGTCCAGGCCACCGGTGTGATGTCGAGGCGCGACGACAAGACGAGTTGCCTTCGGCTGGTCAACGGGGTCATCCGCGCCTCGTTGAAGGAGTCCGAGGCGCCGCCGCCGTAGTTGTAGCCCGTGGTGTGCACGATGCGGTACTGGCTCATCGGAGGCCACCTCTCTGCTGGGTCGTCACCATGCTCCACCGACCCACTCGGCCGCAGCTGATCCCTCGAAGTAGCGCGCCGAGATGGCCTGGGTGGCCTCGGAGCACACCACCTGGAGGCGGGCCATCTGGTCCGTGAGGTCGAGGAGAATCTCCTCCGCGGGAAGGTACTCGAGGGTGGCACGCGCCGCCCCCAGCAGCCTGGTGGCAGGGTCGTCGGGGCGGATGCGCTGGTTGCCCGGGCCGAGCAGGGTCAGCGAGTCCACCGCGGTGTTGAGCGTGTAGATCAGGGACCGCGGGAAGAGCCGGTCCAGGATGAGGAACTCGGCGGCGTCCCGGTCGGAGGCCAGCGCCCCGTAGCGCTGCACGAAAGCATGGTGCGCGCCGCACCCGCTGAGCACGTGGTCCCAGGCGCGCGGGGAGTTCCCCACCAACGACGGCGTGGCCAGGAGCCGCGACGTCATGTCGATGCGCTCGATGCTGCGGCCCAGCGTGAGGAACAGCCAGCCCTCGTCGTGGCTCATCGTGCCGTCGGCCAGGCCGGCGATGACGGCGCAGCGCTCGCGCACGAACTTGAACATCGACGCGGGCCGCATCCGCTGCAGGCGCCCCCCGCGCATGGCCAGCCAGGTGGTGTTGATCGACTCCCACACCTCCGTCGACACCGTCTCGCGGGCTCGGCGTGCGGACTCCCTGGCGCTGCCGAGGGCGGCGAGGAAGCTGACGGGTGACTTCTCGTCGTAGCACAGCTCCTGCAGCACGTCGGGATCGTCGCTCGCAGGCTCCTGCCCCATCAGCAGGATCAGGTCCCTGGCGGCCTGCGCGGGATAGGCCCCGGGGTCGTCGAGCCGCTGGTGGAGGTGGACCTCGACGATGCGGCAGGTGTCCTCGGCGCGCTCGAGGTAGCGGCCGATCCAGAACAGGGAGTCCGCGATTCGGCTCAGCATGATGCCACCTCCCCGCTCTGCTGTTGCTGCTGCTCGTGCTGGTGCCGGATGACCCGGTTGAGGACCGGCTCCGACATGGGCACGGACGTGGGCCGGGGTGGGGGTGTGGGGGGCATGGTGGGCGCGATGGGCCTGCCGGAGGTGAGCACCCACGTGTCCTTGGACCCGCCGCCCTGGGACGAGTTGACGATGAGCTCGCCCTCCGGGAGCGCGACGCGGGTCAGCCCCCCTGGCAGGACGAAGATGTTGTCGTTGCCCGAGTTGACGACGAACGGACGCAGGTCGACGTGGCGGGGCTTGAGGGCGCCGTCGATCATCGTCGGCACCGTCGACAACTGCACCACCGGCTGCGCGATCCAGCCGCGCGCGTCCTTGAGGATGAGGCGGCGCAGCTTGTCGAGCTCCTCCTGCGAGGCGCGGGGCCCGATCACGATCCCCTTGCCGCCCGAGCCGTCCACGGGCTTGACGACAAGCTCGGCGAGGCGGTCCAGCACCTCCTCGCGGGCCTGCGGCTCCTCGAGCCGCCAGGTGTCCACGCTGGCGAGGATGGGTTCCTCGCCGAGGTAGAAGCGGATCAGGTCCGGGATGTAGGTGTAGACGAGCTTGTCGTCGGCCACGCCGTTGCCCACGGAGTTCGCGATGGTCACATTCCCGGCCCTGGCCGCGTTGAGGAGCCCGGCGCAGCCGATGAGCGAGTCCGCCCGGAACACGGCCGGGTCGAGGAACTCGTCGTCGATCCGCCGGTAGATCACGTGCACAGGGCGCAGGCCGCGGGTGGTCCGCAGCGACACGTGTCCGCCGTGCGCCACCAGGTCGCGGCCCTCGACCAGTTCCACGCCCATCATCCGGGCCAGCATGGCGTGCTCGAAGTAGGCGGAGTTGTAGACCCCTGGGGTGAGGACCACCACCGTGGGGTCGGCGATGCTCGAGGGTGCCGCCGCCCGCAGCGCCTTGAGCAGCTGCGAGGGATAGTCCTCGACGGGCCTGATCCGGTGCTTGCCGGCGATCTCGGGGAGGGCTGCGTTGAGGGCGCGCCGGTTGGTCATCACGTACGACACGCCCGAGGGGCTGCGCACGTTGTCCTCCAGGACCCGGAAGACCCCGTCGTGCCCGCGGACCAGGTCGATGCCGGCGATGTGCACGCGCACGCCGTTGGGTGTGGTGAAACCGGCCATCGCCCGGTGGAAGTGCGGCGACGACGCCACCACGTGCCTCGGAATCACACCCTCGGCGAAACAGCGGCCCTCGGTGTAGACGTCGTCGAGGAAGGCATCCATCGCGCGGACCCGCTGCTTGCTGCCTGCCTCGACATGCACGAACTCGTCGGCCTGCATGATCCGCGGGACGATGTCCAGCGGAAAGGGCCGCTCCTCACCGCCGATGTCGAAGGTGACGCCCTGGTCGATGTAGATGGTGCGCAGGTAGTCCGCCCGCGCCCGGACCTCGTCGATCCCCAACCGCTCCAGGCCCTCGGCGACGCTCTGCGCCGAAGCCCGGATCCCCTCCGGCCCGACCATCTCGTCGAAAGCCTCCCCCGGCGGGTAATCGTCGAACAGCGCACTCATGCGCACAGGCTATTAGGTCCCGGGGGCGCACAGCGCACCTGGCACCGATCTGTAACGCGACCCTAACGTGGGGCGCCACTAGACTGGCCGCCATGACCAACGAGACCCGCACCGCCTGGGCCTGGGGCCTGGCCACCGTCCACACCACGGGCGCCGTGCTCGACACCTGGTATCCCGAGCCTCGGCTCGGCTCGGACGTGACCGACGAGCCGCCGTCGCTGCTGGTGGAGGCCCAGCAGGTCGACGAGATCCGCCAGGTGGAGTCCAAGGTGGTGCGCGTCGAGATCAATCTCGACGAGGCGCCCGAGTCGGTCGAGGATGCGTTCCTGCGGCTGCACCTGCTCAGCGCGCGGCTGGTCGCGCCGCACGGTTTGAACCTCACCGGCATCTTCGGCGTGCTGCCCAACAACGCGTGGACCACCCGGGGGCCGGTGCGGGTCGCCGACGTCAACCGGGTGCGGATGCTCCTCCACGCGCGCGGCGAGCAGCTCACCGTCTACGGGGTGGACAAGTTCCCCCGCATGGTGGACTACGTCACCCCCACCGGCGTGCGGATCGCGGACGCGGACCGGGTCCGCCTCGGCGCCCACCTGGCGGAGGGCACCACCGTCATGCACGAGGGGTTTGTCAACTTCAACGCCGGCACGCTCGGGACGTCGATGGTCGAGGGCCGCATCTCCTCCGGCGTCGTCGTCGCCGACGGCACGGACGTGGGCGGAGGCGCCTCCATCATGGGCACCCTCTCCGGCGGCGGCCAGGAGGTGATCAGCCTCGGCGAACGGTGCCTGCTGGGCGCCAACTCGGGCGTGGGCATCTCGCTGGGCCACGACTGCGTCGTCGAGGCCGGCCTGTACATCACGGCCGGCACCAAGGTCACCCTGTCGGACGGCTCGGTGGTCAAGGCGCGGGAGCTGTCCGGCCAGGACGACCTCCTCTTCCTGCGTGATTCGGTGAGCGGGGCGGTGCTCGCGCGCCACCGTCGGGGCTCGAAGGTTTCGCTCAACTCAGCGCTGCACGCCAACTGATGCGTCGTGGCCTCATCGCGGCCCTCCTGACCTTGGCGCTGCTCGCCGGTCTCGCGTTCGCCGGCTGGAAGGCGTACGAGTACGTGTACCAACGCGTCACGCCCGAGCAGTGCACGGTGGTCATGGAGGGCGGGACCACCGTCCTGTCCGCTGAGCAGGCCCGCAACGCCTCCGTCATCGTGGCGGTCTCCGTCGAGCGGGGGCTCCCCGAGCGGGCGGCCGTGATCGCACTGGCGACCGCCTACCAGGAGTCGGATCTCCGCAACCTCGACTACGGGGACCGGGACTCGCTGGGCCTCTTCCAGCAACGCCCCTCCTACGGGTGGGGCACCGAGGAGGAGATCATGGACCCGTGGTATTCGTCGGCCAGGTTCTACGAGGAGCTGGTGAAGTTCAGCGGCTGGGAGACCGGCGACATCAACGACGTGGCCCAGCAGGTGCAGCGCAGCGGGTTCCCCGAGGCCTACCGCCAGCACGTGGAGAAGGCGACGGCGGTGGCAGGCGCGCTGCGCGGGTCGGTGCCGGAGGGCATCGCCTGCCTGAGCTTCAAGGAGTCCCCCACGCCGGACCCGAGCGCGTTCGAGCGCGTGCTCGCGGCGCTGGGCGACGGTGTGAGCGTCGCGGCCGAGGGAGGCACGTCGACCGTGACCGCCGCGGACGAGACGCTGCTGTGGTCGGCGGCCCAGCTGGCGATCGCCAACAGCTACGCGGGCGGCCTGACCTCGGTGGTCGTGGCGGACCGCGAGTGGACGGCCTCGGAGGGCCGGTGGCGCGACGCCGCCCCGCCCTCCCAGGCCGGCACCGCCGTGCTCACGCTCGGCTGAGCGGCGCCGGCCCCGGGGTTGAGTTCCGCCAGGTGCGCCACAGGTCCGCGTACTGGCCGTCGAGCTCGAGCAGTTCGTGGTGGGACCCGATCTCGACGATCCGGCCACCGTCGACCACCGCGATCCGGTCGGCGTCATGGGCGGTGTGCAGGCGGTGCGCGATCGCGATGACCGCCCTCCCGTCCAGCAGCGCCGCCATCGACCCCTCCAGGTGCCGGGCCGACGACGGGTCGATCAGGGAGGTCGCCTCGTCGAGCACCAGCGTGTGCGGGTCGGCCACGATGAGCCGGGCCAGCGCCACCTGCTGCGCCTGGGCGGGGGTCAGCGGCGTCTTCCCGTGACCGAGCTCCGCGTGCAGCCCTCCCGGCAGCCGCGACACCCACCCCCACGCGTCGACCGCCCGCAGCGCCTGCTCCACCTCGTCGTCGGAGGCCGTGGTCTCGCGCGCGAGCACCACGTTGTCGCGGACGGATCCCACGAACACGTGGTGCTCCTGCGTGACCAGGGCCACCTCGGTGCGGAGCCGGTCCAGCGGGAGGTCCATGACGTCGACGCCACCGACGGTGACCTCACCCACCCGGGGCCGGTTGATCCCCGCCACGAGCCGGCCGAGGGTCGACTTGCCGGACCCGGACGGGCCGACGATGGCGAGGCGCTCCCCGGGTACCAGGTCCACGTCCACGCCGTGGAGCACGTCGACACCCTCCCGGTAGCCGAACCGCAGACCGCTGCCCGTGAGCTTCGCGCCCTCGGGCTGCCCCTCGCCCGGGGTACGATCGTCCTCCACCTGGGCCACGCCGATGAGGCGGGCCGTCGAGACGATGCCGAGCTGCAGGTGGTCGAGCACCGCGATGACGCGGTCCAGCGGCCCCTGCAGCTGCGAGACGTACAGCGCCGCCGTCGTGATCTGGCCGATCGTGACCCACCCGTTGGCATGGCCCCAGGTGCCCAGGAGAACGACCCCAACCAGGGGGAGCTGGAACGACGAGTCGACCATGGCGAACAGCATGTTGCGCAGCGTCATGGTGTAGCGCTCGGCCTGGGCGGAGACCTCGGTGTCCTCGTCCAACTGCGCCACCCGGAGCTCGCCGAGCGCGAGCGCCTCGACGGTGCGGGCGCCCTCCACGGTCTCAGTGGTGGTGGCGTTGATGACCGAGTAGGACCGCGACTCGGTGATGTATCCGGCTGTGGCCCGCGACAGGTAGTAGCGCCCGCCCAGCCACATCACGACCGCCGTCAGGAGCATGGGCAGCGTCAGGAGCCAGGAGTTGAGCAGCATGGCCACGAGGGTTGCGCCGATGAGGACGATGGACACGATGAGCGTGGGGAACGCCCAACGCGCCGCGATGGCCATCTTCGACACGTCCGAGGTGATGCGGGTGAGCAGGTCACCCGACCCCGAGGACTCGACGTGCCCGAGCGGCAGCCTGAGCACGATGCGCACCACCTCCTCGCGGGCGGCGGCGAGCAGGTCGTAGCCGAGGACGGCCGAGGCGCGCCGCGCGGCGAACGTGAGGAGCGCCTGCGCAAGGATCACGCCGGCGATCACCGCCACCAGCCCGGTGACGCCGTTCAGGTCCAACTGCCCGCCGGTGACCCGGTCGATCAGCCGGCCGAGCATGAACGGCGCGACGAGCCCCGCCCCGGCCGCCCCGACGTTGAGCACGACCGCCCAGGCCAGGAGAGCCCGCCGGTGCCCGTGGAGCATCCGGCCGAGAAACCCGACCGCCTGGCCCGAGGTGGCGACGGGGAACCCGTGTTCCGGCGAGCGCGCGTCGGCGATCACCGCACGCGCGGTGGCGGTGCGGAGGTGGTGGCGCCTGACCAGCGCGGCCATCCGCTGACGCGGTCCGGCGTCGCGGGGCACGTCGAGGCCCTCCTGGAGCCGGGACTCGGGGGGCTCGCTGCGCCAGGTGGAGGCGGAGGACTCCGCCAACAGGTGTTCACTCATCGTCATCCTCCATGCCGCGCGCGATGACGCGGTGGTAATCGGGGTGGGTCCGCAGCTCGTCGTGGCTGCCCCGGGCGACCTCGCGGCCCCCCGCCAGCACGGCGATCTCGTCGCACTGACGCAGCATCAACGGGGACGCGGTGACCACGACGGTGGTCCGGCCGCGCCGGTGCGAAGCGAGACGCTCGGCGATACGGGCCTCGGTGTGCGCGTCGACCGCGGACGTGGGCTCGACGAGGATCAGCGTCTCGGGGTCGAGCACCAGGGTGCGGGCCAGGACGAGCCGCTGACGCTGCCCGCCCGACAGGCCTCGGCCCTTCTCGTCGATCCGGCCCTGCCATCCGCCGGGCAGGGCGTCGTAGATGTCCTCGCCCGACGCGACGATCAGCGCCTGCTCTGCCTGCTGCAGGCTGTGGGTCCCCCACGGGTCGACGGCGGTCTGAAGCGTGCCGGAGAACAGGCCCGCGCCAGTGTGGGACACCACGACGCGGTGACGCAGCTCCGCCATGTCGAGCTCCGAGTAGTCCACCCCGTCGGCGGTGACGCCCCACGGACGAGAGGCCAACTCCGCGTCGGCGGCAGCCTTCCGCGACCGCTCGGCGATCCGCTCCCGGCGCGCCGCCTTCCGCGCCCGGCCGGTGAGCTCCTCGTCGTCGTGCTCCTCGCCGGCGGACTCGGGCAGGTAGCGACCCAGCCGGTCCGCCAGCGCGGCGGAGGCGTCCGGATCCGCCGACACGATGCCGAGCATCCGCCCGGGCCGCACCACCACCCCCGAGGCCTCGTCACGCAGCTCGGGCGCGTCGGCGAGCGTGGCCCCGGTGGAGCGCCACGGCACGTCGGCACCCAGGAAGGACAGCGTCTTCTGCGCCGCCACAAGGCCCTGCACCCACTTCTGGGCGAAGTCGAAGAAGGTCTGCATCGGCGTGGTGAGGAACACCGCGTAGCCGAAGAAGCTGATCAACTGACCCACGCTGAGGGTCCCGTCGTACATCTGACGCGAGCCCAGGTAGACGAGCGCGACCAACAGCAGGCCGGAGAGCAGGATGCTGATGGCTTCCACGACCGCCTGCCAGGTGCCCAGCCGCACCCCGAGAGCACGCACCTTCTGGGACTGCCGCTCGTAGTTGCGCGCGAAGGTCCGCTCCCCGCCGATGCCGCGGAGGATCCGCAGTCCGGTGGCGATGTCGGTGGCCATGGTGGTCAGCGACGAGCTCTCCGTGCGCTCCGCGGACTGCGCCCGGGTGAGCGGGCGCAGCACCGGGGTCGAGGCCAGCAGCAGCACCGGCGTGGCGACGAGCACCACCAGCCCCAGTGACGGGGAGGTGGTCATCATGAGGATCGAGGCCAGCAGGAAGCTGACCGCCGAGGCGACCACGTGCCCGAAGGAGTCGACGGTGGCGCCGAACTGGTCGCTGTCCGAGGACGCGACGCTCAGCACCTCACCGGTGGGCACCCGCCGGTTGAGCACGTGCCCCAGGTGGACCGCCTGCCGCGACACTCGACGCTGGATTCCGTAGATGCCGAGCAGCCACATCCGCACCGCGAAGGTGTGGAACAGGATGCCCCCGACAACTCCGACGACGATGACCAGCAGGAGCAGGCCCACCCAGCCGAGCGTGGCCGCGGGGTCGCCGCTGACGACCCCGGCGTCGACCGCGCGGCCCAGCAACCAGGGGGTCAGGGCGGCCGGGATCATCCATGACGATGCGGCCAGCGTCATCGCGGGCACGACCCAGCCGTAGCTGCGCATCAGCCAGAAGAGGAACCGGCTCGGGGAACGCACGTCGGGGCGCGAGTCGACGGGAATGGCGGGCGGGAAGTCGTACCGGCCGCGGGGCGATGCATGCATAGGGAGGTCCTGGTGGACGGCGTCGAAGGTGCCGACGCGAAAGAATGAGAGGAGGGGGACGCTCAGGCGTCACGGGTGGGGCTCAGCCCCGGCGCGGCTCCGGTCAGGCGACGGCGGGCGCGCGCAGCCGACCGGTGGCAGCAGTGGTGATCAACATCTGCATGCACCTCCTCACGGTCGACGACAACCTGGCCACCTTAGACACGCGGTAGGCGCGGTGTCAACCCGCCGGCCTACTGGCTTTGCGCGGGCTGCGTTGAGCCGGATGCTGCTTCATCGGGGTCGCGTTGAGCCGGACACGGCTGTTGCGGATACGGTTTGAGCCGGACACGGCTGTTGCGGACACGGTTTGAGCCGGAATCGGGACTGGTCGTCGCCCACGAGCGATTCGAACGTTCAAACCACAGCGAGTCCGAAGTCCGGCTCAACTTGGTCCCGCAAGAGCCGTGTCCGGCTCAACTTGGTCCCGCAAGAGCCGTGTCCGGCTCAACTTGGGCCCGCAAGAGCCGTGTCCGGCTCAAACCCCGACCCCAGCCCCTCAGACGCAGGGAGGGCTCAGGCCGAGTCCAAGAGCCGGGCGGCGGCGGCCGTGATCCGCTCGTCGGAACCGGTCAGCGCGACACGCACGTGGCGCGCCGCCGCGGCACCGTAGAAGTCACCCGGCGCGGCCAGGATCCCGAGGCCGGCCAGCCACGCGACGGTGTCGCGGCAGTCCTCGCCGCGCGTAGCCCACAGGTACAGCGAGCCCTCGGAGTGCTCGATCGTGAACCCAGCAGCCTCCAGCGCGGGCTTCAGCAGTGCGCGCCGGGCCAGGTATCGCTCGCGCTGATCCTCGACGTGGGCCTGGTCACCCAGCATGGCCACCATCGCCGCCTGGATGGGCGCGGGCACGATCATGCCCAGATGCTTGCGCGCCGCGACGAGCCGCTGCACCACGGCCGGATCCCCCGCGACGAAGCCCGCCCGGTAGCCCGCGGCGTTGGAGCGTTTGGACAGCGACCCCACCGCCAGCAGGCCCGTGGCGTCGCCGTCGTTGACCCGGGGGTCGAGCACCGAGAAGGGCTCGGCGTCCCAGGCGAACTCGCCATAACACTCGTCGCTGGCCAGCACCGCACCCCGGTCCCGCGCCGCGGCCACGAAGGCCCGCATCTCGTCGAGCCCGAGGATCCGACCGGTGGGGTTGGCCGGGGAATTGATCCAGATCAGGCGCGCGTCGGCCGGGATGCCGGCGGGGTCATCGAGGGGCACGGCCCGCGCCTTCGCCGTCAGGGCACCCACCTCGTAGGTGGGGTACGCGCACTCCGGGAAGACCACGGCGTCGGTAGGCCCGAGGTCCAGGAGGGTGGGCAGCCACGCCACCAGCTCCTTGGTGCCGATCACCGGCACGACGCCCTCGTCCGGCAGCGGGATGGAGGCCCAACGACGCTCGAGATAGCCGAGGATGGCGCGCCGGGTGGCCGGAGCGCCCCACACCGTGGGGTAGCCGTGGGCGTCCGCCGCGGCGGCCAGGGCGTCGCGCGCCAGCTGCGGCGTGGGATCGACGGGCGTGCCGACCGAGAGATCGACGATGCCGTCGGGGTGGGCCGACGCGACGCGCTTGGCGTCGCTCAGCGTGTCCCAGGGAAAATCAGGAAGGCGGGCCCCGAGGCCCATCACTCGCCCTGGGGCGGGAGCGCCTCGACGATCGGGTGGTCCTTGTCGATCACGCCGAGCTTCGCCGCGCCGCCGGGCGAGCCGATCTCGTCGAAGAACTGGACGTTGACGTCGTAGAACTTGGCCTGCTCCTCGGGCACATCGTCCTCGTAGTAAATGGCCTCGACCGGGCACACGGGCTCACAGGCGCCGCAGTCCACGCACTCCTCGGGGTGGATGTAGAGCATGCGATTGCCCTCGTAGATGCAGTCCACCGGGCACTCCTCGACGCAGGCGCGGTCCTTCACATCGACACAGGGCAAACCGATGATGTACGTCACTTTTCACTCCTTCAAGGGCGGACACGGACAGCTTAGCGTGCCGTCGCCCGCCGGGGCCCCGCCTGCGCGACCGGCTGGGCGGGGGGGGATTCAGCCCGTGGCGATCAGCCCCCGGCCGCCGCGCACGTGATCGCATCCCCCGCGCTGTACTTCCAGCTGTAGTTCTCGCGCTTGACCACCTCGGAGCCTTGGTAGAAGAGGCGCTGCCAGGTGGCCGTGAAGCCCTGGATAGGGGCCTGCGGCTCGCACGGGGTGTCGGTGACCACGCGCTCGGCGCCGCTGTAGAAGCCGGACTTCACCGGCTCCGTCGAGGTCACCTTGGTGTAGGTGCGCTGGGACCAGATCTTGAACGTGAGGCTGCCGCGGGTCCCGGGCGAGGACTTGGAGATGATGCCCTGGATGATGGCCGGGTACTCGGTGTCGTTCCTGAACCGCATGTCCAGCGAGCCGTAGTAGATGGTGGACTCGCGGCCGGCCGGGTACCGGTCGAAGTAGAGGCTGTGGGGCTTGTGCTCGATGTCCTCGTAGCCGGCGAAGAAGCCGGCGTTGTACAGCGTCGTGGCGGCTTGGGAGATGCCACCGCCCGCCTCCTTGACGAGGCGCCCGCCGTTGATGACGTAGCCGTCGACGTACCCGTTGGCGGCGGTGCGCGGCCCGAGCGTGTCGTTGAGGGAGAAGATCTCCCCGGGCAGGAGGACCGTGCCGTTGACCGACGCCGCTGCGCGGCCGAGGTTGGTGTTGCGGTAGGCGGCGTGCGGGAAGCGGGTGGTGAACTCGCCGATCACTTCCTTGGGCGCGGCGGCCTGCGCCTCGGCGGTGGTGAACTCCGGTTCCTGCGTGGTCACGGTCACGGGGACCGTGCGGGCCGCACCTGTCGCGATGGCCGCGGTCTTCACGGTCTCGACGAAGGCCTCCGGCTCCAGCACCTCGCCGGTCACGGCGGGCACCACGACCGGGGATCCGGTGGTGAAGCTGTAGCTGGCGTCCTTCGGGGGATTGAGACCGAGGGCCTCCTGCGCGCCCTCCGCGACGGCGGACAGCGCTTCCGCGTCGATGACCGGGGCGAGCTTCCCGTCCGCCACCGAGAAGGTGGTCACCCCGGCGACGGTGGACGGCGCGATCTCCATGCTGGCGGTCTTGTAGGTGAGCGTGACCGGGCCGCTGAGGATGGGGGTGGCGTAGGTGGTGATGGCCTCGTCGACCATGGCATCGGTGACCGCAGGGGGTTCGTTCGTCGTGGCGGCCTCGGCCGAGGACTCCCCTGCCAGGAAGGCCGACTCGACGGCATCCGTGGTGGCCGCGACGTCCAATTCCTGGGCGTCGACGGCCTCGGTCCGTGCGATCTCGCCGTCCTTGAACGCGAGCGTGGCGTCCACGCCGTCAACCGCGAAGCTGTCGGTGACCGCCTCGACGGCGTCCGTCAGCGCGGCCTCGTCGACCACGCGCACCAGTGCCACGTCCTCGCCGCCGACGAGGTTGCTGACGATGTCGGCCGGGTTCCAGCTGAAGCCGCCGCCCGCCTCGCGGACGGTGGCCTCGAAGTCCGCGCTCAGGCCGCTCTCGGCCGGCGGCAGCTCGACGGAGACCGCGCCGGCGCTCAGCGTCAGGGGCGCCGCGACCAGGTCCGCGAACTCCGTGCGGAGCGTCTCGACCGCCTCGTCCGGCGACAGCCCCCCGATAGGGACCCCCTCCACGGAGGCTTGGGAGGGCAACTGGCTGCCCGCGACGAAGTAGGAGGCGACGTAGCCGCCCCCCACCAACACCACGGCCCCGACTCCGACGCCGATCGCGATCTTCGCAGACTTCTTCACATTCACCCCTCAGCGGCCGACGCCGCACGCGACCTCAATGGTACGAAACGCCGACGACGCCCCCAAATGTCGGGCACTCAGCGCACCCGCAGCGACCAGGGAAGGCTCAACACCCCATGGCCGTGCAGCCCCACCCGCGCCGCGAGCCCCGCGAGGACAGCCTCGGCATCAGGGAGGCCGACGCCACCCGCGGAGGTCTCGCTGGAGGTGGCGGGCTTGATCAGCGCGAGCACGCCCGAGTCCCCCTGGTGGGCGAGCTTGACGGCCGCTGGATCCAGCCCTGCGAGCGCGCACACGCGCTCCACCGCGACCCGTCGGCCCCCGATGTGGTCCACGAGCCCGCGCTCCTTCGCATCGGCCCCGGTCCACACCCGCCCTCGGGCCAGCGTCTCCAACTGGGCGTACTCCATGCCCCGGTCCTGCGCCGCGAAGGTGGTGAAGTCCAGGTAGACCCGGTCCAGCCAGGCGTTGAGGCGTGCCCAGTCCTCGTCCGAGAACCGTGAGGCGTCGGACAGGAAGGAGGCGCTCTCCCCGATGGGCAGGGCCTCGCGGATGAGGCCGAGCTTGTCGTAGAGCCCCTGTGTGACCATCTTGCCGCCCAGGACCCCGATGGAGCCGGTGAGGGTGGCGGCGTGGGCGACGATCTCATCGGCGGGCATGGCGACGTAGTAGCCGCCGGAGGCCGCGACATGGCCCATCTGCGCCACGACAGGCTTGCCGGACTCGCGCAGCCGCAGGACGGAACGCCGGATGAAGTCAGAGGCGACGGCGGACCCGCCTGGGGAATCGACGTCGAGGATCACGGCCCTCACGTCGTCGTCGCGCAGCGCGGAGCGGAGGTGCTCGTCGACGACATCCGCCCCTGCCTGCTCGCCGCCCATGGGGCTGCGTTGCCCACGCCCGGTCACGATGGCGCCGTGCACGGAGACCACAGCCACCTTCGGCTGGCTCCGCTGCAGCTTCCGCTTCAGCGCGGCCTTCGAGGTGTACCGGTGCGCGAACAGGAGGTGCTCGGGCTGCGCGTCCCACGCCTCCAGGGTCTCGGCGTACGCCTCGTCGCGGTAGCCGATCCTGTCGATGAGTCCGAGTTCGTGGGCCCGCTCAGGGGTGACCGGCGCCGCGTTGACGCCCTCCCACACCTTCTCGACCGGGAGCCCACGACGGCGGGCCACGGCCGCGACGATCCCGTCCACCAGCGACTGGCCGAGGCGCCGCATCATCTCGCGGTTGGCCTCGGTGACGTGATCGGCCGCGTAGGTGTCCGCGGCGGACTTGTACTCGTGGCGCTGCCCGAACTGGGGCTCCACGCCCACCTTCTCCAGCAGTCCGCGCAGCAGGGTGATGCTGAGCTCGACTCCCCCGATGCTCAACATGCCGGTGGGCTGCACCCAGATCTGGTCCGCGGCGACGGCGAGGCGGTAGGCCGCCAGCCCGCCGGAGAGCTCCCCGAAGGACTCGGCCCAGGCCATCGTCTGCTTCTTCTCGCCGAACTTCTCCACCAAGCCGGCGATCTCCTCGATGTGGGCCAGAAGGGTCTGCGACGGGACGGCGTGCACGATGAGCCCGACGACGCGGGGGTCCTCCGCCGCGTCCGCCAGGTGCTGGCGGAGGGCGCCGAGGGTGGCGCTGTTGATCAACTGGATGGCCTGGAGGGGGTTGGTGGGCCTGGCCACCAGCACTCCGCGGGCCATGTCGAGTTCCAGCACGATCGGCTTGTCACCGACGAGATTGCCCACCACATCCTTGAAACCCATGCCGCCCAGCATAGACGCCGCCGGCGGCGCCCCCTCGGATGAGGAGACGCCGCCGGCAAGCGGTGCGGGGGTGAGTCAGAGGACGGACTTCGCGGTGGCCACCACGTTGTCGACGGTGAAGCCGAACTCCTCGAAGCACTTGTTGCCGGACGCCGAGGCGCCGAAGTGCTCGATGCTGACCGAGGCACCCTTGGCGCCGAGGTACTTCGACCATCCCATGGCGATGCCGGCCTCGATGCTGACCCGGGCGGTGACGGCCGCCGGCAGCACGGACTCCTTGTACTCGGCCGTCTGCTCGTCGAACCACTCCTGGCACGGCACCGAGACCACGCGGGTGGGGATCCCCTCGGCCTGCAGTGCCTCCTGGGAGGCCAGCGCCAGCTCCACCTCGGAGCCGGAGGCCAGCAGGATCACAGCCACGTCACCGTCGGCTTCGCTCACCACGTAGGCGCCGTTGGCGACGCCCTCCGCGGAGGCGAACTTCTCGCCGCGCGGGATGGTGCGCAGGTCCTGCCGGGACAGGATGATGCCGGCCGGACGGTCGGAGCGGCGCAGGATCTCGCCCCAGGCCACGGAGGTCTCGTTGGCGTCCGAGGGGCGGACGACGTCGAGGCCGGGGATGGCGCGCAGCGAGGCGAGGTGCTCGATGGGCTGGTGGGTGGGGCCGTCCTCGCCGACGCCCACCGAGTCGTGGCTCCACACGAACACCGTCGGCACGCCCATGATGGCGGCGAGGCGCACGGCCGGGCGCATGTAGTCCGCGAACACCAGGAAGGTGCCGCCGTAGGCGCGGGTGAGGCCGGAGAGGTTGATGCCGTTGAGGATGCCGCCCATGGCGTGCTCGCGGATGCCGAAGTGCAGCGTGCGGCCGTAGGGGTTGCCGGGCCAGTCGTGCGTGACGCGCTCCTCGGGGAGGAAGCTGGGCTCGCCCTTCATCGTCGTGTTGTTGGAGCCCGCGAGGTCTGCGGACCCACCCCACAGCTCGGGGAGCTGCGACGCGAGCGCGGAGAGCACCTCGCCTGACGCGGCGCGGGTGGACTTCTTGCCCTCCTCGAATACCGGCAGGCTCAGGTCCTCCGGCAGCTTGCGGGCCGCGGCGCGCTCCAGCAGCGCGACGCCCTCCGGGTTGGCGGCCGCCCAGGCGGCGTACTTCTCGTCCCAGGCCGCGCGCGCCGCACGGCCGCGCTCGGCGGCGTTGGCGCGGGTGTAGTCGACGATGGCCTGGTCGACGGCGAACGGCTCCTGCTCGAACTTGAGCGCGTCCTTGAGTGCCGCGATCTCGTCGCCGCCGATCTTGGAGCCGTGGACCGCGTGCATGCCCTGCTTGTTGGGCAGCGGCCAGCCGATGACGGTGGTGAGCTTGATGAAGCTGGGCTTGTCGGTGACGGCCTTCGCGGCCTCGATGGCGGCGTAGAGCGCCTCCATGTCCTCGACGTACCGGGTGCCTCCGTTGGTCCAGTCCACGCTCTGGACGTGCCAGCCGTAGGCCTCGTAGCGGGCGTTGACGTCCTCGGTGAAGGAGATGTCCGTCTCGCCCTCGATGGTGATGCGGTTGTCGTCGTAGATCAGCGTCAGGTTGCCCAGGTTCTGGGTGGCGGCCAGCGACGAAGCCTCCGACGAGATGCCCTCCTGGAGGCAGCCGTCGCCTGCGATCACGTAGATCTGGCGGTCGAACACCGACTCGCCGACTGGGGCCTCCGGGTCGAAGAGGCCGCGCTCGCGGCGGGCGGCCATGGCCATGCCGACGGCGTTGGAGATGCCGGCGCCCAGGGGTCCGGTGGTGCACTCCACGAACTTCGTGTGGTGGTACTCGGGGTGCCCGGGTGTCTTGGAGCCCCAGGTGCGCAACGACTTCAGGTCCTCGATCTCCAGCCCAAGTCCGCCCAGGTAGAGCTGCGTGTACTGCGTCAGCGACGCGTGGCCGGCCGACAGCACGAACCGGTCGCGGCCGAGCCACAGGTCGTCGGTGGGGTCGGTGTTCATCACCTTCTGGTAGAGGAGGTAGGCCACCGGCGCGAGCGAGATGGGCGTTCCGGGGTGTCCGTTGCCAACCTTCTCGACGGCGTCGGCGGCGAGGATGCGGGCGGTGTCGACGGCTCGGGAGTCCTGTTCGGTCCACTCAAGAGTCACAGTGCTGGGTTCCTATCTGGTGATCTGCGACGACCGGGCAGGGCCTCGGCGCCAATGTGCCCCATCAGGATATCCTGCGCCGTTCTCGGGACCGTCTCGGTTCCCACCTGTTGCCTCCGCTCTGAGCAGATGCTCACCGCAATGAGTCGGCCGTGATCGGCGGTGCAGCGGACCACGGGAAGACGATCCAGTCGTCGGTCTGCTTCCACACGAAGTCCGGCTCCACCAGCGTGCGCGATTTGGCGTACAGGACGGCGCTGCGCACCTCCGCCCCGAAGCCGCGCAGCAGCTTCATCACCAATCCCAGGGTGCGGCCGGAGTCCGCCACGTCGTCGACCACGAGGATCCGCTTGCCCGCGATGGACTCGGTGTCCATCATGGGGGCGAGCAGGATGGGGTCCGGCAGGGTCTGCGCCACGTCGGTGTAGAACTCCACGTTGATGACATCGGTGAGTTTGACGCCCAGCGCGTAGGTGAGGCCGCCCGCGACCGGCATGCCGCCCCGCGCCACCGCCACGATGATCGACGGCTCGAACCCGGACACCGCGACGAGGCCGGCCAGCTCACGCTGTGCTGCGCCGAAGCCCTCCCACGTCAGAATCTCCTTGTGGGTCAGATCGCTCGCGTCAGCGTGAAAGGCCATGCCGACAGACTAATGCTCACAGCACATGGGTCATGAACACCACGTCGAGCCACCTGTCGAACTTCCTGCCCACCTCCGGCAGGCGCCCCGATTCGACGAAGCCGAGCTTGCGGTGGAACGCCAGCGAGTCCTCGTTGGAGCCGTCGACGACCCCCACCATCACGTGCACGCCCCGGCCCCTGGCGTAATCGAGCAGGGCCAGCATCAGCATCCGCCCCCCGCCCGCGGCGCGGCGGCCCGACCTGATGTAGACGCTGTGCTCAACCGTGTGCGCGTAGCCGGCCAGGGGGCGGAACTGGCCGTAGCTGGCATAGCCGATGACCTCGCCGTCGTCCTCGAGGACGAGGACCGGACACTCCGCGCCGGTGAGCCGCTCGAACCAGGCCCGCCTGTCGTCCACGGTGACGGGGTCCAGGGCGTACGAGGCAGTGGTGCCCACGACCGCCTCGTTGAAGATCTCGGTGATGGCCGGCAGGTCTCGGCTCTGGGCGGGACGGATGGTCGGCATGGTGCCATCGTATGGGCTGCTGCGCCAGTGTCGCGGGGGTAGCGTGACGGGCATGACCATTCATGAGCTGCACG
Source organism: Propionibacteriaceae bacterium (assembly GCA_027492545.1). Lineage (GTDB taxonomy): Bacteria > Actinomycetota > Actinomycetes > Propionibacteriales > Propionibacteriaceae > Arachnia. Next base: position 162,744 of record JAPUEL010000076.1, read on the forward strand.
GCACCTGGGGGCGGGGGCGCGTCGCCGGACTGGGAGGCTGCGTCCTGTCCTGGGAGCCGGCCGGCCACGGCGAGGTGCTGTGGATGTCCGGGGAGGCCCAGCTGCGGGTCGGGCACATGTGGCACGGCGGGATCCCGGTGTGCGCGCCGTGGTTCGGATCCGGGCGCGACGGGGTGGGCGTGCCCGTCAACCACGGCCTCGTCGCACGAGTCCCGTGGGCGCTGGACCTGCTGGAGCAGAGCGACGACGGGGCCCGGGTGGCGCTCACCCTGGACTCCCCCAGCGTCGCGCACCTGCCGGGAGCCGAGCTCTACCCGCCGGACCTCGGCTATCGCCTGGACGCGAGGATGAGTCGGGATCGGCTCGACGCCGAGGTCACCGTGGTCAGCCCGACGCGCGAGGCGGTCGTGGACTTCGCGCTGCACCCGTACTTCGCGGTGGCTGCCCGCGGAGCATCGGTCACCGGCCTGGAGGGGGTTGCGTTCCGCGACTTCGCAGGCGACGCGGCCGTGGCGGTGGAGGACTCGCCCGTCGCGGTCGGGAGGCACCTGGACCGCGTGTACTCGGGCGCGCCGGCGCTGACCCTGCGGGACCCGGTGCGCAGCATCAGGCTCTCCGCCGACGGCGCCGCCAGCGTCATCGTGTGGAACCCCGGCCCCGGGGGCCGAGAGGTCGCCAGCGGGGAATGGACCGGCTTCGTGTGCGTGGAGTACGGCTGCGTGCAGGACAACGCGGTCACCATCCCCGCAGGCGGCAGCCACACCGTCGCGATGCACGTCGAGGTGTGAGCGAGGAACGCCCGGCTCAGGGGCGCAGCAGCGTCGACTCCCCGCCAACCCTCTGGCCTCTCGGCATGACCGGGCTAGAGGAGCGGCGCGATCGCCCCGGTGTAGAGCGGCGCAAGGGTGTGATCAGACCCGCCGCGCGCGACGGCGGGATCCGACCAACGCACGGCGTCGATCTCCGCGGCCGGCCGGACCGGGCCGAGGATCGGATCAGGCCACCTGAACACGTGCGCCACGACGGTGTGGTCCGGCTCGTTGGCCGCCGCGGCCTCGAAGAGGCCCAGGGGCTCGAGCCGGAGGGGGTCCAGAACAAGACCGAGCTCCTCGCGAACCTCGCGGGCGCCGCACTGTTCCGGCGTCTCGCCATCCTCGGGCTTGCCGCCGGGGTTCATCCACATCTCCGTGCCACGCTTGCGCACCAGCAGGACGTTGCCGGAGGGGTCGCACACCACCACCGCCGTCACGTGGATGCGTCGCTCCATGGGCGCGAGGGTACCGCGTTAGGCTGATGGGAATCGAGCTGGGAGGGGGCCGACGTGACCAGGGCTCTGATCGTCGTGGACGTGCAGGTGGACTTCTGTGAGGGGGGTGCGCTCGGCGTGGAGGGTGGCAACGCCGTGGCCGACGGGGTGGCGGCACTGCTGGCCGGGGACCACGGCTACCGGCACGTCGTGGCCACCCGCGACCATCACATCGACCCGGGAGCGCACTTCTCCGACACGCCTGACTTCGTCGACACCTGGCCGCCCCACTGTGTCGTCGGGACGCCGGGCCAGCAGCTGCACCCGGCGCTGCGCGGGTACGGCTTCGACGCCGTGTTCGACAAGGGCTCCTTCGCGGCCGCCTACTCCGGGTTCGAGGGAACCATCGGTGGCGCGGACGACGGGATCACTCTGGCGCAGTGGCTGGGCCGCCACGGCATCACGTCGGTCGACGTGTGCGGCGTCGCCACCGACTACTGCGTGCGGGCCACCGCCATCGACGCGGCGCGTGAGGGCTTCGACACCCGGGTGCTCGGGGCACTGGTGGCCGCCGTTCACCCGAGGGAGACCCCCCGCGTCGTCGAGGAACTGAGGAACGAGCGGGTCGAGTGGCTGGGCTGAGGGCCCCGATCAGCTCTGGACGTACTTGATCAGGTACTCCTGCTCGGTCTGCAGCTGGTCGATGCGGCTCTTCACGATGTCGCCGATGCTGACGATGGCCACGAAGTGACCCTCCTGCACCACCGGCATGTGGCGGGTCCGGTACTCGGTCATGGCCGCCGCGACACTGGCGATGTCGTCGTCGGGCACGCACACGTGCACGTCGCGGTCGAGGATCTCGCCGATGGAAGCGTCGAGCGCCGCAGCACCCCGCTCGCCCAGGGCGCGCACCACGTCGCGCTCCCCTGCGATGCCGCTGACGGTCTCATCGTCGTCGGTGATGACGACGGCACCGATCCTGTGGTGGGTCATGAGTTTCACGAGGTCCGCGACGCTCTGGTCAGAGCGGGCGGTGATGACAGTAGAGCCCTTGCTGGCGATGACGTCGTTGATGCGCATGGCTCACGGTATCGCCGTGGGCGGGCGGCGCGGTAGAGATCCCACCGAAAGTGGCGGGATGTCTACCAGGCCTGAACCGGCTCCCGGGGCGCCTGGTCCTCGTCGTCGATGCTCTGGTCCATGTCGAAGGCGGGCAGCGCCGACGCGGGCACATTGACGATCTTCGCGGGCACGCCTGCCACGGTGGTGTGCGGGGGCACCTCGTGCAGGACCACCGATCCGGCGCCGATCTTCGCCCCCTCGCCGACGCGGATGTTGCCCAGCACCTTCGCGCCGGCGCCGATCATCACGCCCCGGCCGATCTTGGGATGCCGGTCTCCCCCCTCCTTGCCGGAGCCGCCGAGGGTGACCTCGTGCAGCATGGAGAAGTCGTCCTCGACCACCGCCGTCTCGCCGATCACCACGCTGGTCGCGTGGTCGAACATGATCCCCTTGCCGATGCGGGCTCCGGGGTGGATGTCGACGGCGAACACCTCCGAGATCCGGCTCTGCAGATAGAGCGCCAGCGGCTTGCGGTCGTTCATCCAGTAGAAGTGCGCCACGCGGTAGGCCTGGATGGACTGGAAGCCCTTGAAGTACAGCAGCGGGTTGGCGTATCCGGGGCAGGCGGGATCCCTGGAGACAACGGCCTGCAGGTCGGCTCGGATGGCGCGCTGGATGCACTCGTCGTCGAGGATCACGTCGTGGATGATGTCGCGCAGGCTGAGCGCCGGGAGGGTGGTGTTGTCGAGCTTCGCGGCCAGGATGAGGCTCAGCGCGTCCTCCAGGTCGGGCTGACTGAGCACGACGGTGTGGAGGAACCCGGCGAGCAGCGGCTCGTGCGCCGCGGCCTCCGCGCACTCGCGCTTGATCGCCTCCCAGATCTGGTCGTCGGGGACGAGGCGGCTCGGATCCATGCGGAACTCCTAGGGTGGTCTGACGCCTGCAACGTTACCCACCGTCGGTTCCGACCAGGCATCAGTCCGCTGACGGCGAACCCTCTGGCGGTAGCGTGAGGACGACGGAGCCGGACTCGAGGTCGAGCGGCTTCGGGCCGGGCGCCCCCTGATCCTCCTCGACGACGAGGATCTTGTCGAGGTCGCGCTGCTGCCGCACGTACTCCAGCCCGGGCTGGAAGATCGACATGAAGTCCGACATCGCACACCTCCCTGTGGTTCACCCACTGTAGGCGCCGCGAGCCTCAGATCACGCGCACCGACAGGACGCCCTCGATGGCGCGGATCTCGGTGGCGAGAGACTCGGGGACGACGCCCTCCACATCGATGACCGTGTAGGCCAGCTCGCCCCGCGACTTGTTGAGGAGGTCGGCGATGTTGAGCCCCGCGTCGGCCAGCAGCGTGGAAATGCGCCCCACCATGTTGGGGACGTTGGCGTTGGCGATCGCCAGGCGACTCGTCGACTCGGAGCGGGCGAGCACGGCGTCGGGGAAGTTCACCGAGTTGGTGATGTCGCCGTTGGCGAGGTAGGCGTGCAGCTGGGCGGCGGCCATGACGGCGCAGTTGTCCTCGGCCTCCCCGGTGGACGCCCCCAGGTGGGGCGTGGCGACCACGGCCGGATGGCGGTTGAGCAGCGGCGACGGGAAATCGCAGATGTAGCCGCGGAGCTTGTGCCGGTCCAGCGCCTCCACCACCGCCTCCTCGTCGACGATCGCGGCGCGGGAGAAGTTGAGCAGCAGCGCCCTGGGCTTCATGAGCGCCAGGCGTCCGGAGTCGATGAGCCCCCGCGTGCCCGCCACCAGCGGCACGTGCAGCGACACGGCGTCGGATCGCCTGAGCACCTCCTCGATGGAGGTGGCCTGCTCCACGTTGGCCGACAGCTTCCAGGCGTGGCCCACCGTGATCTGCGGGTCGTAGCCCAGCACGCGCATGCCCAGGGCGGCGGCCGCGTTGGCCACCTGCACGCCGATGGCTCCCAACCCGACGACGCCGAACACGCGGCCGGGAAGCTCGAACCCGACGAACGCCTTCTTGCCCTTCTCGACCAGCTCCTCGACCTCGTCGTCGGTCCCCTCGAGCGAACGGCTGAACTCGACCGCCTGCACGATGTTGCGGGCGCCCACCAGCAGGCCGGCCAGCACCAGCTCCTTGACCGCGTTCGCGTTCGCGCCCGGGGTGTTGAATACCGGGACGCCGCGGGCGCTCATCTCGAGGACCGGCACATTGTTCGTGCCGGCCCCCGCACGGGCGACCGCCAGCACGGACGCCGGGATCTCCCGGATGTTCAGATTGGCGGACCGGACCAGCAGCGCGTCCGGGTCCGCGAGGTCCGACGCGACGACGTAGGACTCTGCCGGAAGTTGCGCCAGGCCGTGGGCGCTGATGGCGTTGAGCGTCTGGACCCGGTAGGTCACGTCAGGCGTTCCGGCGCTCGTAGTCCGCCATGAACTCGATCAGCGCGTCCACGCCCTCGATGGGCATGGCGTTGTAGATGGAGGCGCGCATGCCACCCACGCTTCGGTGGCCGGCGAGATTCGTCAGCCCGGCGGCGGCCGCCTCGGCCACGAACGCCTTGTCCCCCTCCGGCCTGGAGGTGACGAAGGGGACGTTCATCCAGGACCGCGAATCCGGGGCGACGGGGTTGGAGTAGAACTCCGAGGCGTCGATGAAGGTGTAGAGCCTCTGCGCCTTCGCCGAGTTCCGGGCGGCCATCGCCTCCAGCCCCCCGAGGGACTGAACCCACTCCAGGATCAGCCCGAGCAGGTAGACGCTGAAGGTGGGAGGGGTGTTGAGCATCGAGTCGCTGGCGGCCATCTGCGCGTAGTCGAAGATCGACGGCGTGGTGGCGCGGGCGTGCCCGACGAGGTCGTCCCGGACGATGACGACGCACAGGCCGGCAGGGCCCATGTTCTTCTGGGCGCCGGCGAAGATCAGGCCGAACCGCTCGACGTCGACCGGTCGCGACAGGATGGTCGAGCTCATGTCCGCCACCAGTGGGACGGCTCCGCCGTCGGGGACGTAGGAGTACTCGACGCCGCCGATGGTCTCGTTGGGCGTGTAGTAGAAGTACCTGGCCTGCGGGTCGACCTGGTAGCTGCCGGCGGCCGGCGTGGTGGTGTAGTTCGACGCCGCCTCGTCGGCGATAACGTCGACGGTGAGCCCCTGCCTCTTCGCCTCGGAGATGGCCTTCTTCGTCCACTGCCCGGTGTGGAGGACGTTGATCACATCACCGGGAGCGGTGAGGTTCATCGGGATGCCGGCGAACTGCCCCATCGCACCGCCCTGCAGGAACAGGACCCGATAGTTCGCGGGGATGGCCATGACCTCCCGCATGCGGGCCTCCGCCGCAGCCGCGCAGGCGACGAAATCCTTGCCGCGGTGGCTGACCTCGAGCACCGACATCCCCGAGCCGAGCCAGTCGGTGAGCTCGGATTGGGCCCGCTCCAGGACGGCGAGCGGCAGCATGGCAGGACCTGCGGAGAAGTTGTAGACGCGCACGGGCCCAGTGTGTCAGTGCGCCCGCCGGGGAACGCACCGGGTCCAGCGGATGGATCGACGGCGGCCAGGCTCCCGATGAAGTATGTTCTGCCGCGTGACGAACTTTTCTCAGGCGGACGAGGCGGGCTACTTCGGGCGATTCGGCGGCGCCTATCTCCCGCCCCACCTCGTCGAGCCCATCGCGGAGGTGAAGGCGGCCTACGCCGAGGCGCGCAACGATCCGGCCTTCATGGAGGAGTACGCCCACCTCCTCAAGGCCTACGTCGGCCGGCCGTCGCTGTTGCACTTCGCCGAGAACCTCACCGAGCACCTGGGCGGCGCCAAGGTCTACCTCAAGCGCGAGGACCTCAACCACACCGGCTCGCACAAGATCAACCACTGCCTCGGTGAGGGCCTCCTGGCCCGCCGCATGGGCAAGAAGAAGCTGATCGCCGAGACAGGGGCGGGCCAACACGGCGTGGCTCTGGCCACCGCCGCGGCCCTTCTGGGGCTGGAGTGCGAGATCCACATGGGCGCCATCGACGTGGCCAAGCAGCACCCCAACGTGGTGCGCATGCAGCTGCTCGGCGCGAAGGTGGTGGAGGTCACCGAGGGTGGCGCGTCCCTGAAGGAGGCCGTCGACTCGGCGTTCTCCACCTACGCGCGCGACTTCGAGGACACCTTCTTCGGCATCGGCTCGGTGGTGGGCCCGGACCCGTACCCGTCGATGGTGCGCGACTTCCAGGCCGTCGTCGGGCGCGAGGCCCGCGCCCAGATGCTCGAGGCGGAGGGACGCCTGCCTGATGCGGTCGCGGCCTGCGTGGGCGGCGGCTCCAACGCGATGGGCCTGTTCACGGCGTTCCTCGACGACGAGGACGTGGCCCTCTACGGCGTGGAGCCTGCCGGGCTGGGGGTCGGGGTGTTGGGCGAGCACGCCGCCACGATGACCACGGGCACCGACGGTGTCCTGCACGGCATGGCCACCAAGGTGATCCAGACGGCCGAGGGCGAGCCCGCCCCGGTCCACTCCATCGCCTCAGGCCTCGACTACCCCGGCGTCGGACCGCAGCACGCCTTCCTCAACGAGATCGGGCGCGTCACCTACGTGTCCGCCACGGATGCGGAGTGCCTGGACGCGTTCCAGCTGCTGTGCCGCACCGAGGGCATCATCCCCGCCCTGGAGAGCTCACATGCCGTGGCGCACGCCATGCGGATGGCGCCGTCGATGCCGAAGGACGCGATCGTGCTGATCAACCTGTCGGGTCGCGGCGACAAGGACGTCGACTACGTGGCCGAGGTGCTGGCCTCCCGCTAGCCGGCCGGGTGCGGGCACACTGTGCCCATAATTCAGCTGAGCACCACCATCGTCGCCTTCGGGCCGGCCGCGGCTATCGAGTTGACCGACGACGAGTCCGCCGCGGTGTCGCGGTCGAAGACGCCGCCGGTTGTCGTCACCGTCGGCGGCGCCTCCGCCCGGCTGCGGATCACGCGTATGGGCGGGACGGCGTGCATCGGTTTGAGCAAGGCCGCGAGGGCTGCGCTCGGGGTGGAGATCGGCGACGAGGTTGACGTGACCATCGTCGCGGACGAGGCGGAGCGGACCGTCGATGTGCCGCCTTCGTTGGCTGGGGCGCTGGCCGCGGACGCCACGCTACAGCGCGCCTGGGACGCGCTCAGCTACACGCGGCGCAAGGAGCTGGCCCGCGGGATCGCGGAGGCCAGGCAGGAGGCCACGCGGGAGCGCCGCCTGGCCAAGGCCCTCGAAGAGCTCCAAGACCTCAGCTGAGTCGAGAACCGAGAGCTGGTTGAGGGACGCCTCCGACACCCGAGTGCCTCAACTGTCGGCGGCGGCCAAGTGGCGGGTCTCGTGTCGTAGTCGGGATTCAGGTTCCGCTGACGACCGCTAGCGAGGGGGTTGTGATGAGGATGGCCCTGAGGAAGCCGCGGTTGGCGTGGGAGTTTCACCAGCGGATCTGGGAGATCCTCTCGGCCGAGGCGCGGACGCGTCAGTATCGCTAGACGTTGAACCGGAACTCGACGACGTCGCCGTCGGCCATCACGTAGTCCTTGCCCTCGAGGCGCATCTTGCCTGCCGCCTTGGCCGCGGCCTCGGAGCCGGCGGCCATGAGGTCGGCGAAGCCGATCACCTGGGCCTTGATGAAGCCCTTCTGGAAGTCGGTGTGGATCACCCCGGCCGCCTCGGGCGCCGTCGCACCCTTGGGAATGGTCCACCCCCGCGACTCCTTCGGGCCGGCCGTGAGGTAGGTCTGCAGGCCCAACGTGTCGAAGCCGACGCGGGCCAGCACGTCCAGCCCCGGCTCCTCCACGCCCATCTCGGCGAGGAACTCGCGCGCCTCGTCCTCCTCCATCTCGACGAGTTCGGACTCGAACTTGGCGTCGAGGAAAATGGCCTCCGACGGCGCCACCAGCTCCCGCATGCGGCCCTTGAGTTCCTCGTCGCCCAGCTCGTCCTGGTCACAGTTGAAGACGTACAGGTAGGGCTTGGCGGTGAGCAGGAACAGGTCGCGGAGCTCCTCGACGTCGAGGCCGGCCGCGCGTACGCCCTTACCGTGCTCCAGCGCGTCCTTGGCGGCCTGGTAGGCGGCGAGCTTCGGCTGCGACTCCTTCTTGATCCGAGCCTCCTTCTCAACCCGCGGCAGCGCCTTCTCGACCGTGGCGAGATCGGCGAGGATCAGCTCGGTGGTGATGGTGTCGATGTCGTTGGCGGGATCCACCTTGCCGTCGACGTGAGTGACGTCCTCATCGTCGAACACCCGGGTGACCTGGCAGATGGCGTCCGCCTCGCGGATGTTGGCCAGGAAGGCGTTGCCCATGCCCTCGCCCTGCGAGGCGCCCTTCACGATGCCGGCGATGTCGACGAAGCTCACGGTGGCGGGGATGATCCGCTCCGAGCCGTACAGCTTGGCGAGGTCTGCCAGGCGCGGGTCCGGCACGCCCACAACGCCCACGTTGGGCTCGATGGTCGCGAACGGGTAGTTCGCCGCGAGCACGTTGTTGCGGGTCAGCGCGTTGAACAGGGTCGACTTGCCGGCGTTGGGGAGACCGACGATCCCGATGGTGAGTGCCACGAGGGAGCAGCTTACCGGGCTGGCCGTCGTCGGCCGAACGCCGTGCCTCCGCATGGCCGCCGTCGGCCGCAGGAGCCGGACACGGCTCTCGGTGGGCCACTTTGAGCCGGACACGGCTCTCGGTGGGCCATTTTGAGCCTGAAACCGGGCTCAACGCGCGAATCGGTCGATCTGAGCGCTCTCAGGCCCGCGACTCCGAAGTCCGGCTCAACAGACCGCGCCGAGAGGCGTGTCCGGCTCAACAGACTGCGCCGAGAGGTGTGTCCGGCTCAACCGGGGTCAGGCG